>CAYVHV010000026.1:39789-53590 GCA_964451305.1 uncultured Acidimicrobiales bacterium | reverse complement strand
GGAGCCGCTGAACGTACGCGTACGCCAAAATCGTGTTTTGACGCTCTAATTATGTCAAGACGCTCTTCTACGCTCAGCGATTTGGGCAACAGATAGTACGCTCCGGCGATCTTCGACAGAGGAATGATCCTCTTGCGCAACATCGACCGAACTTCCACCTGGCCGGATCGAACGATCACGGACATAGCGAAGACGACCCTGAACGTGAGACCGGCGATGAGAAGCAGAGCCAATAGGGCCAAATAGACGCGGCCAGCAAGAAGTATCACACCAACAACTAGGCAGAACATTGCGAACCGTCGGTAGAGCCGCGCCGGACGGATCTTGTAGACGGTTTCGTCGCCCACGGCTGTCGTCTTCGACGTCTGATCTTGCGGCTCGATGTGCACACCTTGGATATCGGGCCGGTGTCGACACGCTTGAGAGCGATGCTTGCGGCAGAATCCTCTCGTGGTAGTCACTAGCTCGTCGCGCGGCCACAACGGCTCCAATTGTGTGGCTCGACTAGTTCGTTGCTGGCTCGCCGATGACTGCGGACGCGATTACGGCGTCGGCTTGTTCGAGGAAGCTGTCATCGCCTGAAGACAACACGACAAGCGGGAACTCTCCCGGGCTCTGATCTGCCCAGATGACCGTATAGACCTGGTCGCCGCCGATGCCAGCGAAGGAAAACTCACCCGACCCGGATTCGTTTCGCTCGACGTGCAAGAACGAACAGTCCGAATCGCACACAGCCCCAAGGTCGAACTCGAATGTGACGGCGTCCTGACCTGCAACGACGGTGGCTTCCCGTTCGCCTACCTGCGCCCCGTCGGGCAGCATTGCCAACCAGGCTTCGAGGTCGAACTGTTCAGAGAGGTCGATCGTGCCTCCCTCGGGGCGTTCGAATAGTGGGGTCGTCACATCGGTTGGCTCGACGATGTTGGTTGGTCGCAGAAACTGCAGAGCGGGCGCGGTGCCTGCAGTTCCTGAGGGCTGGATCACATAGAACGCCGAACCGATAGTGAACGACTCGCGAAGCCCAACCTGCCATTGGTCTTCCATGGTCACATTGACCCGAAGGTCGCCGAGGTTCATGGCCCTTGTTCCTGTCACAGCGGCCGGCCCGGCCGCGCCGAATTCGGCGACGCCGTCGGCCCCCACGGTGTCGTCTGAACCTCCGCCACATGCCGCTGCGACCATTGCCAGCGCAAATAGCAATGCCATCACTTTTTTAGCCATGAAAAAATCCCCTTGTTTCGTTTCTCTCATTTCATCGTTCGAGCAGCCGAGAATCTGTCGGAATGCGGGGAGCACCGATCTCGACAACTCGAGCGTGTTTGTTCGATCCCCGGCGAGTGAAGACCACGTCGACGTCTGATCTACCAACGAAGTCGTCAACAACCCGAGCCCGAACCGCGCTCGAGCGACTCCGATTGACGAAGCCCCACCGACACTGACTACGGTTGGGCCATGAAGGCACCAACAGAAGCAATTCACAGCCAGCACGCATCGATCGAGATCAATGCGTCACCCGAGACCGTTTACGGAATGGTCAGCGACATCACGCGAATGGGTGAATGGTCCCCCGAAGCCGTTGGCGGCCGGTGGATGGACGGTGGTTCCGGCCAAGTCGGCGACTGGTTTATGGGAGAGAACGAAGTGCCCGAACGCAGCTGGGAACGAGAATGCCAGATCGCCGCAGCCGAACCAGGCAAAGAGTTCACCTTCGTGGTCGGCGGCATGGACGCCAACTGCACCTGGTGGAGCTACGAGCTCGAACCGACCGAAGCGGGCGGAACCAAGGTGACCGAGAACTGGTGGATGGTGAACCGCACCCCGGCAATGGCCGCAGCGTTCACCGACAAGCCAGACGTGTACGCCGATCGCGTCGGCCCGTACACCGCCCAGATGCTCCAGACGACGCTCACTAACTTGAAGGCCGCAGCTGAAGGCTGAGCTTGTCTCGCACTAGTGGAGACTCCTTGACCGGTCGCCGCTGACCTACTCAAGCCGACCCGACTAGTCGCCGATTACTTCGCGATGACATCGCAAAATCGTTTCGTTGGAATTGTTACTGCACTCGGGATCATCGCTGCGGCATGTTCAGGTGGGTCTCTCGAAACAGCCGCTCAGCAGGAGACGACCACCGGCGCCGACGCGATCGACGAAACGACCAACGACGGTGCTTCCTCCGCGATGGCGACGACCCCGACGGCCGAGCCAGAAGCGGTTTCCACAACAACCGTGCCCGAGACGACGACGGTTCCAGAGACAACAACCGCAGCCCCAGACGCAACACTGTGCAGCGGCGGGCCGGGCGAACCTGGCCTAGAGATTGCCTCGTTCTGGTCCGACGGTGAAGAACGCAACTACGAAGTCGTCATCGCAGAAGACGACCCTCGGCCGGGCCGAGGAGGCAGTAGCACTACGCCGTACACCGTCTCTGCGACCACCGATGAGACCGGGCTTCTGATCTACGAGATGACCGCCGGCGAAACCGAACTAGGCGGAACGGTCGACCCTGTCACCGCGCAAATCCTGAGTGAGTCGCCACGAGAGCACCTCGTTTACACATTCAATCCACTGGAGGGCACGATCGATGTGCAGAACATCGAAGAGCTCCGGGCGAACATCATCGAGGCCACATCGCTCCTGAGCTCGTTGGATTCCGAAGCGGGGGCAGAGAGCTTCGAGCAGATCAGCGCGGTCTACAACTCGCTCCCCGACAATGAAATCGCAGCGATCTTCTCCGAACGGGCACAAGTGCTCCACCACTTCGACGGCTCCGTACTTTTCGAAAGCGAACAGATCGAAGGGTCCGGTATTCTCCCGAACCTGTTCGGCGGAGAATCGTTCCCAGCAATTTCGACCATCACCCACATGCCAGGCCTCGACGCTGAAGGGTGCGAAGTCGTCGAGATCAACACCGTGCTTGATCCGGCGAATTTTGCTCGCATCCTCTCCGAAACACTGGGAGAAACCTTCGACGTCGAGTCCCCAGAGTTCGAGGGATTTCTGAACGTCGAGAACACCGTCACGCTGCAATTCGACAACGGAGCGAACCGCGTCCGCCAAATCTCGGCGGTGCAAGAACTGACCATCGAAGGCATCACAGTGACCGAATCAAACATCATCACCGACGTCACGAACAACTAGCGATGCGCAACCAGATCCCCACGGCGGAACGATCGCGATACCGACCGAAGACATCTTCCATCCTGATACCGCGTGTCACTGAGATTGCCGAACGACTCCCGCTTGTACTTCGGCGACAACTAGGCGCTACGGCGGCACCACTCTCCTAGGTTGTCGTCCGCTAGCTCCACAGGGTGATGTGCACTTGTGGCTTGAATCGGCCGATGTCGGTGCCGGCGCCGCTGCGCATTGCCTGAATGGCGCGAGGTGTCGCGACGAAGCGTTGTAGCTCTCTCGCAACCTGAGTCGACTGATGGCTCGGCAACACCGATGCCGCCCACGTCCCCGACGCTCGACACTCGGGCCGATCGATCTCGACCAACGTTCCGTCCGCCAACTCGTCCGAAACCGCGAACTTCGGGACGAGCGCAATGCCATTGCCCCGCTTTGCCTCCCCGGCTGCTGCGGCATGGCTCGTGTAAATGCGTTGCATCGCCTCGCGCACGCCCGTCCGCTCGAGAATGAACTGCGAAACACCCAGCGGCTCGACCGCCGACGGCCCGAGATACCACGTCAGCTCATCGATCCGCTCATAGTTGAGCGTCGGCGACGCAACGCCCACGACGTCGTAACGCATGAACGGCTCGCTCGTGATTCCGAACGGCATCGAGCTCGTCGACAGCGGCCCGATCGCCACATCGACACCGTGCGACATGAGTAGATCGGGGAACCGGCTCGACGACTCGACCAACAACTCCACCTCGAGATCGTCCGCTCGCTTCGAGAACAGCGGGATCAAACCAGGTGCCGCATACTCGGCAAACAAACTGGTCGCAGCAATGCGCAACAACCGCCGACCATCATGGGCATCGTTGACCTCTCGACGGGTCTGTTCTTGCAGGCCCAACATCTCGACCGCGCGCTGCGCCAGCCGCAATCCGCCGGGCGTAAACACGAGCCCGGCTCGCGACGGCACGAAAAGCTGATCGTCGAGCTCCTTGCGCAACGCACCGACATTTCCCGAAATCGCCGCCTCGCTCACACCGAGCTCTTCGGCCGCGGCGCGCACCGTTCCACAACGAACCACCGTTGCGAAACTCCGTAGTTGTGTCGGTGTCATGGCCCCCTGCCAGTCAATTAAGTGGTTGCTTAATCCTGATTGACGAGGGTAGTCACACTTGCCATCGTAAGGAAATCGCAATTTAAGAAGAGGCCTGACATGAAGATCGAGAACTCATTCACCGTCGATGCACCAATCGAAGAAGCGTGGGAACTGCTCACCGACATCCCCGAGATCGCACCGTGCCTTCCGGGAGCGAAGCTCACCGACGAAGTCGACGGCGTCTACTCCGGTGGCATCAAGGTCAAGGTCGGCCCGGTCACCTCCGAGTACAAAGGCTCGGCTCACTTCGTCGAGAAAGACGAGGCCAACTACAAAGCCGTGATCGACGGCAAGGGTCGAGATGTCCGAGGCGCAGGCAACGCCCAAGCACTCATCACCGCCCAAATGATTGCTGTCGGCCAACAAACACAGGTCGACATCATCACCGACCTCAAAGTGTCGGGCAAGGTCGCCCAGTTCGGTAAAGGCGTCATGCAAGACGTCTCAACCAAGCTGCTCGGACAGTTCGCCGAATGCCTCGAAAAGAAGATCGCCGAGCCAGACGCCGTCGAAGAGATCGCAGCCGCCAGCGCAGGCGCGACCGCCACGCCGATCTCCGGCACCGACGCTCCATCCAATCCCTTCGGAGGCGCAGCCACCGCAGACGACGATGACGAGGAAGTCCTCGATCTGCTCGACATCGCCGGCGACGCCGCGATGAAACGATTCGCCCCCGCCGCGATCGGCGGCATCATCCTCATGCTCATCATTCGCAGCCTTCGCGGCCGCAGCGCGAGTTAAGGCATCGCTTAAGTCCCATTGACACAGTGAGACGACTCCCGCGAGTGTGTCGAAGGACACACACGCACCTATGGGAGAGAACATGCAAGTACCAGCACCGTTCGAATACGAGCGGGCCGAAAGCGTAGACCACGCAATCGGACTACTCGAACGCCTCGGCTCCGAGGCCAGACTCGTCGCAGGCGGCCACAGTCTCATCCCGATGATGCGACTGCGCCTCGCCAACCCCGAGTACATCATCGACATCAACGACCTCGTCGACGAGCTCGGCGACATCAGGGTCGACGGCAACTACCTGCACATCGGCGCGATGTGTCGACACCAAGAACTGCTTGAGAGCGACATCCTCGCCCAACACTTCCCGATGTTCCGAGACGCCGAACAGGTCATTGCCGACCCGGTCGTGCGAAACCGCGGAACGATCGGCGGCTCGCTCGCCCAAGCCGACCCAGCCGAGGACCTCTCGGCTGTGTGCTCAGTCCTCGACGCCGAGACGATCATCAAGGGCTCGGGCGGAGAACGCATCGTCCCCATGCACGACTTCCACCAAGGCCCATACGAAACCGCAATCGGTGACGCCGAAATCCTCACCGGAGTGCGCATCCCAATCAGAGCCAACGGCAGCAGCTCGTACCAGAAGGTCGAACGCCGAGCAGGCGACTGGGCGGTCGTATCGGCCGGAGCCGCCGTCTGGATGGACGGCGGCACCATCAGCGACGGACGAGTCGGACTCGCCGCGGTGGGACCAAACACCACCACCATCGATGCCGCCCGCGACCTCCTCCAAGGCGCCACCCCATCGGACGAACTGTTCGCCCAGGTCGGCGCCGTGTGCTCCGAAGCGTGCGACCCAGACACCGACATGCGCGGCAGCGCCGAATACAAGAAACACCTCGCAAACGAACTCACCCAACGAGCGCTCCGCACAGCCGTAGCGCGAGCCCAAGGACAAGAGGCCTAATCATGGAAATTACCGTCAACGTAAATGGCGTAGACCAGACCAAAGACATCGAAGGGCGACTGCTCCTCGTTCACTTCCTGCGCGACACGCTCGGACTCACCGGAACCCACTGGGGTTGCGACACATCCAACTGCGGAACGTGCGTGGTGTGGATGGACGAAGAACCCGTCAAAAGCTGTACCGTCCTCGCCGCAATGGCCGGCGGACGCACCGTTCGAACCGTCGAAGACCTCGAACAAGACGGCGTCCTCGACCCCGTCCAGCAAGGCTTCATCCAAGAGCACGGCCTCCAGTGCGGATACTGCACCCCAGGCATGCTCATGACATCACGAGCACTGCTCGACAAGAACCCGAACCCATCAGAAGAAGAGATCCGCGAAGCTATCTCCGGTCAGATCTGTCGCTGCACCGGCTACTCAATGATCGTCCGCTCAATCCAATGGGCCGCTAACGCAGAGAACGCCGTCACCGTAGGAGCAACATCATGACCGTCACAGACGAACCAGCAGCAGAAGGACTGTCGCCCGAAGGTAACCCGATGGGCTTCGGCAAGATGCTCCGCAAAGAAGACGCCCGCCTCGTGCGCGGCAAGGGCCAATTCGTCGACGATGTCGTGCTGCCCAACATGTTGCACCTCGCCATCCTCCGCTCGCCCATCGCGCACGGAACGATCGTCAACATCGACAAGAGCGCAGCCGAAGCACACCCAAAGGTCGTCGCTGTCGTCACCGGCGCAGACCTGGCCGAACACGGCCTCGCATGGATGCCGACCCTGTCCAACGATGTCCAAGCGGTGCTCGCAACCGACAAGGTGCGCTTCCAGCATCAAGAGGTCGCGTTCGTTGTTGCCGAAGACAAGTACTCGGCACGAGACGCCCTCGAGCTGATCGACGTCGAGTACGACTTCCTCGATCCAGTCATCGATGTGCGCAAGGCCATGGACGCCGAGACGCCGGTCATCCGCACCGACCTCGACGACAAGGCCGACAACCACGTCTTCGACTGGGACGCAGGCGAGAAGGCTGAGTTCGATGCCGTCTGGGAAAGCGCAGACGTCAAGGTCGAACAAGAGATCATCTACCCACGCGTGCACCCAGCGCCGATGGAAACCTGCGGCGCAGTTGCAGACCTCGATCCCGTGTCGAAGAAGCTCACCCTGTGGTCGACAACCCAGGCACCGCACGCACACCGCACGGTGTATGCGCTGGTGGCCGGGCTCCCCGAGCACAAGATCCGCGTGATCGCACCAGACATCGGCGGAGGCTTCGGTAACAAGGTTCCCATCTACCCCGGCTACGTGTGCGCGATCGTTGCATCGCTGCTCATCGGCCGGCCGGTCAAGTGGATGGAAGACCGCACCGAGAACCTCGTGTCGACCGGCTTTGCCCGCGACTACATCATGGACGGCAAAATCTGCGCCACGAGCGACGGCAAGATCCTCGCCGTTGGCGGCCACGTGCTCGCCGACCATGGCGCATTCAACGGTGTCGCCGCTCCAGTGAAATACCCAGCAGGATTCTTCGGCGTCTTCACCGGCTCCTATGACCTCCAAGCTGCGTACTCGTCGATGAACGCCGTCTACACAAACAAAGCTCCCGGCGGCGTTGCCTATGCGTGCTCCTTCCGAATCACCGAAGCGGTGTACATGGTCGAGCGCCTCGTCGACTGTCTTGCCTACGAGCTCGACATGGACCCGGCCGAGCTACGGATCAAGAACTTCATCCAACCCGAGCAGTTCCCGTACGAAACGAAAACCGGTTGGGTGTATGACTCGGGCGACTACGAGCCAACCATGCGCAAGGCCATGGAGATGGCCGGCTACGACGAGCTCCGAAAGGAGCAAGCCGAGAAACGTGAGCGCGGCGAGCTGATGGGAATCGGCATCTCGTTCTTCACCGAAGCCGTCGGTGCTGGTCCTCGAAAGGACATGGACATTCTCGGCCTCGGCATGGCCGATGGTTGCGAGCTCCGCATTCACCCAACCGGGAAAGCGGTCGTTCGACTGTCGGTCAAGACACAAGGTCAGGGCCACGAGACAACGTTCGCGCAGATCATCGCCGAAGAAACGGGCATCCCGCCCGAGGACATCGACGTTGTTCACGGCGACACCGACAACACCCCATTCGGATTGGGAACCTACGGTTCTCGCTCGACTCCGGTGTCCGGTGCTGCGGCAGCTCTCGTTGCTCGCAAGGTCGTCGACAAGGCTCAGATCATTGCCTCGGGCATGCTCGAAGTCTCGGTGGCCGACCTCGAATGGAAGAAGGGCGCCTTTGCCGTCAAGGGCGATCCGTCCAAGTCGGTGACGATCCAGGACATCGCCATGAAGGCCCACGGTGCGGGCGACCTCCCAGAGGGGATCGAGGGCGGACTTGAAGCGCAGATCTGCTACAACCCGTCGAACCTCACCTACCCGTTCGGTGCATACATCTGTGTCGTCGATATCGATCCCGGTACCGCCGAGGTCAAGGTGCGTCGGTTCATCGCAGTCGATGACTGCGGTACGCCGATCAACCCGCTGATCATCGAAGGCCAAGTGCACGGTGGTCTCGCCGACGGCGTCGGTATGGCGCTGATGGAGATGATCGCGTTCGACGAGGACGGAAACTGCCTCGGCGGATCACTCATGGATTACCTCATCCCAACCGCGATGGAAACGCCGGACTGGGAGACGGGCCACACGATCACACCGTCACCGCACCACCCGATTGGGGCGAAGGGCATTGGCGAGTCGGCAACGGTTGGTTCACCGCCAGCGATTGTCAACGCAGTCGTCGATGCGCTCAAGCCATACGGTGTCCGCCACGCCGACATGCCACTCACGCCTTCACGGGTCTGGGAAGCAATGAGCGGCAACGCAACTCCGCCGATCTAATCGGCGAAGGCACAGAGGAAGAAGAGGAACAACCATGACCGCGTCTCGACGAGTGAATGCACGAGTAGCAGAGCTCGTTGAGTCGCGCGTCCCGTTTGTCCTCGCGACCGTCGTCCGGGCCGAAATGCCGACATCGGCACGGCCCGGCGACGCCGCAATTATTCAAGCCGACGGCTCGATCGAAGGGTTCGTCGGCGGACAGTGCGCCGAAGGGTCGGTCAAGCTCGCTGCCCTCGACGTACTCGAAAGCGACGAAGCGCTCCTGCTTCGGGTGCTGCCCGATGGCGGCGAAGACTTCCCGGAGCGACCTGGCGCCAAAACCGTTGTCAACCACTGCCTTTCGGGCGGAGCGATCGAGGTGTTCTTGGAACCAAAACTGCCTGCTGCAGAACTCTCGATCGTCGGCAGCACACCCATTGCCGATGCGCTCGCCCAGTTCGGTGCCCAGCTCGGGTATCGAATCGTGCACACGCCAAACGATGTCGCGAACGCAATCGGTTCGACCGCGGTGCTCATCTCGAGCCACGGCCGTTTCGAGGAAGACTCGATCACCGCAGCGCTCGACGCCGAAGTTGGGTTCATTGGCTTGATCGCCAGCCAGAAGCGGGGTGCCGCCGTCGTCGATTCGCTCGACCTCGACCCGTCGGCCCGAGCTGTCATCCATAGTCCTGTTGGCATCGAGATCGGTGCGCGTACCGCAGAAGAAGTTGCGTTGTCCGTGTTGGCCGAAGTTACCCGCGCTATCCGTGTCGATGGCTTGGCCGCTCCGAAGACAGACCCGATTCCTGCACCGGTCGAGACGATCGATCCGATCTGTGGGATGACGGTGCTCGTTGGCGAGGACACACCGCATCTGCAGCACGATGGCACCGACTATTGGTATTGCAACGTTGGCTGCCGTACCCGGCACACTGAGGAACTCAGCGCATGATCGCGGAACTTCAGCGCATGATGGTGGGACTCCGCATGATCGAGGACCCTGCTGCTTCATGAAGATCGCAGCCCTCGTGCTCGCAGCCGGCTCATCTCGCCGGCTCGGCCAACCAAAACAACTCCTTCCTTATCAAGGGCGCACGCTGCTCGACTCGTCGCTCGACGTTGCCCGCGCTGCGCCAGTCGACCAACGGCTCGTCACCGTCGGCGGCGCCGGACAAGAAGTACTCGACACCGTCGACTTCACCGGTTTCGAGATCGTCGAGAGCGTGAAGCACACCGAAGGCTGTTCATCGTCGATCGTCAGTGCACTCGACGCAGTAGACGACGATGCCATTGGATTCATGCTCTTGTTGGGTGACCAACCCGAAGTCGACCAAGCAGCCATCGAGAAGCTGCTGGCGTTCGCCCGATCGGGCAAAGCAATCGCGGTGTGCGATTACGACGATGGCATTGGCCATCCGTTCTGGTTTAGCCGCGCCACCTTCGGCGCCCTCACCGAACTGCACGGCGACAAGGCCGTGTGGAAGGTCATTGAATCAGACGAGTTCCCCGTGACGAAGATCCGCATCGACGGCGATGTTCCGCTCGACGTCGACACGTGGGAGGAATACGAGATCCTTCTCGCCGCCACACAACATTTGGAGGAAGCGTGAGTCAGTTCGACTCGGTCGCTGATCTGCAATCAGCGCTCGACAACGAGGCGTACATCGTCGAAGAGGGCCTAGCGACGGCGCTCTTTCTCGCCCAAGCCCTCGGCCAACCACTGTTGCTGGAGGGCGAGCCGGGAGTCGGCAAGACCACCGCTGCCAAAGCAATCGCCACCGCACTCGGCACCGACCTGCTGCGACTCCAGTGCTACGAAGGCATCGCTGCAAACGAAGCGCTCTACGAGTGGAACTACCCTCGCCAGCTCCTGTCGATCCGTGTCGCCGAAAGCGGCGGCAACTCACTCGAAGACTCCGATCTATTCACCAGCGAGTTCCTCGTCGAACGACCGTTGCTCGCAGCTGTTCGCCACGATGGTCCGGTCCCTCCCGTCGTCCTGATCGATGAGGTCGACCGCGCCGATGACGAGTTCGAAGCGCTGCTGTTCGAATTCCTAGGCGAACAATCGATCACCATCCCCGAGCTCGGCACCATCCCAGCAAAGACCAAACCAATCGTGATCCTCACGTCGAACCGCAGCCGTGAACTTCACGACGCGTTGAAGCGCCGTTGTCTCTATCACTGGATCGACTATCCCGACACCGCCCGCGCTGCCGAGATCGTGCGCCGCAACGTCGACGCTGCCGACGCGAACCTCGTCGAAGCTGCAACCGCATTTGTTGGACGCGTTCGCGGCGGCGGGCTCGACAAGCCGCCAGGTCTCGCCGAAACGATCGATTGGGTGAGCGCGCTGACCGTGCTCGGGGTGTCGACCATCGACCAAACCGCCGAACGCACACTCGGGTTGCTGGCCAAGACCCCCGACGACCTCAAGCAAGTCGGCGAAGCCCTGGAGGCGAGCGCATGATTCTCGCCCACCACGAGTTCCTGATCGTTGTCGAGTACTCGCTGTTCGCAGGCGGCGGAGCATTTTGGGCTGCTCGTCATTGGTGGCGCAGCCGTAGCGACAAGTGAGCGGCGCGGCCACCGCACTGCTCGACGGTGTCGACCGCGCCATCTTCTCCGCCGCGTTCGTCGATCGCCTCCGGCGCGCCGGGTTGCCGGTGTCGATCCACTCCGCCGAACGCCTCGCCACCGCCCTCGACGCAGTGCAGCCGACAGCACTCACCGAGATGTACTGGCTGTGCAGGGTCAGCCTCATTCACGACGTGCGTTCGCTCGAGATCTTCGACAAGGTGTTCGACGTGGTCTTCGAAGGCGGCGCATTGGACATCGGCCGAAACGCTCGCAAGTCGAACTCGTTCCAACCGCCGTCGATGGCAAACGAAGAACAGGTGCGATTGGCCGGACGGAACCAAGCCGCCGACGGAAGTGGCGGTGTCCCGTGGTCGAGCGCCCCATCGGCAGCGCCCGACGATGACACCGGCGGCCGCGATGACGACGAGATCGTCATCCCCGAGCTGCTCCCCTCGCAGCTCGCCGAGATCGCCGACACACCGTTCGACCAGCTGAGCGACGTCGAGCTCGCCGAGATTGGGTCGTGGCTCGAACACGCGATCATTTCGTGGCCGACCCGCCCCGTCCGACGCACACGACACGCCAACCACGGCGCCACACTCGATCGGCGGGCCACCTTGGCCGCAGCACGCCGGACCGGCGGCGACCCGATCGAGCTCACGTGGAAAAAGAAGATGCGCCGGCCCCGCAAAGTGTTGATGCTCGCCGACGTGTCCGGTTCGATGCAGACGTTCGTTCGCCCATACATGCACGTGATGCGAGCGCTCACCCGCCATGTCGACGCCGAGACGCACGCGTTCTCCACATCGCTCACCCGCCTCACGCCCGCACTTCGCCACCAAGACGTCCAGCTGGCGATCGATTCGGCATCCGAGCTCGTCGACGACCGGTTCTCGGGCACGAAGATCGCCACCAGCATCACGACGCTCATGGCCCACCCGACGTGGTCGACGAGTGTTCGTGGCGCCGTCGTCCTCATTGCATCGGACGGTTGGGATACCGACCCGCCCGAGGAACTCGCCAGGGCAATGGCTCGGCTCGAACGCCTCAGCTACCGCATCGTGTGGGTCAACCCACGAGCAGCAGCCGACGAGTTTGAACCACTCGTCGGTGGGATGGCAGCGGCGCTGCCGCACTGTGCGCAGATGCTGTCGGGCCACAGCCTCCGAGCACTTCGAGAGGTCATCGTCGCTCTCGGCTCGTAACGAGCGAGAACCCACGCCCCGCCCCAGCTCAAGGTCTACAGGGATCTGCCGATTATTGAGCAACTAGAGGTTCAAAAACGGCAACGGCGATCGGACCGCTCATGGCTAGGCGAATTCTCATATCTCTCGGTCTTGTGTTTTTGATCGGTTCGTTGCTTCCTGGCTTTGCCGCGGCGACGCCAACGAACTCGATCTTCCAGTCCGATGAGGTCTACACGACGAGTACTGGGTGTTCGAACAGAGCAGCACTTCGAGCGTTGGCCAATGACCTTGACAACGCGTGGGAGACCGAGACCGCAGCACTCGCGACACCGGTCGGACTCATCAACGCAGATACGGTCGTCAACACTGCCGCGAACCCGGTCGGAATCACGTGGGCGGGAACGACCGTTACGGCGAACGTGTCGAAGTTCGACGTCACCCCTGCCGAACGAGACTCCAGTGCGCCATCATCGTGGGGAACGGTAGACACCGCAAACGCGTCCGACCCGTCGACTGCACGATCGACAACGCTTCAAGACTGCGCCCCGAGACCCACTGAGCTCTACTCGTCGACAGAGGCGTTGCGCCCAGTCCTGTGGAATGCAACTGGGGGCAGCGGCTCGACCCTCGACGCCGTCCTCTTCGAGTTCTCCGAGCCCGTTGCAGGCTTCGGCGCATGGTTCGGCGATATCGAAGGCCGCACCGACGGCGACGGCGAACCAGCGACAGTGAAACTCTTCGACGCTGCTGGCAACGTCATCTCGTCGTCGCCCATCAACTACACGCGACAGGCCCCACTCGCCACTGACCCATCCGGGCGAACCACCTGCGGCGGAACATCGACCAACGACGCTCTGGCATGTGGCAACCAAGCAACGGTGTTTCTCGGTTTCTCCTATGACACCGCGGCAGTATCACGAATGCTCGTGATCGTCGGCGACGACGACTCATGCGCCGATTCACCAACGTCGTGTCAGGGATTTAGCGAGCACCTGTCGTTCGTCGGCCCGCAGCTCGCCCTCTACGACGACGCCGGCGCACCAGCACCAACGACAACCACGACAACAACAACAACAACAACAACAACCACCACCACAACAACAACCACCACGACGACGACGAGCACAACCACAACGGCTGCGCTAACGACAACCACCACGACCACGACGGTGGCGCCAACGACAACGACCACGATCGCC
>CAYVHV010000026.1:23018-39689 GCA_964451305.1 uncultured Acidimicrobiales bacterium | reverse complement strand
AACGACAACCACCACGACCACGACGGTGGCGCCAACGACAACGACCACGATCGCCCCGACCACCACTACAACCACGGCGCCAACGACAACCACCACGATCGCCCCGACCACAACCACAACGGCTGCGCCAACGACAACCACCACGGTTGCTCCAACGACCACGACATCAGCGGTTGAGAACACGGGCGCGGTCAACGGCGAAGACACCACGACCACAACCACAACCACGGCGCCAACCACGACGACCTCGGTTGCACCGACGACATCGACGAGCATCGCTGCCGCAGCGAGCGACGCATCGGCACCTCAACCTGACGAGATACCGGTTCTTGCATTCACCGGGTTCCGCACAAACGCCCTCGTCCTCGGTCTCCTCTTGATCCTCGCTGGAGTCACCATGCAGACCGGATCAGCCAGAGCTCTCCGCCACGACGAGGCATAGCCGTCACCATGACGCCACGCACGACCGTTAACGATTGACGATCGGGCGAGCGGAGTAGCCCGCAGAAGCGTTGACGATGATTCGGTCGCCGACCGGGCTGCTCAAACGAAACCGTTGCCCAACAACGCTCTCGCAGCGAGAGTTGTTGGTGCGAACCTCAGCGAGAATTCGGATCTCCTGAGCCGTCTCCTCGATCGAGTAACGAGCGTCATTGTCGCAACGGCCGTCGTGGCGCACATCGATACGGTCACTGTCCGAATCGGCCTGGTATTCGACATTGGCAGCCTGAACGTTCGTTCGTGGGGCAGGCGCTGGTTCAGGCTGCGGCACGGGTATGGGCTCGGGCAATGTGCGAGGCCCATCGGGGAACAGCGGCGACGGTTCATCGTCGTTGGCCACCAACAACGATGCCCCGATCACCAGAACGAGGCCGAGCGTGCAGGCACCGATCAGGGCAAAGGTGGTGATGGCCCACCTGCGCAGAACCGCGCCCACCGCCGCCGACGTGGCCTCCGCTTCGGATTCTTCTTTCGTCGTGGTCTCGCTCATGGGAGGTCCTTATCCGCCGAAGACTTCGCTGAAGAACCAGATGATCGAGATCACCGCGATTGCGGTCACGGTGAAGAAGCCAACGACGGCGAGAAAGCCGATCACGGCCTTCGTCACGATGGCGGTTGCGGCACTCTCGATCGATGTATTTTCGTTGGCACTCATTTGGGGACTTCCTTCATTGTTGTCGTGTTCATCTGTGACGAACAGACTTCAAATCTGGTTCCCAGTTTTTTCACGGTGTGCGCGCAAAGGACTACGAAGTCCTCCATACACACAGAAATGCTCGCCAAAACGTGGCGCGCTCGCAACCGCCCGAGGACCTCGGTTCAGTGGCAGGTTCTACGCAGCGAGGAGTCGCTCGACGGTATCGAGCGCCAGCGAATCTGCCCGATAGTCGACACCGTCGACCACGACGCGTCCACCCTGACGTTCGAAGGCAACAACCGTGCCCTCGTCGAGCTTGCTATCGACCGGTTTGTGCAACCGAGGGCCATCAGAACCGAGCGACAGAACGTCGCGCTCGGTGAACGCAAAGACGGCGAGCAGACCAACAGCTGGCACAGCGAACGCCCATGTCGGAACGCCAGCGACCAAGACCAAGAGCGCAACCACGACCGCGATGACCGCGGTTGCAGCGAGTACCCACCGCTGCTTCGAACGCATCAGCGGCACGCGAAGCCACATTGCGAACGAGCGATCGTCGGCAAGTTCGTGCTTCTCTTTCAACAAGTCGAGCAAGAGCTGATGGCCCTCGCTAAGTGTTGGAGTCTCAGGGCTTTCGGTCACACCATCCATATGGTGTACTTCGGCAAAATCGCTGGCCTTCTTAATGACGATCTGACCGAACGAACCGTGTGCCAAGACGCCGTCAGCGACTAACCAAAGAACCGCTGCGTGCTCCAGGCAGCAGCGAAGTTGCCCTCGATGACGACCTCGATACCGGTGTCGAACGTCTCGACAAACGATGCATCCCAAAGGATTGCGGCCCGGTGGCTCGGGCTATTCAAGTACTGGTCGATGATCTTCTTGGCCGCAGCGCGAGCAGTCGAGTCCGTGAACTCGGTGCTGTTCAGCGGGGTGATGGCGATGTTCTCGGCGTAGTACGCAGGCTGTGCGGTGAAGCCACACTGGAACTCGATCGGGATGCCGTCGTGGTCGACCACGTCATGGCAGAACTGTTCGGTCGCATAGAGGTACTGACTCCAGTCCTTCGCATCGCTTTGCAATGCCGCATTGCGAGCGAGCTCCTGAAGCCCTGAGCCACGTTCGGCGGACGTGATGTTCCACCCACTCTCATCACCCTGCTCACACCAGTTGGTGTAGTCACCAGTGCGTGCACAGTTCACAAGTCGAAACGACTCCTGTTCGATGATCAACTCGAAACCCTCTTCGGTGAGCAGCGGCTCAGACGATGAGCTCGAAGTACCACCGGTGACGAGAGGGAGGTTGGAGGTGCCGACGAGCAGCGAACCATCGAGCAGATCTGACCCTGCGCCACCATCGACGAGGTCTCCAGTGCTGCCACCGGTTCGGATGTCGTCGTTGCCAGAATCACCATGGATGGTGTCGTTGTCGGCACCGGAGTTCACGATGTCGTTGCCGTTGCCGGCCTTTAACGTGTCGCGGCCGTTGCCGCCTCGAAGAATGTCGTTCCCGGCCAAGCCCCACAGTTCGTCGTGGCCATTGCCGCCACCGATGTCATCATCATCGGCACCACCGAAGACCTGGTCTGCATGGTTACCACCGCGCAACCAGTTCTCGCCGCTGCCGCCCTGGATCGTGTCGAGGCCGAAACCACCGTCGATGCGGTCATCGCCGTCACCACCGAAGATGCGATCGGCTCCCCAGTTGCCAAAGATGATGTCGTTGCCAGCTTCGCCATAAATGCGGTCGGCCTTTTGCTGGCCTCGAATCCTGTCGTTGCCGTCACCACCGCAGATGATGTCCTCACCTTCGCCGCCGGTGATCACATCGTTTCCTCCGAGGCCGACGATCACATCGTCACCTGGGGTTCCCGTGATGCGATCGTTACCTTCGGTGCCGACGATCGTCGCTGCGAGTCCTTCACAGGTCAGACCAGTTGTCTGCGCACCAACCGGGCTCACAATCGCAAGAGAAGCGATGAGCGCTCCAACGGTTGCTGCGGCGGCGGCTCTGCCCAGCGGTATCGAAAAGGTCATACCGAAGATATTCGGTACTGGCCGCACGAAGCTTGAATTAAAGTCAGAGAAACTGACAGATTCCAGCGATGCGCGGCGTTGTTCGACGTACGCGTCATCTTGGCGAAGCGTCGACCGATCGAGATCACTCCAGCGTTCTAGATCCCGATATCGAATCCGTCAAGAATGAACTCCACTCGCCGGTTCAGCGCCCGACCCTCAGCGGTCGAGTTGTCAGCGATTGGGTTCTCCTCGCCTTCACCGGTTGCAAAGAAGCGCTCCGCGTCTCCGTCAAGCTCGATGATCCGGTCCCGAACAGCATCGACCCGGTCCTGTGAAAGCTGCAGGTTGTCTCCAGCATCGCCAGAAGAATCGGTGTGTCCGAACGCCCAGATCGTGACATCGGGCTGGACTTCCATGAGCGACAAGATGAACGCCAGGACGTCTTCGAAGTCTTCGGCGACCTCAGCGCTACCCGATTCGAAGAGTGCAGCATTGGCCAAGAAGATCGCCTGAGATGCTTCGGGATCAAAAGTCGAATTTGGATCGATCGTGTACTCGTTGAAGACGTTTCCTTCTCCAACAGCTTCCTCGTTTGCGCTCACGATGAGCTCGGCGATTTCGGTCGTCTGGACACTGCCGCGCAAGAAGAGCTCACCATCACGGAAGATCGCATGTGCCTCTGGAGCATCGGGAGGAGAGGCCGGCGAATCGACGCCGATCGGGTTCACGATCACACCATCGTCGGCACCCTCACCATCGGTGTCTTCATCGGCCGGATCGGCAAATGCGAGGGCTTCTGGTGCTGCCTCGGCCGCGAGGAAATCAGAGTCTTCGACTTCGACCTCAGCACTGGCCGGAGCATCGGCTGCGACGAGATCGGTAGAACCGCCGCCACAGGCCGCGAGGCCTACGACAAAGGCGGCCGAAAGCGCTGCTCGCCGCAACGTCGAGCGTCGAGAAGCACCCGCGATAGCCACGGTTTCGTAGTCGCCTGGTGTTGCTGCTGTCGCACGTTCGGTATTCGGACTCATACTGTTTTTAGTCGACACCTGGCGCGACAGAGTTGAGTGAACGAGTTCTGAACTTTCTCGCTTTGGCTTACGGCTTCGCTGCCTCATCGAGGAGAACAGTCGCCCTCGCCTGCGTCGGCAACGTTGCCGGAATTGCCGGGTCATTGCTCAAAAACTGCTGTACGGCGACCTGCTTGGACTCGCCGCCAACAACCCACAGCAACTGCTTTGCCCGGTCGAGCACGGGCCACGTGAACGACATACGGCGACGACCCTGATACTCACCGGTCAACGCAACATCGACATCGTCGACCTCGAGGATTGGATCGCCGGGAATGAGCGACGCGGTATGTCCATCGCCACCCATACCCAGCTGCACCACGTCGAACACCACCGGACTACCCGCATGGCTGTCCATCAGCTCGCCGTATGCAGTCGCCGCGGCATCGAGGTCATCGGCCGTCACCGGCATCAAATGGATGCCGGCGGGCGTGTTCCGCTCGAGAAAGGTCTCGGTCAGCAATGCCGTGTCGAGCATCGTGGCGTTCCGGTCGTTCGAGCCATCGGGCGCGATCCGCTCATCGACCTGGAACAAATGCGTGCTGCTCCAATCGAGGTCGGTGCGCTCGCTCAAGAGCTCCAGCATCCGACGCGGCGTCGACCCGCCCGACACCGCCCAAACAAAAACGCCGCGCTCTTCGATCGCACGAACCGAAGCCTCGACGAGCACATCGACGGCTCGACGCGCTAACGCCTCACCGTCGGCGAGAACCTCAACGATCACCGATACGCCTCCGCGGTCGATTGTCGTCACCCTGACGAGGGGAAACCCGATCGGCATCGGCGGGACCCCAACTGCCAGCAGCATACGGAACGACCTTGTGCGGCGGATCTTCCAACGCACCGATGATGCGCCACGCCTCTTCGACACCGTCCTGACGAGCAAACAAACGCTCATCACCAATCAGCGCATCGGCGATCAAACGCTCGTACGCGTCTGGACCGTCACCGCCGAGGGCCTCTTCGTAGTCGACGCTCAGATCGACATCGTCGCTGCGCATCTCAAGGCCTGGGACCTTGGCTTGCATCGTCAGCGTGATCTGATCGTCAGGCTTCAAACGGAACCGCAGGCGGTTCGGCTCTGGGCACTTAACCGACTCGTCGGCAAAGAGCATGCGCGGCGGTTGCTTGAACTCGACCACCGCTTCGGTCACCGTCTCGGCCATGGACTTGCCGGCACGAATGTAAAACGGCACGCCCTGCCAACGCCACGAGTCGATCTCGAGGGTCATCGCCGCAAAGGTCTCGGTGTCCGAATCTGGGGCGACGCCCTCTTCGTCTCGGTAACCCTCGACCTGACCGCGAACGACCTTGTCGGGGTTCAGGGCCTTGACCGCCTTGAGGACCTTGACCTTCTCATCGCGCATCGCCGATGCTTCAGACGTCACCGGAGGTTCCATCGCCAACAACGCCACCATCTGAAGAAGGTGATTCTGGATAACGTCGCGAATCGTGCCGACCTGGTCGTAGAAAGCACCGCGGCCTTCGATTCCGAACGCTTCAGCCATCGTGATCGTCACCGATTCGATGTGGTTCCGGTTCCAGATTGGTTCGAGCATCGAGTTCGCAAAACGGAACACCATGAAGTTCATGACCGGCTCTTTGCCGAGGAAGTGATCGATCCGGTAGATCTGATCTTCGGTCAGATGCTTCGACAGTGTGTCGTTCAGTTCGATCGCCGACGCAAGGTCGCGACCAAACGGCTTCTCCACGATCACTCGACCGCTATCGGTCATGCCGACCGACGACAGCCCTTCGACCACGTCATCGAAGAGAGACGGCGGGATCGACAGGAACGACAACGGCACGTCCGCGCCGCCGGTGAGCTCTTTGACCTTTGGCCAAGTCTCGGGGTTCGTGTAGTCACCCGGGATGTAGCGCATGTTGCTGCACAACGTTTCGAGGGCGGCTTCATCGACGTCGTCGACGCTCGCGCGAACCGACTCCCGCACGCGGTCGCGTATCTCATCGTCGGTCAACACCGAACGAGCAATGCCGACCACCGGCATGTCGAGACGACCCTCCTTGGTCAATTCGTAGAGGGCTGGAAGCAACTTCTTTTTCGCGAGGTCGCCCGTGGCGCCAAACAACAAGAATGCGTCGGCGGGAGCAGTAGCACTCATCGACTAGTCCTCGGCCTTCTTCTCATGGTGGCCACCGAACTCTTTACGCTGCGCCGAGACGACCTTGTTGGTGAATTCATCGTTGCCTCGTGACGAGAAGCGATCGAAGAGCGACGACGTAATCGTCGCAGCCGGAACGCCCACCTCGATTGCGGCCTGGACCGTCCAACGACCCTCACCTGAATCCGACACACGACCGCCGAACTCGTCGAGCTGTGGATCGACCGCGAGCGCGTGAGCGGTGAGGTCGATCAGCCACGAGGAGATCACCGAACCGCGACGCCACACCTCCGCAACGGCAGGGATATCGAAGTCGTATTGGAAGTACTGCGGGTCGCGAAGCGGCGTTGTCTCCGCATCTGCCTGACGTTCCTCGGAGCCAATGTCAGCAGCGTTGAGAATTCCGAGACCCTCAGCAACCGCGGCCATCATTCCGTACTCGATGCCATTGTGAACCATCTTCACAAAGTGACCGGCACCGTTCGGACCGCAGTGAAGCCAACCAATCTCGCCGGGGCGAAGCGGTCCATCATCATCGAGCGTGCGCTCTGCCGACTCGACTCCTGGAGCGAGCGTGTCGAGAAGCGGGGTGAGAACCTCGATCGATTCCTTCTCGCCGCCGACCATCATCGAAAAGCCACGCTCGAGGCCATAGACGCCTCCGCTGGTGCCGATATCGACGTAGTGAATGCCCTTTTCCTTGAGCTCGGCAGCTTTGTCGACATCGTCCTTCCACATCGAGTTGCCGCCGTCGATGATGATGTCGCCAGCTTCGAAGTGCTCAGCGACCGCGTCGACGGTGGCACCGGCGAACGCTGCCGGAACCATGACCCACGCGACACGGGGCGTGTTCAGCGCAGCGGCAAAGGACTCGAGGTCGTAGGTACCGGTAGCACCATCGGCGGCGATGGCGTCGACCGACTCCCTCGTGATGTCATAGGCCACGGCCTCGTGCCCGTCGCGCATCGCCCGGCGAACCAAGCCCGCTCCCATTCGACCGATTCCAACCATTCCGAACTGCATATCTTTACCTTCTTGTCTACGAACGTGTGTGTGAGTTGACGTTGAATGTCGTCGTGGGCCAGCTAACCCGCGAAACGAGTCGACACAAACCTAGGAGATCCAAGCGTGACGCGTTGCCAAACTTGGGCTCATGGGCGGCTGCTAGCGTGAACCCATCATGGCCCCAGATTTGTGCCCCGTGTGTGAAGTAATCTCCAAATTGATTTTGCGACCATGATCAGCCCGTGGACCATTCGCTGCATAGCGCCCGCTGACGCCGACATTTCTTCCAGCGAATTCGCCGGAATTGCCTCCCTCATCCTGTTCGAAGGAGGCGCCCTCGCCGTCGGTGAGACGGAGACGGCGAGCGGCGAGACCGAACTCACCGCCGGGTTCAGCACCGAAGCGGACGCGCGTGCAACTCTCACGACACTGCGCAGCCAACTGCCGATCGTGACAGCCGCGGTTCACCGAGAAGCCGAACATGACCAGTGGGTCCTCTCCCAACGCGCCGGACTCGAACCCGTCACGATCGGGCCATGGACAATTCGAGCACCGTGGCATGAACCATCGAACAGCATCGATACCGATCACGACGTCATCATCGACCCCGGTGCAGCTTTTGGCCACGGCGCCCACCCCAGCACCCGACTTTCGATCGAGCTCATGCTTCGAGAACTCAACACCACGTCCACAGTCGCCGATCTCGGGACAGGAACCGGCGTGATCGCAATCATCGCAGCCCTCGCAGGCCACAACGTTCGAGCCACCGAGTACGACGATGACGCTGTCGCGGTTGCGCGTGCAAACGTTGACGCAAACAACGTTGCCAACCGCATCGAACTCACCCACGGCGACGCAGCCGATAGCCCAGTAAAACACGACGATCTCGTCGTCGCGAACGTCACCATCGACATACACCGGCTCATCGCTGGCAACTACCGCCGAGCAGACCGGATCATCGTTGCCGGACTGCTCTGCAATCAGGTATCGATGATGAGAGAGCTCCTGCCAGATCATCGAGCCCACACCATCCGAACCGAAGGCGATTGGGCAGCCGCCAGTTTCCTTAGAACGACGCCTTCCTGACCGATAGAACCAGTAATGAATGCCGGCAAGAAGAAGAAGGGCGACGACTACTACCCGTTGCGGTGGAAGTTCGCCGACTTCTTTGAGAACATCATCATCCTCTATCGCACGAAAGCAGCGATCGGAATCGCCCTGCTCGGCGCTCTGCTCGTCATCCTCGGCCTGCTCATTCTCGGATGGAACCCACTCAGCTCAGGCGACGTGGCGAACGACGACACCCCCGAAGCACAAGTCGAGCACGACCGAGACGACCGGGGCGATCCAGAGAATCTCGCCAATCCGCAAGCCGCCGAGATCGACCCCACCACGGTCACTCGTCCCGTTGCAGATGCGCAACAGCTGCAGTTCACCACATCGGGCAACGTGATCGAGCTCGGACCCAACGTCATGCGCCTCGTCGGCGGTCAACCAAGCGACGAAGCAGCCGACCGAGCGCTCGCGATTGCGCTCGAACAGTTTCCAAACCGAGAGGTCTTCGACGCTCAGATCCTCAGCAACCGGTTCTCCGAGAGCGACGAGATCATCATCCGCCTCGTGGAACCAACGCTCTTCGTGGACGGAACAGCCGAACTCAACCCGGCCTTCCTGTCGCTCTTCGGTGACGTCATGGGCGTCGTGTTTAGTAACGGCAACTTCAACGTCGAAGTGACCGGCCACGATAACGACCAGCAGCTCAGCGCTGCTCGGGCACAAGCAGCGGGAGATCAGCTGGTCGCCCTCGGTGTTTCTCAAAGCAGCGTGATCAGCACCGGCCTCGGCAATTCTCAACCAATCGATACCTTCACAAGCCGAATCGACTTCATCATTCGCGAAGGCTGACAGGCCTCGGCTTCAGCAATTTCCGCCCGATCCAGCGCCGGAGAAGAGACATCAACAAATGTCTCGAAATAAATGCCCTTTCTTTATACAAGAGTGCGCTTTAGCGCTTTTTGTGCCGGTATAGACTGCCGATCATGCCCGTAATTTTCCTTGCGCTGCACGCAGCCGGTATTGCTGCAGCAGTCGCCGCCGGGCGCATCTCCATGCGCAGCGGTCTCGCAGCAGCTGCAGTCGCTCCGGCGTTCACCGCCATCTGGGCAGCTTCTCGCCTGATCGGCTCCGAGACTCCCGAAGTCAGTGAACTGACATGGGTCGGCGCACTTGGGTTGAGCTTCCGTTTACGCACCGACACGCTCGCCCTCATGATGGTTCTGCTCGTTTCGGGGATCGGTGCGCTCGTGTTCATCTACGCCCGCGGCTACTTCTCCCCTGGCGCCGCCGGAGGCACACGTTTTCCAGCGACATTGCTGGCCTTTTCGACCGCGATGCTCGGTCTCGTCCTCTCCGATTCGATCTGGACGCTCTTCATCTTCTGGGAACTCACCACGGTCACATCGTTCCTCCTCGTCGGCCACAAACATCAATATCCAGATGTGCAAGCGTCTGCCAGACGGGCCCTATTCATCACCGGAACAGGCGGCCTTGTCCTGCTAGCAGGCCTTCTCGTGCTCGCCCAAGATGTCGGAACGACAACGCTGACCGACCTACCCGCAGCATCCGGTGGCGCCGCCACCCTCGCAGCCATCCTCATCATGATCGGTGCCGCTACAAAGTCGGCGCAGGTGCCATTCCACATCTGGCTTCCCGGCGCGATGGCCGCACCGACACCGGTAAGCGCATACCTTCACTCAGCAACGATGGTTAAAGCTGGCGTTTTCTTGGTCGCGTCCGTCGGCCCCGCCTTCGTCGACGTCACCGCCTGGAAGACCGCTGGCCTTGCATTCGGCTCGATCACGATGGTGTGGGGAGCGATCGGCGCACTGCGGCACCGAGACGCGAAACTCATCCTGGCATGGGGAACCGTGTCCCAGCTCGGCCTCATGTTCACCGTGTTTTCCCTCGGCACCGGCAAGGCCGTGTTCGCAGGCATCAGCCTGCTGTTCGCTCACGCCATCTTCAAAGCGCCCCTGTTCCTCGTCGTTGGCGAGATCGACATCCGAACCGGCACCCGAATCATCGACGAACTCGGAGGCCTCCGCAAAAAGATGCCTGTCGCCTTCGGTGTTGCAGTTACCGCTGCACTGTCGATGATGGGCGTGCCGCCGCTGCTCGGCTTCACCGCAAAGGAATCCGCAATCGAAGCGGGATTGGGCGTCGACGGATTTACTCGGGTCGTTTCGCTCGGCGCGATCATCGGCGGATCCGTGCTGACCGTGGCCTACACGCTCCGTTTCCTCATCACCGTCTTCGGGGACGGACCGGATACCGAAGTTGCGCCACGACAACTCGCAATGACAATCCCTGCGGTCATCCTCGGATCCCTCAGCTTCCTCGGCTACGTGTTTGCCAACATCGCAACCGCCATCGTGCGGCCAGCCGCCGTCGAACTCAACGAATCCGCCGTCATCTACTCCCTCATCCGCTGGCCCGGTATCAAGACGGCATTCGTCATCTCCATGGGCATCGTTCTCGGCGGGCTCATCGTTGGCTGGTTCGTCAGCAAACCAAACGAGCGCGTGATCCCGAGACCGATCGGCGCCGACGCCACCGATCGTGGCCTCGACGGTTTCCTCGACATGGCACCCGACATCACCCGACGAATCCAGCACGGTTCGCTTCCGGTCTACGTGGTCATCATGGTCACCGCGACCTCCGCTGCGGCAGTCCCGTTCTTCAACGATCTTTCGCTCGACCACGTCGTCCTTTGGGACAGCCCAATTCAAGGTGTGCTCGCCCTCGCCACCGTCGCCGCTGCCATCTTCGGTGCCTTCGTGAAATCACGACTCGGCGCAGCCATGACCCTCGGCGCGGTGGGCTTTGGCATGACCGGGCTCTTCGTCGTCCAAGGCGCACCCGACCTCGCGCTCACCCAGCTCCTCGTCGAGACGATCATCGTCGTCGGCTTCGTTCTTGGCCTCGGGCACCTCTCACGCCAATTCCCGGTCGCGTCCGACTCGTGGAAGAGCATCCGCCTCGCCGTGGCACTCACCGGCGGCATTGCGGTGACCGGCGCGCTCATCGCCTCGGGCGCATCGCCCGTTGGTGAACCACCGATCGATGCACTCGCAGCCCAATCGGTCGAAATCGGCGGCGGCAACAACGTCGTCAACGTCATCCTCACCGACCTTCGAGCACTCGACACGCTCGGCGAAGTCATCGTCCTCGCCACCGCCGCCGTCGGCGTCCTCGCTCTCGCACGAGCCCAGCGCACCGACTCCCAAGAACCTGCCTCGGCAACCCCAGTCTCCGGAAAGACCTCATGATCGCCGCACGTAGCCCAGTCGTTCACCTCGCCATTCGAGCCGCCACACCATTGGCTCTCGTCGTTGGCGTGTACTTGCTGTTCGCCGGGCACAACAACCCTGGCGGTGGTTTCGCAGCCGGCCTCGTGTTCGGTGCTGTGCTCACGCTGCGCACCATTACGAACCTCGCGCCGCCGATAAAGCCAACGCCGCTTATCTCGGCCGGAATTCTCATCGTCCTCATCGTCTCGGCCGCGCCGATCGTATGGGGCGGACCGTTCCTCGATCAGCAGGTTGTCGAAGTCGAACTGCCACTGCTCGACAAGGTCAAGAGTGGTAGTGCGCTGCCGTTCGATATCGGCGTGACCGCCATCGTCATTGGACTCATCGCCGCCCTCGTCGAGGGACTTAGCGGGAGCTCACCGGTCAGCTCAACCGAAGGAGAACTCGTATGAGCGCATCGCTCCTTCTCGTCATCGGCGGCCTCACCTCCGTTGGCATCTACTTGATCACCGCTCGGTCGCTCAGCCGCATCATCCTCGGCTTCTCGCTGCTCGGCCACGCCGCGGTCATTGGGCTCTTGGTATCGGGTGGACCGGCCGGTGAAGCGCCGGTCCTTCCAACCGAAGAAGCCATCGCAAACCCACTCCCCCAAGCGTTGGCCCTCACGGCGATCGTGATCTCGTTCGGCCTCGCGCTCTTCTTGCTCGCGCTCGCTCGCCGACAGCGCGTCCTCACCGGCGATGACCTCGTCGAGGACGACCTTGAAGATCAGCGGCTGAGCGCCGACGAACTGAGCGACTCATGAGCGCTCTTCTCGCCGCAGTTATCCTCGCGCCCCTGACGGCGTCGGCCGTTGGCTTGGCCCTCGGCAAAAACCAGCCGCTTCGCGACGCCTCGACAATGTTGGGCCTCGCCGGAGCAACCGCTGCGTCCTTCGGCCTTCTCTACCAGGTCGCCAACAACGGCACGGTCGTCCTGCGCGTCGGCGACTGGGACCCAGAGCTCGGCATCGTTCTCGTCGCCGACACCTTCGCTGTCCTCGTCCTTCCGGTCGCCCTCAGCATTATCCTCGTCGTCGAGATCTTCGCTATTGGACAGCGCCGCAACGCGTGGGGCGCAAACCCAGAAATTTCGGGGCCGTTGATCGGCGTGCTCGCCACCGGCGTTGCCTTATCGATGCTCACCGGTGACCTCTTCACCTTGTTCGTTGCGTTCGAGCTCATTCTGGTTTCGAGCTACGTGCTCCTCACCCATCAGGGCAAACGCGATCAGGTCCAATCCGGCATGACGTATGTATCGATGAACCTGTTCGCGTCGACGTTGTTCCTCTTCGGAATCGCGTTCGTCTACGCATCGACGGGCACCGTCAACATGGCGCTCCTCGCGGAACGAATTCCCGAGCTATCGAACGGCGTTCGCCTCGGAATCGGCGCCTGGTTCTTCATCGTGTTCGGCACCAAAGCCGCCGTGTTCCCACTCTTTTCGTGGCTGCCCGATTCGTACCCGACCGCACCGACGACAATCACCGCCGTCTTTGCTGGACTGCTCACCAAGATCGGCGTCTACTCGATGATTCGGTTCCACACGCTCACGGGCATGGACCAGCTCGGATCGATCTTCCTGATCATCGCCGGGCTGACCATGATCATCGGCGCGATCGGTGCACTGGCTCAGAGCGATGTGAAGCGAATTCTCTCCTTCCACATCATCAGCCAGATCGGCTACATGCTGATGGGCATCGGTCTGTTCTCCGCCGCTGGCACCGCTGGCGCGATCTTGTTCCTCGTCCACCACATGCCCGTCAAGACGGTGCTGTTCCTGGTCGGAGGCCTCCTCGAGAACGAGACGGGCACGAGCCGACTCTCCAAGGTCGGAGGACTCGCGAAGTCGAAGCCGCTCATCGCTGGTCTGTTCGCGGTCCCTGCACTCAGCCTTGCTGGCCTGCCACCGTTCTCTGGTTTCGTGGCGAAGTTCGGCGTGATCTCCGCTGGTATCGAAGAGGCGTCGACGGCGATCGTCATCGTTGCGCTCATCGCCGGCGTGCTGACCCTGACATCGATGGTCAAGATTTGGATGGGCGTGTTCTGGGGCGAACCCACAGAACATCAGATGAACAACCCGACTCCAACCACGACTGGCGCGAACCGAACGACGATGTTGGCGGCGACCAGCCTCGCCGTGACCGGCACGCTCGTCATCTCGCTGTTCGCTGGGACGCTCTTCGATCTCAGCATCGAAGCAGCCGATGACCTTCGGGCGAGAACCCCCTACATCGAGGCGGTCCAGCAATGACGCTTTCCCTTCGCCGGATCTTCACGATCATCGCGCTGACGATCGCTTGGTGCGCGCTGTGGCGCACGGTGTCGATCGCCAACATTGCGTCCGGCCTTATCGTGTCGGCGTTCGCAACCTCACCACGGCTCGGCACAGCGGGCCTCGGAAACGTTCGCTTCGGTCCGCTCGTGCGGCTTATCGCCCTCGTCCTCGTCGACCTCGTAAAGTCCACCGTCGAGGTCGCCACCGAAATTCTCACACCAACCGACCGCACCGACGAATCCATTATCGCCGTCTCCTTGCCGCCAACGGGCCGTAACCACTTCCTACTCCTGGTGATCGCAATCACGCTGACGCCCGGCACGGCCGTCGTCGATGCCGACGTCGACACTGGTGAGATCTACCTTCACCTGCTTCACGACCGAAACCGTCAAGCAACGATCGACCACGTGCACGTCCTTGCAGAGCTTGCAGCGGCCGCACTTCCGGTCGGGACTGTTGGAGCGGCCGCATGATTCTCTCCATCGCTATTGCACTGTTCGTCATCAGCGGGCTGTCGGGAATGTATCGAATCCTGAGTGGGCCCGCGATGGCCGACCGAATCATCGCCCTCGACGTGACCCTGCTGTCACTCATGGGCGCGATCACTGTCGATGCGGCACGCCGCGACGACACGACGTACCTCATCTTGCTGGTCGTCATCGCAATCATTGGCTTCACCGCAACCGTCGCGGCGAGCCGTTTCCTCGAAGAGGACGATCCACTCACCAAGATCGCAGAAAATTCCGACCAGGAACGGGAGGCACGTTCATGACCATCATCGCGTCGATCTTCATGCTCATCGGAGCAATCGTGGCCGTGCTCGCTGGCGTTGGACTCCTCCGCTTCTCAACCCCGTACGCCCGCTTCCACGCTGCTGGCAAGGCCAGCCCAATCGCCTACCTAATCGCAGCGATCGGAGCATCGCTCATGCTCGGTTGGGATGGCGCAGCGATCTTGTTCGTCGCAAGTGTTGCAATGGTTCTCACCCTGCCCGTCGGCGTCCACCTGCTGTTCCGAGCCGTGCATCGCACGACGCCTTCAGAGCACTTGGTGGTCGACGAACTCCGACCTGCCCAAGAGGCTTAAGCCTGCTCGGCGTACCACGCGTCGAGACGGGCAACGAGTTCTTCTCGGGGTAGCTCCCCTTCTGCGCGTTTGACCTCGAGCAACATCTTGACGGCCTTGCCAACGAGCGGGCCCGGCTCGATTCCGAGGTGGGCCATCACGGCGCTGCCATCCATATCGGGACGCTCCGCAGCACGCCGATCGGCTTCAGCCAGTTCCGCAATGCGGCGTTCGAGGTCATCCATGGCACGTTGAATGTCGTCGTACTTGCGGGCGTTTCTTGTCGTACAGTCGCAGCGGATGAGGTGGTTGAGCGTGCCGAGCAATGGCCCGGCTTCACGTGCATACCGGCGTACTGCTGAATCTGACCATCCGTCGGAGTACCCCTTGAACCGGCCGGACAACCGAACCAATTCGGTGACGTCGTCGACCATCTGTTCATCGAACTCGAGGGCGGTCAGGCGCTTGCGGGCCATGCGAGCACCCACGGCCTCGTGATGGCGGAAGGTCACGCCACCGTCATCGATGCGGCGAGTTTTGGGCTTGCCAACATCATGAAAGAGCGCTGCGAGCCGGACGGTGAGTTCGGGTTTCGTGTTCGCCGTGACCGCAATCGTGTGGGCCAACACATCCTTGTGACGGTGGATCGGATCCTGTTCCATTCTCAACAGAGGAATTTCCGGAGCAATATCTTCCATACGTCCCGAGTCGCAAAGCTCCCACAGCGAATCCGACGGGTCGTCAGGCTGAAGCGCATTGATCAAGTCTTGGGCTACGAGAGAACTGGACACAACTACGCAGGATAGCCAAGTCGCCTCCCGGCCCAATACCCTTCACGCTGTGTCAGATTACGAGCCGGGGCCACCGCCACCACCACCTTCTTCGGCACCGCCGCCACCACCCGTGCAACCGCCGACCCCGGCTGCGCCCGGTGGACCGGTCGATGCCGCCGCTCCCACCGGCGATGTTCGCAAAGACAACCCCATTGCGGTTGCCGCGCTCGTCGTGTCCGCGCTCGCACTCGTCACCGCAATCATCGTGATCGGCGGGTTCATCGCGGTCATCGCCATCGTCATGGCGGGTACAGCGATCAAGCGCTCGAGGGTCACCGGCCAAGGCAAGGGTTTGGCACTCAGTGCAATCGCTATCTCGGTCTTTTCCATCATCGCGTCGGCTGGAGCCGCCACGATTATCGTCTCGACCCTCCGAGGAGACGATGTCGTGCGAGATGGCGTCGTCTCTAGCTCCGACAACGAGGAGTTCCCTCCTCAAAGCGACATCGTGAGCGTCGAATGCACCGAAGAAGGTGACATCCCAATCGCGATCGTCACCGTCGAGAACAATTCACCAGAGGACAGCATCTACACGCTCACCATCACCTGGGACGTCGAAACCGAAGAAGGTGTCGAAGAGATCTCCGAGCTCCTCCGAGCATCGAGTGCCCTCCCGCAGGGCGAACAAAACGAGTTCCGGTTGTTTCAACGCCAACCAGGAACCGTCACCGACTCATGCGCCGTGATGCGCATCGAACGCACCAGCTTCTCCCTCGGCGGATAACCAACACCAACCATGGGGCCTGTCCCCATTACAAAACGTTCACGGGGCCTGTCCCCATTACAAAACGTT
>CAYVHV010000026.1:0-22918 GCA_964451305.1 uncultured Acidimicrobiales bacterium | reverse complement strand
ACGTTCACGGGGCCTGTCCCCATTACAAAACGTTCACGGGGCCTGTCCCCATTACAAAACGTTCACGGGGCCTGTCCCCATTACGAAATGTCATGGGGACAGGCGCCGCTGTGTGGGTGGGTTGGGCAGAAAGTCTGAAATCGATTTAGTGGTGCGTCGGGCACTCCTATACGTTCTCTTCCGCACACGGGTGGAGCCGGGGCCTTGGAGACGAGGACCAGTGTCAACACAACCCGTAGACCCTGCACCGCAGGACGTGCAACGCCCCCTGACCGTCGTGTCAGAGCTTCATCGCCCGATGGGCCTTGACGAAGCACTCTCGTGGTTCAACGGCATTCTCAGTGGACAAGACTGGGCAATGCGCGACTGCGTAGAAGTCGTCGACGACACAGGATTGCGCGCGGTTCACCTCACGGCGTGGGGTAGTCGCTGGACGCTCGAAGTCGACATCGAAGAATCACGAGCCCTCGAAGGGGTCATCGTGAGCGCACGCGTGAAAGATATTGCTGAGGGACATGAACCTCCCGCAGCTCCCGGACTCGCGAAAGCACTCGTGCCGTGAGTAGTGTGTTGCATTCGCGTGACATTCTTTACCGAATCATGTCAGAATCAATCAGCCCACCGCCTATAGAACCGCTGGAAATACCCGTTGACTCTTCACCAATTACGCCACGTCATCAGCGCGGTCGCAGTTGTCGTCCTCGCCGCCGTCTTCTCGCCTGTCAACTTCGCGGACGCGCAAAACACTGCACCGGACCCCGAAAACACATCCGCCGCTGTTCCCTTCATCGGTGAGCGTCAGGTTTGGTGCACCGAACGTAACCCCGGGTTCGACAACTTCTGTCGGAACCTCAACCACCACTCCAGCCCTGCCATAGACATCGGCCTGCCGATCGGCGCCGAGCTGCGAGCGACCGGCTCGGGCGAGGTCATCGAAGCCGATGCCTTCTGTTCGGGATCAGGCTCCTGCAACAACGGCGCTGGCAACATCGTGATCATCCTGCATCCCGACGGCCGCTACTCTCGCTACCTGCACATGGACGACGTGTCGGTCAGCGTTGGACAACAGGTCACCACGGGCCAGGTAATCGGCACCAACGGAAACACCGGCCACAACAGTTCACCGCACCTGCACTTCGACGAACAGTTCCCCCTCGGCACCCGCGTCAACGCCGGAATCATGGTCGGATGCGTCGACGGCGTGCAGGTCGAGTACCCAGCGGCCTTCGGCGTCAACGAGTGGGAGGACGTCCCGTTCGGCTCGATCATGATCAACGACGGCTACGACTGCTTCGACGGACGCGGAAACACCGGCGCCGAACTCGCCTCAACAGCAGAACCCCGCGTGTACGCCGGCCCAACCGGTTTCGCTATTGCCGCCCCGGTCGGTTCGGAAAAGGCGCTCTACGACATCAGCCTCAACCTCGGCGGCACCCAAGCAACCACCTTCCGAATGACCGGCATCGCGCTGAAGCGGTTCGACTACATCGATGGCACTAGCGAAGTACGAGCTCGTCAGATCGTCGACGGTGTACCCCAGCTGTGGTCCGACATCGTCGAGTTCACCCAACCGCTCCAAGACGACCGAGCAACCTGCGATGGCCTCTTCGCTTCGCAGACATCACTCACCGGAACGACCCAAGCCGACGTACTCATCGGCACCGACGGCGCAGACACCATCTCGAGCCGCGGTGGCAATGACATCATCTGCTCGCTGGGTGGAGACGACACGATCTTGGCCGGACCCGGCGCCGACCTCATCTATGGCGGCACAGGCAACGACACGATTTCCGGAGGATTCGGGCCAGACCTGATCTATGGCCAAGACGGAAACGACGACGTCCGCGGTGGCCGCGGGAGCGACATGATCTACGGCGAAGCTGGCGACGACACGCTCCACGGCACGCAGGGCCGCGACGAGATTCGCGGCGGAGACGGCAACGACACCCTCATCGGCGGCATCAGCCACGACCTCTTATACGGAGGCGACGGGAACGATTCGCTCGAAGGGCGTAATGGACGCGACCTCCTGCACGGCGAAGTCGGAACCGATACCTACGACGGCGGCAACGGAAACGACCGCTGCATTCGCGACAGCTCAACCAACGAAACCACCGCGAATTGCGAACGCTAACGACGGTTCCTCTCGGGCGGAGAGCCCGTCTCTTGGCCGTTCTCGGCACGATCGCGTTCGTCGCGACGCTACTCGCCGCGTCCGCTGAGCCCATCGGCGCTGCGTCGACCAGCGCCGTTCCTGCGATCGACAACAACAACCGAGCACAAGTCGCGGCCACGTACCGCTCTGCCATCGAAGGCAATCTCGAACTTGCGCCCCAGTGGAACGGAGCGGTGAACTCCTGCTCAGCGGGAAGCGCATCGGCCAGCTTCGACAACGGCACGGTTCAGGCAATCAACTGGTTTCGGGCAATGGCCGGGCTCGAAAACGTCGTCGAAGACCCAGCCCAAAGCGTGAACGCGCAACGGGCTGCGCTCATGATGGACGCGCACGACCAGCTGTCACACAATCCCGGACGGGCATGGACGTGCTATTCGGCGGGCGGTGCCTCCGCGGCACAGACGAGCAACCTGACCCTCGGCATCAGTGGAGTCGCCGGCGTGCTCGGACAGATCGAAGATCGCGGCTCATCGAACCTTGCGCTCGGGCATCGACGGTGGCTGCTGTTCCCAGAGCTTGAGACCGTCGGGGTCGGCAACACCGAGCGAGCGAGTTCAATCCAGGTCATCAACGACTTCGGTGCACGCGTGAGCGAGACGGCGTGGGTGTCATGGCCGCCACCGGGCTTCGTACCCGACGACGTCGTCTACGAGCGTTGGTCGATCTCCTATGCCGGCGCTGGCACGATCGATCTCCGCGACGCAAACGTTCGAGTGACCGAGAACGGTCGGCCCACAACGGTCAACCTTCTCCCGGTGGTCGATGGATTCGGCGATCCTGCGCTCGGCTTTGAGCTCCCCAACGCCAACCCACAATCCGCTGGCGACACCACCTACGACGTCGAGATCGCCGGCGTCAGGATCGACGGACGTTCGGTCGACCGTTCGTACACCGTCATTGCGTTCGACGTCGACACTCCAACGCACACCTGCGGCGGCCGGACCGCCACGATCGTCGGCACCGACGGAAACGACGACTTGCAAGGCACGAGTGGCCCCGACGTCATCGTTGGGCTTGGAGGCAACGACACGATCTCAGGATTTGGCGGCAACGACGTCATCTGCGGTGGCGGCGGCAGCGACACGATCAACGGCGGCTGGGGCAACGACCGCGTGTTCGGGGGAAACGGTGTCGACACCCTTCGAGGGTCCAATGGCGCCGACGCCCTCTTCGGAGGGGCAGGACGAGACACGCTCCTCGGTCAACGAGGCAACGACCGTCTTATTGGCGGGACCCATGGCGACACGCTCACCGGTGGCCTTGGCAGCGATACATGCTGGGGTCAAGCGAATGGCCAAGCATCGATCCAGAGCGACGCGCACCGCTGTGAGAACGGCCGCTAAGCCCGTCGATGTCCGCCGATATGAAAAACAGGCCGCGACTGCGAACCCGGCGCTGCGATCAACGACCGAGAACGAAGAACCATGCAGCAGCGGCGACCAGTCCAAGGAAAACCGCCATCTTGATGAAGCCCTTGATCGCTCCCAAGATCGCCCCACCAACCGACAAAAGCGCAATCACCACGATGATTGCGGTGAGCCCAGGATTGCCCGCAGCAGCCCCGACGAGCCCGTCGGGGATCTGGTCGGCGATATCTGGAGTGAGCGTGTCGACGACGTCTTCAGGTATCTGGTCGCGCGCCCCCGAGATGATCTCCTCGCGTATATCATCGGGAAGCGCATCGATGACTTCCTGCGGGAGATCTTCGACCTCAATGGATTCGTCACCCTGTGCGATCTGCGCCATGATGATAAGTGTCGCATCCCACGCGGGCTTTGCGGTGCCACGCCTCGCTGAATTCCAATGAACTCTCGCCTGCCAATCGGCTTCCCAAACAATCTGAACACATCGAGAGGTGGCTCGAGTAGAAGCGGCGGTCTCTTCAACGCGCGGCTACTCATCGTGGGAGCGCTCGCGGCCATTCTGATCTTGCTCTTCGTCCTCGGTTCGACCGGTACGACCAGCGTTGCCGAAGCCGATGAAAGCCGGGTCGACCTCGTATCGATCGTTGGCCCCGCGCTCACCCGCGCTGGCTATGGCGATGTCATGGTCGAATCCGACGGACGAACCGTCACCCTCTCGGGAGAGCTTCCAACCCGCACCGACGTGATCGCAGCCGACGCCGTGGTCAAGTCGATCTCAGAGGTCGCATTCGTACAGAACAACCTCAGCCACCCCGGCGACAGCGCAGACATCCCAATCCCCGGGGAGACGGGGACACCATCAGCCATCAGCTCCGCATCGTCAGCAGATCTCGAGCTACAACTGCGTCTCGCCACGATCGCCGCGGTTTCACCCGTCATCTTTCAGCCGCGCAGCGTCGATATTAGCGCCGAGTCACAGTCGACGATCGACCAGGTAGTCCAACTCCTCAACGAGAACCCGGATCTTCGTGTCGAGGTCGGTGGCCACACCGACTCGAGTGGCGAGCCTGAAATCAACGAGGTTCTCGCCCAGGACCGCGCAGATGCGGTCATGGCAGCACTCATTACTGCGGGCATCGAAGAGCGCCGGCTCACCGCTGTCGGCTACGGCGACTCCCGGCCGGTTGTCTCGAACGACACCCCTGACGGTCGAGCACGAAACCGCCGGATCGAATTCCTGATCCTTCCGTAGCACCCATCGGCAGCTACTCCGCTAGCACCCGCCGGTGGCTGGCGAACTCGAGACGCTCACGAAAACGCAAACGATCCTCAGCGTTTCCACTGAGGATCGTTCGATACGTTCTGTTGTCAGGACACGCCGTGCGTGCCCGGGGCTCTAGCGCTCTTCGCGGAAGAGGACGTGCTTGCGAGCAACCGGATCGAACTTCATTAGTTCGAGGCGCTCACGAGTGTTCGTCTTGTTCTTCGTCGTCCAGTACTGGAAGCCAGTTCCAGCGGTCGAGCGAAGCTTGATGATGGGACGTTTATCGCTTGCCATTAGATCTTCTGTCCGTTCCTGCGCATTTCGGCAACGACGCTCTCGATGCCACGCTTATCGATGGTTTTGATGCCCTTGGCCGAAACCGTGAGAGAAATCCACTTCTTCTCAGAAGGCAGGTAGTACCGCTTCTTCTGGATGTTGATGTCCCAACGTCGGTTGGTCTTGCGGTGCGAGTGGGAAACGTTGTTGCCGAACGACGGCTTCTTCCCTGTTACTTGGCAAATACGTGACATGTCACGCCCTCTTCTGTGCGAGCTTGCGAACGAAATCTTCGGGCCGTAGTCACGAAATGGGTGAGCGGGCCAGCAGATAAGGCTATCAGCCACCATTGAACACAGCACGCGCGTATTTCGCGCAAATACGCGGAGCTCTTTTTGGCACATTCGAGCGAACATGGCGCGCCCGGCAGTGCCATCATCAAGCCATGTCACCGTTTGCAGCAAAGCTGATCGACACCGTCCTCGAAGCCACTATCGTCCCGAGTTTTACAAAGATCGGCCCTGCGGTTCGCAGCCGTGTCTTCGACTGGGAACCAATCCGCGAGGTCCCAGGCCGCCGAGTCGTCATCACCGGGGCGAATTCGGGTCTTGGTTTCGCCGGAGCACGCCTACTCACCATGGCCGGTGCGAGCGTGACCGTCGTTGCCCGCAACGAAGAACGCGGTGAAAAGGCGGTGGCCGAACTGAATCAGATGTCCGGCGCAGACGTTTCCCTCGAAATTGCCGACCTCTCTTCGCTCGAGTCGGTCGATGCCTTCGCAACCAGGTTGCTGGCACGCGGCGACCACATCGACACCCTCGTCCACAACGCCGGCGCCCTACATAACCCCCGCCAAGAATCGGTCGACGGGATCGAGCTAACGCTCGCCACCCACGTCGTCGGCCCGTTCAAGCTGACCGAGATGCTGCGGCCGCTCCTGCGAGCTGGGGACGACCCTCGCATCATCACCATGGCCTCGGGCGGCCTCTACGGACAGGGCATCTCGCTATCGGACATGCAGACAACCCGGGACTACACCGGCACCAAGGCCTATGCCCGGGCCAAACGAGCGCAGCTGCTGCTGAGTAGCAAATGGGATGAGATCTTGACCCCCGAAGGGATCGAGTCGTACGTGATGCACCCCGGTTGGGCCGATACCGCCGGCGTTGCCGATGCCCTCCCCGGTTTCGGCAAACTCGTCGGACCGCTCCTCCGCTCTCCCGAAGAAGGAGCCGACACGCTCGCGTGGCTCGCTACCGAGCCGACGGTCGAACTCGGCAGCAGCGGGTTCTGGCTCGATCGAGCCCGCCGGCCAGAACATCGCATCCCGAACACAAAGAGCGCCGATCAAAAGACCGACGCTCTTTGGAAGGAGATTTCTCGGATGGCGGGAGTGACCCCGACAAGCAGTTCTTCTTAGCCGGTCTGACCGAGCGTCACGTTGAGGTCGACCTCTTCGCCGTCTCGGATGACCGTGACGATGATGTCGGTGCCTGGCACCTGGTCGATGACCTGCGCTCGTAGATCTGCCGAACCTCGAGTATTCACACCGTCGAGGGAGATGATGACGTCACCGACTTGAACACCAGCGTCCTCGGCGGCGGAACCAGAGACCACCTCGCCGACCTGAGCGCCACGTGCACCGTCAGGTGCAGCGCCGGTGCTCACACCGAAGAGTGCGAGCTGAGGCTCGACACCCTGGACGATCTGATCGGCGATGATGACGGCCAGGTCAATGGAGATAGCGAAGCCGACGCCAGCACTCGAACCAGACTCGGTGAAGATCAAGTCGTTGATACCAACGACCTCACCATCGAGATTGATGAGCGGGCCACCGGAGTTACCCGGATTGATTGATGCGTCGGTCTGGACCATCGACACGTTGTTCACGATGCGGTCGACAGCGCTGATGATTCCTGCGGTCACGGTCTGGTCGAAACCAAACGGCGAACCGACAGCAACAGCGATCTGGCCGACCCGGACGTCCTGGCCTTCGGCGAGGCGAGCAACGACGAGGTCGCGTCCTTCGGGATCGATTTGAACGACGCCGACATCGGTCGGAACATGGGTCCCAACGACGGTGCCTTGAGCACTCGATCCATCGAAGAAGGTCACCGTGACGTCATCGTTATCACCGAGCACATGGGCTGCGGTGAGGATGGTGCCGTTCTCGTTGATGATGACTCCGGTACCAAGGCCGGTGCCGAGGTTCAGCTGAACCACCGATGGACGGATGATCTCGGCGGCGACAGCGAATGGCTCTTCAGCGAGTACGGCAGCATCGACTGCGTCGGTGGCAGTGGTGGTTGCCGGCTCGGTAGGGGTTGGAGCAGATGCAGCTGTCGGAAGCGGCGCGGGGATGGCGCTGACCGCATCGTCGGCAACCAGGTTCGCCACGATGTAGCTCACGCCGCCAGATGCCAACACCGTGAGCATCGCGAGTGCGACGAAGAACCCGGTTCGGCGCTTCTTCTTCACTGGCGCAACCGCGGGAGAGGTGCCAGCAGCCGACGCAGCCGTGGATCCGAGCGTGAATGCAGGAGGCGTTGGCGCAGCGGTGTTCCCAAGGGTGTTCGGCCGTGCGACCGGCGCAGGAGCGCCGTTCGCGACCGTCACTGCAGCGACGGGGCGGGGAGGTGTCGCCCCAGTCGCTGTTGTGACGTCCTCGGACTTTGGCGAACCAATAGCCGAGAAGCTGGCCCGAGCCGGTGTGGGTGGTACCGGCAAATGAGGGGATGGGCCAGGTTGGGGGGATTGGGGGATGCTCGCAGCTGGCGGTGTGGCAGCGGGAGGAGCAGCGGGGGTTGCAGGCGGCGTAGGAGCTACCGAAAATGCCGGCGGGACTGAAGCTGTTTGGGGAGTGGTCTCAGATGGCGACACATTCGATGGAGAAGCGATGCCGGTCTCGTCATCTTCACCATTGCCGCTATCGGTGTTGTGGTCATTCCACATGTGTGTCCTTCGTGAAGGGCTGTGAGGTGTGCCCTTCGGTTGGTATGAGTATTAGCTAAGCCCTTCGAGGTAAGGACTGAATTAGAGGGTCATTAGTTACATACGAAAACTGTTGATGATTTGGATGTGTTCCCGGATTGACGAGAAATCCTAGAGAACGCCCCAACGCCTCGCAGCGTGTTCGCCTTCGCTCGCCCCACTACTCTGACCGGGTGCGATTCGAACTCATCCCATCGCGCGACCTCACGGCTGCGGTACCTGGGGTCGCTCCCACTTCCTGGACCACGCAGGGAGCTCGCCCGCTCTTCGAATTGGTCAGTGACAAAGGCGCCGCGCCAGCAGCGGGCTGGTACCTGGTCCGTTCCGATATCTCGAGCACCCAAGCAGATGGGCAGGGCCTGCCTGAGCACCCGCCGATCGCGCTCCGATTCCTCCCCGGCTCGGGTTCGGTTCCGCTCGCCCGACGACCAATCCCAGTCGTCGGCGGCAAACGAAGCCGAGTGGTACATGTTCCACCCGGCACCGAGCGTGTATTCCTCGATGTGTCTCCCTGGGTCGATACGGTCCGGGCCACCAACATCACGTTCAGGCCACTGCCCGCCCCAGCAGCCGCCGCGCTCATGTCCTCCGACGTCGCTGCATCGAGCATCGGTGGCAGCACGGATCGGACCGAGCTCGTGAGCCGGTTGCGCACTGCCCGAGAGCTCCGAGGCAACCGTGCGGTTCTCGAAGAGGTCGCGATCACCTACGAGCACCTCCAAACCCGACGCTCCGGCGATGGGGTCGACTATCCAACGTGGCGGATCCGCAACGCCACGATGTTCGATGACGATGCCGAGCGCCTGCGGGCACGCGCAGCGGAACTTCCCGGTGGCGGGCCCACGATCAGCGTGATCGTGCCGGTGTACAACCCCGAGATTCGATGGCTCGACGCGGCGATCGAGTCGGTGCAGGAGCAGGTGTACGAACGGTGGCAGCTGCACCTCATCAACGACGCTTCGACCAACCCCGATGTGGCCGAACGCCTCGATCAGCATGCGGCCAGCGACGACCGAATATTCGTCACCCACCGAACAACGAACGGACACATCGCGGCCGCCACAAATGATGGGCTCGCCGTTGCGACCGGCGAGTTCGTGGCGTTCATGGATCACGATGACGCGCTCGCTCCGTTCGCTCTGGCGGCGGTCGCGCTCGAGTCTTCGGGTACCGACATCATCTACACCGATGAAGACAAGATCGACTCGACCGGACGCCACTACGACCCGCACTGCAAACCGTCATGGAATCCTGAGCTTCTTCTCGGCCAGAACTACATGTCGCACCTCACGGCGATTCGCCGTTCGCTTATCACGAGCGTCGGCGGGCTACGAACCGGCTTCGACGGGTCGCAAGACCATGACCTGCTCTTGCGAGCAACCGCTGCCACGACACCCGAACGCATCCGCCACATCCCGCTCGTTGCGTACCACTGGCGGGCGATCGCCGGGTCGACGGCGCTCGCTCCTGGCGAGAAGAGTTACACCGAAGATGCGTCGATTCGAGCGCTCGAAGAGCGACTCGGACCCGAGTGGTCGGTCGAACTCGGTGGAGCCCCGACCGCGTACCGCACCATCCCTCCGCTGACCGATTTCCCACTCGTGTCGATCGTGATCCCCACCCGCGACCGGCTCGACCTCGTCATCCAATGCGTCGAGAGCTTGGCTCGCACGACCTATCCGGCGTTCGAGATCTTGATCGTCGACAACGACTCGGCCGAACCCGAAACCCTCGAGTGGTTCGCTGCGTTCGACAATGGACACGACCATCGGGTGATCCCTGCACCGGGTCCGTTCAACTACTCGAAGATCAACAACATCGGCGTCGACGCAGGCCGGGGCGAACTCGTCCTCCTGTTGAACAACGACACCGAAGTCATCAACCCTGATTGGCTCACGTCCTTGGTTCGCTGGATCCAGCAGCCCAACATTGGCGCCGTCGGCGCAAAGCTGCTCTACCCGAACGACACGATCCAACACGCCGGTGTGATCCTGGGTCTCGGCGGCCTCGCTGGGCACGGACAGATTCATGAGCCAGCAGATTCCACCGGCTACTTCAACCGACTCATGCTCACCCACGAGGTTGGGGCGGTGACCGCAGCATGTCTGCTCACCCGACGTTCTACGTGGGATGAGCTCGGTGGCCTCGACGAAGCACTCGCCGTTGCGTTCAACGACATCGACTACTGCATGCGCGTCAGGCACAACGCGGGACAACGGATCCTCTGGACACCAGATGCGCTTCTCTATCACCACGAGAGCGTCAGCCGAGGCGCAGAAGACGACCCGGTCAAGGTCGCCAGATTTAACAAGGAAGTCGACCTCGCTCTCGAACGATGGGGCGACGTCCTCGATGCCGATCCGGCCTACTCCCCCAACCTGACACTCGTTGGCAACTCCTTCACTCTCGCCCGGGAGCCACGCATCACCGCACCCTGGGCCGACTCCGCTGAGGACTCCGAGTAGGGTCGAAGAGATATCTGGACGACGTCGGCTTCGACAACGCCCAAACCGAGGCGGACATCAGGAGATAAACATGAACATTGGACGCATGGTCGGATCGCTCGCAGGGTCGTTCGGAGGCGCCGCTCTTGGCGGTGCCCTCGGTGGACGCACTGGACGTATGGTCGGATCGATCGTTGGCTCGATGGTCGGCTCGCGCGGTATCAAGAACGCAACGGGCGGCATCGGTGATGCACTCGGCGGCATCAAGGACAAGATCGATGGCGATGACGACGTTGCCGATTTCGAGATGCCCGAAGAAGAAGCCGTCATTCTCATCCGTGCGATGGCCAACGCAGCGAAGGCCGATGGTTCGGTCGATAACGACGAGATCGAAGCCATCATCAGCCGCGCAGGCGATCTCGACGCCGAAGCCGAAGCGTTCGTGCGCTCCGAGCTCGCTCGCCCGTTGGACTTAGATGAGTTCATCGAGTCGGTTCCTGGCGGCATGGAAGCCGAGGTCTACACGATGTCGCTCCTGCCGATCGATGTCGACACCGTGGCCGAAGCCGAATACCTCGCCGACCTGCGCCTCGGCCTCGGCTTGAGCGATGAACAGGCCGTCGACATTCACGAAGCGCTCGGCGTTCCCCTGTCGCTGTGAGCGCTCAGGCGGGAACAGAATCACAGCCGATGAGAGTCGCCGCTATCGGTGGCGGCTCGTGGGGAACCACGGTTGCCCACTTGTGCGCCCATAACAGCGAGACCACGCTGTGGGCTCGTCGAGATGATGTCACCGAGGCAATTTCAGAGACCCACGAGAACCCGCGTTATCTACAGGGGTTCTCGCTGCACCCGTCGTTGTCGGCATCGTCGGATCTCGAACAGGTCGTGTCCGACGTGGACGTGATCATCATGGGGGTTGCCTCCGCTGGTTTCCCATCGACCCTCGAGGCCCTTGGACCACTCGTCGATCCGGCGACGCCGATCGTCTCACTCGCCAAAGGCTTCGAGGTGAGCACCGGTCGACGCATGACCGAGCTCATCACCGAGGCCTTCCCCGACAATCCCGTCGGCGTGCTGACCGGGCCGAACCTCGCGAAGGAGATTCTCGCGGGCCAAGCTGCGGCTTCGGTGATCGCCTTCGAAGACGAAGCCATCGCAACTCGGCTCCAGTCTCTGTTCGCGATCGACCGCTTCCGGGTCTACACAAACACCGACCTCATCGGCTGCGAACTCGGCGGAGCGCTCAAGAACGTGATCGCAATCGCCGCGGGCATGGCCGATGGCTTGGGCGCGGGCGACAACACTCGGGCGGCGGTCATCACCCGCGGCCTCGCTGAGATCACTCGCCTCGGCGTTGCGATGGGCGGGGCACCCGAAACCTTCGCCGGACTTGCAGGCATGGGCGATCTCATCGCCACCTGCATTAGTCCGCAAAGTCGAAACCGCACGTTCGGAGAAGAGTTCGGCAAGGGGCGCACGGTCGAAGAGATCGCTGAGCAGATGAACCAGGTCGTCGAAGGTGTCAAGAGCGCCCCGGTCGTTGCTCGGCTCGGCCGCGAGCACGGCGTCGAGATGCCGATCGCCGAGGAGATTCGCTCGATCGTCGAAGATGGCCGAACCGCTCGCGAGGTATACCGCGGGCTCCTCAAACGTCCGCAGCACGGCGAAAACCGACCGGGCTGACCGACGCCCAACTGCAGAGGACTGGAACAACACGAAAGAAATGACGGTTTCTCCACCATGAAGTTGTTACTGGTTCACGGGCGGTCCCAGGAAGATAAGAACCCGGCCGTCTTGCGCACCAAGTGGGAAACCGCGCTTTATGACGGAGCTGAAGCTGTGGGCCTCGACGTGCCTATCACCGAAGATGACATCGTGTTTCCGTACTTCGGCGATGCGCTCCTCGACCTCACCGCGAGCGAACATCCCGAGCACCATCGTCACGAAGGCGAGGTTGCACCGATTACACGAGCGAACGAGCACTACGACGACCCCGAGTTTCGATGCCGGGTCTTGAACGAATGTCTCGACGCAGCGGGCGTGGATTACGACCGCATTTGGGAACGAGCAGCCCCCGAGGTTCGCAAGGCCGGACCGCTCAGCCGTGAATGGGTACAGGTCGGCCTCGCGTTGCTCGATCGCTTCGTCCCGAGCGTCAGTGCATTCAGCCTGAACCTCGCCGCAGAAGATGTTGCGATGTATCTCGAGAACCCGACCATTCAAGCCTTCATCGAAACCGGCATTGCTCGCGCCGTCGAAGACATCGACCCAAACGAGGAGTTCGTCGTCGTCGGCCACTCCCTCGGTTCGATCATCGCGTATCGCATTCTTGCCGAAGGCGGAGTTATGGCATCTCGTCCGGTTCGTTTGTTCCTCACGCTCGGATCACCGCTCGGCATCACCGCCGTCCGCACGGCCCTGCACCCCATTGCGCACCCACCGAACGTCGAATCATGGTTCAACGCGTACGACGATCGGGACGCGGTTGCCCTACATCCGCTGGACGAGACGTTCTTTCCGATCACGCCGGCGATCGAGAACTACGGGGGCGTCGAGAACAACACAAAGAACCGGCACGGCATCGCTGGCTATCTGACCGACGAAGTCATCGCGACCCGCCTCATCAACGCGCTCTCAGCCGGCGAGTAGTTCTTTCGCTGCCTCGGCAATGCCATCGGAGACGTGATGGAGCCCCTTGGTTGAGTCGAAGTCGCTCGTGATACCGAAATACACGGTGTCCTTCAGCGACATCGCAGCGACCGAGATCTGCACACCGCCGGGTAGCGGGATAACCGGGTACGCCTCGACCATGGGATGACCGAGAACACTGATCGTCTCCACCGGACCGGGAACGTTGATCGCGACGGTGTCGGGCATCCTCTGCGTTCTGGTTTCGAGCATCGTCGAGCGGACGCCTTGGGCGAGAATGCTCGGCGCGACGAAGTTCTCTTGACGACGCAAGACTCGACCCGCAAGCGCCCCGGACTGACGGGCTCCCTTGCTGGTCTGTTCATGGATGACCTTCAGCCGTTCCGAAGCACTGGTGAGCCCGATCGGAAGTTTGGCGGTGAGCGTCGTGACCTGGCCGGAGAGTCCGCCGGTCGCAGCACCGACCGAAAGCGGAACGATGACGTCGATCGAGGTCGGTACGGGCTTGCCGGTTTCGATGAGATACCGGCGGATGCCGCTGCCGATGCTCGCGAGGATCGCGTCGGTCGTCGAGCACTCGTGAGCGTTGCGGATGTTGCGAAGCTCATCGAGCGTCATCGAGGCCGATTGCCATTTTCGGTGCGGGCCGATCGCTCGACCGAGACCGTTCGGGTCGACCGACGACAGCACGCCCGACGTCAGCTTCTGGGCCATCCGGAATGGCTTGGCGTACAGGCTCTTGATCGCTCGGAACGATTCGACCGGATCGAACATCAGGTCGGTGGCGGCGTCGACGATCAGCTTGCGATCGGTCGGTAGCGGCCGCATCATCGATTGCCCCATGCCGACAGGGACTTCGATGTCATCGGAGAGCAGACCGAGGATGTCGGTTCCTGATACGCCGTCGATGATCGCGTAGTGCGCCTTCGATACGAGCGCCCACTGCTTCTTTGGCAATCCGGATACGAGCCAGACCTCCCACAGCGGCTTCCCGCGATCGAGTCGCTGCGAGAGGGCGCGGCTAATGAACGCGTTGAATGGGTCGCGGTCGGTGCGCTTTGGGAGCGCCGTGTGGCGGACGTGGAAATCAATACTGAACGTGGCGTCATCGACCCACACCGGGCGTTCGAGGTCGAAGGGGACCTGGAGCAGACGTTGTCGATAGCGGGGAACGAGGCGGACACGGTCGGCGACAAGATCGAGGACGTCGTCGAACGCTGGTTCAGGACCATCGAAAATCGCGATCGTCATCCCATGGGCGGCAACCACATCGTCTTCGAGTGAGAGGATGTCGTAGTCCTGCTGGGTCATCCGTTCCATGAATCAGGCGTCCTGAGCCGTGCTTGCTTCGCGGAGGATCGCGAGCTCTTCGCCGAGCTTGGCCTCGGTCATCGACGCCCGAGCAGCAGACGACGTTTGGAGCACGACGTTCACGATGCGGGTTGGGTCCATCATTGTTGGGCCCATCGAGCGAGCTTCGTCGATGGACGGTTCGAGGAGGAGCACTCGATGCCCGGCGCTGCGAAGGTCTACGACCTCGCGTTGCACCTGGTTTCGCCAATACAGACGGAAGGCCCCGTTGGTCGTCATCCATCCGGTTGCGATGTTGTCGACCGACATGGGTGCGACGACGACGATGAGGTCGAGATCTCTATCGATGAGCAGGTCGGCGTTGGTCGGTGAATGTGTGCCCCCGTCGACGTAGCGGAAACCGCCGATCGCGACCGGCTTGAAGTAGCCGGGGATCGCAGAGCTTGCTTCGACGGCGGTGCCGACATCGATGTCGGTCCGGTCGAGGCCGAAGACGACTCGTTCGCTGTCGTGTAGACGCACGGTCGTGATCAGCAGTTCGTCTTCTGGCCACGCGTCGCCGTGCAACTCGATCATTCGGTCGCCGATGGTGTCGGTTCGAATATTGCCGTTGGGCAGCAGGCCTGAGACGAGGCGGGACGGGCGCATAAACGGGCCACGAACCGCTTCCCGAGCAGCCATCTTGAGCGAGGTTGGGAAGAGTCTGACGGTGCGATCCGCTTCGCGGCCGCTCAACACCCTGAGGCGCTCCATCGACCGTGGGTTCGCTGGCAACGTCATGATGTCGTCGAGCGATTCGCCGATCGGGGTGCCACCGCGCAGGAACCCTCCGATGTTCGATCCCGCTGAGGTTCCAACGATGACGGAGGCATCGCGAGGATCCCAACCGGTGATCTGTTGCAGCACCGAAAGCGTGGTGGTGAGGTATGCGAAGCCAGCGATGCCACCGCCACCGAGGACGAGTCCGATCTTTGTCACGAACCACCCTCGCCGGTAAAGCCTTTGTAGATCTCGAGCATCGCTGCCTTCTGCGAGTCGGTGAGCGCGTTGTCTCGCTTGATCGCTGCTTCGGTGGAGTCTGTCTCGGCGTCCTCATCGAGTTCTTCGCCGAGCAATCCGAGCATCGTCTCGACCGGCACGTTGAGTGCCTTGCCGAGCGCGCGAAGGACCCGGACGGAGGGCTCGTGTAATCCACGTTCGAGCTGGCTCACGTACGGGTCGGACAGCGCTGTCAGCTTGGCGAGCTCTCGTTGCGAGAGCTGAGCGAGGCGACGCTGCGAACGGATGAACGAACCGAGATCCAACAAGTGGCTGCGGTCGTCGTTACCCATGGTTCTCCTTCGGCAATCGGCATCGACCTATGAGTAGGTCTTGGGGTGAGTCCTCAGAGTAGAACTCGTGCGGCGTTACGCCTTCTTGGCCGTTGCCTTCTTTGCAGGAGCCTTCTTCGCAGGGGTCTTCTTGGCGGTTGCCTTTGCTGCTGTGGCTTTCTTGGCTGGGGCCTTTTTCGCCGTGGTCTTCTTGGCGGTGGTCTTCTTTGGTGCAGCCTTCTTGGCGGTGGTTTCGATGACCGCTGCGCTTTCTGTCGTGGTGTCGGAGATGAGGTTGATGAGCTTCATCGTGAAGGTGCGGTTGGCTTCGATGCCCTTGCCGACGAAGTTGAAGTAGGCATCGACGGCTTCGAGTGGCTCTGGGATCTCGATTTCTGGAAGCTTGTCGGCGAGTGGAAGCTCGACGTCGGAGATCGCATTCGAGATCTTGTCGGCGTATGGCAGCTTGACGTCTGCGTCCTGGATCTTGGTGACGAGGTTCTTCGTTGCGTCGTGCGCTTTGTCGTTGGTGCTGACAGCTGCGTCGAAGAGCTTGTCTGATGCTTCGGTGATCTGTTCGGTGATTTGCTCAAGAACTGGCATGTGATTACTTCCCTCTTCCGGGAAACCCCCGGGCTCTGTGCCTCGGAGTCTCCGACGGCATGTGCGGTTTGCTACTGCGTAGTTTACTTAGCAAACGAAATTACGCAATGCATTTGCGTACTTTACTTTGCAACATCCGTCACACCCGAAGGTGCAGGCGATTACGCCTCGTCTTCAGCGAGGACGCGCGCGTCATCGGAGGGAAGGTCGACGCCCTCCTCTTCTTCGGTTTCGAAGTCCAACTCTCTCGCCGCTGACATATGTCATGAATAATCGGCGGAAATGCGACGACCCCTGAGTAGGGCGTTGGACCTAGCCCGCAGCGCAGATGTCGGCGTATGCCTGCTCCATACACGAGCGAAGAAGCCCAGGATCAGACACCGCTTTGGGGTCGAGGAAGCAACCGAAGTGAAGCCTGCCGCAGTAGGACATCGCCGTCAGGTTGAACGCTGTGCCCGCCACCGGACCGATGGGATACATGTGGGTGATCTCTGCACCTGCGGTGAAGATGGGGATCGGCGCGCCACGAAGGTTCGATGTGGCCCAGTCTTGGGTTTGGGCACGAGCTCGACCGGCTTTTGACAGCATCGAGCTCGGTAGGAGCGACGCAAATCCGACCATGACGTTGAGCGCATCGGCCGACGATGCGTTCACCTCGTCGATCTTCCCTGCGATGACGTCTCGTGTGGTGTCGAAGATCTCTTCGATCGACCCGAGGTCGCCGGGCACGCTGAACGGCACCGGCGTGAACGCATTGCCGCCCGCAGCGTCGTCAGAGCGCGTGCTCATGACGAAGCTCAGGTTGAACTGGGGCACGTGTACACCGGCCGACTCGTGGTAGCGCTGCGCACCGAGCACCGACCCAGCGACGAAGGCGTCGTTGACCGAGCCGCCCAACCGCTTCGACGCGCTCTTCAGATCATCGAGGGGAACATCGAACACTTCGAGGTGACGGTGTCGTGACCGGTTGCGCCACTCGGGTGAACCTCCGTGCGATGGCTTCGAGTTGAGCTGGCCGACCGCTGCCTTCGCCATGTCGCCAGCCTTGCCAACAACGTCTTTCACCCGGCCAGAATCGGCTCCCCACAGGGAGACCTCGGCGGCGACCTTGCGTGCGAGTTCGAGCTGCTTCTTCGCTACATAGTCGGCGTCGGCGAGCAGGCCCGTTCTCGTCTCGGGGTCGGCGACCGGTTCGATGGTCATCGTCTTCCCCGACTCGTCGGTCACCGGGTTCCGCTCAAAGTCGAGGTACATCTCGGCGAGGCGCAAGGCACCGATGCCGTCGCTGACCGAATGATGCAGCTTCATAATGATCGCACCGGACACCGATGTCTTCGTCTTGCGTCCGCCAGCGCCCGAGACTGCGACAAACTCCCACAACGGACGAGATGTATCGAATGGGTCCTGGAAAATCTGCGCCGTGAGTTCGAGGAGTTGGTCGAGGCCACCAGGTTTCGGTAGCTGCACATGACGCACGTGGTCGGTGATGTCAAAATCGTCGTCGATCACCCACCGGGGAGGTGCAATACCGTGGCCTTCTTCAACGCGCTCTCGTAGACGGGTCAACGTCAACGACGCCTCGAGCATCGCCGCCGAGAAGCGCTCGAAATCGGGAGCGACATCCAAGAGGAAGAGTGACCCCATGCCCGACGAGAACCACGGGTCGGACTCGGCGGCCCACATAAGGGCCTCGGTCTCGGTCATGTAACTCGACAGGTGAATCTCTCGCTCGCTCACGATGCAGCGCCCCGCGTCACGCCTTCGACGGAATCACCAATGTCGTCGTCGGTCATCGTGTAGCCGGGAGGGAACGTCTTTTGCAGCTCCTCGATCGTCGGCGTGTACGGCGTGTTGGCTTCGTCGGGTAGCAAAGCCGAAAGAGCATCCATGATTCGGACGGTGTCCGTCTTGACACTTCGATACTTCAAGTCGACGGGTTCGCCGACGGAGACGCGCACGGCGGGCGGATTCAGCACGTTGAAGCTGGGCACTTGCTGGCTGCGGGGCCACACCTTCTCGGTACCCCACAAGCCGACAGGAACGACCGGCACCTTGCCACCATCGATCGCGAGCTGTGCAGTTCCGTAACGACCGTGCAGTTTGGGTTCGAAGAACGCGTGACCGCGGGGGATCGTTCCCTGCGGGGCAATCGCCACCATCTCCCCCGCGTGCAGGGCTTCGATGGCCTGTTCGAGCGGTTCGCTCGAACCGCTGCCCCGGTCGACTCGGATACCGCCGGCGAGGCGTGCGATCGGCCCGACCACGGGGTTGTCGAACAACTCGGCCTTGCCGAGAAAGCGGCACGGGCGGCCGCTCTTTGCGATCAGCTGTTGCATGGCCATGACATCGAAGTAGCTGCGGTGGTTGAACGCGAGGATCGCCGGCCCAGATTCGGGCAGATTGTCGAGACCAACGAACTTCCATGAGGCATTTGGTGCGATCTCTGTGCGAGTAAACGTGCGCATCCAGTCCTGGAGTTCGCGGCCTGCGAACTTGAGCACGCCGGGAGGTGCGTCGAAGTGGCGGATCTCCCATCCTTGCAGCATCGCAACTGCGGACAGACGGGCATCGGGGTTGACGGCAACCGCGGTGCCGACGACGTCGAGCATTGGACAGTCGAAGTAGCTATCGGAGTACCCGAAGCTCTCCGAGAGCGAGATGTTGTTGTCGGCAGCCCACGCGACGATGGCATCGCGCTTCTTGGTGCCCCACACGAACGGGCCGTCGGTCTCGCCGATGAACTTCTCACCGTCGTGGAGCCATTCGGTTCCGATCACGTCGTCGAAGCCCAATGCCTCGGCGAACGGACGCATGAGAACGCCGGGGCTCGTGCTCGCAATGACGAGCTTGACGTTCGACTCTCGATGTTCGTCGAGCAGCAACTTGGCGTAGCCGGGAATGGCGTCGATCAGGTCGGGTACGGCATTCTTTGCGGCCGTCTCGACAGCCTCTACCGACCACCCCTTTGCGGCTTTGACCGCGAGTCGAGCGAGCCGCATGTTGAACTTGGTCTCGCCGAACAGGTCATAGACGCGAACCATGAGGTCGGCACCTGGCACGCTCGATGCCTTGCTGTGAATCCCCGCCGCTTCGAGGTGACGGGCAAAGATGGTTCCCGACGCGTGCGGCAGCAGGGTGCGATCTAGATCGAAGAAGGCTGCGGCAGTCATTGATCCACTACAGCACACGAGGTTCGGCTCACGAAACTCGTATCGGCACGAACTTCACAGAAGTTTGGGACTCACCAGCACTTCGTGTTCTTTTGTTCGCAGCGGTTTTAGCCGCGGAACTTCTGATAGGCCTTGCGTAGCGGCGACACGTTTTCGTAGACCCACACGAGCGGTGGCACCTGTACAGCGATCTGGCGCATCAGCTCGGGGATTGGAGTTGGTTGCTCCGACGCCGGCGCTGGGGCGGCCGTTGCGGGAGGCTCGGCAGCTGCGTGCAGGGGCGCAGGGCGATCGATCTTTGGACCGGTCTGGACGTAATAGGCCAAGCCATTGCAGGTGAGGTCGAACTCGCCATACTTCTCGACCAGGTGCGGCGGTGGCGTGAACTTCTTGACGTGCATCTCGTCGTAGGCGAGGTTCTGAAACGGTGAACGCTCGAACGTATCGATCACCATGGAGGCGGACATGCGGTTCTGTTCGGGCGTGTTGAAGATGTAGCTCGACACGATGCGAGCGTCCTCTTCATCGATCTCCTTCACCTCGGTGAGGTGGGTGAACACTTGCTCTTCAGTCAGGTCGAGCTGGCACCAGTTCGGCAACAGGTCGGGCATGACATCGAAGCCGTAGTGCGTTCCGGTGGCTCCCTTCACCGCCATGTGATGGCCCTTCGGGCTGAAGAACAGCGGACCACCATCGAGGTAGAGCACGCCACCGGGTTCGAGGACACGATCGCACTCGAGCAGAAAGTCGTCCATGTCGGAAATGTGTTCGAGAACCGCTCGTCCGAACAGCATCGAAAAGCTGTTGTCGGGAAAGTCGAGAACCCCGACGTCATTCTTCTTCACCGTGATGGGATAGTCGCCCACCTGTGATTCGAGGCCGTCGACGGTGAGGTTCGAAGCAACGACGCCGAGTCCTGTGAGTTTGTGAAGCACCTTTGCGCTCGCAAGTTTGCCGTCGGATCCAATCTCGAGAATTGGGAGCGTTGTCTCGTCGGAGGTGAGGAGGGTGACGTTCTTGAGGAGTCGAGTAAAGGTTCCCTTGATGACCGGGATGCGGGTCTCGTTCCACTTCGTGGTGCCCATGAGGGCGTTGTGAAGCTCGGCATCGACCAGTGCCAGCTGGTCCTCGAGGGTTGCGGTAGTGCTCATGGGAAGAACACTAGCCCGCACCGGTTACGAGCCGAACGCCACCGCAATCTCACTTGTCAGATCTTCGGTTGGGCGAGTCGCGTCGAGGGTGAGATCGGCAACCTCGGCAAATAGCGGTGCTCGGCGCTCGGCGAGTTGCGCAACATCGTCGCGAGGGATTGGTCGGCGGTGATCGCCAGTCGATGCGCGAGCGACGATCTCGTCGACATCGGCCTCGAGCACCACGACGTTGGCGCGATTCGCGAGCGCAGCTCGACAGGCCGGGTCTTCCACCACCGATGCTGCGGCGCAGATGATCGTCGGCTGCCCCGTTCCGAGGGCTCCGAGCAGAACTGCCGATTCGAGGCGGTGCAGTTCGTCCACTCCATCGCGTTCGGCAATCTCGCCGCCAGTCAGATCGAACAGGCACTGCATGTCGCGGTCGGAGTCTCGCCACGGCAGGTCGAGTTTCTCTGCAAGTTCGATCGCTGTCGTTGTCTTACCAACGCCCATCAATCCGGTGATCACTATGTGCGGCTTCGTCACACCTATCGGTATACACGATTCGTTTAAGACGAGCAGAGGTGTGCCCCAACCGCTGATCGAGAGCGATCTTGGCGGCGGGGCTGGTTCCACTGATCGCATGACGTATCCTTAGCTTCGGTACTAGCCCTCGTAGCTCAGTTGGATAGAGCGGCCCCCTCCTAAGGGGCAGGCCACAGGTTCGATTCCTGTCGAGGGCGCAATGTTGCGATGAGCGCTTCGTTCATGACCAGAGCATCAACATGATGGTGAGGCCCACCGGAAGAGCGATGACGCCAAGGATCGTGCTGAGCGCACGGGCTGTCTTGTCGACTGCAGTGCCGCCACCGCGAGCGATGCTCGACCCCACGGCGATGAGAATGCCCAACCCCCAACCGACGACGCCTCCGTAGAACAGTGCACCAAGACCGCAGAACATGCCGGTGCACGGTGGGGCCATCCATGCGTTCAGCACGGCGCCGAGCACCGCTCCTCCGCCGGAGGCCATTGCGCCGATGATCGCCCACATTACTGCGGTCGCCAGGTTGTTCGTTGGTGTCGGCACCTTGGAACCAGGTGGTGGGGGCATTGGTTCGAAGGTCACATCTGAAGTGTTGTTCTGTGGAATGTGCATATGACTAGATTCGGGCTCGACACGCCTCTAGCGCACTGGGGGATTCCCCTAACGCGCGCTGGGGGCCGGGGTGTGCGAATTTACGGGGACCGCTCCCCGCTGACCACGACGGGTCGGCATCCTAGGTTGACGCACATGTCCGTTGGTCTTGTGATTTCCCGGTTGGTTGCCGCAACAGTGATTGGCGTCGGCGTGTTCTTTGCGAGCATGGCCCTCACCCTTTTGCTGCGAGCAGGTGACGAACGTTCGGCAAACGCGATCGTGAACGACCCTCCTCCATCGACGGTTGCGGTGATCATTCCGGCGGATGATGTTGTGGTCACCAACCACTAGCCAGGCTGGTGACCACAACATCTCACACACGGTTGTCACGTGTCGTTAGACCGACGTGCTCCAGTTCTGATCCCATTGCGATTGATCGCGAGCTCGCTCTCGCCACGCCGTATCGACCGCTTCCTTTGCGAGATTGGCACCGTGACCCCAGGAAATGAGTTGCTGTTCGACATCGTCGGGAGAGTCACCCATGGTCAGCAGCGTCAGTGAGATCTTGTGGGCACGGACAAGCTCTTCTGCTTGCGATCGCGGGTGCTCGGCGATCATCTCGGCGTGCTTGCGTTGCAAGCGAGTCGGCAGCCGGTTGATCTGGCCTTGATGAAGCTGAGGCATGAACCGCCGGATGGCAATTGTCGTCTGGTCGACGGTTCGGCCCATGTGGAAGCTGACGGCTCGATTGAGCGCACGGTGGAACGCGTTGTTGCGACCACCGCTGCCGGTGATGCCGAGACAGTGGGACGTTTCGAGTAGGTCGAGTTCGAACCCATCGGGTTCGTGGTCGAAACGCTCGGCGAACTTGCGCATCAGCCACATCGTCGATGGGCCGAGTACCGGTAGCCAAAAGGTTCCCGCGTACTCGCTGCGTGGATCGAAGTTGTCGGGATCTCGACTCGGGTCGGTGATCGGCAAAATGTTGGCGATCTCGACACCCCGCAGGTCGGGTGCCTGGGGGTAGCGCGACGTCTTCATGCTGGTCACGATCTTCTCCTGAAATACAGTAGTTTCTATTTTCGGGGG
>CAYVHV010000025.1:1724-54220 GCA_964451305.1 uncultured Acidimicrobiales bacterium | reverse complement strand
GCTGCTCACGGCCTTGCGCGACATCGGCGGTATCACCTTGGGTCAGGCCTCGTGGTTGTTCAACGGCTTCCTGCTCCTCGTCGCCACGTTGCTCGGTCGACGCCCCACCGTCAACGGACTGCTCTTCTCGTTCATGAACGGCTTCTGGGTCGACATCTGGCTGTCGCTCATCAACGACCCATCAAACCTCGCCATCCGCATCCTTTTCGTTCCCCTCGGCACCGTTGCGATCGCCGGTGGTGTCGCCATGGTCATCCACGCCGGTCTCACCGGCGGTGCAATGGAACTGCTCATGAACGCTGGCGAAGATCGTGGACGCGACCCGTTCAAAGTCCGCCGAACGATCGAGATCAGCATCGTGGTCGCGGGCGTCGTTCTCGGCGGCGACCTCGGACCCGCCACCGTCTTCTTCGTGCTGACCATGAGCCCAATCCTCAAGATCGGCACCCAAGCACTTGCCGATCACCGCGCCGGCCGGAGCGCCCGGTTGCGTCCCGTTTGGGATTAGCTCGACCGCTCCCCCAGCTAATGTCGGGGCCATGCTGATTCAATCCTCACGCGCCAGCGCAACCATCCAACCCGAAGCCGGAGGGCGCCTCGCGTCCCTCGTCGTCGACGACATGGAAATCCTCGTCACCGAGGGAGAGAAGATCACCCGCTGGGGTTCGTTCCCGATGGTGCCGTGGGCTGGTCGCCTCGGCTTTGGCCGCCTCTACTTCGACGGCGCGCTACACAACTTCCCGATCACGTCGGGGGCGCACGCCAACCATGGCGTGGCGCTGCGTCAGGAGTGGGACATCGTCTCCGAAGCCGAATCGACCGCCAGCATCAGTACGCCACTGGCCGACCCGTGGCCATTCGGTGGTTCGGTCGAGCAGGTGTTCACCGTGTCCGACGATGCGCTGCACATCCAGATGACGATCACCGCAGGCGACGTTGCCATGCCCGCTCAGTTCGGTTGGCACCCGTGGTACCGCCGCGAGCTCGACCGGGGCGAGCCGCTCTCCATCGAGTTCGCCGCCGACAAAATGTACGAAGTCGAAGACGAACAACTCGTCACCGGAACCCTCGTCACCCCTCCCCCGGGCCCATGGGACGACACCTTCATCGAGGTCACCCAGCAACCCGTCCTGTCATGGGGCGACGCCTTCACCCTGTCGCTCACCTCGGACCTCGATCATTGGGTCGTGTTCAACCAAATGGACCACGCCGTCGCCATCGAGCCTCAAACCGGCGCCCCCAACGACCTCAACCGCGCCCCGCACATCCTCCAACCGGGTGAAACACTCACCGGCTATATGAAGCTGTCCTGGTCATAAAGCTCGGGCCGCGTGCGGCTCGTATCCGGCTACCAGATGTCGGCGGACGTATAGCCCTGAGGGAACGGATCGGTTGGGTCCACGTGCCATTCGGCGTGGCCGGTGATCCAGCCCCGTCCAGAGATCTCGGTGACGATCGCCGGGTAGTCACCGACCACCGTCTCTTCGAGCACCCGCCCCTCGAATGTCGTCCCCAACGGCCCCTCGTGGATGAACGCATCGCCGACGGCGAGTTGGCCGCGGGCGTGCTGCACCGCCATCTGCGCGGCGGTTCCGGTTCCGCACGGGCACCGGTCGAGGGCTCCGGTGAAACTATCGGGCCGATCCCAATCGGGAGTTCCAGTCGCCACGGTCACCGCGTTGCGCCGCGTCGCTCCGGCAACGGTCGGCGCAGCCGTGAGCTGGCCGATCGTCGGTCCGGTCAGGCCCGGTTCGAGAGGATGGCTGACCGGCAGCTGCTCGAGCGTTGCCAGGCGGATCATCTCGCTCACCCGCGCAACCTCGCGCCCATTCGCTGCAGACACCTCGATACCCAACTCATCCCCGTCGGCGATCGAGAAGAACATGCCACCCCAGGCCACGTCGACGAGCACCGTTCCGAGGCCGGGCACATCGATCGGCGCGTCGAGGTGCATCACAAACGCCGGGACGTTCGTGAAGGACACACGAGTCACCTTCCCGTCAGCGCACTCGGCTCGAACTCGTATCTTTCCTGCGGGCGCTTCGAGGGTCAGCTCGGTCACCGGTTCGACCATCGGCGCGATCCCCGTCTCCAAGAGCGCGGTGGTCACGCAGATCGTGTTGCTCCCAGACATCGGCGGATACTCGGTCTGCTCCATGATGATGAAGCCAGCATCCACATCGGGGTCATCCGATGGCACGATCGCGTTGCAGCACAACGCCGGATACCCCCGAGGCTCGCGCAACATCTGTAACCGGATGTGATCGGCGTTGGCCTCCAGCCATCGCATCTTCTCGAGCATCGTTCCCGGCGGCAGATCCGGCATGCCACTCGTGATGACACGACCGGGTTCGCCCTCGGCGTGAACTTCGACCGAGCGAAGCGAAAGCGGCTCGGCCATCGTTAGCTCGGCGCGTTCAACGCAGTGTCGGTGGCGCTATCTCGAAGCCAAATCGTCTGCTGATCAAACGGAATCTCGATGCCTTCAGCGTCGAACGCCTTCTTGATCTCGGCGCGCACCTTGCGGGCCACCTTGAACTGCTCGGATGGGTCGGTCTTGACGAGCGCACGAATCACGATCGAGCTACTGCCCAACTCTTCGACCCCGAGCACCTCGGGTTCTTCGATGATCGTCGCTTCGGGTGCCCCGTGCTCCCAGATCGTGTCCAGCACGCCCTTGATGACTTCGGTCGCGTGATCAATGTCGGTGTCGTAGGAGACGTTGATGTCGAACAACGACCGCGACCACAGCTGCGAGTAGTTGCCAACCCGCTTGATCTCCCCATTGGGAACGGTCCACAACACGCCTTCGATGTCACGGATGCGGGTTGTGCGGAACCCCACCTCTTCGACCCGGCCCGTCGCGTACGACACGTCGATGATGTCGCCAACGCCGTACTGGTCCTCGACGATCACAAAGATGCCAGCCAAAAAGTCAGAGACGATCGACTGGGCACCAAAGCCAAGGGCGATGCCGGCAATGCCCGCACTCGCGATGAGTGGACCGAGCGACACGCCCACCTCGGCCAAAATCAAAAAGGTCACCGTCGTCCACACGACGATCGAGACCAAACTTTCGAGGCTCGCACCGAGCGTGACCGCGCGCTGTTGTGCTCGTTCGTTGCGGTCGTTCAGATCGGTCAACCTGCCGACGGTTCGCACGAGCGGATTGCTCGACTCCTCAGTCTCGGCGCGTTGGCGCATGCTCCGTTCGGCGACCTCGCTCGCAAACTTGCGCACGACCCGGCGCAGAACTCGGACGAGAATCCATCCCAGCAGGAGGATGAACAAGATGCGCAACGGGCGGTCGACCAACCAGTCGGCGACTCGAGCCCACGTCTCGCTATTGGTCTGTTCGAACGCCCACTCGCAGACAAGATTGGTGTCTGCTCCGCACACCTCACCGACGGTCTTTTCCAAGACCTCGACCTCTTCGTCAACCTGTGCCATCGGGCCCTCCACGAGCCCTCACGAGCAAGGGCCTGTCCCCAGTTTCACACCGCTAGCTGCGGGGAACGTCGATCCACGGCAGCTCTTTGTCGACCCGCGGTTCGCCCGGCAGCCCAAGCACCTGCTCGCCGAGAATATTGCGCATGATCTCCGACGTTCCGCCCTCGATGCTGTTCGCCCGAGCACGCAAGAACGCATACCGGGGGCCACTGCCCGAACCGGTGACATCGAGCGTTTCGGGAGCCCGATAGCTGAAGTCGTAATCGATCTGTCCCGCCAGCCCGAGCAGGTCGATCGTGACCTCGTAGATCTCTTTGTTGAGCTCGGCGAACATCGTCTTGGCAACCGAACCTTCCGGACCGGGGTTACCGACCTTTCGGTTCTGCGATGCGCGCATATTCGTGAGCCGCAACGCTTCGGCCCGGGTCCACAGCTGCATGACGCGCTCGCGACGGACCGGCGTACGCTCTTCGTCCGACAGCTTGTTCCAGACTTCGATGAGCTCGCCGATCGTGCCACCGCCCCGCTTTGGGGTGCCGCCACCGATCGCGGTGCGTTCGTTCATCAACGTGGTGAGCGATGCACGCCAACCCTCGCCGACATCACCAATGCGGAAGCTGTCGGGGATCCGAACGTCGGTCAGATAGACCTCGTTGAATTCGGCCTCACCGGTGATCTGGCGTAGCGGACGAACTTCGACGCCCTCGGACCTCATGTCGACGCCGAAGTACGTCATACCCCGATGCTTCGGAACGTTCGGGTCGGTGCGCACGACGAGCATGCCATAGTCGGCGAGATGCGCAAGCGTGTTCCACACCTTCTGGCCGTTCACCACCCACTCGTCGCCATCGCGCATTGCCTTGGCCGCGAGCCCAGCAAAGTCAGAACCAGCGCCGGGCTCAGAGAACAGCTGACACCACCGCTCTTCGCCGGTAAACATCGGCCGAAGGAATCGATCCTTCACCTCGTCAGAGCCATGCGCCTCGATCGTCGGGCCAGCGAGATGGCGGAAGAACAACGTTGGATCTTCGGGCTCTCGACCAGCCTCGACCAGACGCTTATCGATGTGGCGCTGCAGCGATGGCGCAAGCCCCATCCCGCCACGACCGACCGGGAAATGCACAACTCCGAGACCCGCATCGTACTGATGGCCACGGAACTCGATCGTCGACATCGCCGTCGGATCGTGCTCGGCCAAGAGGGCATCGATTGCGGCGTCGATCTGGTGCAGGGCGTCGGTCATGTCCGCACCGTAGCCAATGAGTCCCAGAACGTGCGAGCCCTAGACCATCCCTACCCAACGACCCCTCTGGGTACTACGATGCTTGAGCCGGAGGGGCCGTAAGCGGGCTTTTTTACGAAAGCTCTACCGCGAATGACCGCATCATCTTCTGTCCCGATTCAGCTGCACGATCAGCCGTACGCATTTACGATCGAGGACAAGCAGACCCTGATCACCGTTGTCGACCAGCTCAACATCGTGACCGAACGGCTGCACAAGCTCGAAGAGCAGATCGCCAACGGCACGTTGATCATCAACGAGCAGCCAACAAGTCACCTGCACGTCGCAAACGAAACGCACGTCGCAGCGGCCGGCACGGGACAAACCGGCTGGCAACTCACCCGGCGCTAAGCCAACGGTGACCTAGCTTCTGGGTACTAGGCGCTATCTGGATCTTCGTCGACGACCTCTTCAGCGTCGTCGGCAGCACGAAGCGCCTCCGCTTCACTGAGCAGATCTTCGAGGTCTTCCAACGCCTCGTCTTGCAAACGGTCGAACTCGGCAAAGTCAGGGAGCGCATCTTCGGCGTCTTCGAATTGCTCGAAGATGTCACCGAGTCGAGTGACAACCTCGTCGGGAAGACCTTCGAGGTTGATGCTTCCCGATGGCCGCTGATCCTGGTCGGCTTCCTCATCGATTTCGACCGAGACGTTGCCGACCAGCGATACGGCCTCTTCCCGTGAAATGTTGAAGAGCTCCGAAAGTGCAGACTCATAGGTTGGGCCGAAGCCCAAACGCTGTTCTTGAACAACGGTCACGAACTGCACCTGCGGCTCGGTCACCGTGTTCGGTGTCTCTGCGGCACGTTCACGACGAACGTAGAACGGGCGAACGTAGACGACGGAATCCTCAACAAGGAGCGGCACGAGGTTTCCGGACAGGAACTCCGAACCGCCACGACCGAGCTCGGTTCGCTCTTCGGAAATCTCCGGGTCGGAGTTGAGAAGCTCATCGATCTGCACGGGGCCACGAGCCGAAACGTTCTCGCCGGCGCTCAGCTGATACTGGCGCAACTCGGGAACACCGTTCTCATCGACGCGTCCAATGAAGTAGGCGTTGAGTTCGGGAAGGTTCTGCGGAACGAACGTACGGGAGACGACGAAGGTGACCTCATCCTCATCGGGCAACTGGGTGACCTGGTAGTACGGGTCGACCGGGCTGGCCGAAAGGCTTGGGATGCCGGTGACCGGATCGTTGATCGCGATCACGCCACCGCTCGGCTCCGAATCGCCAGGGTTCGATGCAATGGCCCAGCTGAGGTCGCCGGTGAAGAACTCGGTGACGTTGTCGAGCTGGTAGCGGCCCCACATCGTCGTCTGAATCTTGAAGAGATCTTCCGGGTACCGAAGGTGTGCGGAAAGCTCGTCTGGCATTTCCGATGCGTCACGGAAGATCTCTGGGAACGCTTGGCGGTATGCGGCGAGCAGCGGATCTTCGGTGTCGACGACGTAGAAGTCGACGGTGCCGTCGAAGCCGTCGACGACGACCTTGACCGAGTTTCGGATGTAGTTGAAGTTGCGGAAGAGGTCTTCCTGCGAACCGATCGAACCAACGTCTGCGAACTCGCTGTACGGAAGCTGATCCGACGTGGTGTAGCCGTCGATCACATACGAGATACCACCGTTGAGCACGATTGGGTATGGGTTCGAGTCGTACTGGAGGAACGGTGCGATTCGGCGGGCACGTTCGGTCACGTCACGAGCGAACAAGACCTCGGTCTCATCGGTGATGATGCCCGAGATGAGCGGCTCGATTGCGCTGAAGCGGAAGGCGAACGCAACACGAGAGAAGAGGCTGTTCATCGGAACGCCGCCCTCGCCGTCGTATGCGAAACCTTCGATGAAGTCGGACTCGACCTCGGTGGTTCCGGTCACGGCGTAGTGATCGACACCTTCACCGAAGTAGATCTGCGGCTGATCGATGAGCACGGTGTCTTCGAGCTGGTTCTCGAGCGGTGCGTCACCAATGAGGAACTGTGGCTCGCCGTTGCTGCTGAACTGGTTCGCAGGAGCGAGCACAAAGCCGTATCCGTGGGTTCGGTTTGCGTGGCGAACCTGCCATGACACGTTCGGATCGTTCGCGATCTCGCGTGCGCCGACGACGACCGGTGTGATCTCTCCGTCGACCTCGTAGCGGTCGATGTCGACCTTGCCTGCGAAGTCGTCGTAGATCGGAAGATCCTGCTGGTTACGGGTGAACGAGTCGTCGATGATTCGAGGATCGAGCAGGTTCGGGTTCGCAAGGGCTCCAGGATTCCGGAGCACTTCTTCGCGGGTGAGGAGATCGTCGTCGAACGTGAAATCGCCATCGATCACGTTGTCGAGACCAAGCCCGACGCGTGTCGCTGCGATGTTGCGCTCAAGGAAGTCACGTTCACGAGTCAACTCGTCGGGTGACACTTGGAACTGCTGGATAACCGCTGGATAGACGCCACCGGCGAGCACCGCAATGAGTGCCCACAGACCAACAGCGACCGATGGCCACGCCCAGCCGCGACGCCAAATGTTCGCAACGAGCAAGACGACCGAGAACAGCGAGATCAACAACAGCAGCTGGATTGCTGGGAGCGACGCGTTGAGGTCGGTGAAGAACGCTCCTCGACGTGTGCCCTGCGTGGACGTCAACAGCTCGAACCGTTGCAGGTAGTAGTCAGCGGCCTTCAAGAGCGCCAAGATCGCCAGGATCACCGAGATATGGGCCTTGACCTGAGGGGTCGAACGACGGTCGACGGTCTGAATGCGGATGCCGCCGTTGATGTAGTGCCAAATGCCGGTGATGATCCCGATGATGATGAACGCTGCAAAGAACCAGTTGACGACGAAGGTCAAGAACGGCAAGCGGAAGACATAGAACGACAGGTCACGGCCAAAGACCGGATCGACCGTGCCGAACTCGACCGGGTTGTTGAACAGAATCCATTCGTTCCACTCAGCAGCTGCACCGGCACCGGCGACCAACGCAAAGAACCCTGCGATGACGAACCGGATGAGCCCATTGCGGCTACCGACGGTTTCATGCCAGCGGACGAGCAGTTCTTCTTCAGGCCCCGGAGGGCGCAACGCCGGCGCAATTCGGTCGGCAATGACGAGGTTTACCCACGCCAGTACGAAGAAGATCGCTACGAAGACGACGGACAGGATGATCTGCGACGTAAGAATGCCAGACCACACGCCTGTGCGATCAAGATCATCGAACCAGAGGTAGTCGGTGTAGAGGGTGAGCAACCCGCGAAGCGATGCGAGGAGTATCAGAAGACCCAGGACGAGAACGATGGCAATTACTCGCCCGCGACCAGGTCGACCGACACTCGGATCTTGTTCAATCTCGGTAGTCATGAAGATCCTAGGCTAACGCCCGAAAAGCCATTGTCTTCGGCACCCACCTTAAAGATCAGGATGCACGAAGCTGATTCACACCTAGCGTCGGATCACGACGGGGCGAGCACACCATTGGAGACCGAATCGGCGGTTTGGCCAATCTGTTGGGTCTTGATCTCCCGATAGATGCTTCGAAGCGAGGCCACAGCCGCTTCAGCATCACCGTCTGCGGAGGTGAGCGCTTCTCCAACACGTCGACGAATCGTCTCGACGAGGTCGTCGATCGCAGCCGACGCCTCTGAACCAGCAAGTCCAGGATCGTCGAGTTGATCGAGCACTTCGTTCCAATATCCCAGACGATGTTCCGACGCTGCGTAGAGCAATCCGGTGAGATCGGGAAGGGATTCGGCGTTCTTGATCTGAGACATTGCGCGGCTCTGCTCATCGGCGAGCACCCGCTTGAGGCGGCGAGCAAGCTCTGAAGAATCGACCAGCGGTTGCGCCTTTGCTTTCTTGGACTGCTTGGCTTTCTTCTGCGGCGCCTTTGTGGTGCTGGTCGACTTGGCCGACGCAATGTTCTTCTTCGGCGGTGTCTTCTTTACCGGAGGCTCGAGTTGTTCGTTGTCGGAACGAAGCGATGCGAAGAGGTCCCCTACCGAATCGTCGGCGGCGAGCGAGACAACCGGGTCTGGAGCAGCAGCGAGCTTGGCGGGCGCCGTTACCTCATCTGTGTTCGAGTCGGTCTTCGGATCTTTCGCCTCGGGCTCGCCACCCACCGCGCTGAGGTTTGTCGGCGCGGTGTCTGCTTCGGGAGTATCGGCCTTGACCGACGCTCCGTTCGAACGGCCGTTGCCGGCCTCGCGACCCTTTGCTGGGTGGCTTGCCGTGTCGACCTCGGCTCGGGCCTTGTCGAGTTGCACAACCTCGGCGAGATCGCCGGACGTATCGGCAGACGATGAGTCGGCACTCGACGATTCGTCGGCAGCTTCCGCATCGTCACCCGCGCCCGTGGCTTCGGCGACTGATGCTTCGTCTATCGGTGATTTGACGGGCGGGGTTTCGGCCGTCTCAGTGGTTGGCGTGGACGCAACGTCGTCAACGTCATCGACGGAAGCGACGTTCGTCGATTCAGCTGCGTCAGCCGTAGCTGAATCGCTCGACTCGGTATCGGTCGACTCGGTATCGGTCGACTTTGCCTCGGCCGGAGGTTGGTTTGCAGACGACGATGTCGGCAGCGCCGGGGACCGCACCACGGGAACGGGCCCGGTGTCGAGCAATCCGGTCAATCGAGCCGTCTCGATCTCTGCTTCGAGCTCCTCGATCGTTCCGTCGGGCAGTGAGTGGCCGGCCGTCTTGGCGGCGGCGCGAGCCTCCGACATCGAGATTGCGAGCTCTTCGGTGATCTCGTCGAGCGCACGGCGCACGGTCTCGTGCGAGGCGAGCAAACGCTCACGTCCGGCACGCAACTGTTCGATCTGGCGTTTGGCGGCACCACGGCGACGGAGAAGGTCTCCAAGAATCTGTCGGCGTGCCAGCTCGGCTTCACGCACGATCTGGGCAGCCTCGGCATCGGCATTCTCGCGATCGGAGTACACCTCTGAACGGGCGAGCTCGAGATCGGCCTGTGCAGCCGACACGATGCCCGCAGCGACATCGTGGGCTTCTTCGGCCTGACGCTCAGCGGCCTCACCAGCGCGCAGACGAATACGATTCGCTTCTTCATCAGCTTCCTGAGAACGAGCGGCGTACACCTCTTCGGCCTTGACGAGGATCTGCTGGGCTTCCTGCTCCGCCTCGGCCAAACGATCCGCAGCAGCAGCTCGTGCCTCGGAGAGCACGCGAGCAGCATCGTGGCCAACGCGCTCGGTAAGCGCATCGTCATCGAGCTCGATCGGGTTCTGTGTCGCTGCAGCAGCAGCGGCCTTTGCGGCATCGACCTCGGCGGTCAGCGCTTCCACTCGGGCGGCCAATGAAACGACCTCGCCCTCCAGGTGGGTCACCGTTGCGGCAGCCTTCTTCAGGTGTCTATCCACAGCCGCGGGGTCATAGCCGCGTCGTTTGCTGTCGAACGAAGCGTTCGCGACTTCTTTTGGGGAGAGAGCGCCAGGATCAGATGTCATTACCTACCAGAGTAGGTGCCAGCGACGGGGCGAATGGTGAACCGTTCGGCCTACAAGCTGCCGTCGGTAGGAAGTTCCCCTGCATTGCCGCCGAACTCAGCGATTATCTCCAGGGCTTCCTCGAGGGTTGAGACCCCTTCGATTCGCAAATCTTCCGGGACAGCGGCCTGCGCTTCCTCGAGATTGCCGAGCGGAACGATGAAAACGTCGGCACCGTCGTCGAGCGCTGCGAACGACTTTTGGTGAAGTCCACCAACTCGTCCCACATTTCCGACCCGATCGATCGAGCCGGTAACCACGATGTCGGCGCCCCCGGTGAGGTCGCCTTCGGTCAACACGTCGAGAACGGTGAGCGAGAACGCAAGGCCGGCCGATGGCCCGCCGACGTCCTCGGTGGTGAACCCGACGTCGAACGGCAGGTCGGCGTCACGGAATTGGGTATCGGCGTTGAAGATGCCAGCACGTTCGAGCGCACGGACACCGAGCTCGATATCGAACTCCAAGACCTCATCGCCGCGTTGCACATCGATCGAGATGGTCTCACCCGATCGGCGGTCGACGAGTGGCACGATCAGATCGTCGAACGAGGTGACCGGGGTTCCTTCGAAGCCGACGATTCGATCACCCGCGGCGAGCACACCTTCAGATGCTCCGCCAGCGATGATCTCGTTGAGGTAGGCGCCGTTGCCCTCGCCATCGGGGTCTTGGCCTCCGGCAACGCCGAGGAAGCCTCGGGTGTCGTTGGTGAGTTCGACCTCGATCGTTCGAGGTTCGGTCCCGGGCCGAGCAGCGACGATTTCCACGGTGCCATCTTCGATGGTGGTGAGTAGTTCGAAGAGCTGGGCCGCTTCGGTGATCGTCTCACCGTTTACCTCGGAGATGACATCGTTGCGGCCGAGAATCCCATCGAGCGGCCCTCCTTCGACGACGTCGATAATGACAACGCCCGCGGGAACGGCCGTTTCGTAGCCGAGGTGATCGAGTGCCGACGCAACAGCGTTCGTTTGTGATGTGAGCATGAGCAGCGCGTTTTCTTCGCGCTGTTCGTCGAGGGTTTGGTCGCCGAGGATGAGGTCCTCATGGAAGATCTCGTCGGAGTCACGAAGCGATGAGAAGAGCCATGTGATCGGCGTTAGACGGCGTTGGGTGACGGTAACGAACGAAACTTCGCCTTCGCTCTCGAAGGACTCGGTGCCGTCGACAGCTACAAAATCTTCGGTCTCGAACGTGCTTCCGGGCTCAAGGGAGAAGTACGGAATTTCGACAACGACGGCCGCGACCGCCGCCAGAAGACCAGCGAAGAAACACAGTGCCAGGAACTTGCGACCAACAGTCGAACCCTCTTCGGGGTTTGGCGCGCCGTAGTAGTCCACGCCGTCGGCTAGTGTGGGAGCCGATTCGACCGCATCAGACATGCTGGAGCTCCTCGGTTGGGGGGTGTTCAACGGAATTCGGATTTTCCGAAGATCTCGTTGATGTGGACGATTCTTGCCGGTGGGTTTCCAATACAGTTCCCGATATCGATCTCAGATGAAGGAGGGTAGGTTCGAATGACAAGCATTGCACCACGCTCAGAGAACCCATCGTCGCAGCGACAGCTTCCCGTCGAGCCCAAACCCGAGCGAAGTTTCATACAAAAGTTAGGAGTCGGTTTTCAGACTCCTGCTCAAGCAGAGTACGGCGCGGACGCCTACCCGTCGCTTCTTCGACGAGTTACATCGTTTTTCTTACTTATCGCCCTGCTCGTATTTCTTGGCGTCGCGGTCGCCGCATCGATCGGCGGCGTCCTGCTCGTCGCAGGATTCCTCCTCGAGCAAGCCATCAGCAGTTAGCCCCGTCTCTGGCCGAAGCCAGCGTCAGTCACTACTGATGGCTACCTGCCGAAGAGTCCTCGGCGGGGATTCACATCGTCGGTGAGATCGTCGATCGCGTCGGCTGGGTTCATATCGCTCACGTCGCTAGCCATATCGGTGGGCATGACCGCTCCTGGTGAAAGGTCCGGCGCACCCTCGACAGCATCGGCGACCTGATCGGTCGGAGTCTTCTTGCCTTCGAGACTGCTGACGAACTTGTCGAAAAGACCCGACTTCTGCGTCGCGGCACCAGCCGTTGCTCCGGCCGCTACACCAGCGGCACCAGCGACCTGGCCGCTCGTTACGCCACCGTCGACAGATTCGGCTACCGGCGCAGATGCGACTTCCTCGGCGACACCACCAGCGACGCTGTCAGCGGCAACCTCGGGCGTTTCGTCGCCGTGACCGAAGAGGCCATCGCCGTCGGTCTCGGCAGAGTCGATTGCCTCGGCGGCGACGCCACTACCGTCGGGAGCCTCGACACTTCCCATCTCGGAGTCGACGGTTTCAACATGGTCAGTCTGTGTCTCGGTCCAATCGACCGATCCGGCGGAAGCTGAAACATCGTCGACATCATCGCTGGTAGCCATTCCAACAGCGGCTTCTTGGGCAGCGATATCGCGCTCGATGGCCGTCTCGCCATGGGCTGCAGGTGTTTGCTGTAGCGCAGTGCCGACCGTTGTCCCGCTGGCCTTGTCGACCACCTTGATTCGGTAATACGGCTGGAAGTCATAGCGGATTTCGTTGGTCTCAAAGATACGAGGGCGCTCGATCGCGTCGACGTTTCTCAAGCGCTCTGCAGCCTCGACCGCAGCGTTGAGATCGGAGCACGACTCGACAGCAGAACTGCCGTCGGCTCGTTGATAGACGACTATGAATGCCATTTCATTCTCCAGAAGATCCTGATCAATCGGCTGCACTTCGACTCATCCCCTCTCACGTAAACCGCTGTGACTTTGCAACTGCACGTATTCTTATGGGTACCACTGCTTACCGATTGGGCAAAACCGAGCAAATGAGCTCCCGACAGCAACTCATACGTGCAGAAGCTGACGGCGATCTCGCTGCACTTCGCAAAGCACAAAGAGACGACGACCCAAATATTCGCGCCTTGGCCCTTGGCTCATTGCAGCGAATGGAGTCCCTCACCGACAAGATTCTGAACGCTGCGCTCGCCGATGATGATCGCGACGTTCGAGTCCGCGCGATCGAGCTTGCGTTCGATCGCCAGCACATCGACTTGGACGCTGGCCTGTCCGACGACGATGACCTCGTCGTCGAGACGACCGCCTGGGCGCTCGGCGAACGCGAGTCTCCAAAGGCGGAGAGCATCGCCGCCCTCATCGCCACCGCCTCAGATCACAAAGTGTCGATCTGTCGTGAAGCAGCGATTGCTGCCCTCGGAGCAATCGGTCATCCCGACGGCCTTCCCGCCATCCTCGCCGGCCTCGACGATCGTGCCCCCGTCCGTCGACGGGCCGTGCTCGCACTCGCGCCGTTCGACACTCCTGAAGTCACCGAAGCTCTGGAAAACGCTCTGACCGACCGGGACCGCCAAGTCCGACAGGCGGCGGAAGACCTGCTGTGATTTCTCGGGGTCGGTAGCATCCCGTCGCCGATGGCCGCTGCTAGGACGCTTGGCGAAACTGCTCCATGAACAGGGAGTGGTAAAAGCCTTGTTTCTCGAGGAGCTCGTCATGGGTGCCCATCTCTTGGATGCGGCCCTGATCGAGCGCGATGATCATGTCGGCTTCGCGAACCGTCGAGAGACGATGCGCAATGACGAACGAGGTTCGTCCTTCCATCAGACGACGCATCGCCACTTGGATCTCGCGCTCGGTTCTCGTGTCGACCGATGACGTTGCTTCATCGAGGATGAGCACATCGGGTTGGGCAACGATGGCGCGTGCGATCGTGATCAGCTGCCGCTGACCTTGCGACAGGTTGCTGCCTCCCTCGGCGAGCACCGTGTCGTACCCGTCGGGGAGGCGGCTGATGAACGAGTGTGCGTTTGCATCTTTTGCCGCGGCGATGCACTCCTCATCGGTCGCGTCGATGCGTCCATATTTCAGGTTGTACATGACCGATTCGCTAAAGAGGAACGGCGTCTGCAGCACCACGGCGGCTCGAAGCCGAAGATCGTCCACGGCGAGGGTGACTAGCGGTTTGTCGTCGAGGCGTATCTCGCCGTCATCGATCTCGTAGAAGCGGCCGATGAGGTTGATGATCGTGGACTTACCGGCACCGGTCGGGCCGATCAGGCCGATCATCTGCCCCGGCGTTGCGTGAAACGAGTTGTCGAACAGGATCTGGCGGCCGGCCTCGTATGAGAAGTCGACGTCATCGAACACGACATCGCCGTCGGCGTGGTCGATCTCTTCGGCTCCAGCTTCATTCGTGATCGCTGGCTCTTCGTCGAGGAGCTCGAAGATCCGGTTCGCTCCGGCCGCCGCCTGAATTGCCTGGTTCATCGATCGAGAGATCTGCCCGATCGGCTGGGCGAACTGTTGGGAGTACCCGAGAAAGGCAACGACCGAACCGACGCTCGTCGCGCCGCTCACGACTCGGAGGCCACCGACGAGCGCGACCGCGGCGACGTTCGAGTTGGAAACGAGGCGCACGAGCGGCATGACACTGAACGCGAGGAACGATGCCCGACGGTCGGCGTCTCGAGCTTGCTCGGACAGTGCCTCGAGCTCGGCGAGCGAGGGACGGGCCTGGCCATAGGCCTGAAGGGTTTTCTGGCCGGTCACGTTCTCTTCGAGCACACCGTTGATTTGGCCGACCGACGCCTGCAGCGCAGCGAAGTTCTTCCCGACCCGCTTTGCGACTTGCCCCATCAGGACCGCCGAGACGGGGGCGAGCAGGATCACCACGATCGCGAGCGGAATGTCGATCGTGAACATGATGACGGTCACGGCCACGAACTGGATGGCCGACGATGCCAGCCCGAACAGCGATGAGGAGAGGAAGGTGTTCACGACTTCGGTGTCGGAGGTGATGCGGCTCATGATCTCGCCGGTCGAACGGCTTTGGTGGAAGCCGAGCGACAGCGTCTGCATCTTCTCGAACAGTTCTTCTCGCAATGCTCGCATGGCGTGTTGCGCCGCGATGGCAATGAGGTTGGCGGCCAGCCATCGGAGCAACCACGTCAGCAACGCGAGAACGATGATGAGCATCGCTTGACCCGCGATGTTCTCCGTCGTTCCCTCTGCGAGGTCGTTGACGGCTCGGCCGAAGAGCAGCGGTTGCACCGACTGGGCAACGAGGGCGACCAAGAGCAGCAGCCCCGAGGTCGAGGCGACGACCGGACGCAGAAAAAGGTAACGGGCGAGGCGACGAAGGGTCACCGTCACCCCGACGGTTGAGCGCGGCGGCCCTGCATTCTTGTTCGCTGCAGTCAATGCGTCTTTCTTCGCAGCAGTCACTGCGTCTTCATTCGCAGCGGTCATTGCGTTGACCCCTGTGCGAGCAGTGATTCGATCTCGTCGAGCGGTCCGAGCTGGGATTCGACGATCTCCCGGTATCGCTCACTGGTCTCCAGTAGTTCGGCGTGGCTGCCGTTTCCGATGAGACGTCCGTGATCGAGGAGCAGGATTCGGTCGGCACTCAATGCTGCGGTGACGCGTTGGACCACCATCAGGACCGTCGTGTCGCCGAAGCGGTCTTCGAGGTTGGTCATGATGCGAGCTTCGGTTGCGACGTCGACCGCCGAGGTGGTGTCGTCGAGGATCACGACCTGCGACTCGGCGACCAACGCTCGCGCCAACGCAATGCGCTGACGCTGGCCACCCGACAAGTTGTTGCCTCGTTCGGTGGCGTTCGCATCGAAGCCGTCGTCGAGCGCCGAGATGAATGATGAAGCGTCGGCCGATTCGGCAGCAGCGGCGATCTCGCCACTGGTCGCACCGGAACGACCCATGGAAATGTTCCGTGCGATCGAACCGGTGAATACGTTCGCTTGCTGCAACGCGACGGCCACGTTCGATCGGAGGTCGTCGAGGGCGAGGTCGCGCACGTCGTGTCCGTCGATTCGGACCGCACCGTTCGTCACGTCGTAGAACCGGGGGATGCAGCTGATCAGCGAGGTTTTTCCCGACCCGGTCGCGCCAAGGATCACGACGGTCTCGCCGGGTTCGATCACGAACGACACGTCGTCGAGCACTGGAGGAGACTTCTCGTCGTCACCCACCCGATAACACAGCGAGACGTTCTCGAACTCGATGCGGCCAGCGACCTCGTCGAGCGGCGTTGGGTTGTCGGGGTCGGCCACCTCGGGTTCGGCCTCGATGACCTCCATCAGCCGTCCGAGCGAGCCGGCCATGCGGCCGATCTCTGGAAGTACGAAACCGAGAAATGCGATTGGCAGCATGGCGGCGAAGAGGTAGTTGAAGAAGGTGGCGAGCTCGCCAGCGGTCAGAAAGTCCGTTCCCCCACTTCCGGTGAGCAGGAGCGCTCCGGAAACGGCCAAGAAGAGCAGGGTCATGAAGCTCGGTTCCATGATCGCTATTCGTCGGGCCGGGCGAAGGGCTGCGTCGTAGAGGTCGTCGTTGCGCGACTCGTACCGTTCGAGCTCGAGGGGCTGGCGAACGAAATTCTTGACGACCTGGACGCCTGCCAGGTTCTCCTGCAACACCGTGTTCAACCCGTCGAGCCGCTGTTGCTGTGCTCGATACAACGGGCTCAGTTTGGGCACGATCGACACGATGATCATCGACATGATCGCAATGACCGCGATGGTCGGGAGCAACAGCTGTGGTGTCTGGAAGGCGATGAGCCCGACCGCGCCGATGAGCATGACGGGTGCCCGAATGAGCATCGCGGCACCGATGATCGAGCCGCTACGAACCACCGATACGTCCGAGGTGAGCCGAACGAGCAGCGCTCCGGTGTTGAACCGGTCGAGATCACCGAAGGACAGGCCCGTAACCCGCTCGTATCCGGCCATGCGAAGTTGGTGCGCAGCTTCGGTGCTCATCGACGAGGTCAGTCGAGATGCTGCGATACCAAAGAGCGCAGATCCGAAACTGAAGACCAACATGAGCAGCGATGTGGAGACGATTGCGGAGACGTCTTCGTTGCGAATGCCATCGTCGATAATCCGTTGAATTTGCTGAGGAATCAACAGTTCCAGGCTCACCGAGATGACGAGATACACCTGCGATATGGCGAGGATGCGTCGTTGATCGGGAGGAAGACGCCGCACAAATGTGGTTATTGCTTCCCAAGAGCCCATCGATTGCACGTTATCTAACCGGGGCGAACACCCGACTTCACCGCTTCTCTCGCCGCCGCGTTTGGCGAGAAACATGCCAGACTCTGAAGGGATCACGAGCACCGAGGGGAATCGTCATCGTGACATTGCCCAGCATTCCGGGTCACAGCATCATCAAGCGCCTGGGGACCGGCGGTTTCGCGTCGGTGTACCTCGCCGAAAACGACATTTCTGGCGAACAATTCGCTATCAAGGTGTTGCACGCGCATTCGAAGAACGAGAGCGATCTTCGACGGTTCGACCGCGAACGGATGACGATGCAGGCCTTCAGCGGCCATCCGCACATCGTGAGCGTGTTCGATAGCGGCGAGACCGAAGGCGCCGAGCACTACATGGTGCTCGAGTACATCGGTGGTGGATCTGTGCGCGATCTCCTCCGAGAACGAGGTGCGCTCCATTGGAGCGAGACGCTGCGGATCGCGGTCCAGATCTGTTCTGCGCTCGATGTGGCGCATCGAAGCGGTGTACTGCACCGCGACGTGAAACCTGGAAATGTTCTGTTGGACAACGATGACGCCAAACTCACCGACTTCGGTATCGCCCGCTTGGTCGGCCAGAGCCAGGTCACCGCGGCACAGTCCATTATCGGCACCCTCGCCTACACGCCACCCGAGGTGTTTCACGACCGCGGTTTCGATGGGCGCGGCGATATCTATCAACTCGGCATCACGATGTATGAGATGTTGCTCGGCCGAGCACCGTTCACCTCGGCTGCTGCGGACAACAAGGCGATGATCATCCGCCGAATTCTCGACAAGCCAGCTCCGTCGCTGGCGCCGTTCGACATCCCCCAGCAAATCAGTGATTTGCTCGACGAGATCCTCTCGAAAGATCCGGCCGACCGGCCGCAAAGCGCCGAGGGCCTCGGGCAACGCCTGAACGAGATCGAACGAGAGCTGGGTCGGACTCCGACGCCGATGTATCGAAACGATCCCAACGGCGGGTCACCCGACGTGGAGACGACCGATCATCCCGGCGGCATCGAGACGATCCACGCGCCGACGATGCCGATCGACATGAACGCCGAGATGGGTTCGAACCCGACGATCGACGCAAGCACGGTGGGCGATTCGGTATGGCCAGCAGCCGCCGGCACCGGAGCAGCGGCAGCGGCCGCAGCCGGGGCGACCGCCGGGACAGACCCGGCCGGGGGCCTGACCCCACCTACACCTCCGGTGGTAACACCACCGGACGATGCGAACATGACGGTGGCAGAGCCGCGGCATGAAGAAGCAACGTCGATCATTGGGCAATCCCGCCCTGAACCTGAACCGGCGAGCAAACCTGTCGAGGCGGCAGCGAGTGCCAAAGCAGCACCAGCGCAACCGCAAAATCGTCCGCAGCAATCGCGTCCTGAACAGACGGCCACTTCCCAACCGAAACCGGCCGCGGCGCCACCACACGACGAAGAACGCAAGAGTCGTGCCCCCTGGCTGCTGTTGCTCTTCGGGCTCATCATCGTCGGCGGAGCGGGCGCGCTCTTCGCGCTGAACGGCCTAGGCGACGATGATGCGGCCACCGATGACGACGTCGACGAGGCCGAGCCAACCGAACCCACCGAAGCGCCGACCGTGCCGACGAGAATTCCAGAATTCGCACCCGTCGCTGGCGACGTCTTTAGCCAACCTGCGGGTAGCGATGGCGTGGTCTTCGACTCGGTGGCGAACAGCCAGGGTCTCACGATGGTCGGCAGCGCCGGGGATGGTGAGCGTGTCTCGGATCAGCGTTCGGTCGTGTGGACCTTCGGCGCGAATGACTTCGCCGTACAACGAGACCTCGACGAGTCGGGAGCTCATCGCATGTGGGCGATCGGTGTGATCGATAGCGAGACCTTCCTCGCGGTCGGCGACACTCCCGGCGTCGACGGCATTGCGTGGACTGGCGACCAAACCGCTTCGCTCATCGAGGTGCCCGACGACGAGTTTGCTGGGCCGGCTCAAGACCAGCTGCGAGCCTCGGTCGAGGACCCAACGGCTGACAGCACGTTCTTGGTCGGCGGAAGCCGATCGGTGGGCTCAACTGCGGTCACGGCACTGTGGGAAGTGTCGGGTGAACCGTCGTGGGACGAACCGACATGGACCCCGATCGACCTCGGCAACGACGAAGGGGTCATCAACGACATCGCGGTCGATGGCGACATCGCTGCCGCCGTCGGCATGGAGACCATCGACGGGCAGGACGCTGGCTTCATCTTGATCCGCCGAGGCGACACATGGTCCGACTTGATCCAGCCGCAACCGAACGTGCAGTTCTGGGGCGTGACCATCAGTGACGGGCAGATCTTCGCTGTCGGCGAACGAGATACCAACAGCACACCAACCCCAATAGCGGTCATCTCAAATGCCGAAGGTGTGGGCGACATTCACGTCCTGCCGATTCGCAGCGGTGAAGGTGGAGTGGAGACCGGACTCGCCCGCGACGTCATGACACTCTCCGACGGAACGGTGATCACCGTCGGCGACGTGGGACGACGCGTCGACCCCGAAGACCCCGAGTCGACCCTCGACCGCGACGGAGCCGTCTGGCAATACCTGCCCGAAGACGACGTGTGGACCACCCGAGCCTCATCGGATCTCATCGCCGATGGCTTCACCGAGCTGTGGAACATCAACGAGTGGGACGACACCGTCTACGTGTTTGGACGCACCGAAACCGAAGACGGCCGCCAACCCGCTGGCGCCTGGACCCTCGCTCTCGACGAGTGATCCAGACACCTGGCAGGAATGAATTAGCTCAGCGCTGACACGCCGTGTCGTCGAAGCCGCTGCCGTCCGCACGATGCAAGCGAAGCAGGTAGCTGCTGTCGACACTGCCATCGGCATCGGTGAAGTCGTCACCGTTTGGCGTTGCGAGCCAACGCCCGTCCTTGCGGAGCACGACGGTGCCGTCACCAACGTTGTCCCAACTGACCGAGACGTTGGTGCCACTCTGGCTAATCGTGCACGTCACGGCTCCGGTGTTGCCACCATCACCAGCACCTTCGGTGCAGGTTTGATCGGTTCGAACGCCATCAGCGTCGCGTCGGACCAGCGTGTACGACTCGCTGGCATCGGCGTCAACGAATGATGTTTGGCCCGTCGAAAGCGTCGCGATCCAACCATCATCTCCACGCAGGTTCAGCGAGACGCTCGACCCTGCCTCGTAACGGATCGTCACCGCATCTGAGCGGTCGACCGTGCAAACCGAGCCGGTTGGATCACCACCGGTCGTTGGGTCGTCGCCTCCACCACCGGGCTGATCGCCACCGTCGGCAGCGCCTTCGAGGCACGGAACATCGATGAAGATGTCGCCGAACCACGTGCGGATCACCGCTTGAGGGAACGACCCCGAGAAGGTGGCGCTCGCCTGGTCTTGGCCCGTTACCGTTTCAACGAACCGGCCATCGAGTCGCAAGATCGCCGCCCGACCTGCGTCGCCATCGAAGGACACGGAGATGTTGTTGCCCGACACGGTCGCGTTGCAGCGAAGCGGCGTGCTGACCAACAGCTGTGAATCCACATTCGACGTCACCGTGTTCGAAACCACGGCCCGAGTCGGATCGCCATCGATCAGATCCAAGCTCGACCGCCCGTTTTGGGTAAATCCGAGAACCTCAACGTCGACCTGGTTGCAGTTCGCATCGAGGCATCGGTGGAGTTCGGGAGTGAAGTCCACGCCGTCGTTTGCTGCTACTCGCACGCTGATCCGTGGCAAGCCGTCAGACCCGATTGAAATGTCCTCGGCGCCGGCGATTCCATGGGGAGTCGCCGTGCGATCGTTCCGGCAGAAACCGGTGCCGCAGCGGACGATTGAGTCATCGGTCAAGAAGATCAAGTCACGGCCAACGACCGTGGCATCGCGAACGTTTGCGATGCCGTGGTCAAAGGTGAGCCCGAGCCCGCACGCAAGGTCACGACAACTGGTGACAGTCCGGTCATTCACGATGAGCATCGACTCGTTTGGAAGTGCGTGGAGGCTGCCAACAGCTGGCGCCGGCGACGTGCTGACGACATCGGAACAGCTCGAGTCGGAACACACGATGATCGAATCGGTCAGATTGAAGTTGTCGTCCTCGACCTCGCCGATGATCGCGACCCTGCCGCTGTCGGCAACTGCAAATCCTTCGCCGCGGAACAGCCCTGGCACGACCGACGTCGTGCTGTTGCGGCAATAACTATCGAGGCACTGGGTGATCGAACCCTGGAACGTCTCGGTCGCCAGATACACCGGACGGTCCTGATCATCGACCGTTCCCTGGACGAACAACCTCTCATCGCTGTCGATCGTGCCACCAGCCGCTGCACCGGCACCTTGTGATGTCACCGCCATCCAACCAATGAAGAGCCCGAAAGCTCCGAGCGCTAAAAGAAGTAACCGCCGGTTAATTGACATGCTCATGCATCTCACTCCATCTCAGTTTTCCGCCCTGGAATTACGCCACGCAATCCAGCCCAACCGAGCAAAAGGTAACAGACGCACGACAAATAGTTCAACGTGCAACAACATCCTTGGCGCGAGACCGAGGGTCGTCGACCTATGCGGAAGTAAAGCCCTGGTGTGCTTGGCGACCGATCAAGGCGAGAAACCTGACCGCGGCACTCGAATCTGGTGGCGGGGTAACCGGTGGCCCAAAGACCATCGACCCACGCAACTCGTCGAGCATCGGAAATAGAAAGTCGAGCGCAGCCTCAGCCAACGCTTCGGGGATCTCCGCGTCGACACCGGTCGTGTGCGCGAGATCCCACGTGTGGCCGAGCATGTCGACCAGACGAAAGCGCGCAAAGACATGTCCCGGCCGCTCCCCCACGGGATGCTGGACGATCTGTTCCATCGCCCCCTCTGTACGCCATGCCTCGATCGCCGCAAGTGCGGTGCCTCGCCATGTCGCCACCGGGTTCGGCCCGAGGATCGACGTATCGATCGCCATCGTCGATGGCAGAGGATTTCCGGTAAAGAGCAATGGCACCGACGCATCGCCTAGCACGACGTGGCTGATCAGCGCTTGAACGTCCCACCCCTCACACGGCGTCTCGAGCTCGAGGTGTTCGTCGTCGACCTGCAATAGGACACGGCCAAAGCCAGCCATTGCAGCAATGACGTCCTCGGCCGGATCCGTTCCGAGCTCGGGGAGTTCGTCACTCACCGGGTTACTCCCACTCGATCGTGCCGGGCGGCTTCGACGTGATGTCATACGCAACCCGGTTCACTCCGGCGACCTCGTTGATGATGCGGTTCGACATCTTGTCGAGCAGTTCATAGGGCAGGCGAGCCCAGTCCGCGGTCATCGCGTCTTCGGAGGTGACCGCACGAATGATGATCGCATCGGCATAGGTGCGTTCGTCACCCATCACACCGACCGAGTTCACGCCGGGTAGCACGGCAAAGGCCTGCCAGATCTCACGCTCGAGTCCTGCGTTGCGGATCTCTTCACGGACGATGAAGTCCGCTTCTTGAAGAACGGCAACCTTCTCGGGGGTGACGTCGCCAATGATGCGAACACCGAGTCCGGGACCGGGAAATGGTTGCCGCCACACGATCTCGTCGGGAAGGCCAAGCTCGGTTCCGACCGAACGAACCTCGTCTTTGAAGAGCAGACGGAGCGGTTCGACAAGATCAAACTCGATGTCGTCTGGAAGGCCGCCGACATTGTGGTGGCTCTTGATCTTGGCGGCGTCGCTCGTCCCCGATTCGATGACATCGGGATACAGCGTTCCCTGCACGAGGTATTGCGCACCGACGACCTGAGCTTTCGCTGCTTCGAAGACACGGATGAACTGTTCGCCGATCGTCTTGCGCTTGGCTTCGGGGTCGACCACACCTTCGAGGTGTTCAAAGAAGCGGTCTGCTGCGCTCACGTGGATGAGCTCGATACCTTGGGTGCGTTCGAAGGTGTCCACGATCTGGTCGGACTCGTTCTTGCGCATCAGGCCGGTGTCGACGTAGACGCACGTCAGGCGATCGCCGACGGCCTTGTGCACCAGCGCGGCGGCGACAGCGGAGTCGACGCCACCGGAGAGGGCGCAGATGACACGCCCTTGTTCCCCGACCTGCTGTTGGATCAGCTCGACCTGGGTGTCGATGACGCTGGCCATCGTCCACGCACGGTCGGCGCCGCAGCCTTCGGTGAGGAAGCGTTCGATGATGGTCTGGCCGTGCTCGGTATGCACCACCTCGGGGTGGTACTGCACGCCATAGAGCCGACGTTCGCTGTCTTCAAAGGCCGCAACGGGAGCGTCGGGGGTCGACGCGGTAACCGTGAACCCGTCGGGCATCTCGGTGATCGCGTCGAAGTGGCTCATCCAGACGGTCTGCGTCTCGGGGGTGTCCGCCAGCAGCGACCCGGGTTCACCCGAGACAGAAAGCTCGGTACGGCCATATTCGCCGCGTTCGTTTCGGCCCACGACGCCGTCTTGCTGGTGCGCGATCATCTGCGCCCCGTAACAAATGCCGAGCATTGGAATGTCGAGGTCGTACACCTCGGGGTCGATCATCGGCGCGCCATCGACGTGAACCGACTTTGGGCCACCGGAGAAGATGATGCCGGTCGGGGCCTTCTCCCGAACCTCGGCAGCGGTGATCGTGTGGGGAACGATCTCGGAGTACACGCTTGCTTCACGCACTCGTCGTGCAATGAGCTGGGCGTATTGGGCACCGAAGTCGACGACGAGCACCGATTCTTCAGTTGGGTCTGAAATTGTCATTTCTGGCTCACCAGAATCTCTGCTTTCTGAAAGTCCTTGAGGTCGGTATATCCGCACATCGCCATGGATTGACGCAAACCGCCGGCGAGATTTACAGAACCGTCGTCGGCGTGCGACGGCCCGTGGATAATTTCGGCGAGCGTACCGACCGGAGCGATCGGAACCCGGCCTCCCTGAGGGACCGTTGGGTGCACGCTCTGCACGCCCCAATGCCAGCCTCGGCCCGGAGCTTCGGTGGCGGCTGCGAGCGGTGCGCCGAGCATGACTGCGTCGGCGCCGCACACGATTGCTTTGGCAACATCGCCACCGGTCGCCATCGATCCGTCGGCAATGATCTGGGTGTAGACGCCGGTTTCGTCGAGGTGGCGAATACGAGCTGCTCGTACGTCCGCGAGCGCGGTCGCCTGCGGTCCGCCGATGCCGAGGACCGTCCGGACGGTCGATGCGCGGCCGGTACCGACACCGACGAGCACGCCGGCGGCGCCGGTGCGCATGAGGTGAAGCGCTGCCGCGTAGCTCGCGCAGTCGCCGACGATCACGGGAAGTTCGAGGCTCCGGATGAAGGTCTTGAGGTTGAGAGGGTTGGTCTGCAGATCCGAGACATGTTCGGCCGAGAGCACCGGTTGCTGGATCACGAGCAGGCCGAGATCGGCTTTGAGGATCGTGTCGATGTGGGTGTTCGTGCGTTGTGGGCTGATCGCTGCGCAACTGACGACACCAGCCGCGTTGATCTCTGCGATCCGTTCGATGATCAGCTCGGGGACGACGGGTGCTTCGTAGAGCTGCTGCATCCGTTGCACCGCAGCGTCATCGTCGAGCTTCGAGATCTCCGAAAGAATGTCGTCCGCGTTCTCGTAGCGAGTCCACAATCCTTCGAGGTTTAGGACACCCACGCCGCCTTGCTGTCCGATCTCGATGGCCGTCGACGGGCTGACGACCGAGTCCATCGCTGATGCCATAAACGGAAGATCGAACCGATAGGCGTCGATCTCCCACGTGAGGTCGATGTCTTCGGGGTCTCGCGTGCGTCTCGATGGCACGATCGTGATGTCATCGAACCCATAGGCGCGACGACCGGTCTTTCCCTTGCCAATGTCGATCTCAGCCACGGTGACCTCCCTCAGAATAGGAAGAGGTCAATCTACTCGGGTTTTCCCTACCCCGAGGATGCTGGCTAGCACGGTTTACGAGAGCGCAACAGTGGTGGACAATCGTTCCATGGTTTCGGACTTCGATCGGCGTATTCAGTCACCTCCGCGCGAGGCGTTCCATACCGCGGTGTCCGCTCCATTTGATTACTCTGGGGGTATCAACGCCACCTTCGCTTCCTCGGAATTGGCCAGCCCGACTACCCCCGGCCTGGCACGCCGGGTCCGCACGCGGCTCACACGGTCGGCTGCATACGCTGCTACATCGACGCCGCTCGCGCTGCTGTGGATCGTCGTTCTGTCCTCGGTACTTCCGGTCATCTTTACCCTCGTGTTCATCGGCGTAGGGCTCTTGTTGCTCGGTCCGGCACTTCGAGCGGTGAGCATCGGGGGAAGCATCGAACGCTGGCTCATGGCGACAATCCTCGACGAACGCATCGAAACGCCAATTAGATTGCAGCGCGGCCGTGGCGCCCGTGGTTTCTTTCTTTCACCGCTCATGGACTCGAGCTATTGGCGCGAGCTCGCCTTTCTATTCGTTCGCATGCTGCTGGCCCCAATTACCTTGGCCGTACTCATCGGGTCGATCACCGTGAGCATCGCTGGGATTTCATCCCTCTTGTGGGGCTGGGTTGCCGACCTATGGTTCGAAGAGATCTTCATCGCGGTCCTCATCGGAATCTCCGCAGCGATCGCAGGACCGATGCTCTTGTTGGTGCTGACCTCGGCGCAGGTGTCATTGGCCCATGGCCTCCTCGGCCCGGACAAGCACACGCTCACCACCCGTGCGAATACCGCAGTACGCAATCGTGACCTGTCGGTTGCCGCAGCCGAAGCTGAACGCCAGCGCATAGAGCGCGACCTTCACGATGGCGCTCAGGCCCGACTCGCAACCGTTGCACTGGACCTCGGTAGAGCGAAGCGACGGCTCGAGAGACAAGGCGGAGACGAAGAGCTCGGCAAGATCATCGATTCGGCACACGCCGACGCAAAAGAAGCGATCGTCGAACTTCGCAACCTGGCCCGCGGCATTCACCCTGCGGTGCTCACCGACCGGGGCCTCGACCCCGCCCTAAGTGAGATCGCTGCACGCTGCACCGTTCCCGTTCACCTCGATGTGCACCTGTTGCAGCGACCCGCTCCCCACATCGAGAGCGCCGCCTACTTCGCCGTATGTGAACTCCTCACCAACGTCACCAAGCACTCACGAGCAACGCAAGCCTGGGTCACCGTTCGAGGTGACGATAAGATGCTCCGAATCGACGTGAGCGACAACGGCCTCGGCGGCGCAGAACCCGCGCTCGGTTCAGGGTTGTCCGGCCTCTATGACCGCATTGCGAGCATCGACGGCACCTTCTCAACCCGAAGTCCGCTGGCCGGCGGAACGAACGCTCAGATCGAGATCCCGCTCCAACGACCCGTACGTCGAGACGCCTAGGTGCGAATTCTCATCGTCGAAGACTCCGTCCTGCTCCGGGCAGGTGTTGCTCGGCTCCTACAGGACGAAGGCATTGCCGTCGTCGGCGAAGCCGATGACGCCGAATCGTTCAAGCAGCAGTGGGAGATGCATCGACCCGATCTCAGCATCGTCGATGTTCGGATGCCTCCCACGCATACCGACGAAGGCATCAGAGCATCGGTCGAACTCCGAGCCGAACACCCAGACGCGAAGATCCTCGTGCTCAGCCAGTACGTCGAAGAGCGGTACGCGAAAGAACTGTTGGCTGATGGCCGAGGCGGCGTTGGCTACTTGCTCAAGGAACGCATCGCAGACGTTTCCGAATTCATCGACGCAGTGCAGCGTGTCGCCAGCGGCGGAACCGCACTCGATTCAGAGGTGGTCGCCCAGCTGTTCGCCCGACGGCGGAGCCCCATCGACGATCTGACCGCACGCGAAAGCGAAGTGCTTTCGCTGATGGCTCAGGGGTTCACGAACCGGGCCGTCGCCGACCAACTGATGGTGAGCGACGGCACGGTCGAGAAACACACGTCGTCAATCTTCTCAAAGCTCGGACTCGAGCAGCGTTCGACCGATCATCGACGCGTGCTCGCCGTCCTTCGCTGGCTCGACGCCAGCTAGCTCGCCCCCACCATTTCCGAGATCGACATCTCGTGTTCGGAAGCGATGAGCTCGGCGGCCTTCTCCCCGATCATGATCGACGCGGCGTTGGTGTTGCCGCTCACGATGTTTGGCATGATGCTCGCATCGGCGACGCGAAGGCCCCCAACCCCGTAGACCTTTAGGGACTCGTCGACGACGTCACCCATACGGCACGTCGACACCAGGTGGTAGACCGTGATCGCGTAGTGACGGGCCATGTCTTCGAGCAGCTCGTCGCTCGGGCCCTCGGCTGCGTCATATCCGTGCGCCTCGGCGAGGAACGGCGGCACCATCAGCGCCCCCAGCCCGTCACCGGGCCATGATGCTGCGATCTCCAACGCTTTGCGCATCGCGACGATCATCACGTCGACATCGTGTTGCTCCGCAAAGTAGTTGAAGTTGATGATCGGCTTGTCCGATGGGGCAGCGCTCGCGAGCTTGATCTCGCCTTCGGAATGTGGCTGCACGGGGTTTGCCAAGATCACGACAACACCCTTGTTCGGATCGAGTTGTGCCTCCGCATCCTCGAAGTAACGATCGTCGACGCGGAACACGTTCGTCCAAATGTCGGGGGTGTAGCCCGTGGCCAGAAAGCCGATCTGGATGTCGTGGGTGTGGTCATCTCCGAGGCCGCTAGAGAAGAACGCAACCGCGTCGTAGAGCGACGACGACGCCATGCCTCGCCCGGTCGTTGCCCATTCGGTGAGGCGTCGTTCCGCCTCGGCTTTCACGGCCTGAAGCTCTTCAGGCATGTTCTCGTCGTCGGCCGGGTCGGCCGGCAGTGGGCCTGCCGGAGCTCGAATGGCATCGGGCCCGAGCGAGAGCCCCACGTTGGCCATGGTCTCGCCAACACCATCGGCTTCGAAGTACAGCCCGGCATGAAGATGGTCCTTCATTCGTTTGCCAACGCCCGGGAGGTCGTGGACGACATCGACGCCGACGGCAGCGAGCTCTTCGCTATCGCCGATGCCCGACACCATCAACAGCTGCGGCGAACCAACCGCGCCACCGCTGATGATCACTTCTTTGTCCGCGGTGATCGTCCTCAGGTCACCTTCATCGTTTTTGTACTCGATGCCGGTCGCACGAAGCGTTTCGCCTTCGCCGCTGAAGGTGACGCGCTGGGCCATTGCGTGAGGGACGATCGTGAGGTTCGATCGATCGGCGATCGGTTCGAGAAACGCCGCATAGGTCGATGACCGCTGCCCGTTTTTCGTCGAGGTTTGGAACAGCGATGCAACACCCGCTGGTCCGCCTCGGTCGCGGCCGTTGTAGTCGCCTTGAGGAATCCCGATGGCACCCGCAGCGGCGACGAACTGTTGTGCTCCGGTAAGCACTGGTTGACGGACCGATACTCCAAGCGGTCCCTCGGTCGAATGGGCATCGCCATCGACGACGATGTCGCCACTCTGCGACAGGCTTTCGGACTTCTTGAAGTACGGCAGGACCGAGTCATAGGACCAGCCATCACCTGCGGTGCTCGCCCAATGGTCGAAATCTCCAGGGTGGCCGCGCACGTACGCCATGTAGTTGAGGCTCGAGCTACCGCCGAGCATCTTGCCCCTCGGCACCATCATTCGACCGCCGATGACGCCCTTGCCGACGCCACCAGGGTCGCCCTCGAACATCCAGTCGGTGCTGGGGTCGTTCTGCAGCGTCGAAACCGCAGCTGGCATCGCCGCATGAGCAGGTGGCGGCCCTCCAGCTTCGAGCAGACACACCGAGACATTGGGATCTTCGGATAACCGTGCTGCGAGCACCGCTCCGGCCGAACCTGCACCAACGACGATGAAATCGAAACTACCTACGCTCATGACTGTCCCCCTGTGTTGTCCGTGGGGGGGTGTGGAGACAGTACCCGCGCCGAGCAGTGCCGTGTCGTGAAAAAGCGAAAAGTCGATCGAAACGGTGTGCCACTGTGGAGTGGCAGCTCCGAGCAACTAGGCCAACATGGCGAGCAGGTTGTAGAGCGCGTCGACGTGGTGCTGTTCGGTACGCACCGCACCGATCGCCATCCGGAGCACCGTCTGGTCGTTCAGCCGGGTGTGAGTGATGTAGGCCTCACCACCGGTGTTGATGGCGTCGCGGATCCGTTCGTTGGCTTCGTCGCCATCGACGTGGCGGAAAGTCACGAGCGACAGCGACGTGGGTGCGACCAGTTCGTAACTCGGGTGCGCCTCGATCTTCGCAGCGAAGTCGTTCGCCATCTCGATGTGACTGCGAACAAACGCCTGCAACACGTCGACGCCGTGCGTGCGGATCACGAACCACAATTTCAGCGCCCGGAAGCGACGACCGAGCGAGATCTGCCAATCCCGGTAGTCGATCACCTCGCCGTGATCACTCGCAGAGTTGCGCAGGTATTCGGGGAGAATGCTCAGCGCGGCGAGCATCGGCTGACGGTCAGCCACATAGAAGAGGGAGCAGTCGAAGTTGGTGAGCAACCACTTGTGCGGGTTGAGCGTGTAGCTATCGGCACGATCCAAACCATCGTTCACAAAACGCAGCTCAGGGGCGACGGCTGCGACACCAGCGAAAGCGGCATCGACGTGCAACCACGCCACGTACTCCTTGCACACATCGGCGATTTCGGAAACCGGGTCGAACGCTCCCGACGATGTGGTGCCCGTCGTTGCTTGCACGAAGAATGGCCGTTTGCCATCGGCAATGTCTTGACGCATTGCTGAGCGCAGCACTGCCGGGTCCATGGCGAAGTTCTCGTCCGAGCTGATCGTGCGCACCTGGTGTTCTTGGAGCCCCGCGATCTTGCAGCCCTTCAACATCGACGAGTGCGCATGTTCGGAGCTGTAGGCCACGAGTTCGTCCCACCGGAACTGTCCCGCGATTCGCTCTCGCGCTGCGAGGATCGCCACGAGCGCGCCGGATGAGGCGGAATCTTGGAGCGTTCCGCCGCCCGCGCCTCCGGAACGGAATCGGTCCGGCAGGCCGAGCATGTCGACCATCCAATCGAGCACATGGGTCTCGAGCTCGGTGCAGGCGGGAGAGGTCGCCCAGAGCATTCCCTGGACGCCGAGGCCCGCCGACAGCAGCTCACCGAGGACCGATGGCGGTGACGCGTTTGCCGGAAAGTAGGCAAAGAAGTTCGGCGACTGCCAGTGGGTGATGCCGGGAAGGATCAGTTGATCGACGTCAGCCATGATGTCGGCCCAGGCTTCGGGTGCTTGTGGTGGAGAATCGGGAAGCGATGCTCGAATGTCGCCCGGCTCGACTTGGCTCAACACCGGTAGCTGATCGACCCGCTCCCAGTAGTCGGCAATCCAATCGATCATTTCATGTCCGGCACGACGGAACTCGTCGTTGGACATCGGTGCCTCATAGCTCATGGCGACAAGCTAGTTGACGTACGCAGCAACGGCTCCGCCGCAATCTTGCCGCACTAGGCGGCGAGCACGGTCAGCAGGTTGTGGAGCATGAGCGAGGTTGCTCCCCAGACCGTGTCGCCGATGAGATCGAAGAAGTGCATTGGCGTCCACTGCTCGTCCCAGTACCACTCTTCGGTTCGGTAGACGCCCGGTGAGAGCAGCTCGCGCAACGGTACGAGGAGGATGGCGTCGACTTCGTCGGGCGAGGCGGTAAGCCGTGGAGGCTCCGAGAGTGTTGCCACGATCGGCTGCACGAGCGAGTAGCTAGCGCCGGTCACGAACGAGTCGAGTTCGCCCGCCTGATCTGGGAGCGCTGGATCGAGCGCCACTTCCTCTTCGGCCTCACGGATTGCGGTGTGCCAAAGCGACTCGTCGCTCTCATCGTGAGAACCGCCGGGGAAGGCAATCTCGCCGGCGTGCTTGCGCATGTGCATCGGCCGGCGGGTCAGGATGGTGGTGGGGCCATCGGCGCCGTCGTAGATCGCGACGAGCACTGCGGATCGTCGACCCTGTTTCTCCGGTCGGGCAACTGCGGGGCCACGAACGATCTCCGATGGGGTGTAAGCAGCGAGTGCCCGCTGCACCTCATCGATGTTGTCGGGGCCGCGATAGCCGAGCCAGCTCGGCGGTTGCCCCGGGCGGACGTCATCGGGGGTGGGGATGGTCTGCGGTCCGCCGCGTTCGGGGACCGACATGGGTCAGCTCGAGAGTTCGGTGAGGAGGTCGACGATGCCGTTGTCCTGGAGGACAGCGAGGACGACCTCAGGGCGCGTGTTCCCCTTTTCCCAGCCGGCCCACGATTCGATCATGGCAGCGACGTTTTCCTCATCGTCAGCCTGCTCATGACGTTCGGCGAGAACCTCTGGAAGGAACCCGGTCTTCAGGTACGACATGGTGCGGCCGGGCAACTCGGTCTCTTCAACCCAATCGTTGAACTGATCGAGCAGTTTCGCTGGCGATGGGGCAGGGCGTTCTTGGTTTTCGTCCACGAGATCAGGCTATCGAGGCAAGTTCGCGAGCGGTCCGGTCAGCCATTGCCTGTCGGAGTGCAAGCGTGTGCGGGCCCACCGGAAAGATCCGATCCCCCACCGCGGTGACCGAGAGGGTGTCTCGAAGTGTGGACAGCGCGAAGAACTCGGTCGCGTCATCCAGCCGCTCGAGGCCGACTTCGACTTCTCGAATGCCGAGACCTGCATCGTGTGCGGCGTCGAGCGCGAGTGCTCGGGTGATGGAATCCAAGATGCCGAGCGACAGCGCTGGGGTCTCATAGACCGCTCCGCCGTTCTGTTCGACAACCCAACCCACGCTAAAGGTGGGGCCTTCGAGGATCCGGCCGGACCTGCCGATGAGGACGGCGTCGTCGAAGCCGTGGAGCTTGGCCTGACGGATCGCCCCGAAGTTGTTTCCATATGACAGCGTCTTGCCTCGCAGCAACTCCCACTCGGCCCCATCGGAGTGCCACGGCGCGAACTGTGGGTGCAAGGTAAGTTCGCTGCTTCGGCTGGCGATAGGTTCCGATGTGACGGCGACGCGCTCGGTGCCGTCCCATGGGTCGTCACCGCCGGTTACAAAGATGCGCACAACGGACTCTTCGGTTCCGGCGGCGGCGCGGTTGCACCACGCCGTGAGATCGCTCACCGGCGGCAGTGTCAGGCCGAGCATCGCTGCGCTTCGTTCGAGTCGTTCGAGGTGTTGGGTGAGCCGGAAACAGACGCCGTCGAAGGTGCGCATCACTTCGAACACCCCAAAGCCTCGGATGAAGCCGACGTCGGTCAGCGGGATAGATGCCGTATCTGGGTCGACCATCTGGCCATCCATCTGCACCGTTGCGAATCCGTACACTATGTACCCCAACTTCTGTTGCTGCTGTAACTGGTCGAACCGCCGTCTTTGACGCCGACGCCGCGTTCCATGTTGAGTCCGTCGCCAGTGAGCGAGAGGCGCGGGCCTCGTTTCGGCGCGGACCCGTTCGACTTTGCCAGACGGATCACTCGCCATCGATGACCGTTGAACGGTTCGAGCAATTCCAACATTCGAGCGTCGTCGCCACGTTCCTCGCCCGCGAGGTGCCATGCAACGGTATTGGGCAGATGGAAGTCGCCAACTGGCACGGCATCGGCGTTGCCCATGGCGGTGGCAGTGATCATGGCCGTCGTCCATGGACCGATGCCTCGGATGCGTTCGAGGCGGGCCGCGACCTGTTCGGGTGTCCGTTCGACGAGACGATCGAGGCGTGGCATTTCTCGTGCGGCCCGGAGAATGATCTCGGCTCGTTTACGTTCGACGCCGCACGGATGAAGATCGCTGTAGCCCATGTCGGCCACGCGTTCGGGCGAGGGCAGAATCCATCCGCCATTGGGGCCAGGCGCAGGGTCACCGTAGCGGCGCGCCATGTGGCGGCGCGACGCATAGGCGTTTTTTGCTTGCACCTTTTGGCCGAGGATGCCACCGACGAGTGAGTCCCAGAGGCGGTCGGTTCGTCCCAGCAAGAACGGACGTCGGTTCCAGGTATCCGAAAGCCGGCCAGGCGGTGGTGAGAATCCGCCGAGATCATCGGCTGATCCGAGCAGCTTCGGCGCCTGGGCCATCATCCACTCTGCGCCGGGGCCCCACGTTTGTGCATCGACGGTGGTGGGGCCGGTTCGAGTGAGCTGGAGCGAGCCGACACCGTCGGGTGTTCGGGTGTTCCACGAGGTCTCACGAGGTCCGATGAGGATGGGATCGCGAGCTCCACGAACGGTCGAAGCAAGCTCGATCCAGTTCGGAATCTCGATGGTGTGCGGCACGCTGAGGACACTACCGACGGTCAGCGTCGGACTCCCCAACGGCGCCATTTCCAATTTCGGAGCGAACGACCAAATCTGGTCGCACTTGCCGTCTACGGCGGAAGCCCTTCACAAATCGCACGCAGTGTGACACACTTGACACCGTGGGTCCGGTTGTTAACGCTCTTCGAAGCGTCCGTCGTGAATGGCATGAAGCGCCATGGTTTGTACTGCTCGTCATCGCGATCGCGGCAATCATCGTGCAGATCTCCTACCCGGGCATCACCGGCATCTTCTAACCCGAAGCCTTCCCGAAATTTGAAGAGCCCTGATCCTCTGACGATCAGCATCCTTCAAATTTCGGTCGAAAACGCGAACAACCCGGGCCCCTTCGGACCCGGGTTGCTCAATGAAACGTGAATGAGATGATGTAGGGCTTCGCCTTACATCATTCCGCCCATGCCTCCCATACCGCCCATGTCTGGCATGCCGCCGCCAGCGCCTTCAGGCTCTGGCTGATCGACAACGAGAACCTCGGTGGTGAGCAGGAGCGCAGCGATGGACGCTGCGTTCTGGATTGCTGCACGGGTCACCTTGGCTGGGTCGATAACGCCTGCTGCGATGAGGTCGACGATCTCGCCGGTCGAAGCGTTGAGGCCGTTTGAGCCCTCTGCTTCTTCGACCTTCTGGACCATGACTGCACCGTTGAGGCCAGCGTTCTCAGCAATGAGCTGCGCTGGTGCATCGAGGCTGGCGAGGACGATCTTTGCGCCGGTGCGCTCGTCGTCGGTCAGGCTCTTCTTGCGGGTAACTGCTTCGACAGCTGACTTTGCACGAACGAGTGCGGTACCGCCACCTGCGACGACGCCCTCTTCGATTGCTGCACGGGTTGCGGACAACGCATCTTCGATGCGGTGCTTCTTTTCCTTGAGCTCGACCTCGGTGGCTGCGCCAACCTGGACGAGTGCAACGCCGCCGGCCAGCTTGGCCAGACGTTCTTGCAGCTTCTCGCGATCCCAGTCGGAATCGGTGTCTTCGATCTCACGCTGGATCTGTGCAACACGTCCGGCAACCTCATCGCTGGAGCCTGCGCCCTCGACGATGGTGGTGTTGTCCTTGGTGATGACGACCTTGCGTGCCTGACCGAGCATGTCGAGGGTGACACCGTCGAGCTTGAGGCCAACCTCTTCGGCGATGACCTGACCGCCGGTGAGGATTGCCATGTCGGTGAGCATTGCCTTGCGGCGCTCGCCGAAGCCTGGTGCCTTGACCGCTACCGAGTTGAACGTGCCGCGGATCTTGTTGACCACGAGCGTTGCGAGTGCTTCGCCGTCGACATCCTCGGAGAGGATGAGGAGTGGCTTGCCTGCCTGCATGACCTTCTCGAGCACAGGAAGGAGATCCTGTACCGAGCTGATCTTGCTCTGGTTGAAGAGGATGTAGCAGTCCTCGAGAACTGCTTCCTGGCGCTCTGCGTCGCTGACGAAGTATGGGGAGAGGTAGCCCTTGTCGAACTGCATACCCTCGACGAAGTCGAGATCCATGCCGAAGGTGTTGGACTCCTCAACGGTTACAACGCCGTCCTTGCCGACCTTGTCGATTGCGTCTGCGATGACCTTGCCGACGGTCTCGTCAGCAGCCGAGATCGATGCGACCTGAGCAATCTTGCTCTTGGAGTCGTCGACCTGAACAGCCTGGTCTGCAATCGCGCCGACAGCAGCTGCCACAGCTGCTTCGATGCCGCGCTTGAGACCCATTGGGTTGGCGCCCGCAGCAACGTTGCGAAGGCCTTCCTTTACGAGTGCCTGTGCGAGCACGGTTGCGGTGGTGGTTCCGTCACCGGCGACGTCGTTGGTCTTGGTTGCGACCTCTTTGACGAGCTGTGCGCCCATGTTTTCGTACGGGTCGTCGAGCTCGATCTCACGTGCGATGGAAACACCATCGTTGGTGATCGTCGGCGCACCGAACTTCTTGTCGAGGACGACGTTGCGTCCCTTTGGACCGAGGGTCACCTTGACGGCGTCGGCCAGCTTGTTGACGCCAGCTTCAAGGCCGCGTCGCGCATCTTCGTGGAACTTAAGTGTCTTTGCCATGTGTGAAATCTCCTAGTTACGAAACGATCGCAAGCACGTCACGTGCGTTGAGGATGAGTAGGTCTTCGCCTTCCGAGCGGATCTCGGTGCCGCCGTACTTCGAGTAGACAACGGTGTCGCCTACGGCAACGTCCATTGCGATAACTTCGCCGGTCGAATCCGAGCGCTTGCCAGGACCTGCAGCGAGGACTTCACCTTGCTGTGGCTTTTCGGTTGCGGAATCTGGGATGACCAGACCGCTCGCAGTTGTTTGCTCCGGAACTGCCGGGCGGACCACGATGCGGTCCTCTAATGGCTTCAAGTTCATACACGCCTCCTAAGGCGAACTGGTATTTTGGGGACACGTCGAGGTCGCCTGAACAGAGGAATTTTCCGTTAGCACTCTCCATCGACGAGTGCTAACACTAGAGACTGAGTCCACTCCGCGCAACTTCGGACGGGAGTGAAATACGACCACTACAGTCGTGGAATGAGCGCCGATGTAGCGATGTTTGCCAGACTCTCAAAACTGGCGCTTTTTGAACGTTCTGAGACGGACTCGATCGCACAAACTGGCGGTGAAATAATCGACGCCGACTTTCGATTGCCCACCATCGAATCTGAGATCGTGCAGTCGTTTCCGTCGATCGAGACTTTTGTTGCGGCAGATGACGGAACGATCTCCGCAATGGGCACGAATCGCGACCTCATTACGGCGTGGCGACCCGCGGTCGATGCGCTGGTTCAGCAAATGCGCGGTTGGGCATCTGCCAATGATGTCGAACTTGTCGGAGATGCGTACGTGACCGCATCGATCACCCCGGCTGGCGAGGTAAACGGCGAGGCTCATTTCGATGATGACCAGTTCGTTCCCGACGCAGGCGTGGGACTGGTCGCAATCGTTGGCGACCTCGGCGGCCCCACGGTAGCCAGCACGCCAATCCCGCACGCACCGGTTCGACCACATCAAGCGTTGGAGGTCGACGAACAGGTCGCGCTGGCCTATGCCCAGGGTGCGTTCGAACGTATCGACTACGGCCCAAACGAATTGGTGGCCCTCCCCCAGTTCGGCCAGTTGCATTCGGGCCCAGGGCCGTCCGAAGGCATCGGCGACGCGCGCCACCTCCTCGTCTACCGCGCAACCACGGTGCCGAAGTAGACAACCCACAATCTTCACGACCTGGGCGATGCACTGAGCAGAGAGGGAAAGTTCGCCAACCCTGATTGCATGACAGGACATGTCATCACGATTCGCGGCGCTCTCGAACCCAGACTTCCGAACGCTGTGGATCGGCAGCGTCCTCACCTTCACCGGTGTGCAGATGCAGTTCTTCCTTCGCGGCATTCTGGCGTGGGACCTCACCGGCCGGAACGATGCGCTCGGCTTTGTCTTCTTCGTCTTCGGTGGCGCCCTGTTGGTCGCGACACCGCTCGGCGGGGTGGCGAGTGATCGTTTGCCAAAGCGCGGCGTCATGCTTATCAGCCAGTTCGGGATCATCGTGTCCGCGACAGGTATGGCAGTCGCGGTCCTCACCGACGTCGTGGCGTACTGGATGCTCCTGGTCTCAGCGGCCATCCAAGGAATCGCATTCGGATTCTTCGGGCCAGCCCGAGTTGCGATGGCGAGCGAACTCGTCGGCCGGGAGAACCTCGGCAACGCATTGAGTTTGCAGTCGCTCGCGATGAATGGCACGAGGGTCTTCGCACCTAGCATCGCTGGCGCTTTGGCCGGATGGTCACTCTTTGGAATCGGCCCGACGTATCTGATCGCCGCAGGCTTTGCGTTTCTGAGTTGGGTTTCGACCACTCGCCTCCCCAACCCTCCCGCTGCACTGAGCGGCGCTGCCCAGCCCTTCGCGGACATCGCCGACGGCGTTCGGTATGTAAAAGATCACCCGCCGATTCGCAACATCGTGCTCGCCACCTTCGCGGTTCTGATGTTTGCCTTTAGCTATGTCAGCTTCATCCCGGCGCTCGTCGAAGGTGAATTCGGCTTAGAAGACGAGCACGTGGGGATCTTCACCTCGTCCAGTTCGGTCGGAGCGCTCATTGCCGGCGTGTGGGTTGCCGGGTTGGCCGACTCTCCACGTGCTCAATCGATCATGACGATCGCTGGAGTCTTCTTCGGCCTCATGGTGATCGGGCTCGGCGTCGCCCCGGTCTTTCTCGTCGCCGTCGTCATCGCTGTGCTCGCTGGCGCCGGAACAACGACGTTTCAAACGCTCTCGAACACGCTGGCGCTCGGGCAGGCGTCGGCAGAATTTCAAGGACGTGTGCAGTCGATCATGCAGCTGGGGTTCGCCGGATTTGGGCTCACCGCGCTTCCGCTCGGGATTCTGGCCGAACAGATCGGCCTGCGCACAACCCTCGTCATCATGGGTTCGATCGCCGCCGCCGCAGTATCGATCTACAAACTCAAGTCAGCACCCATCGAAACACCCGAACATGCCGAAATTTGAAGAGTGCTGGTCGTCTGGGCACAGCACTCTTCAAATTTCGGTTCGGGGGAGGCAGTAGGGTGGCGGCGTGGATCGACGTACACAGTTTCCAATCGGCGCATCGGTAACGGTTGAAGAGCTCACCGAGTCTCCCTACGAGCTGATCGCTCGCTTGCGAGAACACGAACCGGTGTCATGGGTGCCTGCACTCAACGCGTGGTGGGTTACCCCGCGAGACCTCTCGCTCGTGGCCATGTCCGACGCGGAGACCTTTACCGTCGACGATGACCGCTTCACCACCGCTCGTATCCTCGGAACGTCGATGCTGAACCTCGATGGCCCCGAACACAAACGCCACCGCACCGCGTTCGTTCCGCCGTTCCGTCCCAAGTTTCTGCGCGAAGAGCTGGAGGAGCGGATCATGGCGAGTGCCACCCGCTTGTGGCGCAACACGATCACCGGAGACGGAGAGACCCGAACAGGAATTGCTGGGCCGCTCGCGGTCGAGACCATTCTCGACTTGATGGGCCTCGACGTGGAAACCGAAGAGGTTCTCAGTTGGTACTCGGCATTCGGTCAAGCGATTACCGCTCTTACGGTCGGCGACGATGTGCCCGGCGAGGTCGACGAGACGCTCACCCGTTTGAAGGCATACGTGAGTGCGGTGATGGAAGAGGGTGGCAACGGGTTCATCACGAGCCTGGTGGAAGACGAGATCTTGCACCTCGAGGAGATCCCGGCCGCGGTCGCCGTCATTTTGTTCGGGGCGATCGAAACCTCGGAAGCAATGACGGTGAACATGTTCTGGCACCTGTTCACTCATCCCGAGACGTTGGAGCGAGTCCGCAACGATCGGTCGATCATCCCCGACATCGTGAACGAATCACTCCGCCTCGAACCCGCCGCGTCATGGGTTGACCGGTACACCACTCGCGACGTCGAGCTTGGTCCGGTCACGATCCCAAAGGGCGACCTCGTCTCGATCTCACTCCTCGGCGCGAACCGCGACCCGAACGTGTTCCCCAACCCCGACGAGTTCGATATCGATCGACCGAACCTCGCCCAACACCTCACCTTTGTGAAGGGCCCTCATACGTGCCTCGGGCTACATGTGGCTCGTTCGGAAACGAGCGCTGCTCTGACCGCTGCGCTCGACTGGGAAGCCGAATCGGGTATGCCATTGTTCCTCGATGAAGAGCAGACGACGACGCCCCGCGGGTTGATCTTCCGTCGGGTCGGCAACGTCACGCTCCGAGAGAGCTAGGCCACCCGCTCACGACGCGCCGTTGGCTGCCATGTCGATGGCCCACAGTTTCTTCTGCGTTCCGTGTGCCATGACGGCGAGGCCGACGATGCTCGCGATGAGCAGGATCGGGACCGCCCAAGAAAGCAGTGCGGTTCCCGTGAAGAACACGATGGTGTTGATGGCCACGTAGGCAATGCGAATCTCGGTTGGTCCAACGCCGTGATAGGCGATCTGAAACTTGTTCGTCGCAGCGAAGTTGAGAAATGAGAGCGCCATGGTTGCGCCGGTCGTGAGCAGCAGCCCAAGGAACCAGAACATCATGTTCGGCGCGAGGAAGCTGTAGGCGATCACGAAACAGCCGGCGAAGACGAAGTCGAGGAAATGGTCCATGAAGAAGCCCCACTTCACGAGGCCGGTGTTGCGATGGCGCCCGACCGCTCCGTCGAACAGGTCGGTGAGGTACTGGCCGATCACCATGGCGCTCACGGCGAAGAGCCAGCGCAGGTCGCCAGCAGCGAGGTAGCCAAAGGCGAGAAGTCCAAGCGACCACACGACGGTGAGCATCGTGAGGTGGAAGGTTTCGATTCGGCGGGGAACCTTGTCGACCCATCTCTGCACGAAGGTCCGTTCGTAGGGGCCGAGAATGGACTCGCCGTCTTTCAGCGCGCCACCGAATGGAGCAGGTTGTGAGCTCTGGTGGTTTGGCGTTAGTGCGTGACGGGTTTTGGTTGCGTTGTGCATACCAAAATCATCGTGCTTTCGCGGCCGGCCGGGCACCCGGGAAATCCCCCAATGCGCCGTGGGCGTTGTGGAGCGTTTCGCGCTCTCAGCTCGCTCCGTCGGCCAAAGAAGCGGCGAGCCCAGCGAGTCGGAACAGCCGCTGCGCGCGGTCGGGGCTGTCGTCGATCTTGTTGCGGAGTTCCACACCGATTACGATCGAGAACACGAGATCTGCAATGTCGCGAGCTGGCAGCAGCGCCCCGAACGACACCTTTTTCGCGGCCTCCGAGATCTGTGCCTCGACGAATTCAAGCCACGGCGCTGTCGCGTCTTCGATTCCTTGCCGGAGCTCGGGAGCGGCGGTGATTCCGCCGGTCAATTCAGTCAGGAGTGAAAGGTGGCCGCTCGCCGAATCTTCCGCGTAGAGCGTCTCGATTCGAGCGATGGTCTCCTGCAGGTTGGCCGCGTCAGGAAGTGCATTCTGGTAGCGGCTCAACCGCTCGGCGCTGCTCTGCTTCAATGCTTCGACGAGGAGCGTGTCGATTCCTCCGAAGTGGTAGTAGATCGCGGCCTGATTGCAGTTGGCCCGCTCACCAATCGCTCGAGCCGTGGTTCCTCGGTAGCCCTCTTCGATCAGGCTCTCGATTGCGGCAGCGACCAACTGGTTCTTGGTCTCTTGAGGGTCAGCTCCGCGACCTCGACGGCGAGCTTTGGGTTTTTCGGCCTGTTCTGAAGACATCTCAAGATCATATCAATCATTTTGTTTAAACAGGTGTTGCATTTAGTGGACGACTGTCTTACCATCAATCCAAACGAGCTATTCAACAACTTGTTTATATTGACTACCTGAAAGTACAGATGATGGAAAACCAACCACCCAGCAGTAGAAGAGCACGAACCCTGCCAAAGGCCGGGATCACTCCTGAATCAACGAAACTGGCATCGGTCCTCGTCGTTGCCCTCGTCGGATCGGTGCTCGCACATTTATCTATCGACAACAACTTCGCGGACACTGGCATCTACTTCGTCGTCATTCCCGGATTCCTGGCGATCCTCATGACGATTGCTCCAACGCCGGCCTATCGCGACGGATTCGGCATCTTCCGCGGCACCGTCATCGCCATCTTTGCGAGCGCGTTGGTGGTTCGAGAAGGGTTCATATGTGTTGTCTTGGCATCACCGTTGATTTTCCTGATCGTTGGCCTATTCGTCTGCGCGAAGCGCCGGGTTGTCGACAGCCGGGTCGGCGCCGCGGTGACACTTCCACTGCTGTTCCTCCTCGGCGGAGCCGAAGGAACGCTCTACGAGTTCGAATCGCAGATCACCGTCGCCGAAACCAGGACCATCGACATCTCAACCGACGATCTCGTGACCTCACTCAGCGAGCCAGCTGAACTGCCCGAAATCGAGCCACTGTTCTTCGCTCTGCCATTTCCCCAGCCCGTCAACTTTTCCGAGCGCGGCGACCTCGAGGTCGGCGCGATTCGAGAGATCGAATTCAGCGATGGTGGAACGATCACCCTCGAGGTCACCCAGCTCGAGGACTCATCGATCACATGGTCGTTCACTGAAACCACGACCAGTCTGGGCAACTGGATGACCCTCTATAGCGCAACCGCACACTGGACCGAGACACCCGACGGCCTCGAGCTCACGGTCGAGATCGACTTCGAACGACAGTTGGCTCCCGCCTTCTATTTCGACCCACTCCAACGGTGGGGTGTTGGCGAATTCGCAGAAGTGCTTATCGACATGATCGAACACAACGCTTCGGTGATTGAGATGAACGCAGATGCCTGAGCCCGATGTGATGCAGACCCTCATCGTCCTTGGAGCGGCGATCGTCCCGATGACGATCGCAACCGCTCAGCTCATCGCCCGCCCCCCGAGCCGACTCGACCTCGGAGCGCTGATTCTCACAACCGCATGGAACCTGGTCTTTCTCTTCGCTGGCAACCTCATGGCGGTCAATCTCGAATGGTGGAGCTTCGGCAATGCAGGACCCGAACTGGGTGGCATCCCCGTTGCCCTACTCTTTGGTTGGGCCGTGCTGTGGGGGCCAGTGGCGGCCCAACTTCGGCAACGAAGCGCGTTAACCATCGCGCTACTTCTCGGTCTCGACCTCGTTGCGATGCCCCTACTCGAACCGGTCGTCATACTCGGCCCGTCGTGGCTCATCGGCGAAGCCGCGCTCCTCGCCTTCGTTGCCTACCCGGGGTTACTGAGCGTCAAGTGGATGGGAAACCCTACGCGCGTCATCGCAGGCGCTTGGCTACAGGTCGTGCTGTTCGCCGGCACGCTCTTGTGGGCGATTCCGTTCCTCGCGACCGCAGCTGCGGGACAGGCGCTGACCCTCGATGTCCCGACGTGGGCGTTCGGCGCGGTCGTGGTTGCGATCGGGGTTCCGTCACTTCCGGCGCTCACCGCCGTTCGAGATTTCTCGGCGAACAATGGCACCCCCTGGCCCTGGGACAGCACCGACGCACCCGTGCTCTCGGGCCCGTACCGATACGTTCGGTCGCCAATGCAGGCGTCGGGTTGTCTGGTCCTCGTCGCGGTGACCTTCCTCTATGGGCAATGGCCAATCGCACTCGCCGCAGTCGCCGCGTTGCTGCTCGGCCAGGTGTTCTCACTCCTCGAACACGACGATCTCCACGAGCGCTTCGGCCCCTCATGGAGCACGGTCGCCCGCGACCAGAAACAGTGGATTCCCACCTGGCGACCGCACCCCGCTGCACATCGTGCAACGGTGTGGGTCAACCAGGGGTGCGACACGTGCAACCCAATCGCGGCCTTCCTTACCGAGCAGCGGGCGGTCGGCCTCGAGATTCGTTGGGCGCATGAACATGACGAGGCGCTCACCCGAATCCGCTACGAACGAGCCGACGGCACGACACTCGATGGAGTGCTCGCCGTCGGAGCGAGCCTCGAACACCTCAACCTTGCATGGGCGTTTGTTGGCTGGTTACTGCGCCTGCCGGTTGCCTGGCGCTTCTGGCAACTCATTGGTGACGGCGTTGGATTCGGGCCGCGACCTGCGGTTGGCCTTGCGTATGGTCACTCCAACCGATAGCGGAGATCGCTCCTACATCTGTCGCCCGACGAAGCCGAGGAGCTTTTCCTGATCTGAAGCGTCGTCGGCTACTTCGATTGCGGGGCCGAACATGTTCTCGCCACGGAGCATCTCTTCTGGCATTCGCTGCAAGCCCATCAGAGTCGAGGCAACGGCCTCAGCTGGGAGGGTCTCGTCGACGCCGAGCGTGCGGGCGAGGTCCCACGAGTGGACGAGCAGGTCACCAATGACCATGCCTGCAACTCCTTGCTTCGGCATACCACCAAAGCCTTCGGCCGGGCCTTCGAGGTTCGATGGATCCGACAGTGCTGCGCTCATCGCCGTCTGGATCGTCGCCCAGTCGGCCCCCTCAGGAATTTGTGCACCGAGGACATTGCCGCCGGTGATCTGCCATCCGGTGGCGTGATCGACGATGTCCTTCACGCACCAGCCTTCACACGTTGATGCGGTATCGATGTTGGCCTCGTCAATATGGCTGTTCACCTCGGTCCACTTCGCTGCGACCATTCCCCACATTTGCTCAACTGATGTCATCTCATTCTCCTCATCGTGGTTCGTAGCGAACCTAGCCGACTAAAGCCGGCAAGGCATAGCGGACACCGAGGGCGAGAACCGCCAGCTAGCAGAACTTCAAGGGACATGCATTTGCGGAAACCGTGGCTCATGCCACGGCTGAGGCCGCATCTGACCCCGCTATGGTCGCGATCCACCGATCAGCGCTAGGAGCCCCCCATGCAGACAGCGATCCATCAGCCGACCGTCCTCATCGATGCATTTGTGAACACGACGATCTCAAACTCGAGGGTTCGAGATGCCATCGCCGTCTTGAGTTTTGCGCTGCTCACTGCGGCTGCGGCACAAGTCTCGATCCCTCTCGGATTCACGCCGGTACCCCTGACCGGCCAGACCTTCGCCGTACTACTCGCCGGTGGCGTGTTGGGGGCGAACCGCGGTGCTGCGTCGCAGCTCATCTACGTCGTCATGGGTGCGGTTGGCCTCCCCTTCTACGCCGATGGTGCCAGCGGCATCACCGCCGATGGCGCATTGATCGCAACCTTTGGTTACCTCGTTGGCTTTATCGTCGCTGCATGGGCGGTAGGGCGGATGGCCGAACGTCAGCAGGACCGAACGATCCTCTCCGCAATCCCCGCGTTCTTGACGGGCACCGTCATCATCTATGCGATCGGCGCATCGGTTCTGGCATGGCGTCTTGGCGTGCCTTTTGCTGCCGACCTCGACGAACCGAGCGCGCTCAAGTTCGGCATTGCACCATTCGTCATTGGTGACGTGATCAAAGCCGCGATTGCGGGTGTGCTTCTACCCGGAGCGTGGAAGGTCTTTAACTCAACCGACGGCTAAGCGAGTGCGTCGGTGATTGCAGCCAGCAGGTCGTCGTAGTTGTCGAGAGCTGGGAACTGCGGAAACTCGGCAATGACGTTTTCTGGTGCGTGAAACAAGAAACCAACATCGGCTTGCGAGAGCATCGTCGTGTCGTTGTACGAGTCGCCCGCAGCCACCACGCGGTAGTTCAACCCCTGGAATGCTCGAACTGCTCTGCGCTTCGGGTCATCGATTCGCAGCTCGTAGTCGGTGATGAAATCGTCTTCGACAGTGAGCCGATGGCAGAGCATCGTCGGACGATTTAGGTGACACATCATTGGCGTACCGAACTGCTCGAACGTGTCGGACAAGATGACGACCTGCGTGCGCTCGCGGAGCTCGTCGAGGAAGTCGCAGGCACCCGGGAGTGCGTCGAGTCCAGCGATGATCTCTTGGATCTGCGTCATGCTGATCTGGTGTTCGGCGAGGGTCGCAAGCCGACCCTTCATGAGCACGTCGTAGTCGGGCTCGTCGCGTGTTGTCCGGTAGAGGTCTTCCACACCGGTGGCGTCTGCGATTGCGATCCAGACCTCGGGGATCAGGACCCCTTCGGCATCGAGGGCGACGAGAGATTGTTGCGGGCTCACGAGCGTCTATTCTGGCGTCCTCAGGCACCAATCGACACGTCGTATCACAGCGTTTACAAAAGAAGTTTGTTCCGAACGGACGTCCTGCTAGATCCGATGCCGTGCGATGGCGATCTTGAGGTCGTCGACGATCGACTCCAGGCGCGTGCCGTAGGACGGAGCGACCCCAACTTTCATTCGGGTATCTGCGCCGTTGGAGAGATAGAGCGAGCCGAGCTTTGGAGCCTCGCCCGACTTCATCGCAGCTGGAATGTCATCTGCTGGCCAGCCAGTGGCAACGTGTTCGGTTTCGATTTGCACCGTGTCGAGATCGAACACGTGCGACGATGCGAAGTTCACCACATGGACACCGCTGCTCTTGACCGTGAGGCCCATGGCTCGAATACGAGCGTCGATGATAAGGGCCGACGCCACGAACCCGACCACGACTGCAATTCCAGCAATCGAGGTGTCCGAGACCCATATGACGACCGCGAGAACGAGAAGTTGGCTCAGCAGCAATGCCCGGGGTATCCACTTCGATGCCTTGGCGACCACTACATCTTCGACTCGGCCACCAGCGTTGCCCATCTCATCAAACATCTCATCCCCCGATTCGTTGTAGGTCAGGTGTTCAACCACGCAGCGCGTCGGTTATTCCGAAAATTGCGACTATTTCATCTCATTCGAGCCAACTAACCAGAGTCCGCAGTTCGCAGGACTGAGTCGGCCGCTTGGAGCCAATCCTCGGCGTCATCGTCGGGCACAACGATTCCAATGGTCAGCAACCCGTTTGAGGTGTTCACATCGAGCTTCAGTACTTTTCCACGAGGGGGTGTGAAGGTCGACATGCGCCCCTTCAGTTCGTCAACGAGGGAAGCCGAATCCAAACACCCCGGCTTGAGGTTGAGGAAGATGGCCTGGCGACGACCGTAGAGCGCGGTCAGGCCAGACTCATCAAGCTGAACTTGGCACTTGCCCTTCCGGCGGAAAACGGAATCGGCACGCTGCGCAAGAACGGTGGCCCGGGCAGCGAGTTCGGTCATCACGAGAGGCTACCAAGCAGCTCGCCTCGGGCTCATTTGTCGAGCGGAGCATTGGAGCGGCCGGCGAGTTCACTTCCCGCATTGACGCTATCCACATAACAGGTTAGTTATATAGCTATGACAGCGACTCAACAGCTGACTAGCGACCTCGACGTGATGCTCAAAGCGATCGCTAGCGAACGTCGCCTACAGATTCTCGATTGGTTGAAGGACCCGGCGGTGCACTTTCCGCCACAAGTCCACGGCGACCCAAAAGAACATGGCGCGTGCAATCAATACATCGTCGACAAGCTTGGGGTCAGCCAGCCCGCAGGCTCACGACACCTCAAAGTACTCGTCGACGCCGACCTCATCATCGCCACCCCGATCAAGGGCTGGACGTACTACCGGCGCAACGAAGCAGCCATCGCCGCACTCACGACTCAACTCGCAAACGACCTGTAAGAAGGACCCGCAACAATGACCAACACATATAGCTCCCTCGACGGCAAGGTCGTCATCGTCACCGGTTCGGGAAAGGGCATCGGCCGAGCGATCGCAGAACGCTTCGCTAGCCAAGGCTGCAAGCTCGTCATCAACGACATCGACGACGCCAATGTGGCGGCCGTCGTCGAGGCAATCACCGAAAACGGTGGAACGGCAATGGGAGCCATTGCGGACGTGTCGAACTCTGAGCAGGTCGGCGCAATGATCGACGCCACCATGGAAGCCCACGGCCGAATCGACGTCGTCGTCAACAACGCTGGCATGGTCAGCCCGATGCTTCACTTCTTCGAAGCCGACGAGGCGTGGTGGCGTCGCATCGTCGACGTGAACCTCACCGGCCACTTCCTCGTTTCTCATCCAGCAGCGCGCATCATGGCTAAACAAGGCGGTGGCTGCATCATCAACATGAGTTCCGGTGGCGCCACCCAAGCACACCGAGCCTTCACTGCCTACGACGCCACCAAGGGCGGGATCGAAGCACTCACTCGGGCAATGGCGGTCGACCTTGCCGGCTATGGAATTCGAGTCAACGCCCTCATGCCAGGCTCGATCGACACGAACAGCCAAGGCGAGGAATATCGCAAGATCAGCGGCGTGAACATTCCAATGGAAAGCGTCGGCGAACCCGAAGACATGACCGGCGCCGCCCTGTTCTTGGCATCCGACGATGCCTCGTACATCACCGGCGACATCATCAAGGTTGACGGCGGCCTCACCGCACAGCAACGCTCCGCCTCGGTCGACATCCGGCCACCGGCGAACTTCCCGAAGGTCGAGGACCTCTAGCCATGGCGAGCAGCGGAGGAGTCCGAATTGGCGCCGACGTCGGTGGCACCTTCACCGACGTCGTGATCGAGTTGCCACACGCCGACGGTGGAGCGACGTACGAGTCGACCAAGGTGCTCACGACCCACGGAAGTCCAGAAGAGGGAATCCTGCGCGGAATCGAGCGGATTGCCACCGAACACACCGTGGATATGGCCGATGTCGAACAGATCATTCACGGCACCACGCTGGCCACGAACGCACTCATCGAACGCCGAGGCGCCAAGACCGCGCTGGTCACCACCGAAGGCTTTCGCGATGTCATCGAGACGCGCACCGAAGGCCGCTTTGAGCAGTACGACCTCAACATCGTGCTGCCCACCCCGCTGATCGAGCGCAAGGATCGCTTCACCGTCCCCGAGCGGTTGAACGCTCGTGGCGAAGTGCTCGTGCCATTCGACGAAGCAGCCGCAGCTGCGGTGATCGACACGATTTCCGAGCGCGGATACGACGCGGTCGCGGTCGGCTTTATGCACAGCTACCGCAACGACATGCACGAGCAGCGCTTCCGAGAGATGCTCATCGAACGGCTTCCGGACATTTCGGTCTCGATCAGCGCCGAGGTCTCCCCGCAAATGCGTGAGTTCGAACGCTTTAACACGGTGTGCGCCAACGCCTACGTCCAACCGTTGATGGCGAGTTACCTGTTAAAGCTTGCAGAAGAACTGACGGTTCGTGGCGCCGACTGCCCGCTGTATCTCATCCACTCCGGCGGCGGCCTCGTGAGCGTCGAGACAGCCGCAGCGTTCCCGGTTCGTTTGGTGGAGTCTGGGCCCGCTGGCGGAGCGATCTTCGCTGCCGATCTCGCCGCTCGTTATGGCCGCGACCGCGTACTCAGCTACGACATGGGCGGCACCACCGCAAAGATCGCCCTCATCGAGGACTACACCCCCCAGACCGCGAAGACCTTCGAGGTTGCCCGCACGACCCGGTTCAAGAAGGGCAGCGGCATGCCCATCAGTATCCCGGTCATCGAGATGATCGAGATCGGTGCTGGCGGCGGATCGATCGCGAGCGTCGACATGCTCGGCCAGATCCGCATCGGCCCCCACAGTGCCGGATCCGAACCAGGCCCAGCCGCCTACGACCGAGGCGGAGCCGACCCGACGGTCACCGATGCCAACCTCCAACTCGGGCGGCTGCACCCGGACAACTTCGGGGCGAAAGACATCACCCTCTCCCCCGCCAAGACGGCGGAGGCAATCCGTTCGGCGATCGGGGAGCCGCTCGGCATGGATGACCACACCGCAGCCGTCGGAATTGCCGAAGTCGTCGACGAGAACATGACCAACGCGGCTCGCGTGCATGCGGTCGAGAACGGGAAAGACCTCGCTGGTTTCTCTATGATCGCGTTCGGCGGAGGCGCTCCGCTTCACGCATCGCGCCTCATGGACAAGCTGGGCCTCGACGAACTGTTCGTACCAACCGGCGCTGGTGTTGGTTCGGCCATTGGGTTCCTCCGAGCACCGTTTGCCTATGAAGCCGTGCGGTCGCTCTACACCCGTATCGACGACTTTGACTACGACGCCGTGAACGCCGTGCTCGCCGAACTGACGACCGAGGCCGAGACATTCGTACGCCAAGGCACCGATGCCTCACTCACGATTGAGAGGCAGGTGAGTATGCGGTACAAGGGGCAGGGCTGGGAAATCCCGGTCAAGCTCGCCGACGGCGGCTTTGATGCCTTTGCCGCCGAGGGCCTCGGCGCCACATTCACAAAGGCCTACGAAGAGTTCTTCGGTCGGGCAATTGCCGACCTCACGATCGAAACCGTTAGCTGGTCGGTCCGGGTTGCCTCGATCGTCGACGCACCGCCGATCGTCGAACTGACATCGGCCACCAACACCGTCGATGCTGCAACCACCCGACCGATCTTCGACCCCGTTAGCGGCGAGATGGCCGACTCGGCCGTCATCGAACGAAGTGCCCTCGCCTCGGGCGATGCGGTTGCTGGCCCCGGCGTGATCGTCGAAGAACAGACGACGACCGTGCTCGGTTCACACCACATCGCCGTCATGCAACCCGACGGGACATTGCTCATTACCAGAGGCTCTGGCCAACGTGGAGGTCTCCTATGAGTTCCCGACCGAACACCAGCGATGTCCACAACCAGATCATGTGGAACCGGCTCATCTCGATTCTCGAAGAGCAAGCACTAACGCTCATCCGAACCGCGTTCAGCACCTCGGTGCGCGAAGCCGGCGACCTCTCCGCAGGCGTCTTCGATCGCGAGGGACGAATGATCGCCCAAGCGGTCACCGGCACGCCGGGCCACGTCAACACGATGGCCGCTGCGGTCCCCCACTTCATCAATGACATTGGCCCCGAGCGTATTTACCCCGGCGATGTGTATCTGACGAACGATCCGTGGAAAGGCACCGGCCACCTCCACGACATCACCGTCACAACCCCTGTGTTTCGCTCGATGGTCTCAGAAGGCTTGGACCAAGGGGATGCGGGGAGTGCAGCGGAGCGAAACGACCTTAACGACAACGTGGGGTCGTCGACCGGCAGTGTCGACAAACTTATTGGTTTCTTTGCTGCTACTGCGCACGTAGTCGATGTTGGCGGGCGCGGGTATGGCCCCGATGGCATGGAGATCTACGAGGAGGGCATCCGCATTCCGATCATGAAGTGGGCCGAGCGCGGCGAACTCAACCACGACCTCGTGAACCTGCTCCGCAATAACGTTCGCGAACAAGACCAGGTGCTCGGCGACATCCACGGTCTTGCCGCCAGCAACGAGACAGGGCGGCGGCGCTTGCTCGAGATGCTCGACGAGTTCGATATGGAGAGCCTCGATGACCTCGCCGAGTTCATCTTCGATCGGACTCGCAAGGCAACGATGGCAGCGCTCGCACCGGTGGCCAAAGGTGTGTACCGCAACGAGATGACCGTCGATGGCTATGAGAAGCCGGTCGACCTCGTCGTCGAGCTCACGGTCACTGATGACGGCATGCACGCCGACTTTACCGGCACATCGCCACTCAGCCAGTTCGGCATCAACGTCCCGATCGTCTACGCCCAGGCGTACTTCACCTACGGCATGTTGGTGGCACTCGCCCCCGAACTGCCGAACAACTATGCATCGCTCTATCCCTTTACGGTGAGCGCACCCGACGGCGTCATCTTGAACGCCCAAGACCCGGACCCGGTCTCGGTTCGCCATGTGCTCGGCCACTTCGTGACCGACCTGTGCCTCGGAGCGATCGCCCAGGCGCTGCCCGACATCGTGCCCGCTGAAGGCGCCGGCGCGTTGTGGAACTTCCAAGCAAGTGCGCGTTCAGCCGACCCGAACGAGCTCCTCCCGCCGGTCGAACTGCTGATGTTCAACAGCGGCGGTACGGGCGCTCGGCCGGCACTCGACGGGCTGACGGCAACCGCCTTTCCGTCGGGGGTCATGACGATGAGTGCGGAGGCGACAGAACAGGTTGGCCCGATCATCATTTGGCGAAAAGAGATCCGGGAAGGTTCCGGTGGGGCAGGTCAGTACCGCGGTGGGCTTGGCCAGGTCATCGAGATCGGACCGACCGATGGCTACCACTTTGAGTTCTCCGCCATGTTCGATCGTGTCGACAACCCGGCGCGAGGTCGCTTCGGGGGCGAGGATGGGGCTGCGGGCAAGGTCTACCTCGACGACGGCACCCCATTTTCTCCCAAGGGCAAGCAGCTCGTTCCCGCGGACCGACGATTGATCCTCGAACTTCCTGGCGGTGGCGGATTCGGTGACCCGGCCGACCGTGACCCAGCAGCGATCGACAACGACAAGACGCAGGGGTATGTGGTGCCTTCGTCGCCACTTCCGGGCGACATCCGCGGAGGCACCAGTGACAACTAGAGAGAGTTACGACGTCGTGTGTATTGGCGGTGCCGCTATCGGCAGCGCCGTTGCCTACTACCTCACCGAGAACCCGGACTTCGATGGCACCGTGGCCGTGATTGAACCCGACCCAAGTTATGACCTTGCCCAAACGTCGCGGGCACAGAACTCAATCCGCGAGCAGTTCAGCCAACCGGTCAACATCGCTATCAGCCAGTACGGCTTGGACTTCATCGCGAACTTCCACGACAACACCCAGGTAGATGGCGAATCACCCGAGCTCAACTACCGCGGCACCGGCTACCTGTTCCTCGCTCGTGACGATGCAGACCTCGAGAGCTTCGAGAAACAGATGCAGGTCCAGCACGAGTGCGGCGCAATGACCTGCATGCTGACTCCCGAAGAGACCCTCGCCGAGTTCCCGTACATGGATGTCAGCACCATCGCTGGCTCTCGCATGGGAACCATGAAAGAGGGCTCGTTCGATGGTTGGGCCTTCTTCCAAGGCTTCCGCCAGCGAGCGATCCACAACGGTGCGGACTACATCAAGGATCGCGTCGTCAGCATCGATACCGACAGCACAACTGCAACCGCAGTCGTGCTCGAATCGGGACGTCGCATCGCAGCAGGAAACATCGTCAACACCGCTGGGCCGCGAGCCAAGCTGATCGCGGAGATGGTCGGCCTCGACCTACCGGTCGAGCCGCGCGCCCGCACGAGCTTCGTGTTCGATTGCCGCACGAAGATCGAACACAACGTGCCGCTCACGATCACTCCCGAAGGTGTGCACTTCCGGCGCGAACAACATCACTTCATGACCGGCGGCGTCCCCGAGCACGACGCGGCGATCGCGTACGACGATTGGGAGATTCGCCACGATGAGTTCGAAGAACAGATCTGGCCAACGGTCGCGAAGTACGTGCCGGTGTTCGATCAGATCGCCAAGGTCACCGCGTGGGGCGGGCAATATGCGTACAACACACTCGACCACAACTTGATCATCGGCAACTCACCTGAGGTCACGAACTTCTGGTTCGCGAACGGCTTCAGCGGTCACGGCCTTCAACAGAGCCCAGCGGTCGGCCGAGCGGTCAACGAACTCATTACCTATGGCGAGTTCCGCACGATCGATATGTCGGTGCTCTCCTACGAACGCATCGCGAATGACGAACCGTTCTACGAAAACGTCGTCATCTAGAAAACCCGGTTGCCGGTCGGACACCAGGTCTCTTGTCCCAGTGAACATGAGGGTTCTGCGCGCTCTTTCGTGAAGGAACGGTGATGTGTGCGCTGGGCACGCACGCATCTATCAATGGAACGGCACCAGCTGGAACCAACTCGGCCAAGACATTGACGGCGAGACTAACAACGGAGGCCCCGGTGACGATCTCATTAACGCCGGCCTCGTAGAAACACGCATTAGCTGCGAAACCGGAGTCTTCGGCCGCTA
>CAYVHV010000025.1:0-1624 GCA_964451305.1 uncultured Acidimicrobiales bacterium | reverse complement strand
ACGCCGGCCTCGTAGAAACACGCATTAGCTGCGAAACCGGAGTCTTCGGCCGCTAGCACGCACGGGCACAACGCTCTCGTTCGAACTAGGTTTTGACCAAATTTGGTCGACGGTGACGATTCTCCGCGACTTTTTGCCAGTTCAGCCGTCTAGGTACATGTAAGCGCTGTGCAGGTATCCCGCCACCTGCCCAGCGCTTACCCATTTTTGCAGCACCCAGCTCAGGTGGTAACCGCTGCTATTACTGGGTTGCCTCAGAGGCAATGACTTGAAAGGCGTCGAGTGCCTCAGATCAGGGGCGGGCGCAGGCGTCGATTCGGTCGACTTCGAGGCTGAAGGGGCCATCGAATCCATCGGCGAGGATGATGCCGAATGTTGAGATCTCGTCGAGATTGAACGCGGGCAGGTTCGGGCGGTCCGTACCAAAGACCCGGGCCTCAAGATCAGCGAGAGCGATGACCGGTTCTTGCCACGCTCCTTCACTGGAAACCGGAATGTCGACAAAGTGCATGACGGCGGTGTTCGTCGCCATGTCCTGCACGGTGAACTCATAGCGACGTCCATTTGCCGAACGCACACGAAGCCGGATGAACTCGGCCCCCTCCAGTGCGTCACCGAGCTGCTCGTCGTTACGAAAGACGCTCGTGCGGATCATCGAGAAACCGCCACCATTGGTATTGATCGTTCCAGAGAAGGTCGCAACCCCGCCGGAGAACTCGGTGAAGCCCTCGGAAAGACCACCCATCACGCCGTCGTTAATAACGCGCCAACGTTCCGCCGCCTCTTCGCCGAAGTCCTCCACGCGCCAGCACGTCAATTCGGCCGGAACAGGTGTTGCCTCGGCAGTGCTTTCGAGCCCGGCGGTTTCGGTCGTCGGCGGCGAACGATCCGGATCTACCTCCGAAAGAGAGGTCGCGGGCGATGAGTCCGCCTCCGAAACGGAAGTCGTGGGTGATGAGTCGGTGCTCGACGTGGTGACATCCACATCGTCGACGACAGACTCGACGGGCTCGACCGGTTCAGCACCGTCGTCCGATACGCCACACGCGGAAAGAACGAGCGCGGCTGCGAGAAGCGGAACGGCCATTCTTGGCCGGCGTATTTTCATATGCACTAGTTCACCACGCAATCATCGAGGTCGACGGGTCGAAAACGAGAATCGCCCCCGGCCGGCGAACCGGACGGGGGCGACGCTCTTGGGAATTGCGAACTACAAACCAGCTACTCGGCTGGCATGAGTACCCACTGGCTCGATGCGCTTGGCTCGGTGCCGGTGATCACGTTGAACCCAGGACGGTCGGCGTGCAACAGTCCATCGCTCGCAGCGTTCACGATGTAGTACGTGCCATCGCCAGCATCGGCGAGAACCCAACGGATGGAGTCACCGTCGGCGTCAGCCAGAACTGCATTCGATCCACTGGCGCCGAGGAAGCGACCTGTGTATGCGTTCTGGATGTAGACGGTGCCCTCACCTGCATCAACGACGTTCCACACCGTCGTGGTGTGAGCGACATCGGTGGTTGATGCGTTGCCGAAGGAAGCCTCCAGGTAGCGACCAAAGTTCTGGTCGACAATTCGGAAGCTCACCGGTGCAGCTGGAGCGTCGTCCGCTGGAGCATCGTCC
>CAYVHV010000024.1:24759-58733 GCA_964451305.1 uncultured Acidimicrobiales bacterium | reverse complement strand
TGGAGCAAGATCGGTCACCGGTGCTGGAGCTACAGGAGCAGGAGCAGGTGCGGTTGGAGCTGCAGCAGCGCCACCGACGGTCTGGCTCCACGAGTTGACAACTGCAGCTGGCACGAAGACCGTTGCGACGACGCCGTTATCTTCGCCGTGGTCAAGGCGAACCTTGATGCCGAGCGAATGACTGATGCGGCTGACGACCTGCAGGCCAATCGAGTGCGAGATAGTAAGCGTTGACGCTGGAGGGCGTTCGAGGAGATGGTTGAGCGTCTGCAGCTGACCCGCAGCAACGCCAGTGCCATGATCGAGAATCGTGATCATGTAGTCGCCAGTGGCGCTCTGTGCACCAGTGACGTCGACAGCGGTGCCCGGAGGCGAGTGCTGCGCAGCGTTCTCCATGAGCTCGGCGAGCAAATGCGCCATATCCTGCGCCTTGTGGCCAGCGACCAACGCGTCGTCGAATGAGATCGGAACGATCCGTCGGTAGTCCTCAACTTCGCCGATTGCGACTCGAAGAACGTCCTGAAGAGGGACAGGTGCGCTGTGACGTTCTGGCGTCTTTGCGTCTGCGAGGACTAGAAGGCTCTCAGCATTTCGGTGCATGCGGGTTGCGAGGTGATCGACACGGTAGAGCAACGAGAGGCGGTCCGAGTCGCGCTCTTCTGCCTCGAGTGTGTCGATGGCCTCGAGCTGACGATCGACCAGAGCCTGGTTGCGACGAGCGAGGTTGACGAAGGTGTCGGAGATGCCACTCTGGAGAGCCGTGACGCTTTCGCCAATGCCGGCAGCACTGTCACGCACTGCACTCAACCCGGAAGCAACGCTCGCGAACTCAGCGTCCTCAAAGGTGACGCGTGGTCGGTTGTTTTGCAAGTTGGCGATTGGCTCACCGCTCGAGAGTGCTGCGCCCAAGCGAGGAAGATCCTCATTGGCGACGGCGAACGCTTCATCACGAAGCGCATTGAGCGATGAGTTCAACGCACCGGTGGCCTTCTTCCACATGATGAAGAAGCCGGCGACGGCAAGGATGAACAGAACGATACCGATGATTCGATTACCGATGAGCACGCCCACCAGCATCAATGCGAGCGGGATTGCCCCGATCAGCATCATCGAATTTCCAACAGCTTCAGGCGCACCGTCCTCAGGAGCTGCGACCGGAGTCGTCAACTCATTGAGCTCAGGCGAAGCGGTCTGCTCGCTGGTTTCTTTTTTGAACATGATTCCCTCGACATACTGAGTGTGTTACTTCCGACCTATCGGATATGGGGACACACAGTTGAGGGAAAGATCCGGAGTTTTGGTCTCGTGAGACCAGATTTTTCCGGTTGCGGTGTTATCGCAAGGGCACGTCCGCTGGAGTAACCGGTACCGGCAATCCTGACTCGCCCATGAGGTCGGCGTCAACGGCAGCTGCGCACGCACGCCCTTCGGCAATTGCCCACACGATCAGCGACTGGCCTCGGCCCATATCTCCGCACACGTAGACACCATCGACGTTCGTGGCGTATTCAAGGGTTCGATCGACGTTCCCGCGATCGGTCAGCTCGACGCCGAGGTCGGTGATGAGCGGTGACTTCTCGGGTCCGGTGAACCCCATTGCGAGTAGCACCATTTGCGCAGGATACGTCTCTTCGGTTCCATCGATTGGCACAAAAGTTGGACGACCATCGACGACCTTGGACTCGACGCGAACGGTTTTGAGACCAGAGACGTTGCCGGCGTCGTCCTTTTCGAACTCCACCGTGTTGATGCCGTACTCGCGAACATCTTCCCCCTCGATCTCGATGGCTTCGAGATGGGCAGATGGGGTTCGCAACACGAGCGGCCACGCTGGCCACGGGTTGGACGATGCGCGGTGCTCTGGTGGCTCCGGCATGATTTCGAATTGGTGTACCGACGCTGCGCCATGACGGAGAACGGTCCCGAGACAGTCAGCGCCGGTGTCGCCGCCACCGATGATGATGACGTCTTTACCTTCGGCGGAGTTCGGGTGCTCGTCCAGCTCACCGAGTTGGACTGCATTCGATGGTGGCAAGAACTCCATTGCTTGTTGGATACCAGCAGCGTCGCGCCCTGGTACTGGCAGGTCGCGCCACTGGGTTGCGCCTGCGGCGAGGACGACTGCATCGAACTGTTCTTGAAGTTCGTTCGTCGTAATGTCGACACCGACGTTGACGCCGGTGCGAAAGACCGTTCCCTCGGCTTCCATCTGTTCGAGTCGACGATCGATGAATCGCTTTTCCATCTTGAACTCTGGGATGCCGTATCGAAGTAGTCCGCCAATGCTCGGCGCCCGCTCGAGGACCGTCACGTCATGGCCTGCTCGTGTTAGCTGTTGTGCAACCGCCAAACCAGCGGGGCCCGAGCCTACGACGGCGACACTCTTGCCGGTCTTGACAGAAGGGAGGATGGGCGTGACCCAACCTTCGGCAAACGCTCGCTCGATGATCTCGATCTCGACCTGTTTGATCGTGACCGGCGGCTCGTGGATACCAAGGACGCAGGACCCTTCACACGGCGCTGGGCACAGGCGTCCGGTGAACTCCGGAAAGTTGTTCGTTGCGTGCAAGCGCTCCGAAGCTGCTTTCCAGTCGTCCCGGTAGACGAGGTCGTTCCAATCCGGAATCAAGTTACCGAGCGGGCAGCCGCTGTTGCAGAACGGGATACCGCAGTCCATGCAGCGGGAAGCTTGGGTCTTGAGATCCTGCTCATCGAAGGGCTCATAGACCTCCTTCCAATCCAGAATCCGTACCGGCACTGGACGCATCGTCGGCGTCTGACGGCCGTGTTTCATGAAACCTGTTGGGTCACCCATGGCGAGCTCCTCGTTCCTTGGCCGAAGCCATGATCGCTTCCATTTCATCGGTGCCGGCCTCGCGTGCTGCTGCAGCTGCTTCGAGGACCCGCTTGTAGTCGCGTGGCATTACCTTCACAAACATTGACTTCACCGACTCCCAGTCGGCGAGAACCCGGATACCGACGTCGGAGCCCGTTTCGACGACGTGTTGGTCGATCAATGCCTTGACGGTGGACTCATCGTCGGCGGCCATCTCATCGAGATCCACCATCTCCATGTTGACGAGCGACGTGAAGGTGCCTGCCTCATCGAGGATGTAGGCCACTCCGCCGGACATACCTGCCGCAAAGTTACGGCCGGTCGAGCCGAGCACGACCGCCACTCCCCCGGTCATGTACTCACATCCGTGGTCACCGATCCCCTCGACGACAGCGCTGGCGCCCGAGTTGCGAACGCAGAAACGCTCGCCAACCTTGCCTCGAATAAACAGTTCGCCCGCCGTTGCTCCGTAGGCAATGACATTGCCCGCAATCACGTTGTCTTCGGCAACACAAGATAGGTCCTCTGGTGGCCGCACGATGATGCGCCCTCCGCTCAGGCCCTTTCCAACGAAATCGTTCGCATCTCCTGAGAGTCGAAGGGTGATGCCCTGCGGGACGAACGCACCAAAGCTGTTGCCAGCAGAACCTTCGGCATCGACGATGACCGAGTCGTCTGGCAGACCGTCCGCGCCATGCATCGTGGTGAGGTGGTAGCCGAGTTGAGTGCCGACGGCGCGGTGAACGTTTCGGATCTCTGTCGCGATACGAACCGGCGTTCCACCCTTCAACGCAGGCAGTGCTGCATTGAGCAATTGAGCATCGAGCGCTTCCTCGAGCTTGTGGTCCTGGGTTGTGGCGTTGCGGCGCACCTCGTTCTCGAGCAACGGTGGTACGTACAGAACAGGCGAAAGGTCGAGCCCATCGGCTTTCCAGTGATCGATCGCCGCTTCGAGGTCGAGCGACTCGACCTGGCCAATCGCCTCGTCGAGGCTCCGGAAGCCAAGCTCCGCGAGCAGTTCACGAACCTCTTCGGCGATGAACTCAAAGAAATTCACGACAAAGTCGGGGGAACCGCTGAACTTCTTTCGCAGCTCGGGGTCTTGTGTCGCCACACCAACCGGGCACGTATTGAGGTGACAGACCCGCATCATGATGCAGCCCATCACCACGAGTGGTGCGGTCGCAAAGCCATACTCATCGGCGCCGAGCAGCGCTGCGATCATGACATCACGTCCGGTCTTGAGCTGCCCATCGACCTGAACGACAACTCGGTCGCGAAGGCCGTTCATCAAGAGTGTCTGCTGAGTTTCGGCAAGACCGAGTTCCCACGGAGAACCGGCGTGCTTCACCGAGGTGAGCGGTGAAGCACCGGTGCCGCCATCGTGTCCGGAGATGAGGACCACGTCTGCGTGCGCCTTGGAAACTCCGGCGGCCACGGTACCGACGCCGAGCTCGCTGACGAGCTTCACATGGACTCGAGCTGCTGGGTTTGCACTCTTGAGGTCATAGATCAACTGCGCCAGATCCTCGATCGAATAGATGTCGTGGTGCGGAGGAGGACTGATCAACCCAACCCCGGGGGTGCTGCCACGGGTCTTTGCGATCCACGGGTAGACCTTGTGGCCGGGAAGCTGTCCTCCCTCACCTGGTTTTGCCCCCTGGGCCATCTTGATCTGAATGTCGTCGGCGTTGACGAGGTAATTCGATGTCACACCGAAGCGACCGGACGCAACCTGCTTGATTGCCGACCGCTTTGAATCGCCATCTTCCATGACTTCAAAGCGTTCGTCGTCCTCGCCACCCTCGCCGGTGTTCGACTTTGCGCCGATCCGGTTCATCGCGATGGCGAGCGTCTCGTGCGCTTCGGCAGAAATCGACCCGTAGGACATTGCACCGGTCGAGAATCGCTTGACGATCTCGGTGATCGGTTCTACCTCATCGATGGAGATCGACGGCCGCTCGTCGCCCTTGAAGGAGAACAGGCCACGGAGGGTCGACAGGTTTTCTGCGTGGTTATTCACCGCACTCGTGTACTCGCGGAAAATGTCGAATCGTCCCGAGCGGGTCGCGTGTTGCAGTTTGAACACGGTGTCGGGGTTGAAGAGGTGGAATTCGCCCTCTCGGCGCCACTGGTATTCGCCACCGACCTCGAGCGAACGATGCGCACGATGGTTTGGATTGGCGGGGAAGGCTCGGGAGTGACGATCGAGCACCTCTTCGACGAGTACGTCGAGCCCAACACCGCCGAGGCGTCCGGCCATCCCGCCGAAGTAGTCGTCGAGCAGCGGTGTGCTGAGTCCGATCGCTTCGAAGATCTGCGCACCGGTGTAGGACGCAACCGTGGAGATGCCCATCTTGGACATGACTTTGAGCAAGCCCTTGTCGAACGCTTTGATGTAGTTCTTTTCAGCCTCGGCAACACTGACGTCGATTCCGTACGATCCTGTTTCGGCCATCGAGCGGATCGTCTCGAACGCAACGTACGGGAAAACCGCACGAGCACCGAAGCCCAACAGGGTCGCCACGTGGTGAACCTCTCGGGCCTCGCCGGTTTCGACGACGATGTCCGCTCGCGAGCGGATGCCCGCCGATACGAGGTCGTGATGCACCGCTGCTGTTGCGAGCAACGGCGGAATCGGTGCGAGCGATGGGGATGCGGAACGGTCGGTGAGGATAAGGATCCCCGCCCCGTCCGCTACTGCATCGCGCGCTGCCTTGCGCAGGCCATCGATTGCGGTCGCGAGACCTTCAGCGCCCGATGATTTCGGGAACACAATGTCGAGCAGAACACTCTTGAGACCAGATGCTGGATCGTCGGTCGGCAAGATCCGTAGGAACTCATCGGGGGTCAATACTGGGTGGTCGATGTGGATCTGGCGAACCAGATCAGCGCCGGGCGCCAGCAAATTGCCACGAGGACCAATGGTCGTTCCGACCGCGGTGACCAGTTCTTCGCGAATTGCATCGAGCGGCGGGTTGGTGACCTGGGCGAAGAGCTGTTGGAAGTAGTCGGGCAACAAGCGCGACTTCTCCGACAGCGCGGCGATCGGCGTATCGGTACCCATCGAACCTAGGGCTTCCTTGCCGTTCACGATCATCGGTTGCAGCAGGACCTTGATGTCCTCGTGCGTGTATCCGAAGGTGAGCTGGCGTGTCTCGAGCGTGCCTTCGAGCGGGCGTTCGTCAACCTGAGCAGGAATTTCCGAGATATGCGCAACCGATGAACTGACGAGGTCGGCGTATGGCCGTTTCGCTGCGACGCTCGCTTTGATCTCGTCGTCGCGGAGGATTCGTCCTGCTTCGGTGTCGATGAAGAAGATGCGGCCCGGTTCCAACCGGCCCTTTTCGACGACGGTCGACTGGTCGATATCGACCACACCGACCTCGGAGGCCATCACGACGAGGTTGTCGCTCGTGACCCAGTAGCGGCTTGGCCGAAGCCCGTTGCGGTCGAGGATCGCTCCGATGACGGTGCCATCGGTGAACGAGACCGATGCGGGTCCATCCCATGGCTCCATCAGGGTTGCGTAGTACTCGTAGAACGCTGAGCGGGCTGGATCCATCGAGTCGTGGTTCTCCCACGGCTCGGGAATCAACATGAGGATCGCTTCTTGCATGCTGTAGCCCGAAAGCGTCAACAGCTCGAGCGACTCGTCGAACCCGGCAGTATCTGATGCTCCCGGGGTGCAGATTGGGAATGCGCGTTCAAGCGAGTCCCCAAAGAGCTCCGACTCGAGCGCCGACTGGCGGGCCTTCATCCAGTTCCGGTTGCCCTTGATCGTGTTGATCTCGCCGTTGTGGGCAACGATGCGGTACGGGTGAGCGAGCGGCCACGATGGGAACGTGTTGGTGCTGAAACGACTGTGCACGAGGGCCATTGCGGATTCGAAGCGTTCGTCGCGCAGGTCGTCGTAGAAGGCGCCGAGCTGTGGCGTGGTCAACATGCCCTTGTACACGATGGTGCGGGCCGAAAGCGATGGGAAATATACGCCGTCGTGTTGTGACGACGCACCACCCATGGCTTCACTGGCCTCCGCAGCGTCTGCGGCGAGGTGGATTTCGTGTTCGAAGCGCTTACGCGCAACGTAGAGGACGCGGTCGAGTTCGATTCCCGACAACGTGCCAGAGCTGTGTGCAAAGAACGGCTGGCTGAGGCTCGGCATCGTGACGCGAGCACCAGCGCCGATCGTCTCGGGACGGATCGGCACCGAACGCCACCCGAGAACCACAAGTCCTTCTTCGACAGCGATGCGCTGAATTTCGGCTTTTGCTTCGGCCGCAACGCTCGGTTCTTGCGGGAGGAAGGCAATACCGGTCGCGTACTGCCCGAACGGTGGCAAGTCGAAGTCGACGTCGTCGCGGTAAAGCGCATCTGGTAATTGGGTCAGAATTCCGGATCCGTCACCGACCTCGGGGTCAGAACCAGCAGCACCGCGGTGCTCCAGCGCGCAGAGCGCGCCGAGGCCGTGTTGAACAATTTTGTGGCTTGGGCGCCCGAGCATGTCGCACACGAAGTTGAGCCCGCAAGCATCGTGTTCGTTCTCGGGGTTATAAAGGCCCTGCCGAGGCGGCAGTCCGAAAGTCATTGTCGTTCCTCATTAGTGATGTCAGCGCGAAAATGGCACGCTGGGACGACGTTGGCCCGGCCTGAATTAAGAAACCTATCTGATTTCGGGTCCCTCCACCACACTCAGCGAACGACAAGACTGGTCCTATGGTCACCGATAACCACTCCCACGCAGCCCACGTTGCGCACGCGCAAGCCCTCGGCCGATTCATCGACGACAGCCCGTCGCCGTTTCATGTCGTCGCCAGCGCCGTAGCGATGCTCGATGCCGCAGATTTCGTCGACGCGGACGACTCCGAACGCTCGGGCAAGTTCTACCGGGTGCAGGACGGATCCATCGTCGCGTGGGTTGTGCCACCATCGGCACCGCCGAATGCGCCATTCCGAATCGTCGGTGCCCATACCGACAGCCCAAACCTGCATCTCAAGCCAGAGCCCGCCGCCGATGCGTTCGGCTACCGGCGTTTGGGAGTCGAGACCTACGGCGGCGTCCTGCTCAACTCGTGGCTCGATCGAGACCTCTCGCTTTCGGGAAGGATTGCAGTTCGCGACGGCGCTGGTGTTGCCCTAGCACTCGTCAATGTCGAGAAACCAATCCTTCGAATCCCGCAGCTTGCAATCCATCTCGACCGAGACATCAGCAGCAAAGGCCTGCTCCTGAACACGCAGCGTCACATGGCTCCGGTGTACGGATTGTCGCCCAACGAGTCGGGCACGATCTGGGACGTCGTGGCGAGCAGCGCCGATGTTGACAAGAACGCCATCCTCGGTGCGGAGCTGATGCTGCACGACACTGCCCCGTCGCAGTTGATCGGCGTCGATGACGAGTTCATCAGTGCCCCACGCCTCGACAATCAGCTCTCATGCCACGCTGCGCTTACAGCGCTCAGTGGGGTCTCCGCCGACGGACAGATCCCCGTCGTGACCCTATTCGATCACGAAGAGGTTGGATCGGTCAGTTCGACCGGCGCAGCGACCGCTGCGCTCCCCCGTCTCCTGGCATCGATTTCGGCCAGCTTGGGCGCGAGCGATGCCGAGCACGAAGATGCGCTTCGCAATTCGTTGTTCATCTCGTCGGACAACGCGCACGCGACGCACCCCAACTACGCCGATCGCCATGAACCGCAACATCACATTGCGCTCAATGCCGGACCGGCGCTCAAACACAACGCCAATCAGCGCTACACCACCACGGCGACCTCCGAAGGCATGTTCCGCCTCGCCGCCGAGCGCGCCGGGGTGAGTACCCAATCATTTGTCAGCCGATCGGATCTGCCGTGCGGGTCGACGATCGGCCCGACGGTTTCAGCGCTCCTCGGAATGACCGCACTCGATGTGGGTTGCCCCCAGCTGGCAATGCACAGCTGCCGGGAACTCGCCGGAACCAACGACCCGTGGGAACTCACGCTGCTCATTGCCGAACTTTTCGGCGCATAGCCGCCAGCGGCGAATCGCTCAGAACGAACGGCGGTGAGGTCGAGCTCTCCGAGCGACCCGCCGTGGGAGCGCGAACATGAGCAGAACAGCGAAGATTTCGAGACGCCCGATGATCATGAGCAGCGCGAGCACTAAGCGCGCTGGCGCTGGGAACGCATCGAGGAAGGTCGCGGTCGGCCCTGCTGCGCCGAAGGCTGGGCCCATGTTGCCGAGCGAGCCAATGACACCACCAATGCTCGCCTCCATTTCGCCGCCGAGCGCGGTGACGAGAAGAAAGCCTGCGACAACGAGGGCGACGTAGGCCATCATGAAGAACGACACTCGGTGCACGACGCGCTCTTTCACGACGTCTTTGCCGAGCTTAACCGGGACGATCGCGCGAGGCTGGCGTGCAACGGCCAACGTGCGGTGGCTGATCGCGATTAGCACTCGTACGCGAATGACCTTTGTGCCGCCGGCGGTCGAGCCGGACATGCCTCCAACGACCATCAACAGCAGGATGATCGTGAGCGGAGTGGCTGACCACAGCACAAAGTCGCCGGCGGTACCAGCGCCTTGGGCGTTACCGAATCCGGTACTCGACGCCATGCTGGCAACGTTGAAGGATGCCGTCCGAAGGGCCGTCCCGAAACCATCGACTTCGCCACCCGCGGTCAAGATGATGGTGATCGCCGCGGTCGCCACCACATACATCGCAATATACGCCCGAAACTCGGTGTCCTCTTTGTGGACGGTTCTACGCTTGGTCAAAAAGAGGTAGTGCAACGCCCAGTTAGTTCCGCCGAAGAGCATCGCTATCTGCGCCACGATCTCGATCGGAAGACTGTCGAACTCGCCGATCGAATCGTTGTAGGTGCTGAATCCTCCCGTCGCTGCGGTGGTCAGCGAGTGGGTGATGCCATCCCACCAGTTCATGCCAGCTGCGGTGAAGGCAATGGCCATGGCCGCGGTTCCGCCCACATAGAGCTTCCAGAGGATCTTGGCGGTATCCGCAGCGTGCGGTGCGAGCCGGTCTGCGGTGGGCCCTGGCGATTCGGCGCCCATGAAACCAAGCGCTTTGGATCCGAGGGTCGGTAACACGCTGATCACGAGCTGCACGAAGCCCATGCCGCCGTACCACTGGGTGAGCTGACGGTAGAAGAGGATGCCTCGACCAACCCCGGTGTCATCCGCGCCCAGGTCGGGCAGCGTCGTCAAGACCGTCGAGCCCGTACTCGTGTACCCCGAGACCGACTCGAAGATTGCATCGCCTACCTCAACCCAACGCCCAACCCCTTCGCGTTCGAATGTCCGCGCCAAGACGAATGGGAGCGCTCCCATCACCGAGACGAGGAGCCAGCTCCAGCCGACCGCGGCAAAGACGGTCCGAAGCGTGAGGTCACCGAGCTGGGTGCCGCGCCACATGGCCCCGCCCACCACGGCAAAGATGAGCGCTGTAATCAGAAGAACGCCGACCGCACCGCCGCCTCCGATGAGCTCGACGAGCGCGCTGACGAGCAAACCGGGCGATATCGACACGAGCGCGAGGCCCGCAATGTGGGTTACGGTCGCGTGGAGTCGACGGGATTCGTTGCTGAAGCCGGCTGGTTCTTTTGCGGTTCGACTACTGAGCATCAGGCGTTCGCTCCGATCGACTGGTGCGGTTTAAAGCGCCCCACCCAGCGAAAAAACCCACCGATGGTCAACAGCACTGGATAGATCGACAGGCGGCCGAGCAGCATGCCGAAGGATGCAACGAGTTCGGTCCAACCTGAAAAGTTGACGTGCTGAGCTAGGTTGCCGCCGTCGACGAGGACGCCGACGTTCGACACGATGCCGATCGTGAAGCTGAGAGACGCGACAAGATCGAACCCGGGAGCGAAGAGCAAGACCGATAGCCCGGCGAGCGTAAATGTGTGCATCCAGAGATAGCCGTAGGTGAGCTCCAGAGACCGCTCTCGAACGGCAACTCCATCGATACGGATGATGTTCGTGCGGTTTGGCGTCAACAGGTTTTGCAGACTGCGGCGAACCTCGAGCGCGATTCGAGCGACCCTCGCTTGACGAAAGCCGCTACCGACAGAACCGCTCATGGCGCCGATGCCTGCAGCGACGATGAGGACGGCCTGCGGGAACTGGGCGCCGCCAGCCCAGTTGGCTGAGCGAAGCCCGGTGGTGGAGAGCATGGAGGAAATCGCGACGGCTGAATCTGACGAACTCAATCCGCTCCCACCGAACCTCACGGCGACGAACCCGACGAGGAGCAAGCTGACGTACAGGCGTAGCTCGGTCGATTTCCAGACCGAACCGAACCGTCCCTTCACCGCCCACCAGACGACGAGAATGTTCCCGCCCGCCGCAGCCATGCCAGCAGCGGCGATCCACTCGATCAGATCGCTATCGAAGTACCCGAGCGAATCGGCGTGGTTTGCCATCCCCCCTGTCGACGCGGTCGATAGCGCGTAGGTGAGCGCATCGAAGAGATCCATCCCCGCCAGTGCGAAGGCAACTGCAAGGCACAACGTCAGGAGTCCGTACAAACACAGGGTGTTACGGAGCGCATCAGCACCGGTGGTTGCGATCTTGCTGCGGCCGCGGAGCGGCCGCTCGGGCAATAGCTCAGCTCCAGCGATCGCGGCGGGCAGAACTCCAAGGCTCACCAAGAGAACACCCAGCCCGGTCGCCCACGGCATGGCCACGCGCAGGAACCGAAGCGCGAACGACAGCTCCTGGGGGTCGGCAACGGTAGTGAACCCTGTGGTCGTCGACGCGCTGACGGCTTCGAAGATGACCTCGGTAAACGACCCCAACTCGCCAGACAGGAGGAAGGAGGCGATCGCGACCGTGTTGAATGCCACCCACGACGCGACGAACATCGACATCGCGCCAGCTCGTGTTGCTCGCCGATCCAACGGGCGTAAACGGAAGAGGGCGAGCCCGATGATGATCGAGGCAACGCCCAGACCGGTTTCGAGCGCCCTGACGAGGGCATACGAGTCGTCATCGGCGATGAGCCCGACGGCCGAGGACGCACTGACGGTTATGCCTCCGGCGATGAGACCGAGACCGAAGGGCATCGGCAGTAGCCCTGCCGTTCCCTTCAAGAGCTTGCTCATCGTCCGGGGCTCAACCTAAGACCCGTGCAACGGTGTCTGCAGATCCGGGCTCGGCGACGACGATGACATGGTCGCCTTTGCGAAGCACCGTCCGACCCCGAGCGATCTGTGATCGTCCATCGCGAACGATCGCCGTAATGAGAACGTCGCGTGGGAGGGCGAGTTCAGCGATCGACTTCTCTTCCGCGCTCGATTTCGAGTGCAGCTCGAACTCGAGCATCTCGACCTCCCCTTGAAGAAAGGTCGCGACCTGAGCAACATCGCCGCGAACAAAGCGCAGGACGCCATTCGCGGTCGCTGTTCGTGGGGAGAGCGCCGCGTCCACGCCGACCTGGTCGAGGAGCGATAGGAAATTGAGTCGATGAACAACTGCGATGGTCTCTGGAACGCCAGCGGCCTTGGCATAGACCGACGCAAGGACGTTTGCATCATCTTCGCCGGTGAGGGCAGCCACGAGCTCGATTCGCGACAGGTCGGCTTCATCGAGCACATCGGAGTCGGTGATGTCGCCGTTGAGAATTCTCACACCGTCGAGGCGCTCGGCGAGCTTGCGGGCTCGATCCTCGTCACGCTCGATCAGTTGTACTCGCGCACCGGTGTGTCGGAGCTTGTCCGCAATAAGTTCCGAGGTGCGCCCACCACCGAGCAGCAGGATCTCGCGAGGCACGTCACGGGCAAGTCCGAGGAGCTTGGCGACCTTGCGTCGAGCGGACCGCTTGCACACCACCCGGACGAGGTCGTTGGCTTCGATCGTAAAATCACCGCGAGGAATGAGGGTTTCGTCGCCCCGGCGGATGGTGGACACGATGAAGTCCCACTCCGGCTCGTTCTCAACGCCGATTTCGATGAGCGACTTGCCGACGATTGGCGCGTCGGCGGGTACACGGGCACCGATCGCCATCACCTCGCCGTGGGCGAGCTTGACAACTTCGGATGCGCCGGGCATTTCGATGAGTGAGAGGACCTCTTGCGCGGTCTCCTCGTCAGGATCGATAAAGAGATCGGCGCCCGATGCGCGTCGCAGCGCCGCCGAGTGTGGGTCCTGGCCTCGTAGTTCAGGCGCTTCGATCCGGACGATCGTGCGCGGAACGTCCGCTTCCTTCGCAATCATCGAGGCGATGAGGTTCACTTCATCGCTCTTGGTCACCGCAACGAGCAGGTCCGCATCCTCGAGTCCTGCTGCCTCGAGCGTCGCCGGGTGTGTGCCAGATCCAACGATGACTTCGAGGTCCGCGGTCTCGCCGAGGTGCGCGGCTCTCTTGGTGTTGGTCTCGACGACATACACGTCGACACCTTCTCGGCTGAGCCGGTCAGCGACATAGGAACCGACTTCGCCGGCTCCAACAACGATTACTCGCACAGCGATGTGTCTATCACTTCCAGGGGCGAAACCACTGAATGCATCGGAATATCCCAAGGTTCGGGGGTGGGTAGGTCTACGACTTGGAAATCGTATGCGATTCCGAGTCGGTACGGATCGTGTGATTGTTGAGCACAACGGGCGAAGAATCGATCGTAGAACCCAACACCATGGCCAAGCCGGTTGCCCCGCCTGTCGAACGCAACCCCGGGAACGATGAGGGCGGTAATTGTCGCGATCTCCACCGGCGGCGCGTCCGGCTCGTCTACTCCGAACCGACTGGGCGTGAGCGGATCGCCCGGCGACCACGGAGCGAAGTCCATGCGGCCACCCGCGCCACATACCGGCAGCACGACGGTCCAGCCTGCGTTCGCAAGGTCATCGAGGGCGAGCGCTGGATCGATCTCCCCCGGTAGAGCTCGATAGCCGGCGATGACCCCCGGTCCACCCCGTTCCAACCGCTGAATCTGCTCCGAGGCTCGCCGGGCGGCCGACGCCGAGTCAGCCCTCGCCACATCGGGCGCGAGGCCTCGCCGATCGGCGAGCAGGTTTCGACGGATTGCGTCTCGAGCTGTATTGTTCACGCTTCTTGCCTTGAGTATGTGATTCGTGTCACATGTGACGGATGAGGACGGTTCCTGCCATTCATGGGAACGTAATGATTGCGCCTAAGGAACGGGCGCCAACAGACGGAGATGAAAAACCTTGAATTCAATTCCATTTCTGGCACTGGTGTCGGCGGTCGCAGCGTTAGGACTCGCCGGCTTCTTTTTCACCAGTGTCAAAGCTGCAAGTCCTGGCAACGACCGCATGGTCTTCTTGATGAACGAGATTCAGATAGGTGCGAAGGCCTTTCTGAAACAGGAGTACACGTGGGTGTCCTTCTTCGCTCTACCGATGGCGATCCTCATTGCGTTGGTGATCGCCCCATTGGCTGCACTTGCCTACATTCTCGGCGCAGTACTCTCCGCCGGTGCTGGCTATGTCGGCATGACCGTTGCGACGATGGCGAACGCCCGCACCACCGAGGCCGCAAAAGACGGTCCCGGCAAGGCGCTTCCAATCGCCTTCCGCGGCGGAGCTGTTATGGGATTTGCTGTCGCGGGACTGGCACTGCTCGGTCTGATGATCGTCTACATCCTCTTCGTGGTCGTCCTCGAGGATGATCAAGCCTTCGAAATCATCACCGCATACGGCCTCGGCGCATCGACGATCGCGTTGTTCTCCCGTGTCGGTGGCGGTATCTATACCAAGGCGGCTGACGTCGGCGCCGACCTCGTCGGCAAGGTCGAAGCGGGCATTCCAGAGGACGATCCCCGAAACCCGGCAACGATTGCAGACAACGTCGGCGACAACGTCGGCGACGTCGCTGGCATGGGCGCCGACCTTTTCGAGTCCTATGCGGGTTCGATCATCGCTCCGATCTCGCTCATTGCATTCGCGGTCAGCTTGCAAGCAACCGCCGTGGGCGACAACGCGCTCTCGCTCTTGATGTTCCCGATCCTCGTCGCCTTTATCGGCATGATTGGTTCGATCATCGGTTCGTTCTTGGTCAAGGGTGGCGATTCCACCGATTCCAAGGCCCTTTCAAAGGCACTCCACCTCGGCACGAACGTCGCCATGGTCATCACGATCATCGGTGTTGTTGCAACATCGTTCTGGGTGTTCAGCGACAACGAGCTGTTCGAGAACCCGATCGGTCTCGCGATCTCGGTCGTCGGTGGCCTCATCGTTGGCTGGGCACTCGGCAAAACGGCCGAGTACTACACCTCCGATCACTTCGGACCGGTGAAGAAGATTGCACAGCAGTCCGAGACCGGGCCAGCAACGACCATCCTCGGCGGAATCAGCGCCGGAATGATCTCGGTCGCCGCATCGGTTGCACTGATCCTCATCGGTATTGCCGTTGCGTGGTGGGGCGGCGACTTTGCATTTGCTGACACCCCCGCCGTCGACGGCGTCGCAGCCGACGACCTCGGCGGCCTCTACGGCATCGCAATCGCTGCGATCGGCATGCTGGCAACGACAGGTGTCGTGGTCTCGGTCGACGCGTACGGCCCAATTGCTGACAACGCTGGCGGTATTGCCGAGATGGCCGAACTCGATCCATCGGTCCGCGAAGTCACCGACGCACTCGATTCGCTCGGCAACACAACCGCTGCGGTCGCAAAGGGCTTTGCTGTCGGTTCTGCTGCGCTCACCGCTCTCGCGTTGTTCAAGAGCTTTGAGTTCGCCATCGCAACGGCATCGGACGGTGAGCAAGCGCTCAACCTCGATATTGGCCAAGTCGATGTGTTCATCGGTCTGTTCATCGGTGCAGCGCTGCCATTCCTGTTCGCTGCGCTCACGATCGATGCTGTAGGTCGAGCCGCTCAGGAGATGATCGAGGAGGTTCGCCGCCAATTCCGGGAAATCCCTGGTCTCCGCGAAGGCAAGGAAGGCGTCGTTCCAGATTCTGCTCGTTGCGTCGCGATCTCGACCACCGCATCACTGAAGGAAATGATCGTTCCGGGTGCGCTTGCAGTCGTCGTTCCGTTGGTGGTTGGTTTCGTGAGCGTCGATGCGCTCGGCGGGTTGCTCGCAGGTTCGCTCGTCACTGGTTTCGCCCTCGCAATCTTCATGGCGAATGCCGGTGGTGCATGGGATAACGCAAAGAAGTACATCGAGGCTGGTGCCCACGGCGGTAAGGGCGGCGAGCCGCACAAGGCCGCCGTCGTAGGCGATACCGTAGGCGATCCGTTCAAGGACACATCGGGCCCAGCAATGAACATCCTGCTGAAGGTGATGACCATCGTGAGTCTCGTGTTTGCGAGTGCGTTCGTCGGGTAGCACGTCACCGGCCCAGAACCGCCGGGCCTGCGCAGAACAGCCGAGCCGAGACCGGCACGGGGTGAGACAAACGTGTCTCACCCCGTGCCGGTTCGCCTCATTCGACTGTCACAGTCCGTCGTTACTGTGACGCCATGGACGAAATCACCTGTTCTGACGAAGTTGTAACGCCAGCACATCGCCGCGAGATGCGAAACGGCCTTCCCCATGACCTTCGTGTCCTGTATCGCGCTGTATTGATCGACACGATAAGAAACGGAGTACCGGTCGATCCAAGCGCCCTGGCCGTCGTGCTCGCAGCTCACCACTCCATTGCGGACGAACCGCTCGCGTTCACGGGCGAACACGTCGAACAGCTGCTGTGGTTTGGGATACACGAGTATTGCGAAGATCTCGGAATCGTGACCCCATCTGGGTGCTTTGACGCACTCCATGCGGCGCTCGCTACGGCTACGGCTTCGTCTCTGCTCGCTCGCCAGAGCGATCCTGCTCGCCAGCTCTTCAGCGCCATGGACAGCCTTCGTGCATCGTGATCCCTAGCGCTTCTAGGTAGAACGACTCATGTTTGGTCTACTCGTGCCGAACATTCAGACATGGAAATCAACGCAGTACGCGATAGCAGCACTCTCGTTGCGAGTTGGCGGGACCTCCTCGTTACCGAAACCGCTGAGGTTGAACGTGCCGGGGTGAATGCCGCGGTGGTCGCCCTCCGACTTACCCAAAAGCACGGTACCGGACACTTCGAAGACCTCGACCGTGTCAGCGGCCTTGTTCGCCGTCGCCTGCGCTCCACCGATCGCCTCGGTGCGACGTCACAGAACTCCTTTGCAGTGCTCCTCAGCCCTGCGAATGAGCTCACCGAGACCGTTGAAACCGTTCGCCGCTACAACGCGTTACTCGTCGATCACCGAATCCCTGCGTTCACGGCATTTGCGTTCCGTCGCCCAAGCGAGAGCTTGATCGATACATGGGCCCGTTCAGAAGCCGAGCTCGACCGCGTGCTCTACCGATCGGTGCACGGAAACGGAATTAGCCTCTAACGCAGCATGGCGGACAGCGGCGGATCACCACGTTTTGGTGAGATTGAGCACAGATTCAACACAGCGATAGGTCATCCGCCCTATCCGCATGCCCCCGCTCGATGCCGTTTAAGAGAATAATGAACAAGCTGCGAACGCCGAGTCTCCAACAGAGCAAGTGGTTGCTCTTGCTCGTCATCGCGCTCGTAGCCTCGATCGTGTTTGGCAACATGCCATCGCTGCTCTTCGTTCTTGGATTCGCGGTAGCGAACCTGGCGCTCCTGGCCCACAGCACCTACGAGTACCGTTTCTCAGAAACACCCCGCGATCGTCCCGATGGCGTTTTGCTGATCGGTGTGAGTCAGACGATTGCGATGACGGCGGTTCTCCTCGATCTGACGTTGCGACCAGCCGTGTTCGGGATTGCGGCGTTCCTCGGAGCAATTGGCACGGTCAGAGTCGTGATGTTCCGCATCGGAACCCGCGCACAAATCACCGAGAGAGAAACGGCGATTGTCGCTACCGGCCTCGGCGTCACGTACTTCATCCTCGTTGCACAACCTGCAATGCGAGAGATCTATAGCCTGCTCAACTTCGTCCTCTCGACCGCCGCACTCAGTTTCGCACTCTTTTCAACAATTCTGCTGCTATGGCTCGCAACGTTCGATACCGAGAGCATCTCGGCACCGTTCGGGCTGGTCTTGTTCCCACAAGCGCTTCTCGTCGTCATGATTACCGACCTCGGCGGATCGTTCGATTCGAGCACCATGCGGGTGATCTTCTTCATCGTGGCGGCGATGCCCATGGCGGCCTATTACCACCCGCAAACCCCCGACGTCTTCTCCATTGCGATGCTCGTCTCGTCAGAAGTCAACGTCCGGCGAAGCCTCATTTCGTTCTCTGTGATCCTGATCGGGCCCCTGATGGTCGCCGCGAACGAGTTCACCAGCCTGCAGCTGTCCCTCACCTCGATTACCGTCGGTGCGAGCATCTTGTCGGCGATGGTGGCCTCTCACCTTCTGCTTCTCGTTCGCCGCTGGGCCGACGCTGAGCATCAGGGACAACACGATCCACTCACGGGCCTACCGAACCGTCAGCTGCTGTTCAACCGACTCGAAACCGCCATCGAAGGAGCGAAGGTTCGCCACGCAAAGCTCGTTGTGATGTTCCTCGACCTCGATCGCTTCAAAGCGGTTAACGACTCGCTCGGCCATGACAAGGGTGACTTGCTGCTCAAACAGGTCAGCGAACGCCTCGATACCGCTGCACGCCGGGTCGGCTCCAACCTCACCGTCGCTCGATTGGGTGGCGATGAATTTGCGATCGTCGTCCCATCGGTGAAGGACGAGCGCCACTCTCACGCCGTCGGCCGCATGTTCCTCGATCAGTTCCTCGACCCGTTCGACATGGGTCTTCGAGATATCTACGTCACGCCGTCGATCGGTATTGCCGAGTATCCCCGCGACGGATCTCACGTAAAGCAGCTGATCGAAAACGCAGATACCGCGATGTTCGAGGCGAAAGAGCGCGGACGCAACACCGTTGTGAACTACACACCCGCCCAGCGCACCCCTGGCAGGCACCGACTCGAGATTGAGGCAGCCCTGCATAAGGCGCTTTCGAACGAAGAACTCGAGGTTTACTACCAGCCACAGATCGACATGGCGTCTGGCAACATCTTCGCTGTCGAGGCCCTCTTGCGGTGGGATCATCCATCGCTTGGACTCGTCAGCCCCGAGAAGTTCGTTCCGGTCGCGGAGGAATCAGCGCTCATCGACCAGATCGGAAAGTGGACGCTTGAAGAAGCCTGCACGACCGCTGCGCGCTGGGGACTCCTCGGCCTCCCCGAGATCAACGTCGCTGTGAACCTCTCCCCCCGTCAGTTCCAGAAGTCTGAAGTCCTCACCGACGACGTTGCTCGAGCACTCCAAAAATCTGGTCTTGACCCACAACGCCTCGAGCTCGAGCTCACCGAGTCTCTAGCCCTTGAGCACCCCGAAGAGGTCAACGCCACGCTCTTGAAGTTCCGTGAGATGGGAATCCGGACCGCGATCGATGACTTCGGCGTGGGCCATACCGGACTCGACTATCTCGATCGAATTACCGTCGATACGCTCAAGATCGACCGGTCCTTCATCAATAGGATTGGCGAATCGGGTGCCCCGCTCGTCACCGCAGTGATCTCGCTCGCACGAGGGTTGAACCTCGATGTCATCGCAGAAGGCGTCGAGACTCGCGCCCAAGTCGACTTTCTTTCCCAACACGGCTGCCGGTACATGCAGGGATACCTATTCTCAAAGCCGTTGACCGCCTCCCAACTCGAGCAGGTCCTCTACAGCCAAGTGAGAAAGAACGGCGCAGCGTACATCTCTGAAGGCCAGGCTGCTGCCTAAGCCCTATTCAGCAGCGCTCATCGATAGACGGCTAGTCCTTCGACGATGCAGTCGCTGCTAACTCGACAGCGAGCTCGCCCGCAAGACGAGCATTGTTTGCAACCAAGGACACATTCGCAGCCACCGACGCGCCACCGGAGGCATCGACAATGCGGCCGAGGACAAAGGGCGTCACCGCTGCTCCTTCAATTCCAGCAGCCTCCGCATCCACGAGTGCCTGGGCGAGCGCTTCATCATGGACAACCTGATCGAGTGCGCTCGCTTCAGGCACAGGATTCGCGACCAACATTCCTCGTCCAAACGACAGACGGGCCCGGGCAATCGCAGCGAGTTCGCCCATCGAGTCGACGCGATGCGGTACCGGAAAAGCCGAATGACGAGCAGTGAACGAGGGCAACGTGTCCGTTTGCCAGCCAACGACCGTGGCACCGAGCGTTTCGAGAAGCTCCAGCGACTTCGCAAGGTCCAAGAACGACTTGATTCCCGCCGAGATCGTGGCAATGCCGTTTCGGGCAACCGCATCGAGGTCGGCGCTCACATCGCCGGTTATCTCAAAGCCACGGTGCACGCCGCCGATGCCGCCGGTTGCGAACACCGAGATACCTGCGACTTCAGCGATCGCGAGAGAGGCCGAAACCGTCGTTGCGCCGACGCTCCAACCTTGACCGACCGCCACGGCGATGTCTCGCTCTGCCACCTTCTTTGCCTCACCCAAGATTCGTTCATGTTCCGCGTCTTCCAGGCCGGCGCGAATCGTGCCATCGACGATGGCTGTTACACAGGGAACTGCCCCGCTACTGCGAATCGCTGTGACACATTCGCGAAGCGCTCGTTCGTTCTCGGGGGTTGGTAGGCCCAGATTCGAATAGACGGTCGATTCGAGAGCAACGACCGCTGTGCCTTCGGCGATTGCCGTGGCGACTTCTTCACTTGCTTGGACGAGATCACGTGCGTTGTTCAGACTGTTCACGAGCGCAGCGTAGCTACTCCGAACCCAACTCAGCGCCTGCTTGATCGAGCGTTTGGGCGGCGAGATCGTGACCGGCATGCAGCGCCGTTTCGTAGTCCTCACCCCTCGCTCGAGCGACCAAGAACCCACCGGTGAACGCATCGCCGGCTCCCGTCGTGTCGAGCGCATCGGTCGGGGTCGGAGAAACCCGTACCTCACTACCATCGGGTTGGCGAACCACTGCGGCGCGAGCGCCGTTGGTGATTACCGTGGCTTCCGCTTCACGTATCCACGGGTGGCCGGCCATCAGGTACGCGTATTCTGCGCTATTCGCAATCACGTAGGCGGGCCGGATCGCTCCGAGAAGTCCCAGAAACGGCTCGCGGCCGTAGAGCTGAAGTGCTGTTACCGAACTGGTGGAAATCGAGACCGGAATGCCAGCGTCGACGGCTGCACCGATGATGTGTTCGGCGGTCTCCGCTAAAGGACTCTCCGTAAAGGAGTACGCAGGGATGTGTAGAAGATCGACGTCGTCCAGGGCGTTCGGTGGTATCGACGCCAGCTGCGTCGAAGCGCCTCGGTCGGTGAGAAAGGACCGTTCTCCAGATGCATCGACGAGCACCACGATCGTGCCGGTCGTTCCAACCCGAGCGACGTGAGACTCGACTCCACGTGCGTCGAGATCGGAGAGCAAGATGTCGCCAGCCGAGTCTTCACCTACGCTTCCGACAAAACGACCGACACCGCCCGCAGCGGTGACGGCAACGGCAACGTTGGCCGCTGAGCCACCTCGGGCGGTGATGATCTGTGCTGGAGTATCGGTACCCCGAGTTGGGTCGCGCTCCAGATGGACCACGACATCGGTGATCAGGTCACCCAAACAGCAAATGCGAGGAGGCAACCCCGAATCGCTTCGTTGTTCGTCAGCGGCCGAACGGTCTATGACAGTGTGTCGTTGGCGGCGGTTTGCTCGGCGTCTTCGCCAGCTCGCAGATCGACAACCTCGCTGCCGCTGGCCTGATTGGCCCAACCAATGATCGTCTCGCCGAGGAGGCGGAGTTCTGAGCGACGCTGAGTCGCAAGCGCATCGATCTCGCTCAGTTCTGCACGGTGCGTCTCGATTTCGCTGGAGATCAGGGCGAGTTCGCCTTGGGCCCGGTTTGCGGCTTCGTATGCCTTGCGATCGCTCTCTTGGGCAATCCGTGAGGCGGTGAGGTTCGCGTCGGCGACGATCTCATCGGCACGAACATGCGCCTCTGAAATTGCCTCTTCGGCCGAACGCTGGGCGGCACGGAGCACGAGGTCGTAACTTTCTTGATGCGCACGCTCGTCGACGACGGCAACATCGCTTCCTGCTGCAGCCACGACAGCCGTGACCTCTTCAGGTTGTGCGACCTCGACGGCTTCGGTTGCGACGACCTCTGGTACCGGTGCACCCGGTGGTGCTGGTGGTGGAGGAGCGATCGACGTCAGCTGGGTTCGGAGCTGCTGGTTTTCCGCATTGCGCATCTCTGCGGCGGCGAGTTCCTCGTCGAGTCGTGCCTTCAGCGCATCGCGCTCAGCCCGAACAGCATCGAGTTCGGCCTGCAGCCCACTGGCGTCAGCTGTCCCTTCGGCGACGGGCGCAGGAATGACAACCGCATCGTCGTTGGCAGCCTCAGACGATGACTCACTAGCTCGCAGGATGTCTCCATGGAGCAGATCGACCTGAGATGCGACGAGTTCAAGATATGCGTCGACATCGATTGGGTCGTAGCCCCTCTTTGTCTTCGCAGGAAATGTCTTCGCCAGAACGTCTCGGCCGTTCAGTCGTCGTTCATTGATGTTCATGGTCCTCGCACTTTCGTGGTCGCGTTCGCCGTTTACGGCTTAAAACCTGTGTCCAGAGTGGCACCCTTTGGCTCGGACGTCCAAATATCAGACGACGTTTTTGCGGAATGATTCGTTCGGCCCAGAACACTGATTCCTCGGCATTCGCGTCGCAACGACCCTCGGAGTAATCGTCGCAACGGGGGTTTCTCCCCGGTCAAATATCGACCTCCGCCACCGCTTCTGTCCCGTTTCATGATGGACTGGAGTCGTGGCGAGTGAACGAGAGCCAACATCTGATTTCCGGAAGCGTCTCGCAGCGATCCCAAAGATCGAAGATGCCCCGGTGACCAACACGTGGGAAGGCGCGACCCCTCCTGTCGTTCGTCCTCCCGCGCCGGTGGCTCGACCGAAAATTCCCGGTGGAACGACCGCTGAAGAGGACTTCTTTGCGAACGAGCCACCCGCAGCTCGAAACGTTGCGTTGCGCGACCATGGTCCGGCGACGACTCCTCACCAGCCCGAGTACGCCGAAGAGGTCGCGGTCCCCACCTTTCGGAAAAGGCGGCGGAAGTGGCCACTGTTTCTGTTCTTGCTTCTCTTTATTGCGGCTCTCGTCGTTTTGATCCCGCTCTACCTTGCGAGCCAAACCTTTGGTGACATCGATCGCGTCGAGGTGTCCGAAGCGCTCGTTGAGCCACTGCCTGCGGGTACCAATCTCTTGTTGATCGGTACCGATTCGCGCGATGGCATCGACGGTGACACCGACAATGCCGGACTCATCTTGGGCGAGGGAATCAGCGGCGAACGAACCGACACGATCATGGTGCTCCGAGTCGAAGAGGAAGGCAGCAAGTTTTTGTCGCTGCCGCGCGACCTGTGGTTGCCGATTAATGGAGGCGATCCCCAGCGCATCAATGCGGCGTTCGCTCAAGGTCCCGAGGCGCTCATCAACACCGTCCAAACAGAGCTTGGCATCCCGATCTCGCATTACGTCCAGGTGGACTTGGCCGGCTTTATCGACCTGGTCGATGCGGTAGGTGGAGTTGAAATCAACATCCCGAATCCAGCATTCGACCGGGGCTCCGGCCTCGATCTGCCAACCGCGGGTACTGTCACCCTCGACTCCACGCAAGCGCTCGCATTCGTGAGGAGTCGCTTTTACACAGAGATCATCAACGGTGCTGAGGTTGCCGACCCGACGAGCGATCTTGGTCGAGTGCAGCGCCAGCAAGACTTCCTGCGGGCACTCATGCTGAAGATCAGCGAAGAACGAAACCCGGCAACATTGAACTCGATGTCTGCAGCGGTCGCCGAAGCGCTCGTCATCGACGACGGAACGTCGCTCACCGAAGCCTTGACGTTGGCGAATTCCATCCGCACGTCGAGCCCCGAATCGGTCACGCTCCCAACGTCACCGACCACGACCTCAGGCGGTGCTGCAGTCTTGACCCTCAATAGCGAGTCGCCTGCGGCGCTGGCGCAGTTCGGCGGCTGAGCATCCGAACGTCGCATTGCGGGCAGAACACCGCCATGTTCGACGCTGCGTGCATGCAACGCCACTCATAGAAACCATAGGTCCCGTTTTGTCAGGTTTTCCACAGGCCCCCTAGTCTTTCGTCGCTGTGAATTCTGTTCCCCCCAAACATCGTTTTCGGACGAATCTTCGCGCCGCTGCTCACCGACTGCGCCATGCTTCGGTGACCACGTTGGTCCTCGTCGCGCTCCTCGCGTTGGCCTCCCCCATCGCCCTCGACGACGGCGACCCGGCACGAGCGCAAGCGCCTACCGTTCCGGGGGCGCCGTTCCTGCCGATCATGGAGCGAACCAACCACGTGATCGAACGTTACGAAGCACACGTCGCGATCGACGCACTCGACAGCGCACGTCAAACACTCTCCCTGCAGATCGTCGCGTCCGCCGACGCAGACGATGTCGAGCTGGGCGAAACCGCGCTCATTCTCGATGCACAACGTGAGCAGCTCGAACGGACACTCGCCGAGTTGGAGGACCAGAGCGCTGACCTGCTCGAAGAGACCGCACCGTTCGGACTTGGTCTCGCCGTGTTTCCCGTCGACGAAGTCCGCAAACCGTTCTGGGATGATTGGGGCCGACCACGGTCCGGCGGGCGCGCACACGTCGGAACCGATGTCCTCGCGCAAATCGGTGTGCCCCTGCGCGCGATCGAAGACGGCATCGTCGAAGCCCTCCCGGGCGGCGGAAACGGCGGGAAGGGCATCTTTATGATCGGCGACAGCGGATCCCGCTGGTACTACGCTCACATGGACGAACACGCTGACCTCGAGGTCGGCGACCGGGTGCTCGCCGGCCAGCCGGTTGGCACCGTCGGCGACTCGGGGAATGCAACGGGAGCGCCACACCTGCACATGCAGTGGGATCCCACTGGTGGCTCGGACTGGCAAAACCCGTTTCCACTGTTGGATGTGCTCTATGGCCAAGGACGCACACAAGCCGCCGCAGTTGCGTCCAGCAACGCACTCAACGCAGAGACCCAAGACCTTCGCGACGCCGACGGCACCGCAGATGGCGACACCGACGACAACCCGCTCGCCCCGATAGCGGTGTTGCACAAGTCCTCCGACGAGCGAGAGCCGACCGTCGACGAACTCGCCGACCCGAGCCGGTCGCTCGCGGACGTCGGCGGGTAGCCCGATCGTCAGAACCGCGGCGGCTTTCGCGCTGATCGAGACGCTGAGGCTCCGGTCGGACTCACAGCTCCCCTACCATTGACCTCACATGAGCGAACAGCACCAGGACCCCGTTCCCGCCAATCCACAGGCGGATGCGATCGACGCCACCTCCGCCGTCGAGTTTTTCCACGCCGGAGCTCGTGATGCAGGAATGCGCCACGTCTGCATCTCCCCCGGTTCGCGTTCGACTCCGCTAGCGATCGCTGCCCTTCGCACGGCCGGGCTTTCGACGTCAATACACCTCGACGAACGTGTGAGTGCGTTCGTCGCTCTTGGACGAGCAGCAGCCACCGGCAGACCGGTCGGGTTGATCTGCACATCGGGTACTGCCGCTGCGAACTTTCTTCCAGCCGTCGCCGAAGCGTCGCTCAGCCACGTTCCCCTGATCGTCATGACCGCGGACCGCCCACCAGAGCACCAAGCGTGGGGCGTTGGTCAGACCTTCGAGCAGCCTGGCCTCTACCACCGCCAAGTGCGACACGAATTCGCAATGCCAGTCGGCGGCGATGGCGGCGAGAACCATGCACACCGCACGGGTTGGAGGGCGGTATCGACCGCCGTCGAACAATCCGGCCCGGTTCATATCAACTGGCCGTTCCGCCTGTCGCTGGAGCCAGGTCAGGGACCTCAGGACATCGCACCCGTCTTTGACGAACGCGTGCCGTTGCGGCCGTTTGCAGACCCCACCGAAGTGGAGTCGCTCACCGAGCTTCTCTCAAACGCGGAAAATCCGGTCATCATCGCTGGTCCCCAAACCCTCGGCCCAGACGCGAACCACACCAGGTCGGCCGATGCTGCTGAACGTCTCTGCGCTGCAGCCTACGCTGCGGGCGTCCCGATCCTCGCGGACGCTCTGAGTGGGCTGCGCGGACCGGGGCGCAACGCGCTCATTGCCTATCCCGCACTCGCGACCGAGCGCGCCGACGTCGATTCCTTGGCCGCAGACCTCGTCATTCACGTGGGGCAAACCCCGACGGCGAAGCGGATCAGGCTCTGGTGGGAGTCCCTGTCTGCCACCCATGTTCTGATCGACCCGCGAAGCCAGTGGCATGACCCATCGCATCTCGCGACCCACCGATTTCGATCCACCCCGGTTGCGCTACTCGCTGCAGCCCTCGATGACCTCACCATCGCCCCAGATCACCTCGAGCGCTGGGTAACGGCGGGAACCACGACGGCTCGGATCTGTGCGGAGACGCGGTCTGCATCGCCAACGCTCGATGAGCCCGGGATCGTCGCCGCTCTCAGCGATCACACCACCGGGGACGACCTGATCGTCGCCTCGAGCTCAATGCCGGTGCGCGATATCGACACCTACCTTCCTACCGATTCGGCGGTACAGGTGTACGCAAACCGAGGCGTGAACGGAATCGACGGCGTCATCTCGACCGCAGCGGGCATCGCAAGCGCCCGAACAGCCGGTGGTGACCGTGGCCGAACGTTCGTGCTCATTGGCGACGTTGCGCTCATCCACGACACCGGCGGTGTCCTCGACGCAGCCCGCAACGGCACTCGATTGACCATCGTTGTCCCAAACAACGATGGAGGTGGCATCTTCTCGTTCCTGCCCGCTCGCAATGCCCTCGATACCGAGACCTTCGATCGACTATTCCAGACCCCACACGGCGCCACCTTCGAGTTCCTCGCCAGCTATCCGGGTGTGAGACATCTCTTCACCGATGATCTCGACGCCACGCTCGCCGACCTCGACGCCACCTCCGCCGGCGAAGCAGTAACGATCATCGAGATCGCCACCAGTTCCACCGAGCGCGCTGGCGCACATGACGCACTCATCGCTCGAATAAGGACATGATGACAAACCCTGCCGTGCCCGAAGTGACCATGCTCACCGCTCCAGATGGCATACAACTCGCATGCCGGTACCTTCCCGGAGATGGAAACCTCCTCGTGGCCCTTCACGGCTTCACCGGGGATGGTTCGACCATGGTCCCGCTCGTCGAAGAGGTTCGAAACGGTCGACCCGCAATCGTTGTCGACCTCGTTGGCCACGGCAAGAGCCAAGCCCCCGAACACCTCGAGCACTACTCCATGGCGTCGGTTGTCGACCAAATCCTTTCGGTGATCGGCCTCCACGACCCGATGACCGTGCATCTCCTCGGATATTCGCTCGGGGGTCGAGTGGCATTGTCCATGGCGGCCCGGGCCCCGTGGTATTTCGCATCGCTCACGCTGCTCAGCGCGACCGCCGGTCTCGCCGATCCCGCAGAACGCAGCGCCCGACACGATGCGGACATCGCCAGCGCGTCTCACCTTCTCGACATCGGGCTCGACGCTTTCGTCGACGAGTGGTTGAGCCTCGACCTCTTCGAGTCGTACGTCACCGGGCTCACGAGCGATGCATTGCAAGAGACCAAGGCGCAGCGCCGTGAAACAGATCCTGTGGGTCTCGCGAATAGCCTTCGCGGCACGGGCACTGGAGCGATGCCTCCCCTCTGGCACCTCTTGGCATCGATTCGTTCTCCGGTCCTCGCAATCGCAGGTTCGCTCGACGAGAAGTTCTCCGGACTTGCCGTCCAAATCGCCGAGTCCACAAAGGTCGGGGCTTGCGAGATCATCGACGGAGCAGGCCACGTGGTCCATATCGAGAATCTTTCGCAGGTTGCGTCGATTGTTCGGCCGCATCTGACAAAGTGTGAGTCAGATGAGGATCACCCGAGCTAGCTCAACGCCAATCGATATCCGCTTGAACGAATCGGTACCTACCGGTGCGGGCAGCATTGGTGATCGCGGCGGGATGGCGGTCACCATCGAAACGGACGACTTTGTCGGTGTTGGCGAAACCGCCCCGATTCCCGGTCAGGCGGGCCCAAAGCTCGAGCAACTCGCCACCGAAATCGGAGACTGGTGCCGATCCATTGGATCGTCGACAGTCGATGACGCGTTGTCGGGGCTCGATGACCACGAGCACTCGGTTCTCACAAGATTTGCGATTCATACCGCACTCATCGACCTTCAATCTCGAGCGAATGATCAATCGGCAAGTCAATGGCTCCGGCCTGGATCGGCAACTCGGGTCTACGTCAATGGTTTGATCGGCGAAGCCAGCCCAGCAGCGGTCCATGCGCGAGCCCGTCAACTGGTCGAGCAAGGAATGCGAGCCATCAAGCTCAAGGTCGGGGCGGTCGATCACAGCCTCGATATCACGAGGATCGTCGCCGCCAGCGAGGCTGCTGGGAGCAACGTCGAGCTACGACTCGATGCGAACGGCGCATGGAACGCCGAGACCACAACTCGAATCATCGGTCGCGTCGGCAAACATCGCATTGGCTATATCGAAGACCCCACGTCGAATCCATCCGAGTTCGTTGCGCTATCTAAGGAGATCGGTGTCGCTATCGCGACCGACCTCGACACGAGCACGAACCCCGATGATGCGATCGCAACTGCTGACGTCAAAACGGTCGTGGTCAAGCCAGCTGCCATTGGGGGTATTGACAAGCTGCTCGATCTGAGTGAGCGCCACCCAGAACATCGTTTCATCGTGACATCGTCGATCGACCGTGACGTCGGGTTAGCAGCTGCAGTCCACGCGGCCGCTGCGTTGGCGCCGACGTCGGGCCCACATGGTCTGGCGACCGGCCGTCTCATTCGAAACATGGACCCTGGCCTGCTCGATACGTCGGGCGAGGTTCGAGTTCCCGCCGGTCCCGGCATTTGGAATCCAACGCCACAAGACGACTAAGCGTCTAGCCGGGCAGGCGTTCGGCGCCTTCGTCAATGCTCCAATGCCAAGGCTCTGACGGCAGGTTTACAAAGCCGTACTGAGGAGCATTGGCCTGAAGCCACTGGAAGGCTGCAGAGTTCCGTGAGCCAATGCCACCACCGTTCCATTGGAAATCGATCGCGCGTCCCTGTTCGTGCTTGGAGAATCCTGGTCGTGCGGTCGGCACCCGACAGCTGCTCGCTGACGATGTGTACACATCTGGGCAGCCGTTGATCGATCGAAGTTCGACCTGACGCTGGATCGGCCGGTACCCCCAGCCGCCGAGATCGATGCCTTGGTCGAATGCCGTTTGATAGAGCCGGCGGGTCTGCTCGGCAATATCGGTGTGCACTTCGATCTGGAAGAACGGTTCAGCATCGAGCGGAACGAGTCCTGGAAGTTCTTCGCCGGTCTCTGGGTCGATCGAAATCTCATCTTCTGGGTGGTAGAACGAGATCAACTCGATGTCGTCGAGGTCTACGGGTTCGGGAATCTCGATACCTTGAGAGCGGGCTACCGACGCAATACGATTGCTGATCGCTGCTTGTTGATCTCGAATTGCCGTTGCGAGCTCGAGATCACGCTCTTCGAGAAATGCGGCTTCGGCGAGTTGAGCCTCGAGCCGTAGCTCGGCTGCAGCGACCACAACCTGTTGCTGTTCCAGAGCAGCGTCGAGTTCTTCGGCACGGCTCTCGACCTCCCGGAGGGCATCCTCGGCTCGAAGAGCCGACTTTTCTTGCTCGATGATGAGCGCCGCTGCTTCCACTTCGAGGCCACGAAGTTGATCGATGCTGTCACTGAGAGAGCCGGTCTGTAGTTCGAGCAAGTGCACGAACCGGGCAGACTCACCGGGATCGTCGGACAAGATGAGCTCGGTTACTTCGTCGTTTGCTGTTCCCGCCTCGCCGGTAAAGCTCGACACTGCGAGGTCGGCAATATAGCTACGGAGGACGTCAGCGGCGACGAGGATATCTTCGCGTTCGGTCTCCGCACGCTCCACCGCTGTTAGTGAGTTCTCGTAGAGGCTCTCGGCTTCCTCGAGCCGAATCTGCTGAATCTCGACGAACGCAGCGATCTCATCGAGCGCTTTCGTTACTTCTTCCACACTCGCGGTGACCACGTCGATATCCCGTACGGCAAAGGCGGCTTCGCGAGCTGTGCGCTCGCGTTCGTCCTTCAACTCCTCGAGATCCGTTGGCAGCTCATCGTCCTGCGCGAATACGTCGTCGAGCGGCAACGACACGGCAAATGCGAGGGCCGCAACGATGAACAGGACGACGAGAGATATCCGCCGTGGTAATAGAGACATGTCCAGCTATCGGCCCGACACAATGCGAAATTAGGTCTTTTGGCCTATGTTGACCGTTCGCCTTCAGGAGCCTGACAAATCATCACGCAGTGGGGTTTCGAAGGCCGATTTCTCACTAACGGCCCGTTGTCGACCAATGCCATGGTTCGGATGGAAGGTTGAAGAACCCCCACCGTGAAGCGTTCTGCGCCAACCACACAAACCCGGGGTTGGAATGGGTGGTAATCGATCCATCGTTGTACGTGAAATCGATCGCGAGCCCTTGTTCGTGCTGGGACAATCCAGGGCGCGCGGTCGGCGGGCTGCACGAGGAAGCACTTCGCTCCCAGATATCGAAGTCGGATGTTCCGCAGTTCTGCTGACGAAGGCGAATCTGTTCCACATTGTCGCGGTATCCCCAGCCACCAAGCGCAACCCCATCGGCGGCCGCAGCGGCCATCATTGCCTCGAGATTGCCCGCGATATCGCGATGCACTTGAATTCCACGCACCGTTGTGATCTCGTCGGGCGTTATCACAACAGGCGGGTTTGCCGAGTCCGACGCTGCAGCGGCGGCGGCTGCCGCTGCGGCACGGCGGGCTGCTGCGGCACGGATCTGCGCGGCGATCACCTCTTCTTGCTGGCTTATCAGCGCTGCTGCTTCCGCATCTCGATCGGCGAGTACCGCTGCCTCCGCGAGACGTGCTTCGAGCCGCTTTTCGGTTGCGAGGACGAGTTCGGTCTGGGCGGCCTGTGCGCTGGCCAGTTGTTCTTGGCGCTCGATTGCTTCGGCTCTGCCAGCCTCGGCGAGCACAGCGGCATCGCGTCGCCGCGCCGATACCAGCTCTGCCTCGGCGGTGAGCGCACGAAGTTGATCGATACCATCGCCCAACGACCCGGTCTGGAACTCAACGAGGCTGCGGCGACGCATAGCCTCCGTCGGATCGTCGGAGAGCAACAACGCAGTGAAGTCTTGCCCGTTCACCCCGCCCTCACCAGTGAAGGATGCGAGTGCAAGATCGCGGACACTCGATCGAAGCGCCTGCACTTCACCATCGATCACCGCTTCCCGTTCGAGTGCCTGCTGGACTTGTGTCTCGGCCGAGCGAACCGCTTGCTCAGCGTCGATCAAGCGTGCTTCTTGGAGATCGACGAGACCGTTGAGGTCATCGAGGGCTGCAGCCAACACGTCGAAGTCCGCTGTTGCGGCATCGACCTGGAGCGCTTGTGCCGCCGCCTCCTGTTGAATGCGCTCTCGATCTTCCCGCAGTTCCTCGAGAACCTCTTGAGCCGTTTGTGCGTCCGCTGGTACACCAACAGAGACGGCCAATGCGAGGTAAATCGTTGGTAACGCCAATGCCCGCGCGAGTTTTGGTACCAGGGGAAGCACGGCATAAAAACTACTTGACCGCGCACCGTGACGGGGTGATGCCACGCACCGAGAGCAACCGAGCTCGTTTCCGTACCGTTCTCACGGAAGTACGCTTTGGGTTACTTGCCGTTTACGGACCAGTGCCACGACTCACTCGGCAGGTTGAAGAAGCCGTATGTCGCAGCGTTGTTGGACAACCACACAAAGCACGCCGAGCCTCGTGAACAATTGCGGAAGTCGATCGCTAGTCCTCGCTCGTGCTGAGATTGGCCCGGACGAGCCGTGGGAATGCGACAACTGCTCGCTGATGAGGTGTAGATGTCGGGGCAACCATTGATCACTCGGAGCTCAGCGGTGCGCTGTGGGGACCGCCAACCCGAACCGCTCAACGAGACGCCATCGTCGGCGGCGGCTGCGATCATGTTATTCACGTTCGTCGCCACCGATTCGTGGACCTGGAAACCCGACGCATTGACAATCTCGCCACTTTCCGGGAGAGCCGGCTGGCTCGCAGCTGCTGCTGCGGCACGAGCAGCGGCTTCGGCGGCTGCCTTGGCCGCAGCTTCAGCACGAATACGGGCTGCGATGACCTCTTCTTGCTGCTGAATTTCCGCAGCGAGTTCTTCATCGAACTCCCGCACCGCCTGTGCCTCGGCCAATCGAGCCTCGAGGCGCGCTTCCACATCGAGGACGAGTTGGACCTGTTGATCCTGAGCAGCTTCGAGCTCTTCTCGGCGCACGACCTGCTCGGCGCGGTTTAATTCCGCAGCTTGGACCGCACGTTGACGGTCTGCTTCGACCTGCTCTGCATCGAGTTCAAGCACTCGCAAACGATCGAGTGCATCGCCGAGATTTCCGGTGTGAAACTCGACCAAACTCCGGCGCCGAACAGCCTCGGTTGGATCATCGTTCAACAGGAAGGCCGTCAGGTCTTCGCCGTTCTCCCCGTTCTCACCAGTGAAGGACTCCACTGCCAGGTCAGCGACGAGTGCCCGCAAATCGGCAGCTTCTGCCTCGATGACCTCTCGTTGTGCCTCCGCTTGTTCGACCAACAGCTCGGCCGAATCCACCGCTTGGGCCGCATCGGCGAGGCGCGCCTCTTGCAAATCGACCAATGCGTTGAGGTCATCGAGAGCGCCTGCGACCTCTTCAAAGGACGCTTCACTCGCGTCCACGAGGCTTGCTGCGGCAGCCAAATCGAGGAGAACCTGTTCGCGTTCGGCCTCGAGATCCTCGAGGCGCTCGACGTCTTCCTGCGCTGTTACAGAACCCGTCAGAAGGAAGACCAGCGCGAAGAGGGCCAGAACGAGTGCGCGCGAACTGGTCAGGAGTGATGGCACGGCTAAACACTGTCACTTTCGGAGCCAACAATCAAAGCGCGCGAAGTACTACTCTCCGGTCATGGTTTCAGAGATCTTTGATGAGTCAAAATGGGACACGATTGCGGGTTTCGAGGACCTCGTCGACATCACGTATCACCGTGCCCGCGAGCACGGAACGGTGCGTGTGGCCTTTAACCGCCCCGAGGTCCGTAACGCGTTCAGACCGGGCACAGTCGACGAGCTCTACCGTTGCCTCGATCATGCCCGGATGACCAGCGATGTGGGCTGTGTCCTTATCACCGGCAACGGTCCTTCGCCAAAGGATGGAGGGTGGGCGTTTTGTTCCGGAGGCGATCAGCGAATCAGGGGTCGAACCGGGTATCAGTACGCGGATGGCGAAACAGCAGAAAGCGTCGACCCTGCCCGCGCATCGCGCCTGCACATCCTCGAGGTCCAGCGCTTGATCCGTTTCATGCCAAAAGTTGTCATCGCGGTCGTCCCAGGGTGGGCGGTTGGCGGCGGACACAGCCTTCACGTGGTCTGTGACCTGACGATCGCGAGCGCCGAGCACGCCATCTTTAAACAAACCGACACCGACGTCGCCAGCTTCGATGGCGGATATGGTTCTGCGTACCTCGCTCGCATGATCGGCCAAAAACGAGCACGCGAGATCTTCTTCCTCGGTGCTGATCACTCGGCGGATGAGGCACACGCGATGGGCATGGTCAACCTCGTCGTCCCCCATACCGAGCTCGAGGACGCAGCCCTCGACTGGGGCCGCATCATCAACGGGAAGTCCCCCACCGGCCAACGAATGTCCAAATTCGCCATGAACCTCGTCGACGATGGTCTTGTGGGTCAACAAGTCTTCGCCGGAGAAGCCACCCGACTCGCCTACATGACCGACGAGGCTGTGGAAGGACGGGACGCCTTCCTCGAAAAGCGCCAGCCCGATTGGTCGGCACACCCTTGGTACTTCTAGGTCTCCGCGAGAGAGTTGTCAGAACCTGATTCTCCGGTGCTAACCTGATCGCTCTTCGGGCCGTTAACTCAGTTGGCTAGAGTGCCACCTCGACATGGTGGAAGTCACAGGTTCAAGTCCTGTACGGCCCACGTATCGAACTTCGTTCGAACCAGAGTTTCTCGCCTAGCGGCTCCAAACGTCGCTAGGCGAAGCTTCACAAGAACCGAACGCTGAGCGAACAAGCCCACGTATCGAACTTCGTTCGAACCAGAGTTTCTCGCCTAGCGGCTCCAAACG
>CAYVHV010000024.1:0-24659 GCA_964451305.1 uncultured Acidimicrobiales bacterium | reverse complement strand
ACAAGAACCGAACGCTGAGCGAACAAGCCCACGTATCGAACTTCGTTCGAACCAGCAACAACCGAAGCCGCCCTCGTGGGCGGCTTTCGTCGTTTTCGGCACACAACAACCGAATTTTGAGCACTCCTGGACCTCGGAGCACCGCCATCCTTCAAATTTCGACGGCGGTGGGGGTTAGTAGGGGCGGTCCGAGCGCATTGCTACTGCTGCGATGATCGCGCCGATCCCACCTGCGAAGACCGTGAAGAGCCCCGCTCCCAGCATGAGGCCCGTTGTTTCGCTTTCGGTCAGCGTCGTCACACCCACCACGCCAGCGACCATCACGGCAACCACGCCGGCGACAATTGCAACAGGTCGGGAGATGAAACGGATTCCGACGAACAGTGGGCCTGACGCCGTCGCCGCAACCACGCCGGCAACAACTGCGACGATCCCGTCGGGCCGATCCCATCCGACTTCGTCGCCGGGTCCGGTGGTCCAATTCAAAAATGTGCCAACGATCATCGCCAGACCGCTCACGAACACCACGAACGCCAAAATCCGATCCAGGATGTCTACTGGAGTCTTCTCGTCAGAAGGAACATGGATCAGATCCGTGGTCGTCGATACCTCCACAGGAGGCGCGAGTCCAAGCGAACCAGGACGAGCACCGTCGCTATCGTTGGATTGAATCTCCAACTTGGTCCTACCAGCGACCGACGGCGGATCCGCTACCGCAGCATCTGAGCTCTCACTCGATGGCGATGATGCGACCGGGCCACCAGGAGCGCCCGGCGGACGCATGCCGCTCTTTGTCGAGGAGGAGATCGATGTGGATGACGGCGTCGACCCTGTCTGGGCCTCGGAAACAGACTCGAACTCACTGACGAACGCCATATCATCACTCGTTCGCTCGCCTCGGGCCTTGTCACGCATTCGCTCCGCGGCCTTTTGGGCCTGCGCCAGGCGCTCTCGGCGCGCTTGCTCTAAGGCAGCGGACTGTGAACGACCGCCGTTCTTTGTGGACCGGGCAATGGAAGCGTCGTCATCGCCGGACGGCCGGGAGACAGGGCGAATCGGCATCGGGGCGGGGCCGTCGGCGTCCTCGTCGAAGTCCACCAGTTCATTGTCCGCAAAGCTAGTGCCCGCTGCAGTAGGACTATTCGATACAGGGCTATTTGATGCGTCGCCAGCTGGTTGCTCCGCCGCGGCAGCGTCGACGCTTTCGTCGGCAGAGGGGGATGTCGCGACATCGTCGACCCCGGGGATCTCTACACCGAACGGCGCATCGACATCGCCAGCGCGCTCGGTGGCCTGCGTTGCGCTGCGACGTCCAACACGCTGAGGAAACTTGGGCGCCTCACTCTCGCTTGTTGCGTCCTCTGACTCATCATCGAGGACCGAAGCAGTTACATCCTGATCGCCGACCGTTGTATCGAGAGCAGCATCGTCGAGATCAGTACTTGAGGAACCAGTTGCCGCAACAGTGGCACGGTTCGTTGCTTCGTCAGAGCCAAATTCAGGTTCGACGGTGTCAGCTGCCGATGTCGAGATCGGAGACCAACCAGACACCCAGCCATCATCCTGACCGGCACCAAACTCATCGGCATCTAATTCACCGGTCTCCAGGTGCGGAGTCACCAGCGGCGCGGCGAACTGGTTGGTCGGCTCGGCTACATCGGACGCATCAGCCACCTCACCGGTGTCAGCCACCGCAACAGTGTCATCGTCCTCGAGATCCTTAGAATCTTCCCTGTCGTCATCTTCGGTGTCGTCAGAGTCTGCAGATGTTTCACGGACATCACGCTCTTCTCGGTCAGCGTGGCCGTCGATCGACGTCTCGTCCCGGTCATCGTCGGGCGTCTCGTCGTCACTGGCGCCGGGCGGGTTCTGCTTGGCGAGATCAGGAACCGGGGGCGGATCCAACGGACCCCATGCACCAGATCCGCTCGCTGCGGCTCCGCTTCCGACGGTGAGCGGCTGCTCGACGTCAGATTCGATCGCTTCGTCCTCGACGGTGTCAAGTGCACCCGTCGTGGCTTCCGACCGCTGCGATGCTGTGCGAATGACGCTCGTCGAATCGGCGTCCTCGAGCGCACGAGCCTCCTCTGGCAGCACGATCTCGACCGATGGAAAGTCACCAAATGCGCTGCGCTCATCGAACTGAGCTGCAGCTTCTCGTTCTGCCTCGAGCGCCTCGAACGCCTCCCGATACGACGCATCGGGGTGAGTGGACGGCTCGTACCACAAGCCATCGGAGGCAAGCCACCAACCTGGTCCTTGGAATACGTCACTCACGAAATTGTCAGATCCCTTAGTAGCGCAGACGACCTGAGTCGCGTGGTGAAGAAACCTTAGTCGGCGGGTCCTTGTCGTGTCACGTTCAGTTGAGCGCCGGGCGGGATTTGAACCCGCGACTGTACGGCTTTGCAGGCCGTTCCCTTGGGCCGCTCGGGCACCGACGCATGGCCGATCACGTTAGCGCCTCTCAGCGAAGAACCACACCTCTTCGCTCGCGTCTTCGCTCGGCGAACGCTCGGGTGGCGAACCAAACCCGCGCAACTGTCGCAGGCCAGCACCCGCTGCTGGCATCCTCAGACGCCACCGAAAAGTGCGACAACGTGTGCGCCCGTGCGCCCCTCCGCGCTACGGGCCCACACGTTGTGCGAGCGAAGCGGTATGCGCCGTTGCGCTGTACCGCTCCTTCATGATGAAACCGTAGGTGGGTTCACGGCAAATGTCTTCGCGCCCCCCGCCAATCGAAACTCGTTCGTCATCTATTCGACATATTTCACTACAAACGGCGCGAAACGAGCAGAATCCCAGTGATTTCCGCGCGAAGACGCACGAATTTCTTGCCGAAATTCTCGGTATTCACGCATCCGAGGTCGCCGGTATCGCGCCAAAACGACCGAACCGCCCGGACCTGCATCACACAGGTCCGGGCGGTTCGTTTGCGAGCGGACGACCAGATTCGAACTGGCGACCCTCACCTTGGCAAGGTGATGCTCTACCAACTGAGCTACGTCCGCGAACGAGAAACGACTGTATCAGCCTCTCGGTCAGTCGCCACTCTCTGGACGAAGATCAATTCGAAGTGTGAGGATTCCGTCGGTCAGGTCGATCTCGGCGTCGCCGATCATCGCAAAGTCCCGGAAGTCGGTTTGCGCCTGCGCAATGAACAACGCTCGTTCATCACCTCCGACCGGAGGTAGGTTGCGCTTCTTCACAGCGGCTGCTCGCTCGGTGAACCGAGCCACCATCTCATGAGGATCAAAATCGTCCATTTCACTCCTTTAACCGGTTGGGTCGTGTCAACCACCAGAAGGCCACCGTACCGAGTAACGCCGCAATGCCAAGCGCCAACAGCGTGAAGATGAGCGGGCCAAGGCGCCCGTCGGTCTCGCGGATGTTGACGACCTCGCCCTCGGCTTCAACGACTTGGCCGAGCAACGGAATCAGCGGTCCGGAAAGGCGCACCTGTACCGACGGGAACGGGTAGCGCAGGTGTTGCAAACCAGGTGACACGCCTTGACAGTACCGGGTCAGCCTTGGTGCGTTGGGCACCACCATGCGGTTCGGCCACCGATTCGATCTCGGTGCATCGAGCCAGAACATCGGAGGCATGTCGCTCCAGCGTGACGGAGGCCAAAGCTGATGCCGGTATTCGACCCGCCAGCAGCCGTCAAACGTTCGACGGTCGATCGAATGTGGCCGGCGAGCGAGGCGATGTCGTCGTTGGAGAACTCATCGACCGGGGTGTGCGGCGAAACACCGGCAACCCACAGGATTTCATCCGCCAGCAGGTTGCCAAGACCGGCAACGATCGACTGATCGAGAAGCGCCGCCTTCACCGCCTTGGTCCGTCCACTGAGCGCTGCGGACAGCTCACCCCTGCTGACCGTCGAGGCCTCGGGGGCGAGACCTGTCGTCTCCGGATCCAGCTCAACCGAACCGAAGCAACGCTGGTCTCGAAGCACGACCACTCCCCCTGTGCTTGCCAGTTCGAACCGGTCCCATGCCGGATTATCTCGCGGTGAGGAATACTCGAGCTGAGCAATGCTGCTCTCCCCGTCGATTAACAGACGACCCGTCATCCCGAAACGCCAGCCGAGGGCGATCGGGCCACCGAGGCCATCGAACTCTGCCACCAGGAGTTTGCCGTGGCGCCACGTCCGCTCCAGGGTCGCCCCAACCAACGCCCGAAAGAGCTCCGGCGGAGCGTTCTTTGGCCGCACCGCCCGCGTGTCTCGGACGGACACACCGGTGACCGACTGTCCAACGAGGCAATCGAGGTCGCGGCGATACAGCTCCACTTCAATGAGTTCTGGCACCCGCTACTCCCTACGAACGTCCGCTCGTGCGTCTACCACCGGGAACACGAGCGAAAGCTCTGGCGCTCTAGACGCTATCGACCCGAACCTTGGCAAAGAAGTCCGTGAGAAGCGGAGCCAACTTGTCGTGCTCGACGAGGAAACCATCGTGGCCGTACACCGATTCGATCGTGTGATGGGCACAGCTACGGCCCGTTGCTGTCAGGGCGGCGGCGAGTTCGACCTGTTGGTGTTTTGGGTACAGGAAGTCCGACGATACTGAGACCGTCATCGACGGGCCAGTAAAGGATGCCAATGCAGCAGCAGCTCCCCCGCGTCCACGACCAATGTCGTGGAGGTCCATCGCTCGGTTCAGCACGATGTAGCTGTTCGCATCGAAGCGAGAGGGAAACTTCTGCCCGTGGTGATCGAGGTAGCTCTCAACGTTGAAGCGACCCCACGAGTCGAATTTGTCCAGCCGGTCCAACGGCTCTCGCCCAAACCGTTCGTTCCATTCCTCGTCGCTGCGGTAATGGATGAGCGCGATTTCGCGGGCGACGGCAAGGCCTCGACCGGGCCCTTCCTCATGCTCGTAGTAGTCCCCATCGAAGAAGTGTGGATCGTTCGCAATTGCGAGTCGGCCGACTGCGGACCAACCAATCTGTTGTGGTGACGCTGCAAGTGCGGTTGCGATTGGGGCAATGGATCGGACGTAGTCGGGATACATCGCTGCCCACTCGAGGACGGCCATGCCTCCCATGGATCCACCGACAACGCTGAACCAGCGCTTCACTCCGAGGAGTTCGCCGAGGCAGATCTGGCTTCGAACGATGTCGCGAGTGCTGATCTGGGGGAAGGTCGAACCGTACGGCTTCCCGGTTGCTGGGTCCAGCGATGCCGGACCGGTGCTGCCCTGGCAGCCACCGAGCACGTTCGCGCACACAACAAAGTACTCATCGGTGTCGATCGCCAGACCTGGGCCGACGATTCGTGACCACCAACCCTCGTCGGTGTAGGTGCCGCCACCGCCGCCGGTGACATGGCTGTCTCCGGTCAACGCATGGCAGATCAAGATGGCGTTATCGGCCTCTGGCGTCAGCGTGCCCCAGGTTTCGTATGCGAGCGTGACCTCGTTCAGCACGCCGCCGCCTTCGAGGGCGAGGGGCCGTGGGAGCGTATGGAACTTCCGAGCACCGGTTGGGTCTCCGGGCATCCACGCACCGGTCACCGGAAATGTATCCGGCCAGCCGCGTCGACGTGCGAATGGCGGAGGGTTCACAGATGGATCTGACATGTGGCGCTCCTTTGGTGATCGACGTCGTTCGGTAGACAACGGTAGCTCTTGTAGCAACCAACGCGAACCGTCAACTATGCCCGTTCGATTTGGTCGAGCCACCGACCACTACGATTTCGATGCTCATCTCGAGCCCTTACGGGCGTTTTCGCAGCCGTTGCGACCACCAGAATGCGAGTTCGTGATCGTGTCGGTACGCGTCCACCATCGCCGCCGCGAGCTCCTGCAACGATTGCGCCTGGAGGTCCTCATCGCCTGCGTCCCATGCCTCGGTAGCTGCGCGGGCGGCCTCTGCCCCGCGATCCCACGCCGGACCGGGTTGTGGGAGCACGACATCGGCAATCGCCCGAGCCCGGACGCGAACTGCGGTCGCGCTGAGGCCGGTTCCTGCTGCATTGGAAATGAGGACAGCTGAGGTCGTGGGGGCTGACACCGCCGCGGCGAGATGCCACAACATGTCGGGGTCGTGCGGTTCGACGCTGACGACCGGAACCGACGGGGCGAGCACACCATCGGGGTCGGCGATGAGCTCGATCACCGGGGTCTGTGAGGCGAGGAGCAACTTTGGGACGAGGCGCGCCTGAAACCAACTGCGGACGGCAGCGTCGGCGACCGCATCGAGGGACAGGATCGGGGCGTTCCACTTCTTCCCGGCGAACTTCACCGGGCGCCGACCCCAAAGGTTCGCAAAGGGATCGATCATGCCCGAAGTGATCAACGAAGCGGCCGCACCACCATTGGCAGTCGAGTCGGGACGATGTACGTCGCTGCCTTCCAGCACCGCATCGGCAATGCCGTAAAAGTGTTGCCGAAAGCCCGCCGTAACGTGCGCGATGTCGCCGACGCTCACATCGCCGGTCGGGCACTGCACCTCGGGGACGCCCTGCACCGCAGCGAGTAGCGGTGCCCAGCTGGTGGGTTCGGGGGTTTGTCGACCGAGTGGCGCGCTATCTCCAAGTCGTACGTGAACGATGTTTGGAGTCTCCTCTTCGGATGTTGGGGAGGCCGCATCTCCTTTGACCATCGCGATCGCGATCACGTCAACAGCGGCTTCGAACAGCGCATCGTCATCGATCCAAAGGTCTGACAAAACCGCCCGGGACATCGCTGACGTCCGTACTCCCGAAGCGTCGCGCGAACCGAGGAACGACTGAGGCAAGATCAGGCCGAGTACACCCCCGGGGCTCAGGCGCCGCAATCCAAGCTCGACGAACAGTGCTGCTTGATCAACGTAGCCCACGGCCAGTTCGCCGTACTCGGCCTTCAACCGCTCGGCTGCCTCAGGCGACCTGGCGGTGTCAGTGGTCAACTGACCGAGAAATGGCGGATTGCCAACGACCATCGAGAAGTCCGTTGGCCAGTCCGCTGGCAGGTCGATCAACGCATCCACATTGGCTGTTCTTGGCGATGCTTCTCCCCTCGCCCAAATCGACAGCGCTGCCGAGCACACCCGTAGCGCAACCGGATCGATGTCGCTCGCAAACATCGATTCGACGATCTCGGACCGCGAGAGACCCGACGATGTCTCGATATGTCGTGCCGCAGCGAGCAGGAAGGCACCGCCACCGCAGGCAGGATCCCAAACACGACCAACGTCGAGCAACGACGCTGTACCAACGATTCGTTCCTGACTCTCCACCGCCAAGCGCACGACGCGTTGTGCGCCTTGCCGTGGAGTGAAGTGGGCGCCTTGGGCACGCCGTGAGTCGTCGGCGAGCAGCTGTTCCCACGCCAATCCGAGCAGGTCAGGCGTGCAGTCGGCTTCAGGAAGGGCATCGACCAACACGTCCACACCATCGGGAGCATCTCGCTGCCCATCGAACGCCGTCGGGGGCGCGCACCCTCGGACCGCGCTCACGTGGCGAGCGACCGCAGCGATTGCTCGAACAGCGTCGTTCTCGGGCAGCCCTACCGGAAGGCCGGCGAGGAACCGTTGGACGTCGCCGATTGCCATATCAGAAGCCTCTACGCGAGTGGGTCCCACCCAGCGAGGTCGGTGAGGCGCTCGTCGTTCGAGAACATCTCGACGACAGGCAGGTCGAGCCCGACCCGCTTTTGCAGCCGGCGCACCTCGAGTTCCTCGTTCCACATAACGAGCGTTGCAACGATGCCGTCACTGCCCGCACGCGCTGTCCGCCCCGATCGATGGAGGTACGTCTTGTGGTCGGACGGCGGATCGTAGTGAATGACCACTTCGACCTCATCGACATGAATTCCGCGAGCTGCAACATCGGTGGCGACGAGAACGGAGAGCTTGCCCGAGCCGAAATCGTTCAACGCCTTCTCTCGATGGTTCTGACGCAAATCACCATGGATGGCCGCCGCCGTTACGCCGAGCTGGCCCAATTCTTTCGCGAGCCGATCGGCCATGTGCTTGGTTGCGGTGAACATGATCGTTCGATCGACCGACCCGGCAATTGCAGCGGCGACCTTCACCTTGTCCATCTGGTGTACCTGGATGAAGCGGTGGGTCATCTGATCGACCGTGACCTCGGGCGACTCGACCTCATGAAAGACCGGGTCGGTTTGGTATCGGCGCACCAAACTGTCGACGACACCGTCGAGCGTCGCTGAGAACAACAGTGTTTGGTGTTCGTTCTCGGCTTGGCGAAGAAGCCACTCCACCTGTGGAAGGAAACCCATGTCGGCCATGCGGTCCGCTTCGTCGACGATGACGTGCGTGAGGTCCTGAAGGCTGACCGCCTTGCGCTCCACGAGGTCGATCATTCGTCCGGGGGTTGCGACGACGAAATCGACACCCTTTTCCAACCGGGTGATCTGGCGCTCGATGTTCGCTCCCCCGTAGACCGCAGCAATACGGACGTCGCGGGACTTTGCGAGCGGCTCGAGTTCTTCGGCGACCTGAACCGCCAGCTCGCGAGTCGGGACAAGGGCGATTGCGAGCGGTCGTTTGGGTTCGGCGCGACCGATCTTCTCGACGACGGGAATCCCGAACGCCAGAGTCTTCCCGGATCCGGTTTTGGCCTTTCCGCACACGTCCCGGCCGGCGAGGGCGTCGGGGATAGCAATCGACTGGATAGAGAAAGGTTCGGTGATCCCCCGCGATTGGAGTGCGGCGCACAGATCTTCCGAGACGCCGATATCGGCGAAGGTGGTTGTCATGGGTGTCTTTTCAATGATTTTGTAGGTGTTGACAGCGTACTCGGATTGCAGCCATCCGCCGGGACCTTCACCGACTGCGCGAATTCTGCTCGGCACTGCCTCACGATCGGTACATCCCTATCGAACGGTCCTGCGCTATAGAACGCGGCCACCCTCGACCGTGACCCCTTCGGCGACGAGCCGTTCTTCGTGTTCGGCCTCAAGGCCCGGCACAAGCCGACCGGTCGATGCCACGATGCGCCACCACGGGAGACCCTCGCTGTTACGCAAGATCGCTCCCACTGCCCGAGCAGCCCCTGGGAACCCGGCCTCAGCAGCGACCTCTCCGTAGGTCATGACCTCGCCCGAATTCGTCTGCTCGATCACGGCTCGCACCGCGACCGCAAAGTCACTCAACGGCGCGTGATCAGCGCTCATATCCGATCGGGTTCGAGACGTACCACCGGGACCGGCGTTGCCATGCCAGCAATTCGCTGGTGGCCGATCGGCGTCACTTTCGTGTTTACCAGCAGCGACGTCTGCATATCGACGGGAGCGAGAATTTCGCCGGGCTTGGCAAGATCACTCAACCGCGACGCCAGGTTCACTGCTTGGCCAATGTGATCATCGCCCTCAAACAAGATGACGTCGCCTTGGGCCACGCCAGCGCGAAGCGACAGAACCTGCTGGTTTGCCTCGATCATCGCCACAACAGCTTCGACGACGGGTTCTGGCTCGACGCCGACGATCATTGCGCCGTCACCGAGCCATTTCGCGATTCGAACACCATGGACCGACGACAATCGCCGAATGCTGCCGCGAACGGTTTCCAAGAGATCCACCGCCGCGGCATCGCCCTTCAGATCGGTGTAGGCGGTAAAGCCTGACACATCGACGAACGCAAACGTTCGTTGAACTCTCGTCACTCCACCTTCTCGAATCACTGTGCTCACGCCCACAACATAGCCAAGGCAGTGCCGGTGCATGTCGACCGGCGCTTCGGTTATTTCGGCCGTGCCAGCTCGTTAATCACCGCATCGGAGTAGGTCGGCCACAGCGGAATTGCCCAATCGCCAAACGTTCTGTTGGTAAGGGTCACGGCGGCGAGACTGCTCTGCGGGTCCACCCAGAGAAAAGTCCCGGCTTGCCCGAAGTGCCCCCACGTTTTGGGTGAGTTGCGTTGCCCGGTCCAATGCGGCGTCTTGTTGGAGCGGATTTCTGGCCCAAGACCCCAGACATTTGGGGTTTGGCGACCGTAGCCGGGCAATACGCCAATGAGTTCTGGGAGGTACGGGTTCGTCATTGCCTCCACCGTCTCGGGTGCGAGAAGTTGGGGCAATCCAGTGATGAAGCGAACGAGATCATCGACCGTCGATCGAGCCGCGTAGGCAGCGCTACCGTCGAGGACGGTCGACGCCATCCCCAACGGCTGGAAGAGCCCTTCGGTGAGATAGTCGGCAAACGCCATTTCCGTCCCGCGTTCGACGGCGTGGGCCAGGAGCTCGTAGCCACCGTTCGAGTAGATGCGACGCCGGCCAGGATCGTCGAGGACAACACCTTTAGGGCCGTAGCCACCACCGTGCGCGAGCACATCGGCCAACGTCGCGCCGCGGCTCCGGTCGTCTTCGATGAGAACACCAGCGTCATCGGCCAACGAAATCGATCCCTCTTCGGCCGCGAGGTGTACGCCCGCAGCGGTGAGAAGCTTGGTGATCGACGCGAGTTCGAAGACCGCTCCGGTGTCGCCGTGACGATTCACGGTGCCGTCGGGGCTGATCGTTGCGGCGGCCACGCTGTCGACCGGCCACGTATCGAGCAGGTCGAAATACGTCATGAGTCGTCAGCCATCGTCGGAGGTGAGTTCGGCGAGTTCTTCGTCGATGTCTTCGCCCTCATCGGCGTCCACATCCTCATCGCCATCGTCATCGTGATCGGCTTCATCATCGTGATCGTTGCTGGTGCTCATGTCGATCACGTCGGTGTCCGATTCTGTTGCGCTCGACCGAGGCCACAGGATGATGACGAGACCGCCGATGATCAACGCGAGGCTGAGCCAGATATTGATACGCAGTCCAAAGATCTCGTTCGCGGGGTCGATTCGCAACGCCTCGACCCACCCACGGCCGATGCCGTATCCGAGGAAGTAGATAGCGATGAGCCGTCCACGTGGCAACCAGCCCTTACGGTCAGCGAAAAGCATCAGCCCGGTGAGGCCGAGGTTCCACACGCTTTCGTAGAGAAATGTCGGATGGAACGTTGGAAACTCTTCCACCGATTGGAACTCGGCGGGGATCGAACCACGGTGGCTCGCATCGATCGACAGCCCCCATGGGAGGTCCGTCGGGCGACCGAACAGCTCTTGGTTGAACCAGTTTCCCCAACGGCCGATCGCCTGAGCGAGTGGCAATCCGGGCACGATCGCATCGAGCGTCGATCCGAGTTCCATGCCTCGGCGTTTCGCGACCCAGATGCCGACGATGAGTCCGAGCGCCATGCCTCCAGGAATGCCGAGTCCACCTTCGCGCAGGGCAAAGACTTGCCACCATGGGGCATCTCGAAACAGCTGGAAATCGGTAACGACGTGGTAGAGCCTGGCACCGACAACACCAGCGGGCACCGCCCAAAGCGCGATGGCGGTCACATCGTCTTCGGTTCCCCCACGGGCGACCCAGCGCTTTGTTCCGAGCGAAACCGCTGCGAATACGCCGAGCGCGATAAGAAGACCGTAGATCGTAAACGGGCCGATCGAGTTAAACGACGGCGACGGGATAGCGGCGATCACGTTGTGCACAGTACGCCCAACCCCTCCACAGAAATCACACATTCCATACGTCGAGAGTACACCCAGCACGCTGGCTCTACCCTCGCGAGCGGGCGACGTTGTGATCGGCGGTTAGAACTGGGCTGCGTCGAGTTCGGTCAGTGTTTCCGCTGAGCTCAGCACCGCAGCTTGTTGTGCGGCGGCGAGCGGCAAAAGCTGTTCGCAGTAGAAGCGGGCGGTCACGAGCTTGGTCGTCAGGCGCTCATCGGTCTCACCATCGTCGATTCTCGCTTGCGCGGCGTTCGCCTGGAGCACCATCGACCATCCACCGACGAGTTGTCCGAGCATCCGCAGGTACGGCGTCGCTCCGGCAAAGGCATCGACGGTGTTCCCTGCGAGGCGTTCCACGAGCGTCATCGTCGTCTCTCGCACCGTTGCGTTCGCTGCGCTCAACGCGACACCCATCTCTTTGGTTGCCGCTCCGCCAGCAATGGCGGCTTCAGCTGCGGCGTCGATGTCGTCGAAGAGCTCTTTGGCGACGCGCCCTGAGTCCATCGGCAGCTTGCGCGCGACGAGATCGAGCGCCTGAATACCGTTCGTGCCCTCGTAGATTGGGTTGATTCGAGCGTCTCGGTAGTGCTGAGCAACGCCGGTCTCTTCGACGAAGCCCATGCCACCGTGCACTTGGACCGCGAGCGAGGTGAGTTCGACGCCGAGGTCGGTGCACCAGCCCTTTACGATCGGGGTCAGCAGGGCTGCGCGTTCAGCGCCGGCGGTCCGGCCAGATTCTTCAGGGTGATGGCCTTCGGCATCGACGGCGGCGCCATCGAGGAAGGCAACACCACGCATTGCCTCGATGTAGGCCTTCATGGTCATGAGCATCCGTCGCACATCGACGTGTTCGATGATCGGTGAGCTCGTGCCGGCAGCAGCACCGAGCGCCCGCCCTTGGGTGCGCTCGTTCGCGTAGGCAACCGCGTCTTGGTAGGCGCGCTCGGCAATGGCCACACCTTGGACGCCGACGGAGAGTCGTGCGTTGTTCATCATGGTGAACATGTATTCCATGCCACGATTCTCACTGCCGATCAGGTAGCCGGTCGCGCCGCTCGTGTCTCCAAACTGCAGGACGCAGGTCGGGCTTCCGTGAATGCCGAGCTTGTGTTCGATCGAGGTGCATGACACGTCGTTTCGGATGGTGGGCAAGCCGTCATCATCGAGTAGGAACTTCGGCACGATGAAGGTCGAGATTCCCTTGGTGCCAGGAGGCGCGTCCGGGGTCCGGGCCAGAACGAGGTGGACGATGTTGTCGGCCATGTCATGTTCGCCGTAGGTGATGAAGATCTTCTGGCCGGAGATTTTGTATGTCCCGTCGCCGTTTGGCTCCGCCTTCGTTCGAAGCGCTCCCACGTCGGAACCGGCATCGGGTTCTGTCAGATTCATGGTTGCGCTCCACTCACCGCTAACGAGCGGACGAAGCCATGTCTCCTTTTGTTCTTCGTCGCTGTGGTGCGAGATCAGGTCGATTGCGCCTTGGGTCAATAGCGGACACAGGGCGAAGGACATACACGCGGAGTTCAACATCTCTTGGAGCGCCAAGGCGAGAACCCATGGCATTCCGCCGCCGCCGTAGGCCGGGTCGAACGGTAGCGTCTGCCACCCTGCGTCTATGTATGCCCGATAGGCCTCGATAAAGCCCGGTGGGGTCGTCACGGAGTTGTCGTCGTTCCAGCGGCTGCCCTGCTCATCGCTGACCCGGTTGAGAGGCGCCACCGTGTTCTCGATGAATCGGGCGCTCTCCTCGAGCAACGGTTCGAACATCTCGGGGTCGGCTTCGGAAAAATCTGGATATGTCGAAATCTCAGCAGATTTCGCGAGCGCGTTCAGGATGAACTGCAAGTCCCAAAGCGGTGCGGAGTACTCGGCCATTTCTTCTCCCTAGCGGATGTCTTCGAAATAGTTGGATGTCCTACTATATCGCTGAAGACGATCTTGGAGACGGTAGTTCACGCATGTCGAACCATTTGACCTAGGACCTCGTTCAGCCTTTCTGGCGAAGCCTCCGCCGGGTCCACCGCAGCAGGCGCGTAAACAACAGCGGCTCGGTCCAGTTCTCCGCAGGACCCTTGCGCGTGGCGAGACCAGCGTTGACCTCAGCCCCGAGGATCAACCCGATCGCCAACAGGTACAGCCAGAGCTGCAAAATAATCGCTGTTCCGATGACGCCGAAAATGGCATTCGACGCTGACAGCGTGCGCAGATAGATGCTGAACAAGACCGAGGAAACGAAGGAGAATACGGCGGAGAACGCTCCACCTGGCAGCTCGTCTCGCCATTCCGCACGTCGATTCGGGGCCACGTGATAGATCGTTGCCGACCACGCGATAAGCACCAAGAACGCAACCGGGAACCGCAGGTAGGTCCACAACAAGCCGAGAATGTCTTGGACGATGCCATCGCCCAGAAAGTCCTCCCGCCCGAAGAGCGGACCGATGACGAGAGCAGCGAGGGTGATCGATCCCACGAGGATCGTTCCGATGGCGAGCGCAAGACCAACGATCTGTGTCCCGACCCAACCTCTGGTGTTGTGGTGGCCGTACGCAACATCGAGCGCTCGGACAACGGCAGCGAACCCACGCGATGCGGTGTAGAGCGTTGCGAGAACACCCAAGGTCAGAGCGGAGGCCGAAGAACCGTCGAACAAGCTTCCAACCGCGTCGGTAACACCGCCCTCGACGCCGAAGAGATCTTCGGACCACTCGGTCAGTTGACCCTCTACCCTTCCCTCGAAGTCACTTCCGACGAGCCCGCCCAACCCGCCGAGCGCGGCGGAGAAGACGAGCAGCAGCGGGAACAGGCTAAGCAGCGCAAAGAACCCAATCTCCGCGGCGAGACCACTCACCCGGTCGTCGTGCCACGCGCGATACAAGAAATGAGTCCACCACCGGACAGTCAAGCGCTCTGGGCGCGGCGGTTTCGATGGATTGACGGCACTCATCTCCCTACCAGCATGGCCGAACAGAGCGCTCAATAAGCGTATATCCGACGGTTAGCAGCCTTTCGACCGCCCTGCGTGAAGAGCTAGCTGCCGTCCGCACGAAACGCGAAGCGGCGTCGGCCAGCTTCCACGCCGGCCGCAACCGGTGATTTTGTGAGGTCGAGGACGTTCGACAACTCGATGCCTTCATCACCCGATGGGTCGAGATCAGGCGAGAGGACCGAGCGCAGTGCTCCGGCACGCCGCTCATCCTCGGGAGTCACGAAAGTCACGTGTACCGCGGACACCGATGACTTCAAGCGCTTCACATAGCTGCGAACCGAAATAGGGGGCCGCAGGTGAATCGTCATCGGAGATTCGATCGGCCCGAGCTTTTGTGCGCAATCCGCAGTCGTGATCAACGCCGTGGTGGAATCGTTGTCGAAGGAGCGCTGCCCACCCTTTGCTGCTGACCCCACGGCCAGTACGACGGGCAAGCCGCGCAATGTCAGTCGTTCGCTCACATCGATGGCTTCGCTTTCGGAGCCTGCGATGATGACGAGTTTCTTTACTCGACCTGCGACTTCAAGAATTGCTTGAATGCGACGCGAGCGATTTACGGTCCAGAAGAAGCCGCCGCGGTGCGCGCGCTGTATTGGGGATATGAATGGTGAATCCGCCAGTGTCATCTCAGCCTCGTCAGTCTTCCCGCTAACGCCTACACGTAACTGTAACAGTACGAAGACAATGTTGCGATTACATGACGGAGATTTAATTTAGCGCTAGAGCTGATCGAATCCCGGCCTCTCCGCTGAAGAACTACGCCTCGATGATCACCGGTGCGCCGAGCGGCACGAGCTCCGCGAGGAGTGTCACGACGTTGTTCGGGATTCGCAAACAACCGTTGGAACGGGCCTCGCCGACTTGGTCCGGGCGATTCGTTCCGTGAATGGCGATCACCGGCAGTCCGCCACCGAAGGTCTCGTGGACCTCGGAGAAGGCCGAAAGCGCGAGCGCCCACGGTCCGATGTACGCCTCTTCGGGTGGGTTCTGACGCTTTGCCGTAATGAAGAAGGTGCCGAGTGGCGTCGGCGTCGCCGCGCTTCCGATCACCGCAGTGGTCTGCGCCACGATTTCGTCACCGTCATACACCACAACCGAGCGAGCGGTGAGGTTGACCTCGGCTCGAATCGTTGTCTGAGAGAACGTATACAGCGATGAGTCGATCCAGCCGGTCTGACCGTTGGGGCGAATTGGAAGCTGTACCTCTACCCAGTCGTCCTCAGGAGAGCCATTCGTGACCATCAGCACCTGAGGGCCGCCGAATTGATGCGGGTTCGGAACGGTGAACTCCAAGGGGATAATCGACCCACCGGGAGCGTCGTACGCGATCAGGTGGGTGACTTCGTCCCTCGCGGTCGCAATCCACGTCGCCTGGGCATTGGACTCTTCAGAAAGTGACGCCTCGACAGCAGCTTCGATCGGCATCGATGTTGGCGTTGTTACGACGGGTTCAGGCACGAGTGAGCCTTCACCAACCGCTCGGGCCACGCTTGGAAGATCGGGATCTGGGGCGGCAGCGATCTGCAGATTTGGGACGTTGTCGAGTGGGTTATCCCCCATCGCCAAGGTCGTAGAAGTGCTCCCGCATGCAGCGCCCACGAGTGCGATCACGATCAGAAGAACAATGAAGGACCGGGCGGTCTTCTCATTGCCATTTTGTAACGACTGTCGCACCATATGTGTCGAAATCGGCCAGTCTTCTCGGTAATTGAATAGTAGATTCGGGCCAATGTTCAACCATGAACTAGTACCGCTCGCACCTGGTGTCTACGTTTGGCTCGCCGACGAGTTTAGACACAGCCATACAAATAGCGGGGTGATCATTGCCGAGGACGGCATTACCGTTGTCGATCCAGGCCTCTGCCCAGCATCGTCGGTCCCCCTTGCCGAGACTCTGGCCGAGCTTTCGCCGCTACCGGTCAAGCGAATCTTGGTCTCGGGGTCTCACATCGACATCGTGGGGGGTAGCACCGCGTTCCCGCTGGCCGCCGTTTACGGCTCAGGGCAGACCTCCGATCACCTCGATCAGCCGCCAAATCCCGCAGTATGGCAGCGGCTCCACCCGTTATTTGCCGCAGAGTTCGACGAGCTCGTCACCCGTCCCGTGACACATATGGTCGGCGAAGCGGCGCATCTGTGCCCCGCGAGCATCGCCGTCCCGCTGACCGGGCCCCAATTCGAGAACCTGGCGGTACAAGTGCCGTCGGCCAATGTTGTGTTCACCGGACTGTTGGCGACCTTTGGCATGGCCCCGCTCGGCTTTGAGGCCGACTTCACGGCGTGGATTTCCGCGCTCGACCAGCTCGCTGGATTCGGGGAGATCTTCGTACCCAGCCATGGTCCGCTCGGCGGTGTCGAGGAACTCACCGAACTACGGAACTACCTCGAGGCGTGCGTCGATGCGAAGGGCGACCTCGCAGCGATGCGTTCAGGACCTTGGAACGACTGGGAGCACCAAGAGTTCACGCCAATCAATGTCGAACGCGCCCACATGCTCGGCCAAGGAGACGCCTCTCCGCCGCCGACGATGTTGCGCTTGCTCGAGTTGAGTTAACTCGATTCGGTAATTATGACCGGGATCGGCTGAAGGAGTTGCTCTCGATCGAGGTGGCACTTGATCATGTGGCCGCCGCCGAAGTCTTTCAACTCCGGCTCGCTCACATCGCAGAGCCCCTCGACGAACCGATGACAACGCGTGTGGAAGACACAACCAGACGGCGGGTTCGCCGGCGATGGAATGTCACCGTCGAGCGGAATCCGATTCGCGGCTTCGCCATCGACGTTCGGCACCGCAGAGAGCAGCGCCTCGGTATATGGATGGACGGGGCCTTCGAACATCTGGTCCGTCGTCGATAGCTCGACGATACGCCCCACGTACATCACCGCAATGCGATCGGCGAGGTACCGCACCACGCCGATGTCGTGGCTGATGAACAAGTAGCTGGTCTTGATGTCGCGCTGGAGCTCTGCGAGCAGATTGAGAATCGCTGCCTGGACCGACACGTCGAGCGCCGATGTTGGCTCATCACAGACCACCACGTCGGGATCGCCTGCGAATGCTCGTGCGATCGCGACGCGCTGTTTCAACCCGCCCGAGAGCTGCCGTGGACGCATGTCGAGATGTCGTTCCGAGAGCTGCATTGCGGTGGCGATCTCCACCGCACGAGCGTTGGCTGCTTCACCCTTGACACCCGTCAGGCGTTCGACCGCGCGGACGAGAATGCGTCGAACAGTCCACGACCGGTTGAGCGCAGAGTCGGGATTCTGGAACACCATCTGGATCGATCGGATCGACTCTTCGTTACGAGACGTGGCCTTTGTCGCCATTGGACGTCCACGCAAGGTGATGGCGCCGCCCTCGTCGGGTTCGTGGACACCGAGCATCGTCTTTGCAAGCGTCGACTTTCCAGATCCGGACTCGCCGACCAAACCCAAGGTCTCGCCGACGCCAAAGCCGAGGTCGATGCTGACGAGTGCAGGTACGTCACCGCTTCGTTGGCGGAAGGTCTTCGACACGCCGTCGACGCCGATGACCTGAGTATCGATTATGTTGTGTTCGACGTCTGTCGCTGCTGGTTCGGGCACCTCGTCGATGCGGTCAGGGAAGTGACAACGGGCCCAGTGCGCTCCGCCACGGTCGACGAGCGGTGCTACTTCGGTCCGACAGAGATCGGTGGCGATCGGGCAACGGTCAACATAGGTGCAGGTCGGAAGTTCGGTTCCGATCTGGGGTGCGCTTCCGGCGATTGAAAAGAGCTCTCGGTCTGTCTTTTGCAGGCCGCGACGGGGAATCGAGTTCAACAATCCCTTGGTGTACGGGTGGCTCGGTTCGTCAAACACCTGGTTGACAAGGCCCTCTTCGACCATACGGCCGGCGTACATCACGCCGACGCGATCGCACATCGTGCGGATGACCCCAAGGTTGTGTGCGATCAAGAGGATCGCTGCACCGATTTCGTCGCGAAGGTGGCGAACGAGATCGAGTACCTCAGCTTCCACGGTCGCATCAAGGCCCGTCGTTGGCTCGTCGAGAACCAGCAACTGCGGGTCCGATGCCAACGCCATAGCGATGACAACGCGCTGGAGCATCCCGCCGGAGAGCTGGTGGGGATAGCGATCCATCACGCTCTCGGGTGCGGCAATCTGCACACGTATGAGGGCCTCGCGTGCTCGTTCGTAGCTTTCCTTCTTTCCAACTCCCAGCAGTTGGAAGCTCTCCGCGACCTGCCGACCGATCTTGAGCACCGGGTTCACTGCCTGCACCGGGTCCTGATAGACCATCGAGGCTTCGGTCGCACGGAACTGCTGGAGCTCGATATTACTCATCGCCGTGAGGTTCCGGCCGGCGGCGGTGATGGTGCCGGCGGTGATCACGCCGTTGGATGGGAGATATCGCAGTGCCGCATAGGCGGTGGTTGACTTGCCGCAGCCCGACTCACCCACAAGACCGTAGGCCTCGCCAGGACGAACCTCGAAGCTCACACCGCGCAAGACCGAGCGGGGCTCGCCGCGAACGATGTAGGACATCTCAAGGCCCTCGACCTTTAACGCGGCCGGTTGGGATGCTGCGTCGCCAGCCGTTGGGTTGTCTTCGGTGAGGGTCACGAGTTCACAGCCTTTTCTACAGCGTCAGCGATCAGGTTGACCGCGATCACCAGCGATGCGATCGCGAGGGCCGGGAAAATGGTCGGCCACCACACCTCGCTAATGATGTCGGGGTAGTTGTTCGAGACATCGAGGCCCCAGTTGGCATCGGTCGCGTCGCCGCCGGTCACCCCGAGGAACGCAAGAGTGGTCAGCGTGAACACGGCATATCCAAGGCGAACCGTGGCTTCAACGACCACCACGCCGAAGACATTGGGAAGGATCTCTTGGGTGATGATGAAGAAGCTGCTCTCTCCACGCATGCGAGCGGCCGTCACGTAGTCGAGTTGAGCCTCGGCCAACGTTGCGGCCCGAACCGTACGGGCGACCGGTGCCATAAAGAGAAAGGCGATTGTCCCGATGATCACCGGAATGGTTCGACCGAACGAGAACACGATAACGATTGCGAAGAGAATGACCGGGACAGCCAAGATCGCTTCGAGGATACGACTCACGACCTGATCGACCCAGCCTCGGTAGTAGCCGGTGAACATACCGACGAGGGTTCCGGCAACGACGGCGAACGCGGTTGCGACGGGAGCGATGATCAGAATCGGGCGAGCACCGAAGATCACTCGGGAGTACACGTCACGTCCAAGGCGGGTGGTGCCAAACCATGCGGTGCCGTCGGGCGGGGTATTTCTCAGCGCCTCGTCTGACGCTGTCCGGACAGACTCGCCTGGATCAAAGGTCGCGAGGAGACCGGGGACGAGTGCAGCCAGAATCCAGAACCCCAGCACCACGGAGCCGAAGATGAACCCCGGGCTCCGGAACAACAGCCTGCGCTGCTCCTTCTTGACTTGTGCCAGCGTGACCAGCGGCGCGGAGCTCGCCGCTTCCTCGATGGGGTCATCGTCTTGGATGATCGGCTCGTCGGCTTCGGATTGGGGCGGGTTAATTTCAGAAATAGTCACGAGTGTCCCCTATTCGGTGAGCGCGAGTCGCGCCCGTGGATTCATCCACGCAATCAGCAAGTCCGTCACGAGCGTTGCCACCATGTAGATCAGCGCCACGGTGATTACGCCGGCTCGAAGCACCGGGTAATCGGCGTCGGTAACCGAGGTGAGAATCAGGCGGCCAAGGCCTGGGTAGTTGAAGATGAGCTCGAGCCCGATCAGACCGCCGAACAAGAAGCCGATCTGTGTACCGACGACGGCAACGGTCGGCACGAGCGAATTGCGGAGCACGTGTTGGGTGAAGACCTGCCGAGTAGATAAGCCCTTCATGAATGCCGTGCGGGCAAAGTCTGACTCCAGAGCACTGATCGTGCTCGCTCGCGTCACACGAGCGATGTAGCCGAAGTAGACGAGCAGAACTGCGAGTGCAGGCAGGAGCAGGAAGCGCATCTGGGTAAAGATGCCCGATCCTGCTGGAGCGTTTGCCCCGACTCGGAAGAAGGAGAACGGAACCGCCAAGACGGCGAGCAAGATCACGCCGGACACGAAGTCGGGAATAGCCGAGAACGCCGCGCCGACATTTACGATAAGGCGGTCGAGCAGGCTGTCCTTCTTGTATGCGGCGATCACGCCGCCGAGAATGGAGATCGGCAAGGTGATGGCGAGCGAGAACACCACGAGCTTGGCCGAGTTCCAAAGGGCCCCGGAGATGAGCTCACCAGCGGTGACCGAGGGGTTGTTGAAGGTGGCCCCGAAGTCGAGTGTGAACAGCGACGTGAACGAATCGGCCAGCTGTTCGGGAATGGATTTGTCGAGACCGAGAGAGGTTCGGACCGCTTCGAGACGTTCGACAGAAGCGGTCGGGCCGGCGATCTGGCGAGCCGGGTCGCCGGGTGCCACGTTCGGAATCAACGTGACGATCGCCAAGATAATCAACAGCGTGATGAACGACAGCAACACCCGCGTCGTGAGGAACTTGAGCAAAGGACTCTCTCTCTTGTAGTACGGCGAATCTCAATGGCTCCTGAGCGACGGAGATCTACAACGTATGAATAACGACAACGGGTCGGTGGCAGTTTGCGCCACCGACCCGTCGTTCACATTTTTTGATCGCTAGCTAACCCGTTAGGCAGTACGCGCCGCACGGTTTAGAACGACATGACCAAGTGCAGTCACTTCGACGCCAGTAACCGTGCTTCCATGACCACCGAGGTAATCGAAGAACGCTGGGTACAGCCCTGGGGTCTGTTCGTGAAGGTTCTGCATGATCGCGGTAGCTGCTGCAGTCTGGCCAGCAACGTCGGTCGCAGCCTGGTACTGGGTGAACAGCTCGTCGAACTCAGCGTTCGAGTAGTTACTTCCGTTCCAGTCACCATCGGTTTGAAGCGCACGACCGAAGAAGATGTCCGGTGTTGGACGATGTCCCCAGTCGACGATGCCGATCGGCGAGCTTGCACCACATGGAATTCCAGGGCCAGAGGACTCTGGCTGGGTTCCATAGGACGCACCCGTGCACCAGAACTCACCGTAGAAGGTGTTGTTGTCGGTGACGTTCACCGTCAGGTTGATTCCGGCATCAGCACAGTTCTCCTGCATGATCGCTGCAAGGTCGGGGCTGAAGGTGATCTCGCCGACCTGGATGGTGGCGTCGATACCGTCTGGATATCCGGCTTCTTCGAGCAGCGATACGGCCATCTCAATGTTGCGCTCACGTTGGGGCACTGCGCCCTCGTCGAAGAACGGAAGCGTTGGGTGAACGGGGTGATCGTTACCAATGATTGCGAAACCGCCATAGACCGCATCGACGATCTGCTGACGGTCGAGGCACCAACCAACAGCCTGGCGAACCAAGTTGTTGGTGAACGGTCCGCCCTCAGGAAGCTGCGTGTTGAAGTAGACCTGGCGATGGTTCGCTGACGGCGGCTGTAGGAGTGTGAACGTTTCATCGTTGAGGAGGCTGGTGCCGTCGACAGCGCCGAACTCTTGGATGATGTCGATCTCGCCTGCAGCCATTGCCGCAACGCGGTTGCTTGGGTCAGCAAAGCCCTGGAGGGTCATGCTGTCGAGCGTTGGGCGTCCGCCCCAGTAGTCCTCGTTGGCGGTGAAGCTGACCACGTAGGAGGTTGGGTCGAACGATTCGAAGACCCACGGACCGGTTCCCGCCGGAACCGCGTCGAGCGTCGTGCCGTTCTCGTAGCCAGCTGGCGTGATGAGCGACTGCGGGTTGTAGATCGAGACGAGAACAGGGAAGTTGCCGTTCGGGCCGTCGAGGTTCACGATCACGGTGTTGTCGTCCGGGGTTTCGGTGTTGCCCATGCTGACCACGCCCGCAAGACCAGCGCCGACCTCGACCATGCGGTCGATGGTTGCGGCAACGTCGGCGGAAGTGAACGCGGACCCGTCATGCCACGTCACTCCTTCGCGCAGGTTGAACGTCCATGCGGTGCCATCGTCGTTTGGTGACCACGACTCGGCAAGGCCACCGTTGCCGATGTCTCCGGACATATCGTCGGCGAGGCCGACGAGGTACTCAAAGCTTGAGGAGCAGACCGAGTACGTTCCAAAGTCGAGCATGTTCAGTGGATCGAGCGCCTGGCCTTCCTGGATACCGACGAGGACCGTTCCGCCTTCGACCGTGTCGGCTGCTGGCGCTGCATCGGTACCTTCAGCGTCTGCATCGGTCGCTGTATCGACCGCTTCGTCTCCACCACCGCCACATGCTGCGATGACGGCGCCCATGACGGGCGCTCCCACTCCGAGGATGGATCCTCGACGAACGAAGTCACGACGGGTGATTTTCTTCGCTGCGTAGGCCTCCATGAGGTCTACTTCGAGTGGACTTGATTGACGACGGATTGAGTCAAAAGCTTTCCAGTTCATTCTGGCGGGTTCCCCTTCTCGGCCGAAGCCGTAGTTAGGCGAACCATAGTTGCCGTTATTACCTATGTCACAACACCGGCGGCGATTGCTTCTTTCGCACGGGTGGATACCGTCGAAGTCTCGGTCGTCATCGCGTCGGAGTTTCAGCCGCAGGAGTAACCTTCGGGAATGTCTGAGAAGGTCTTCGATCAGGACGCACGACCCGTCCCTGAATCAGCCTCGGAATTGTCGCGGCCCGCCATCAAAGGCCCCCTGGTGTCAATGTGGGCATTGTTTCTAGGTGTTTTGGCCATGATGCTCGGAAACGGGCTTCAGGGGACGGCGCTCGGTGTGCGGGCCACGTCGGAGGCATTTGCGGTCACGGTGATCGGCTTTATCCAGGCGGCGTACTACGTCGGGTTCTTGGTCGGCTCGAAGTTCACGGTGCGGGCATTAAGAAAGGTTGGACATATTCGTGTTTTTGCGGCGTTAGCTTCGCTTGCGTCGACATCGTTCGTGTTGCCCGCGCTTTTTGTCAATCCCGTCCTCTGGCTGTTCATGCGCCTCGTGACCGGCTTCTGTCTCGCTGGGTTGTACGTGGTGATCGAGAGTTGGCTCAATGATCAAACCGAGCCAGAGAACCGGGGTCGCACGCTCTCGATCTACATGGTCGTCACCATGTCGGGCGTGACCGGAGGACAGCTCCTTTTGAACGTTGCCGACCCCGACGGCTTCGAGCTCTTTGTGATCGCGTCGGTTCTGGTATCGCTCGCCCTCGTTCCGATGGCACTCTCTGAATCGAGCGCTCCTCGCCTCCCCGCCGTCTCGACGCTGAAGTTCTCGGAGCTTTTCGCAGTCGTACCCACCGGCATCACCGTCATGTTCTTCTCGGGCGTTGCAGCGGGGGCGATCTTTGCTATCGGGCCGGTCTATGCGGCGTCGATCGGCATGACGAACGCGCAGATCTCGTTCTTTATGGCATCGGCGCTCATTGGTTCAGTGCTCTTTCAGATGCCGATCGGTTCGTTGTCCGACCGGGTTCCACGCCGCGGCGTGATGATCGCATGCGCGCTCGGCGCGACCGCAGCATCGATCTTCGGAGCCGGTACGGGAACCGGGACCGACGCGCTCGTGGCGATGTTCATCATCGGGGGTACCTCGATCCCGATGTACTCACTGGCGATTGCCTACACGAACGACTGGATCACCGATGATCAACGCGTCGGCGCCTCGGGATTTCTGGTGATGGTCAACGGTGTGGGCGCGATCGTCGGACCGCTCGCTGCGGCCGTACTTATCTCCGGCATTGGGACCTCGGGGTTCTTCTGGACGCTGGCGATCGCCCATGCCCTCGCCGCTGGGTACCTGTTGTTCCGAATCATCGCTCGGGATTCTGTGCCCGTCGATGAGCAGTCGACGTATCAGCCGTACCCGGCTCGAAGCTCGGCGCTTGCAACATCGATTGGTCGTCGCATTCCGAAGCCGAAGAAGCCGCCGCTCACCAACCTCAAGCGGCGGGCAACCGACCGACCATCAGATCCCTCGTGATCTGTCGGTCGACGCGATGCCCGAACGAACGCGGATGCTCGACGACCTGAAGTCCTGCGTCGACCATCAACGTGGCAAGGTCGGCGCGTGAGAGGGTAAACGTGTTCCATGAGAGGGCGAGCGAGCCGCCGGGGTGCATGACCTTGCGCCAGCCGTGTATCGAATCGGCGACGAGCCGTTCAGGCGATCGATCGCCTGAACGGCTCGCCGTCGCCTTCTTCGAGGC
>CAYVHV010000023.1:41555-60317 GCA_964451305.1 uncultured Acidimicrobiales bacterium | reverse complement strand
AAGAGCGAACCGACGCTGGACGTGAACCCGCCTCCACCTGGTCCAGCGGTCACGCTGCCCGAGTTGATGGCGGTGATGAAGAGGCCGAGAGTGCAGGTCAGCGACGCGGTCGCATACGACATGCCGAAGAGGAACATCGAGCCGAACGAACCTGACGAACCGCCCTTTTGAAGTTTCGGGATCTTCAAGGTCAGTTGGTAGCCGCGGAGCATTGCAACACCGAGGACGACAAGGCCGACACCCAAGGTGATATTGAAATATGGTAAGCGGCTGGCAATCGCGCTTTGCAGGCCGCCGAGGACCAGCCCAAAGAATCCGAAGACGACGAGCATGCCGAGTGTCATCGCCAGGCCAACGCCCTGCGCTCGGCTCAACGACACCCACCGGTTTGGGGTGTCATCTTCTTGGCCGAGAAAGAAGCCGAGGTACGCCGGTAGGAGGCCGAATCCACACGGGTTGATAAGGGCGACCATGCCGATACCAAATGCAACTGCGTTGAAAATCATCGACGTGTGTCCTGTGTCAGGTCGCGGATTGCGCGGGTTGTCCCACGAAAAGGTACCGCACCCCATCGGCGGAGCGGGTGAGGATTCGATCTCGTCACGAAGATTTCACCACTTTGCAACGATCTCCCGTGATTTCTTACCTGTGGTTAACCAGCGTCAGGCGTTCCATAGGTGGAACCAGCCGTGGCTAGCTGGCGTCGACGATGCGAACCTCTGCGGTGACGTTGTGGACGTTTCCCGGTGATCCCCGCGAAATGTGGTGAAGGTTGATGACGATTTCGTCGAACACGTCAGCCGGCTCATCGGGCGAAACCGGGTCGGCATATGTTTCGTCCAACGTGCCACTCGACGGTTATCGAATATGCGATGAGCAGTCTACGGGTGAAAGAGTCTACGTGTGTCGAGCGCGAGCGATCTGCTCGGACGAACCCGATCGGATTAGAAGACGAAGAACAGCCCGACCAGGATCGCCAAGAACAGCAGGACGATGGCGAAGATGACACAACCCAAGCCCATGCGTTGCTCGGCCGGCGTCGGTTGGCGGAACGGGCTTTCTTCGGTGTCGTCTGGTTCCTGCATCGCTGGCTCACCCTAGCGGCGCCCGGACCAACTACTGTGGCGGCGGTGACATCGCATCTCGTTCCACGTCCGTGGGTCCCAGACGCTTCCGAAACGCTGGTACAACAGATCGCAGCTGCGACGGCAGCGAGCGACATATCGGCCCTCGACGCACGTATTCAGTCGCTTCTCTCGGAAAACCGTCATATTCATGAAACCCAGTGCCTCAATCTGAACCCGGCGACCAATGTCATGAACCCGAAAGCCGAAGCTGCGCTGAGCGCTGGTCTGGGTTCTCGTCCATCGCTTGGCTATCCAGGTGAGAAGTACGAGATGGGTCTTGAAGCGATCGAACAGATCGAGGTGATCGCCGCCGAACTCGCAGCCGAGGTATTCAACGCATCCTACGCAGAGATCCGAGTGCCATCGGGGGCGCTCGCGAACCTCTACGCGTTCATGGCGCTCGCCAACGCTGGGGATAGCATCATTGCTCCCCCACCGAGTATTGGCGGACACGTGACGCACCACGATGCCGGTGTTGCGGGCCTCTACGGTCTCAAGATCCATGAGGCCCCTATCGATGCGGCCAACTACACGATCGATGTCGACGCGCTTGCGGCACTCGCCAAAGAGGTGCAACCGAAGGTGATCACGGTCGGAGCATCACTGAACCTGACCCATCACCCGGTGGCGGCTATTCGCGAGGTCGCAGACTCGGTCGGTGCGAAGGTCCTCTTCGATGCTGCTCATCTCTCCGGCACCATCGCCGGTGGGGCGTGGCCGAACCCACTTGATGAGGGAGCCCACCTGGTGTCGATGAGCGCCTATAAGAGCTTGGCTGGCCCTGCCTCCGGTCTGATCGTCACCAACGACGCCGAGATCGCAGAATCGCTCGATGCCATTGCGTATCCAGGGCTCACAGCCAATTTCGATGCGGCAAAAACGGCGTCTCTCGCCATCACTCTGCTCGACTGGAAAGCCCATGGACGCGACTATGCCACCGAGATGGTGAAAAGCGCTTCGACGCTAGCGGATGCGCTATCGGCGCGTGGACTCGATGTGTATAGCGGAACGACCCAGAGCCAAGCGTTTGCGATCGATGCATCCCCCTGGGGTGGCGGACACGCTGCGGCACTGCGACTCCGCGACGCCAACCTGCTTACGTGTGCCATCGGATTACCCACAAGCCTCGACGCGGGGCTGCGGATCGGCACGAATGAAATCGTGCGTTGGGGGATGACGACCGAAACGATGGCTGAACTCGCCGACGCGATTAGCGCAGGCCTCCACGACCCGCTGAGTGCCATCGACCATGTCGCTAATCTCCGGGCCCGCTTCCAGACGCTGCACTTCATTAACGAGTGAGCCGCATGATCGCATGAGAATGCGCTAACGATCCGGCGTGTATCTCCCGATACATCGGGGATGCGGCGCTCCCTACTCTTTGGACTCCTGATCCTTAGCGGGTGCGGCGCGCTCACGAGTCAGAACACGCTGCCGACCGACGGACCGATTCCCAACCCTGCGATCGAGGCGGGCGCAACCCAAGCGCAGGGTGCGCTCAGTTCGTCCGGAGAAGGCAGCGGAAACCTGGCGGACCAACCGCTCGTGATCGAGATCGATGACGAAGTGATCGAAATTACCGACCTCGACCAGTTGGATGAGGCGGTAAACATGACCGTCGAAGATGCCGCTGCTGTCGAAGACTGTCAGGCGGTTCTTGACTCGCCCCCGTCAGACACGATCTCTCGGTGTAGCTACGACCCCGACGGTCGCCCGATCATCTTCGACTCGGTCGGTGTGTCGGCCTGCGTCGATGGGCGGGAGCTCTTCACGCTCAACCGCCCGAGCGGCGAAGGAGCATTCGTCGGCATCTCCGGGTCCAACTGGGTTGAACTCGACGGTGCGCAGTACTCGCTTGCCACTGTCGACCTCCTCTGCAGCCAGTAGGCCGCAGCCAGTGTTGGCCTCACCTAGCCAACACTGGCGATCTCGGCGATTTAGGCGACGTTGACCAGCGTCTTCGCGTCTTCGTCCTCTGCGGTCTCCAGCTCGACCACTGTGTCAGCCGTGCTGGAACCGGCTCCCCGGCTCTTGACGATGCGGGAGATGATGATGCTGATCACGAAGATGGCGCCAGAGGCGATGAGGACGTTGGTGTCGATGCCCGATGGTCCATCCTCAAGCGAGGTGATCGATGCGCCTGCGAGAACGAACGACACCGTTCCCGGGAGCGAACCGAGGGCGGTTGCGAGAAGGAACGACAGCGGCTTGATGCGGAGGAAGCCGGCGGCATAGTTCACAAAGTCGTATGGCAGGAATGCAAAGCGCATGAGCAAGACGGTGACGAAGCTCTCTTCACGCATCTTGGCCGACCAGCGTCGCATAAGGCCGGCGTTCTCTGGGTCCTCGTTTGGTTCGAAGCCCAGCGAGCGAGCAACCCAGTACGCAACCATGGCCGATGCGTTGGCGCCGATGATCGTGGCGATCACTCCAACGACCGGGCCGAACAACAGGCCGCCTGCGATCGTCAGCAGTGTGGCGGGGAACAACACCAGGGGGCGGATGCTGTAGACGAGGACAAAGGCGAGGATTGCCCACCATGCGCCTCGGGCGATGTCGATAAAGCTCTGGAGAGAACCAATGGTTCCAAGACCTGTGGATCGTTGGTAGAGGACCCAGCCAATGACTGCGCTCGCCCACGCCGTTACAATAATAATTCGTTTCATAGTCGTGCTCATGTAGGTATTCAACACGGCCCCCACGAGCGCTAATCGCGCTTGTGCATTTGTGCACAAAGTGTTCATAGGTTGTGTTATCGGAGTCACGGTGCCCCTCAATACATGGCCGTACACTCAGTGCTATGAGCCTGCCGCCAACAGCCACGGTGATCGTTGCTCGGACAGCTCACAGCGGTCTCGACCGTCGGGCGAGAGCGTGGCTCGAAGACATTGTCAGGCTCGCGTCCGAGGCCCAAGGGTTTGTCCGATCCGACATTCAACCGCCAGGTCCCCAGCACCCGGACGAATGGGTTGTGGTCTATGAGTTCTCCGATCAGACCACGCTTTCCAGCTGGCTAACGTCGGCCGACCGCTTGCGTTTGGTCGACCGCGAACCAGACCTATTCGTCGGTTCGCCTCGGGAGCAGATTCTCGCGACGCGCAACCTCGATGAGTCCGTTACGGCCGTGGCGTCCTTTCGGCTACGCACGATCGATCCCGATGCGCCACGCGGCCTGCTCGATGCGAGCTCGATCGACGAGGTCTTCGCCCACGAATACGCCCACCTCGATTCGGTTGTCTCGAAGTTCCCCGGGTTCATCCGTTGCGAGCTGTTCGAAGCTGAACCGGGTGTACAAGACGAGACGATCGTGGTGTTCTCGTTCGAAAACCGCGAAACGCTCGATGGCTGGCTGAACTCCGATGAACGGCAGAAGGTTCTCAACCGGCTCCAGCCATTGTTCGAATCAGACCGGACGATGAACATCGTCGGCGGGTTCGCAGGATGGTTCGGTAATCCCGGAGATCAAGCTGTTCGCACGTGGAAACAGGGCGCGCTGATCTTGCTCGCCCTCTACCCCACCGCGCTCGTGATCGGCGTCATTCGCGACCTTCTACTACCGGACATTCCCGGCCCGCTCGCGACCTTTATCGGCAACGCTGGTGGCGTCATCGTCCTGACGTGGTGGCTCATGCCAATACTCACCGCGCGTTACGCCAATTGGCTGCGGCGATGAGTCTACCCGCCCGAGCGTTCACTCGGCGCTGGTGGGTTAGGCGCGTTCGATCGCTTCGGCGATCATCTTCTTTGCATCGTCTGGGTCGCCCCAACGATGGATCTTGACCCACTTGCCGGGTTCAAGATCTTTGTAGTGATCGAAGAAGTGGTGAATCTGCTCGGTCGTAATCGCCGGTAGATCCGAATGGCTCTCTACGGATTCATAGCGGCGCGAAACATCGTTCGACGGAACCGCGAGAACCTTCTCGTCGAGGCCACCATCGTCCTCCATGATCAAAACACCGATCGGACGACAGTTGATGACGGCGCCGGGCACGATCACTCGGGTGTTGCAGACCAGCACGTCGATGGGGTCGCCATCTTCGGACAGCGTGTGCGGAACGAACCCGTAGTTGCCCGGGTACCTCATCGGTGTATAGAGGAACCGATCGACGAAAAGGGTTCCGGACTCCTTATCGAGCTCGTACTTGATGGGTTCCCCGCCTACCGGGACCTCGATAATGACGTTGATGTCCTCGGGTGGGTTTTTCCCGATGGGAATCGCTTCTATACGCATGGTCCTCACGGTACCGCACCCGAGGTAGGCCAACGGACCATCGATGGAGTGACATCCAACGCAGTGATTGTGCTCATCATCGGGGGCGATCGACCGATGGCATGGTATGCAGCGCAAAATGGTTCAGGTCATGAAGGTTCGTATGCGGGACGTCTTCCCCGGCGATGTCGTCAACAAGAACGCTGACGATCCAAAGGGTTGGATCGACGTCATCCAAATTCAGGAGCTGCCGAACAACGGCATCGTGCTCGCCGCCGAATCCGATCGCGACAGCATCAACGGCAGTCTCAACGACATCGTGGGTGTGCAGATCATCAAGACCGTCGAAGTCCCTGACGCTGTGCAGCAGCGCGCCGCATAACGTCGCGGCATAACGGCTCGGTCGGGCGCTATTTCGCCTGTCCAATGACTCGCTGAACGTCGATCTCGATCACGACGCGATCGTCGCGCTCTTTGGGCTGCCGGTACCGTTCGGCATACCGACGAACCGCCTCAGCCACCGCGTCCGGATCGTTGGTAACGGTTGCGGTTCCCGACAACGTGATCCAGCGTCCGCCATCGACCGTACATACGGCGACCGCCGCAGAGCCGAGCGATGCAACATGTTTTGCTTTCCAGGAGTCCGCCCACGTAATGACGCGAGCGAGGCCGATGTCCTGTTCGTAGGTCACACCGACCGGGGTGACATGAGGCGTGTGATCGGCCTTGACGATCGTGAGGGTCGCGAGGTGGCGTTCGCTCAGGAACGTGAGGAGCGGAGCGGGCAGGTTAAACGGGTCGAGATTGGTCATTGGCACGAGCTCAACCTACCTGCCCTGGAGTTTGTCGATCTGGCGTCGGTCGCGTTTGGTCGGTCGGCCAGAGCCCTGATCACGGACACCGGCGGGTCCAGCCTTCGGCGTACGCGGTTCGGGAGGCGGGCTGTGATCGACGTAGGCCGCTTGAGCAATCTCGGCTCCGACACGTTTTGAATGGAGCTCGACCACTTCGACGATTCGCACCCGGCCACGTTGACGAGCAGTTACGGTCTGGCCCGGCGAAACCAACTTGCTCGCCTTTGCGACAACGCCGTCGATTCGGACGTTTCCCGACGAGCACGCGGTGTTCGCCGCTGACCGTGTCTTGTAGACGCGAACCGACCACAACCAGACATCGACGCGAACTCCCGAGGGCATATCCCTACTATGTCGCACCGAATTACCGGCGCCACGTTTTGAGCAGCTACATTTACCGGCTATGTCGAGACGTCTCGAAGTCGAGCTAACAAGCAAACGTGATGATGGTTCCTACACCTGGCGACAGGCCGGAGCAAAGCAACCCAAAGGTGACCTCGATGGCGCCTTGCTGTACGAGGGCGCGAGTGTTGGCGACATCGTGCGCGTCGACGCAGAATTTGCGGTCGACGGGGTGTTCATCACGAACGTTCTCCCACCAAAGGCCAAGCGAGTAGAGAAGCAAACCCTCGAGATCCTCGGATCCGGCAAGGATGTCGGCGGGGTCACGACGCAATTGGTCGGCAAGCGCGGCCGTGGTGACCGTGATGGCGGTCGTGGACGCGGTGACCGAGGACGAGGCCGTGGTGATCGCGATGGCGGTCGTGGACGCGGTGACCGAGGACGAGGCCGCGGCGATCGCGAAGGAGGCCGCGGCGATCGTGGTCCACGCGGCGAGGGCGGTAAGGATGGTCGAGGACGAGGTCGCGGAGATCGCGGTCCACGCGGTGAAGGAAATCGTGACGGACGAGGACGCGGTGGCCGCGGCGGCGAAGGCCGCCCACGTCGCGACAATGGTCCGGCTCGGCCAAAGCCGAAACGGCTTCGCCCACGCCGTATCCACCGAGATGCGCTGCTCAAGAGCCTCCCGGACATGCAACGTCCACTCGCACGCGTCGTTCTTCGCGATGGCGTTCCGGGACTGCGCAACGTTATCGAAGCGCAGAACAAGGAAGCCGCAGCGAACGGACAACCCGAGATTCCGCCAAAGATGCTCGAAGCGGTCGGTGAGAACCTCCTCCCCCGGCTTCGTAGCGCCGAGTGGCGTGACAATGCTGAAGCGGCGTTGGCCGGAATTGGCGACGTCGACCTTCGCGATATTCGCAAAGTGGTCGTCGCTGCGGACAACGGAGCCAAGGACGACGAGAGCCGAGCGCTCGCGCAGCAACTGAAAGATGGCCTTACCGCTCGAGTCGAGGCCGAACACGGGAAATGGTTGAGCGAGCTGGATCAGCTCGTCAAAGATGGCCGTACCGTGCGCGCGCTACGACAGTCGTCGCGACCGCCAAAGGCCGGTGCACCGTTGCCAGCCGAGATCGGCGCACGACTCGCTGAGGCGGCCGGTAAGTCCATGGATGCTGACACGATGCCAGAGCGTTGGGCGACCGTGCTCGACGCCGTGGCGTACTCGCCGGTCCGTCAGCAGGTCAACCCCGTGGCGCTCCCCAAGAAGACATCGCCACAGCTCGAGGCCACGGTCAAAAAGCTCGGCAAGCGAGTGCCGCACATCGCAGCGCTCTTCGCCCCTGCGAAGCCAGCAGCAGCGCCGTCAGCACCTCCAGTTCCACCACCGCCATCGGCACCTGCTGCACCTACGGAGGTCTCCGCAGACGCCGCTCCGGCCGAAACAGCCCCTCCAACAGCTCCAGAGGCCGCTGGAGCGTCGGATACAGCGCCAGCGGCGGCCAGCGAACAGGAATAGCGGAACCGGCCGTCAGGGCCGTTCAGAGACCTACTGAGCGAGTCTTAGAGCGCTTTGTGCACCTCGATCGCGCGCGCAACCAATCCAAAGCTCTCAAAGAAGTTCTTCGTGACCCGATCGCCCGGTAGTGCTCGCGCATCGATACCGACGCATTCGTGAGCCGTTGCGATCGCTGAGCCAGCGCGCATGAGCAGCGCCCCAACGCCGACGCCTCGGGCCTCGGGATGCACCCAGAGGTCGGTGACGCGACAGATGAGCTCTTCAGAACGCAGCGTCTCGATGCTGAGCGCCAGGTAGCCAACGGCCATCCCGTTCACCTCACCGACCAACACCGTGTTTGCGTCGTCGTCGAGCGACGCGCTGAACGAGTCCTCGATCGGCTCGGGCCGCCCTCGGAGCAAAATATCGAGCCGCCCGCCCCGCTCATCTTCAACCGCTGAATGACCGAGCCGATGAGACGCCGCCAGAAAGACGAGGTCATCTGCGTCCGCCGGCCGGGAAGAAATCGACGCCGTGGCGGCCATTGACTAGGCCGCTTTCCGAAGTTGCGCAATCTTGCGCACGATCGTGACTCGGTTGCGGTTGGCGAGTTCGTAGGCCTCGACCTGGTCCCACTCTTCGGGGGTTAGCTGGGCGAGGAGCTTGACGATTTGGGCAGCTGCTTGGCTGTCGTACTCATCGATTGGAAGATGCCCATCGGCTGGTGCGTTCGGCTCGGTGGGTTCGACCACCGAGTCGTCATTGCCGTCATTGTCGGGAGTCAGATCGATACCAAAGAAGTCGACGAACACCTGACCCAGGTCGTTGATGACCTTCTCGCTCGCGCTCTCGATCGTGGATGTGCCCTTCTTCGCTGCCGTCTTGGCGAGGAAGCGACCGATCGTGACTTGGCTCTTTCCCCGCTCGACGTACTTGGGAAGGTTGTCTACTGCTTCGAGGGCAAGGCCAACGGGCGCGTAGAGGAGGAACTCAAGAAGCTGCTCCGCTGGATCGGATTCGTTCTTTTTCTTCGATGCCATAGAGGCAAGGGTAGCTGACGGGCCGGTTCAAACCCGCCCGTATCGCAAACCGAGACCGCTATGCGCAATCGATGCAGAAAACCCCAGCATCAGGGAACTGAATGAGCGGCTTGATCAACCAACAGGATTCACACGTCTGTTCGTCCTCGGCCTTCGCAGCGACTTCATCGGGATTCTTCGGAGGCGCCTTTTTGGCAGGAGTGCCGTCCTCATCTTCGTCTTCTTCGTCTTCGTCGTCACCCGAATCCAGACGATCCTTCAGAATTGCGTCGAGATCTGCTTCGACCTCGTCGTCGTCATCCTCGTCTTCATCGTCACTGGGTTTGCGAGCGGGCTCAGCGCCCTCTTCGTCGTCATCGTCATCGTCATCATCAGCGAGATCGTCATCGTCATCGCCGAGGCCAAGGGCGGCAGGATCGATCTCCTCGTCATCGAGATCGTCCTCATCGAGATCATCGTCATCAATATCGTCCTCATCGAGATCATCGTCATCAATATCGTCGGGATCGACGTCGTCAACCTCTTCGTCTGGGTCAACACTTAGGATGTCTTCGATTTCTTCTTCCGACTGTTCGGAGTCTTGCTTAGCCATCGTTCCTCGCATCGGTGAGTACTAGCAGATGGGAATATAGGCTCATCCCGGCCGATGTGGGACCATATTGGCCCAAATTTTCGCTGAGCTCCCTGTTTGCCATGTGTTTCTGATCGGTTGTTACCGCCATCATCGCGGCCTGTTCGCCGCACGGTTTTCTGCGTTTAGCCGCTCGAGGTCGGCATCTTCGGAGTGATCGACGAAGGTCATCATCTCCGCAACCGCCTTGTGCCCTGCGCGCTCTGCGATCAGCCGGTGCATGTCTTGGGCCACAGATCGGTAGGTCGGATGTCCTTGCGGAGCGGACCGGAGCTCGAGGATGTGCATTGCCGAACGAGCGTTCATCTGCATCGAATATCGCATTCGATACGCGAGCGACACCGCATACGGTGCCTGTGCTGGGAAATCGGTGACGAGCGAGTCGTGAAGATCAGCCGACCGTTGCATCACATCGGTGAACTGTGCGGTCTTGCGCACCATATCGATAACGTCGGGCATGACGTAGCCGTGTCGTGTCGAGAGTTGCTGCCACTCGATCGTGCACATGCGGTGGCGCTGGAGGTCGCGGAACGCTCCGTAGTCGCCGAGAATGTCAAAGCGATAGTCCACGCGCTCGAGGGCGCGTCCGGGTCGATGACGCCGGTTCGTGCGGTCGCCAACGTAGGCCTTCATGACGTCGAGTCGTTCTTCGACCGTCATCTTGTGGACCTGGTCGACGATCTCGCGCTCGCTCAACGACGACGTTGGGTACAACATCGCGGTCACGAGCTTCACTTCAGCATCGGGGTCAAAGTCCACCAAGTCGACCATCGACTCGGTTTGCGGCGGAGCCGAAACGTCGAGAAGCCTCGAACCAATCTCGTCGACAGCGGACATATTGGCAGCCATGTAGTCGGTCGTGATCTGGCCGCGGTCGGCAAGATCGACTCGCTTGAGGAACGACGGGATGACCTTGCGAAGCTCGGTCAGCATCATGTCGCTATAGGTCCGCGCTTCAGGAATCGCACTCGCCCGCATGCGTAGCAGTAGTGCCTCGTAGGCCTGTCCGCTGCCGTAGATTCCGACGTTAGAAAATGATGCGGCTGGGAGGAGGCCTCGAATCGAGTCGAGCGCCTTTGCCCGGATCGCCATCCGATAGGCCATATCGGCATCGGTGGTCTTCTTCGGGACAGCGTCTTTGAAGAACTGCTCCATGACCGGAATGAGGCCACTATAGATGTCGAACATCCGGTCGATCTCGCCGACGTAGCGAGTTCCGTGCGTCGAGTTCAGGACATCGGGGTCTCGGAAGTACCGGTATCTGCCAGCGGTGCGTTGGTCGTAGCGGATGTATCGGGTCGATTGCTCGAGGTAGGACATGATGCGTCCCCACTCCAGCACCTTCGTAAGAACGTTCGATGCCTGTTCGCACGCCAGGTGAACGCCCCCGAGTTGTGCGACGCTGTCGTCGCCGTACTGGAAGAACACTCGGTCGTAGAGTTCTTCGGCTCGACGCATTCCTGTCGTCGCGTCGATCGTTTCGTCGCCGCTGACATCGAGCTCGTCGAGGAACTCATCGAGGAACAATCGACGGAGGCTTTTCGCCGTGCGCGAGTACCGGGCGAACAGCGCCCCCTTGACGACCTCGGGCAGGTTGACCAGCGCAAAGACCGGTTGATCAAGGTTCGTAAAGTAACGACGGAGAATGTCGGATTCTTGAGAAGTGAACTCTTCTGCCTCGTAGGGGGTCACGGAGCGCGATGATATGACCGAAATCGTGCTTTCCGACGGATTATCGGCAACTTTCCAGCGGAAGGGTCTTCGGCTCAGATAGCCACGGACACTGCGTCGGGGACGACCACGACCGACACGCGTGCGACATCGCGATACATGCGACCGTCGATCCAGACCCGTGCCGACGGGACGGGCTCAAACTCTGCGGTCTTGAGACGACGCACCGAGATGTCCGGATGCGGCAGGTGCGCGCCCGATATGAGCCGTTTCCGGGCCTTCAATCGGTCGCCGATCGATAGTTCAGCCCGCACCACGTCGAAGCGCCCATCGTTTGGATGTCCGCTCGGCGTCACATTCCAGTCCGCCAGGAAGGCAGCGTTCATTGCGGCCTCGGTGACGCCGGCCCAGAACCGGCCACAGACGACAAGGCTTGCGGCCATCACGAGATGTCGAGTGGTCTCGCTCCCCGGGTTCACGGTGACGATCCCGAGGTCGATCGGCACCACGGTTCGTTCGTTCCCCGCGAGCGAGTCGATCGTGCCTCGCGCCCCCATCGTTCGAGCAAGGCCGTTCGACGATGCCCGCGGATCCTTTGAATCGCGGTCGTTGGGGATGAGCCCGACCATCTCCGGTCCGCTCAACTCCAGCTCGCCACCTCCGTCGTTCACCGCAAACAGGCCTGCGAGCGCTGCATCGGAATCTACGATCGGTGTTCCGGCTGGTACGAGTGTTCGCTCACCCCAGTCCTCGCCCTTCTTAATCGTCACGACCGCCGGCCTCGGGCTCGGTTTCAACGGTGGCTTCGTCGATCGCTTGAGGTTCCATGACATCGGGTTCTTCACCAACGCTGTCGTCGTCTGAATTTTCTGGCAGATCGACCGGTGCATCGACGATTCCACGACGCACCAGATCGATGGCGTGACGAGCGGTCGATCGGGTCGTTGGGTTCTGCGCGACGGTGGCGACTTGTGAGAGCACATCGATGACCTGTTTCATCGACCGTACGAAATCGCCACCGGAGAGTTCCTCGGTGCCGAGAATGTCACCTAAGCCTCCCCCGGCTGCCCACCCATGGGTCCCGGCGACGAGACCAGCGTCGATATCGCGTGTCTCGGGCAATCCATACGCCGACTCGAGTCGTTGCACATCGGCCAAGCATTCAAAGATGCCCTTCACCGCGTTGCGTGCGCTGTCGTTTGGAAACCACGCGGGCGGCCGATCGTCTCGCCCGCGAGATTCGTACACGAACACCGAGATGACACCCGCCAGCGTCGCAGCATCGAGGTCGTCGAGGTGCCCGGCGCGCATGGTCTCTACGAGCACGAGGTCCAGTTCGTGGAAGGTGCCGAGCAGCATCGTGCCTCGGTCGGTGAGTTCCCAGCGGTCGATGTACCCGCGCTCGGTGAGCAATCCAATCACCGACTTAAACCGGTCGTTGAGGCGACCTCGGCGTTCAGCGATCTTGGCGTCGACACGGCGCAGTTCGCGTCGGGCGTCGCTCTGACGAGAGCCCTTCCACGGGCTATCGACGGCCGCATCCGACGCGTGGTTTCCCTCGTACTTCTGCTTCTTCTTCGACTTCGCACGTCGGCGAACACCGCGAAGGGCGCCGACGAGATCGTGTTGATGAGACCGGCTGTTCGGGTTGAACGGCTCCGGAGGACGAATATGAGTAACGGTGACCGGCGGTTCGGCCAGCGATTCGAGGTCGACGACATTGACCTCACCTTCACGGTCGATCACCTTCAACTGAACTTCTTTTCGACGCCACGCGCTCGAGAGCACAACGACCGTTCCACCGATGTCGATCACATCACCTGGTTGAAGCTTCGCCACGACCGCCAAGATCTCGCCCTGTTGACGCGCTCGCTCCGCCTCGGAAGGTGCTACATCTGCGACGGCGTCGTCGGCGAATCGATCCTGTCCTCTGCGACCCTGGTCGTTGAGTCCAAGCTCAGATGAAAGGCGCTCACGACGTCGCACCAACTCGTTTACCGCCTCGTTGGCCTGGAACTGACCGAACGACTTGGCCACGAGCTCTTCGGCCATCGTGCGCGTATAGCGACTCACCAAGTGGCAGGTCATGTTGTAGGTCGGACGAAACGCCGATCGAAGTTCAAAGCTCTCGGACCGCGCGAGTTGCACGACATCGTCAAAGCTCGTGAACGGCGTCCACAACACAAGCGCGAGACCGTCATCATCGATTCCCCGCCGTCCCGCTCGACCAGTGAGCTGGGTGTAGTCGCCCGGGGTCAACGTTTCGTGGTGTTCGCCGGTGAACTTCGAGAGCTTCTCGATCACGACGGTACGGGCTGGCATGTTGATGCCGAGCGCGAGCGTCTCGGTGGCGAACACCGCCAACAAATACCCTTCGGCGAACAACTCCTCAACGATCTCTTTGAACAACGGCACGATTCCGGCGTGATGCGCTGCGATGCCGGCTCGAAGCCCGGCGAGCCATGCCGAGTATCCCAACGCCCGTCGATCTTCGTCAGACAAGTGCTCTGTTCGGCGCTCAACGTAGGCCGAAATAGCATCGGCGGTGTCCTGATCGGTTAGCGATACTCCTACGGAGCGAAGCTGGCTGACCGCGTCTTCGCACCCCACGCGACTGAAGATGAACGTGATCGCAGGGAGCAGCCCTCGTCGATCGAGTTCTTCGATGACTTCGTGGCGTCGAGGGGTCCGCCATGGTCGTTTCTGGGGTGGGCCATGACCTCGGCTTTTTCCGCGCCGGCGGCCCTCTTGGGGAGCCGGGTCAAACTTGCGTCCTTGCGGATTGGCGCGCTTGTTCGACAAGGTGTCGATGAGGTGGGTGCGTCGGTTGCCCTTCTCGGCAACGAAATAGGAGTTTGTCAAACGTACCGGGCGCGTCTTTTCGGTGACTGCGACACATTCGCCGTGTACATCGGAAATCCAGGCGGCGAGTTGGTCGGCGTTCGAGACCGTCGCCGAGAGCGCGATGATCTGGATATGGCTCGGAAGGTGAATGATCACCTCTTCCCACACCGGCCCGCGGAAGTTGTTCTGGAGGTAGTGGACCTCGTCCATGATGACGACGTCGGTCGTGGCGAGTCGCTCGGGCTCTGCGTACAACATGTTCCGGAGTACTTCGGTCGTCATCACGACCGCAGTCGCATCGCCGTTGATCGAGTTGTCTCCGGTTAAGAGGCCGACGTCGTCAACCCCCAACCAATGGCGGAGGTCGCGAAACTTCTGATTCGATAGCGCCTTGATCGGCGTCGTAAACAGGCCGCGACGGCCTCGCGAGGCCGCCATCCCAATGCCGTACTCCCCCACGAACGTCTTCCCGCTGCCCGTCGGAGCAGCCACGACGACCGAGCGTCCGGCTTCGAGGTGGTCGATTGCCTCGCTCTGGAATCGGTCGAGTTTGAAGGTACGAGGTGGCCCGATCAGCCCCTCGTTCATTTGGCCTCGACCAGCTTCTTCTCTTTGCGTTTCTTGAACCATCCAAAGATGATCGATGCCTCGTAGAACAGGTACATCGGCACCGACAATACGCCGAGGGTGATGGGGTCACCCGATGGGGTAAGGATGGCGACGAGCACAACGATTCCGACGATCGCGTATCGTCGCCCGGCCTTGAGCTGATCGGAGTTCACAATGCCGATCTGTTGAGCGAGGATGAGAATGATCGGGAACTGAAAGCCGAGGCCGAATGCGACCAGCATCTTCACGAGAAAGGTGATGTATGGCGCCGGGCTGAGTAAGGGCACGAGCTGTTGGCCGCCGACGTCGAGCAGGAATTCGAGTGCTCGAGGTGCGCTCCAGAAGGCCAGACCTGCACCGAAAAAAAACAGAGTGGCGCCCGAGACAACAAAACGGATGCCGTATTGCTTTTCGTGGGCGTACAAGCCAGGAACCACGAACTGCCATGCCTGCCAGAGCACGACCGGTATCGCGACGATAAACCCGCCGTAGCCGACGATGGTAAAGAACAGCGACAGGCCTTCGAGCGGCTGGTTCTGCACCAACGAGCACTCACCCTCGCCGAGGGGCGATTCCTGCTCGATCGTTTCAAGCGCGTCGCAGTAAGGCGCGAGGAGCGTTCCCCAGACCTCGTCGTAGAAGATCCACACAACGATGGCGCCGACGACTACCGCAATCAGGCTCTTAACGACGCGCTGACGAAGCTCGGTGAGGTGCTCGATGAGCGACATGTCTCGATCTGAGCGTTCTGCTTCCGGCTGCTGGTCGGTGGTCATTACCGATCTCCGAACATTGGCACTTCTTCGCCGTCTTCGCCGTCGTAGGGTTCAGCGTCGGTCGGTGCTGGAGTAATTGCGCCGACCGAGGGTGGGAGGTTTGCAGGCTCGACGCGGCTCGGAGACGCCGGCGCTGCGCTCGGTGTTACCTTCGCTGCATCGGTAGATGAATCATGACCGTTCGCCATATCGGGCTCGTCAGCGACCTCTTGGGAGGTCGTGTCGCCGCTAGCCGTGTCATCGCTATTGGTGTCCGAAACAGCGCTGTCCGAAACACTGCTGTCCGAAACATCGGTGTTTGGCTTTTCAGCGTCACCGTCGTCCGATTCTGTCTTTTCCATCGCAGCGAACGGTTCTGGAACGGCGAAACCAAGCAGTTCTTTGCCGCTACGAGGCATCTTTGGAATCTCTTGGCCGGTCACTTTTTTAACCGGATCCTTCATCGCGTCGTTCACTTCGTTCTGGAAGTTCGTCGAGAGCTTTTTCGCTTCGCCGATGAACTTGCCAACCTGGCGCAGTGCGTCGGGCAGCCGAGTAGGGCCGAGCACGACGAGTGCGAGTAGAAGGATGACGAGGAACTCACCGCTCCCGACGTTGAACATCTTTCAACTCTATCCGATGAGCGTTCGCGAACGCTTACGGCCTAGTGCTCAGCAATTGAGGCGAGTGCCGCTGCGATCGCATCTTCGTCATCGAGCAGCGCATGGAAGTCGAGAATGTCGTCGTGGTCGATCCGGTGACCGCTCCGCTTTTCGAAGAGTTCTGCCGGCAAAGTCCAGGTGTCCATTTGGACGCCGCTCGCAACCAGGAGATCGATCGTTCGGTGCTCCGCAGGCTTCACGATGACCATCGAGCACACCGGACAGGTGAATCGATACTCCCCGCGATCATCATCAAGGCAAACTCGCACCGTCACGTCGGAGGTGGTGAGTTCCACATCGCCGCAGTCAGGGCAGCTAGCTCGAATCGTTGCCATCTTCTGGTCACTCTTCCTTCCAGCGATCTAGGTGTCGCTGTAAGGAATCATTCGGAAGATTCGGGAAAAGCCTTGAGGCTCAACTGACCCATTTCGGGTATGACGAAGTGGGCCGAAGACCCCATAACGTCAATGGATTCAGCCGTTTGCTCGTGAGGAGATGACCGTGAACCCGGGTTAGGTGTTGGCTGACGGGTCGGGCAAAATGCAACCCATGGGACTTCGTCTACCGTCAAAATTGGAGCGGCCGATCGCGTTTGCGCACCGCGGCGCTCGAGCGCATGCGCCCGAAAACACTCCTGAAGCTTTCGATCTGGCGCTCAAACTCGGTGCCACGGGCATCGAATCCGACGTGTGGTTGAGTCGCGACGGGGAGCTGATCTTGACCCACGATGGGTCGATCGGACTACGGCGCAAGTCGATCGCGAGCCTCGACCGCAAGAGCCTCCCCGACACGATGATTACGCTTCCCGAGCTGTTCGAGCGGGTTCCGGCCGACATCGACCTATCGATCGATATCAAAACCGATGCCGCAATGGAGCCACTACTCGTTTGGGCCGGCACCTTGTCCGAAGTAGATAGATCACGGCTGTACTTGTGCCATCACGACTGGCGAAAGCTTGCAGAGTGGCGTCAGATCGATCCTCACGTTCGTCTCATCGATTCCACCTCCGTCAAGGCAATCAATGCAGCCAAGCTCTACGGAGGTCCTGAACGGCGCGCACACGACCTTGCAGAAGCCGGTATCGACGGCGTGAACCTTCGGCAGAACGAATGGAGCGGCGGTATGGTCACCCTCTTCCACCGCTTCGATCGATTGTGCTTTGGCTGGGATGCACAACACACCCGAGTCCTCAACGAGCTGCTCCGTATGGGCATCGACGGCGTGTATTGCGACACCGTCGACCGGATGGTCGAGGCCGTTGATGAACATCTCGCAGCTGGGATCCCCACCGAGCCCACGGCGAACTAGCGCTAGAGCGTCGAGACCGCCCCGAGCGGCCAAATGCGGAAGAACGCACGGCCGATCAGATTGTCTTCGGGGACAGGACCAAAGCCACGCGAATCCAACGAACGGCTTCGGTTGTCGCCCAACATGTAGAAGCTGCTGTCGTCGAGAGTGCAGCGCGCCAGGTTCGAGCCGTCGTTGACACAGTTCTCGTGCCAGATCGTGGCGCTTGGCGCGTCGGTTGGCGATGGCGAGTTGAGGAGCGCGTTCTGCACGTCGAGGTACGGTTCGTCGAGAAGGAGTGCGTCCTCTGGTGTCTCGCCTGGGCCCCAGATCCACAAGCGTCCGTCAGCTCGAAGTTCCAGGGTCTCGCCAGGTAGTGCGATGGCACGCTTGATCAAGTCTTCGGTCTCGCTCTGGGTCCCTTCGACCTTTGAGAACACGACGAGGTCGCCTCGACGGACATCGTTGAACTGATAGCTGAGCTTGTTGACGAGTACACGGTCACCCACGTTGACCGTGGTTTCCATGGATTCGGACGGAATCCAGAACGCCTGAACCACGAACTCCTTGGCCAGCACGGCCACGACGAGCGCGAGGAAGACCACGACGAGCCATTCAACGATCGTGCGGACATCACTTTGGCGATAGCCCTCGACCGATGCATCCGACTCTTCGAGCACATGGTCCACGCCAGGAGCCGTATCAGCCGGCGCATCGGCGGGTTCGAGGGGAGGCAGTGTTGACGACGTCGGTGGGTCGACCGAACGAGGCAGGGTGACGACGGAGGTTTGCGAGGTGAGATCGGGCGACTCTATGGCCGGATCGGCCGGCGCCGCTGCGAACTGGGCGAGCTGGGGCGAGTCGGCAAAATACTCTTCAGGAGCTGGACGTTCGGCTGCGAGGCGTGCCTTGGCGGCCTCCACTCGGGCCGCTGCTTCGATGTCGGGCCAATCGTCCGCCTGGGGTTTCGGGGGCACCGAGAACGGCCCTCCGGCTGCGGGAGCGTCCGAAACAGCTGGCTCTGACGTTGCAGCATGCAACACGCGCGCCGCTTGCTCATCGGGGATATTTGCCTGCACCAGTGCTGCGGACACGACAGAACGAACCCAGTCGGAGTCCTCGAGAGAAGAATCGACAGGGTCATGTCGTTGCGCTGGATCGGTCCGATCGGGCGGCAAAGTGGTCACAGCTCTCTAGTGTACATCGGCTCTGCGTAGTCCTCTGGCACTCTT
>CAYVHV010000023.1:0-41455 GCA_964451305.1 uncultured Acidimicrobiales bacterium | reverse complement strand
TTCTTGCGCACTTCGTGCGGTGCGCACAACGCGAGAAAAATCGCCGGTTACAGGCCGCCAAACTCGCCGATCGGCCAGATTCGGAAGAATGCTCGACCCACCACATTCTCCGAGGGAACAGGACCAAACGAGCGCGAATCGGTGCTATTAAATCGGTTGTCGCCCATCATGAAGAAACTCTGGCCATCGAGGGTGCATCGGCCGCTCTCGCGAGGCTGGTTGACGCATCGTTCGTCCCAAAGGTCGATAGACAGTGGGTCTCCGGGGTTCGGTCTGCGTAGCCGGTCGGGCTCGGCCAAGTACGGCTCGTTGAGGACAAAGGCATCGTCAGGGCCCTCACCCGGACCCCAAATATAAAGACGTCCGTCCTCACGAAGCTCGATGGTTTCGCCCGGCAGAGCGATCGCCCGCTTGATCAGCTCTTCGGTGTTTCCATCGGTCAACGTGCCGCGTTCAAAGACGACGAGATCGCCCCGCTCAACCTCGCCAAAGGTGAAGCTCAGCTTGTTGACGAGAATCCGATCGCCGACGTTGACGGTGTTTTCCATCGACTGCGAGGGAATCTCAAAGGCTTGGACGAAATACTCGCGAATGACCAGTGCGGCCACCAGCGCGACCACCACGACGGCCACCCATTCAACGACCTCGCGGAGTCCACCGGTCACGGACTGCTCGGAATCTTCAGCAGCGTGAGCGCCACCGCTTCCGACCGGCACCGAGTCGTCGGCGTCGTCGCGTGTGCTGCTCGTCGGTGTTTCGTTCACCGTTGACGTCGACGTTGTGGCTCCCGCATCTTGTGGCGTGTCGTGTCGAGACGTTCTGTCCCAGCGGCCGCGAGATCCGCTAGCGGTCTCTCCGTGCGCTCGTGACTGTGGAGCCATGTCGTCGTCGCTCTCGGCATCGCGATCGAGATTGGTCACGCCGAAACCGCCGCGGTACTGCCGTATCGAGCGAGCACGGCTTCTCCAGCGCGAGAAACATCGACCGCGAGTGAACCGGGGTCGATCAGCTCGACACCGGGACCGATACGGATGAGGAGTTGCTCAAGCCATCGCGGCGACGAGACCGGCAACGTCACGGTGAGAGCGTCCCCATCTCCGGGTATCGCCTCGTCGACGGGCAAACCGTCGAGGATTCGCATGCGATCCGCTGGCATCGATAGCGTTGCTCGTGGCGCCTGGTCGAGAGAGAACTTGGCCGCCGCCTCGTCGCTTGCGTCAACGGCTGGCTGGCTTCGAAACGGTTCGGCGGTCTCTTCGACGCGTTCTATGCGGTCGACACGAAAGAGACGTTCACCATTCGCGAGGTGGCAGTATCCGCCGACGTACCAGTTGCCATCGGCGATGAAGAACCGGTCGGGTTCGATGCGACGGCTCGTGCGGGCGTTGCTCGCGAACGAGTAGTAGTCGATGTCGATGCACAGACGCTGGTCGGCGGCGGTACGCAAGACGGGCAAGAAGGTCCGATCGACGCTGCCGATCTGTACGTCGACCGTCTCACTGCTCCCGGTCGCCAAACGCAGCTTGGTCAGTCCCCGAGCGAGTGCCCCCGCCTCGTCCTGATTGTCGAATGAGAGTGCTGTTTCAGCAGCGGTCAACAGAGTGAGGAGCTCTCCGCCGGAGAGTTTCATTGGACGCGAGAACCAATCGGCGTAGCTGATCCACACCATGTCGTCGTCGATATCGACCTCGATCAACGTGTCGGGGGTGTACGGAGGCACGCCGACAAAGAAGACGACATCTTGAAGATCGGCGAGCAGAATGTCCCTCGGATAGTCGAAACGCTCGGCAATGTCGTCGACGGCCGCGCCATCTTGGGCGACGATCCACGGAATGGCCGCAACGAGGCGCGCCATGCGATCTTTGGCCGAGATCATGCGGACACCGTGTTCTGGAGCCACTCGATCATCATTTCGCGCAATTCTGTTGGACCGAGCACCACGGCATTGTCATAGAACTCGAGCACCCAGTCGCGGAACATGTCGGAATTTCGTACCGAGACCGAGGCGATGATGGAGCCGTCGGATTGTTCTTCAACCTCGTCAGGTAGAAGTTGGATCATCGCAGTAGCGACGAGCGGCGCTTCGATTTGTACGGTCGCGTCCACCGGCTCTTCGTCTCCCAGCTCCCATGTGCGCGTGACCTGGGGCCCTCGCACGGACCGCGGCTCAAACGCATCGCCGGGCCCGAGTTCGATCGAGGTCGAGATCCTGTCGAGCCGAAAAACCCGCTCAGCTTCGCGGCTGCGATCAAAGCCGGAGACGTACCAGTGGCCTCGGGCGAAGCTCAGCCGTGATGGTTCGAGCGAACGGTGGACGTCTCCGTACCGGAACGTTGCTACTCGACGCTCGGAGATCGCTTCATGAAAGACGCCAGCGATGTCTGTCTCGGCGCTCGCTTCCACAGAGACTCCCGTACCTTCAGCGCCTTGAGCCGTCTCGGGACGCCCACCCAACTTCCACAACGTGTCGTCGCTGAGCGCTTCTACACGGACGAGTGCAGCGGCCAAGTGAAGTGCGGCCAGTTCGTCTGCTTCGAGACCAGGATCCTGTCCTGCATACGCCTCTTGATCCACGAGGTAGCCATCGATCGGTGGTTCGGTTGTCGGAACGGGCAGAACGCTAATATCGACGCCCATTTGGCGTAGGTCGTCTTTGTCTCGCTCAAACGCGCGTCGAAACGAGTCGTCACGGTCGGGGTATCCACCGATTCGCTGTCGTAAGTCCTCAGCACTGATCGGAATTGTCGTGTCGAGAAGGGCGGTGAGCAGCTTCAGTAGCCGTTCGAGCTTGTTCATGGTCCAATGGCCAACTTCAGGGTCGTGACGTTCAGCATTAGAGGCTGGCGATCAGCTTATCTACCCGCTCGTCGTGGCTCCGGAATGGGTCCTTGCAAAGTACAGTCCGTTGCGCCTGGTCGTTCAATTTCAAGTGCACCCAATCGACCGTGAAATCCCGACGTTTTTCCTTCGCCTGTTTGATGAATTCGCCACGGAGGCGCGCACGCGTGGTTTGCGGAGGCGTCTCGACTGCAGCCGCAATGTCGTGGTCGTCGCAGATCCGTTCGACGAGGCCTTTGCGCTGCATTCGGTAGAAGAGGCTGCGTTGGCGATTGATGTCGTGATACTGCAGGTCGACGAGTCCCACGCGGGCGTCGGACAAGGTCAGGTCGTGGCGTTCTCGGTAGGCCTCAACCAACTTGTATTTGATGACCCAGTCGACCTCACGATCGAGTTTCAGTGGATCGTCAGCAATCGTCGTCAGGCAGTGTTCCCACATTTGGAGTGCTTGTTTCTCGAGTGGATCCAATTCGTGGTGCTCCGAGAACCGAATCGCCCGTTCCAGGTACTCGGATTGGATTTCGAGGGCCGATGCTTCACGACCATTGGCAAGACGCACCCGGCGCCGACATGTGGGGTCGTGACTGATCTCTCGGATTGCTCGAATCGGATTCTCGAGCGTCATATCCCGGAGCACAACACTTGGTTCTTCCAGCATGCGGAGCATGAGTGACGCTGCTCCGACCTTGAGGAACGAGGTGTACTCGCTCATGTTCGAGTCGCCGACGATGACGTGCAGGCGCCGGTAGCGTTCGGCGTCGGCATGAGGCTCGTCGCGGGTATTGATGATCGGGCGTGAACGAGTCGTCGCGCTCGACACACTCTCCCAAATGTGCTCGGCGCGTTGGCTGACCGAGAACATTGCTCCACGTGCGGTCTGGAGGACCTTTCCGGCGCCGGCGTAGATCTGGCGGCTCACGAGAAACGGGATCAGCACCTCGGAATATGAACCAATGTCGTCTTGACGGCTCGTCAGGTAGTTCTCGTGACAGCCGTACGAGTTTCCCGCCGAGTCGGTGTTGTTCTTGAACAGGTAGATGTCGCCGCGAATGCCCTCTTCGTCGAGACGCTGCTCAGCGCCGGTGAGCAACTGCTCGAGGATCCGCTCGCCCGCCTTGTCGTGGACGATCACGTCATAGACGTTGTCGCACTCGGGCGTTGCGTACTCGGGATGAGAACCCACGTCGAGGTACAGGCGTGCCCCATTGGCGAGGAAGACATTGCTACTTCTCCCCCACGACACGACCCGTCGGAAAAGGTAGCGAGCGACCTCATCGGGCGACAGGCGGCGCTGACCTTCCAAAGTGCACGTGACGCCGTATTCGTTCTCGAGTCCGAAAATGCGCCGCTTCATGAGGTGAACCGTACCCGACCACCGCCAAAAGGTGGGTCACGAAGCCACTTTGCCACTCAAATCTTCAACTTGAGAACCGTTGACCCGAGCGGTGTGATGGCGCCGACGCTATGCCGCGTGTTGCCGGTCGGACGAGCCTGGAGGCCGCGAGAGGCGCAAGAGGGTGCTGAAGCTCTGAACGTTCGCCGGGTCTTGTCCAAACCAGAAGCGGGCCCGATCGTCGAGTTCGGGGTCATCGAGGTCGGCGAGGAGAGCCAGCATTGGCATGTCGGCGGTCCTGAGACGGATTGGGACACTTGGGGCCAGGCGTCGTAGTCGACGTACTGCCGAACTAAAGCCACGGAAGAGCACGTCGTTGTCATCTACTCCAATGCGAAAGCGAACTCCGAGGTCATCGACACGAAGAATTCCGGCCTTCGCGTCGTAAGAGAGTTCCTTACGAACGGCGTGTTCGCGCTCGCCACTATGCGATTGCGACAGGTCGATCCCATAGCACTCTTCGAAGACCTGCTGGAGCTGTGGGTTCATCGGTATGAGGCCGGTCTCGATGTCCTCGAGGAGCGCTTCGGTCATACCGAGTTTGCTCGCAGCTCCCATCGTGGACATACCAAGGACCGTTCGGGCTTCTGCGACCATATCGCCAAAGGTTGAAGACATATATTTTCTTCGGATTCAAACGCAAAAAGTTTAATAAATGCCACTAGATATGCCGAAATTGTCGAACCCGAGGTGAAGGTGCCCCTCGGCCATCACTGCTCAGGTTTCGAGGCGTGTGAAGGTACGTCGACCCCGCGTGCGGTCGAGCATCGCGATCTCCAGGTCGGGATCTTCAATCGTGCGGTCTTCGCCTGCGAGCGCAGCACGTGCCACCGACAGCGCGTCGTCGGCCGACAACCCTTCGGCGTACGACGCCGCAAGTCGTCCGCGTATTGCTTCGGAATCTCCTCCGAGCACCACAAACTTGGTCTCATCCATCACCGTGCCGTCGTACAAGATGTGGAACATCTGCTCTTCGCCTGGCTCATTGGTGATCTCGGCGACGAGGATCTCCACCTCCATTGGCTTCATCTCGTGGGTGAAGCTCTGTCCGAGCATCTGCGCATAGTTGTTTGCAAGGCTGCGAGCTTCGACGTCTTCGCGGCTGTAGGTAAAGCCCTTCATGTCCGCATGACGGATCCCAGCAATGCGAAGCTGATCGAACTCGTTGTACTTGCCAACGCCGGCGAAGGCGATCCGGTCGTAGATCTCCGACACCTTGTGCAAGGTCGATGATGGGTTCTCGGCGCAAATAAAGATGCCATCTGCATACGACATGGCGACGAGGCTGCGACCGCGAGCGATTCCCTTCCGGGCATAGTCAGCCCGGTCCTTCATCATCTGCTCTGGAGCTACATAGAACGGTGTTGTCATGGCCGCACCTCTCGGTGGTTGCTGGCGAATCGGTCGGCGACGTCGACGAACTTCTCACCGACGACCTCGTCGGCTACTCGTTCAAAACCCTCGGTACTGATCGTGGCAAAGATCGGGTAGATGCCTCGCAGCGTGTCGGCACCGCCGGTGGCTGAATCTGCGTCGGCGGCTTGGAAGAGCGACTCGGCGAGCAGGCCGATCGCCTCGTCGGCGGTCATGTCCCGTCGGTAGCCGACCTTGATCACGGTCTCTGCGTGGAGCGAGCCTGAACCCGTAGCTGCGTAGTCGGACTCCTCGTAGCGGCCACCGGTGATGTCGTACTCGAAGAGGCGACCGCTCTCGCGTGCAAGGTCATAGCCGGCAAAGATCGGGACGACGGCCAGACCCGACATCGCTGCGGGCAGATTCGAGCGGAGCATCTGGCCGAGCTGGTTGGCCTTACCTTCGAGGCTCAGCGGGGAACCTTCAACCTTTTCGTAGTGCTCGAGTTGCAGCTGGAATAGACGCACCATCTCGACGGCTGGACCCGCAGCCCCAGCAATGGCGACGGCACTGTGTCGATCTGCTGCGAATACCTTCTCGATCGAGCGATGCGAGATGAGGTTTCCTGCGGTTGCACGACGGTCGCCAGCCATGACGACCCCATCGACGTACCGAACGGCAACACATGTCGTTCCGTGGGTAATCTCAGGCGTAGACACGCCTTCGGCCGGTGGGAACGGTTCGGCGCCCGTCGAACGGATCAGGCGGGCAAAGTCAGGTCCGGGATCATCACCCGGGGCAAAATACGGAAGGTTCACTGTCCACCTTTTTGGATGTAGCTCTTTACGAAGTCCTCTGCGTTGGTCTCGAGGACCTCGTCGATCTCGTCGAGAAGGTCGTCCATGTCCGACTTCAGCTTTTCGCCGGACTCGGAGTTGGCTGGCATTTCATCTGCCGTCACCTCGTCGCGTTGTTCGACCTTCTTCTTCTGCTCGCGCTCTGCCATTGGGGGTTCTCCTCGAATCGGATACGACGGTAGCAAATAACCTCTCGCCGAGCGGTCAACCGCTCAGACGGTCAAGCAATTCCAGCGGTGTCGAACACTCGTCTAACACCGTACCCACGTGCGCCCGAGTACCTCGGGTCGGCTCCATCATAGGGATTCGTCGCAAGGGGTCGGTTCCGATGTCAAAGACCAACGAGTCCCAGTTGGCAGCGACGATCTCATTCGGCCACTTTCGAAGACACTCGCCGCGGAAGTAGGCCCGCGTGTCGAGCGGCGGGTTCGTCATTGCGGCGGTGACCTCGTCGGGATCGACCAGCGTTTCGAGGCCGACCTTGCGTGCGAGGCTGCGGGCCGGCCGCATGTCGTGGTACTGGATATCCATGGCGGCAATTCGTGCGTCGTCCCAGCCCAGGCCGTGCCGGTCGCGGTAGGCCTCGAGGAGTCGGTACTTCGCCACCCAGTCCACGGTCGATGCCAGTTGCATCGGGTCGGTCTCGAGTGCATCGAGCGTTGCTTCCCACCGGGCCATGACATCGAGCGCCACGTCTCCCCCGACGTTGCTGGTTCCGTGCTCGGCAATGAAACGTTCGGCGTCCTCATACAAGGAACGCTGGACCTCGATCGGGCGGACGCGCGAGCCGTCATCGAGAGCCACGGTCTTCTTTACGCTCAGGTCGAAGCTAATCTCCTGCATCGACCGAACCGGATCGGCAAAGACGACGTTTCGCGAGATCGCACCGGTCTCGACCATCGCAAACACGATCGCCGTCGTGCCGAGCTTTAGGTAGGTCGCAACCTCGCTCATATTTGCGTCACCAGCGATGACGTGGAGCCGCCGGTACTTTCGAGCGTCGGCGTGTGGCTCATCGCGCGTATTGATAATGGGACGCTTCAGCGTGGTCTCGAGCCCAACTTGCTCTTCAAAGAAGTCTGCGCGTTGCGTGATCTGAAAGTCGATCTCGTCGCGGTTCATCCCGGGAAGCTCGGTACCGACCTTCCCTGCGCCAGTGAAAATTTGGCGGGTGATGAAGTGGGCAATTCCGTGTTGAACGATCTGACCAAAGGGCGTTGCGCGATCCATCAAATAGTTCTCATGGCACCCGTACGAGTTTCCTTTGCCATCGCTGTTGTTCTTGTAAACAATGATCTCTTGGCCATCTTGAAGGGCTCGATCTGCCGCGGCCATCGATTTGATGAGGATCTCTTCACCCGCTCGATCGTGCAACACGATCGAGCGAGCATCCGAACACTCCGGCGAGGAGTACTCGGGGTGGGCGTGGTCGACGTAATACCGGGCACCGTTGGTCAACACCGCGTTCACCATGTGCGTTTCGATCTCCGGTGCGAGCGCGTGAAGCGGTGTCTCGCCACGAGCGTCTCGCGACGGCGTCTCATCTTCGAAGTCCCACGACACCCGAGGCGCATTTGGACTCGGGTCGCGATCGGCCAGGTAGGCGTTGATCAGCAGGGATGACGCCAGAATCGGATTCGGGTCGTCGGTACCGCGAAGGACGATGCCGTACTCGGTTTCGATACCGAGTGTTTTGGGGACGCTCACTACAAGTACTGTCCGGTTCCGACCCGTTGCACTTCCCGGCCTCCTGAGCCAGCCTCCGCAGCAGAGCCAACGAGCGTCCGTATGTACACGATTCGCTCGCCCTTCTTACCGGAGATCTTGGCCCAGTCATCGGGGTTCGTGGTGTTGGGAAGGTCTTCGTGCTCTTTGAACTCACGTTTCGTAGCCGCGACGAGGTCTTCGGGCCGGAGGCCGTGGCTTCCGCCACCGATAACCCGCTTGATCGCCAGCTGCTTTGCCCGGCGAACGATGTTCTCGATCATCGCACCAGACGCGAAGTCCTTGAAGTACATGACCTCCTTGTCACCGTTTTGGTAGGTGACCTCGAGGAACTCGTTGGCCTTATCGGTTCGATACATCTCCTCGACCGCAGAATCGACCATCGCCGCAACGGCCTTGTGACGGTCGCCGCCGCCGGTGGTGTCGATCAGCGTCTGATCGACCGGTAGCTCCGAGGTGAGGTACTGATTAAAGATCGCCGCCGCAGACAGTTCATCTGGACGTTCGATGCGGATCTTCACATCGAGTCGGCCAGGTCGCAGGATCGCAGGATCGATGAGATCCTCGCGGTTCGATGCGCCGATCACGACGACATTACGAAGCGTCTCAACGCCGTCGATCTCGGCCAGCAACTGCGGCACGATCGTCGACTCGATGTCGGAGCTTATTCCCGAGCCACGCGTCCGAAAGAGCGACTCCATCTCGTCGAAGAACACGATGACGGGCCAGCCCTCTTGCGCCTTCTCTCGGGCCCGCTGAAAGACGAGACGGATCTGCCGCTCGGTTTCACCGACGTACTTGTTCAGTAGTTCAGGGCCCTTGATGTTGATGAAGAACGACTTTGCGGACTCATCGCCGGTGACCTCAGCAACACGCTTCGCAAGCGAGTTGGCGACCGCTTTTGCGATGAGAGTCTTCCCGCAGCCGGGAGGGCCGTAGAGCAAAATGCCCTTCGGCGACGGGAGCTCGTACTCCTGGAACAGATCGGCGTGAACGAACGGCAACTCGATCGCGTCGGTAATTTGTTCGATTTGCTCGTCGAGTCCCCCGATGTCGGAGTACGAAACGTCGGGCACCTCTTCGAGGACGAGATCTTCGACGCCGGGTCGTGGAAGCTTCTCCACGATCATGTTGGAGCGCTGATCTAGCAGGACCGCGTCGCCAGCCTTCAACTCGCCGGGGCCTCGCAGCTCTTCGCATATCGTTACGACACGTTCTTCATCTGCGCGTCCGGTGATCATTGCTCGATCGGTTCCGATGAGCTCGCGAACACTCGCCATCTCACCGGTCGTCTCGACCTCGCGGGCCTTGACGATGTTGAGACTGTCGTTCAGAACAACTTCCTGTCCTACCACGAGCAATTCATCTAATTCGGGGCTGACCGCCACGCGAACCTTGCGCCCGCCAGCGAACACGTCGGCGCTGCCATCGTCATCGTTCAACCCGAGAAAGGTGCCGTAGCTCGCTGGCGCCTGCGTGAGCTTGTCGACTTCCTCTCGCAGCGTCGCGATGCTGTCCCGTGCCTCACGAAGCGTGTACGTCAGCTTTTCGTTACGCGACACCGACTGAGCGAGTTGGCCTTTGGTCTCAAGCAGGCGTTCCTCCAGCGCTCGAACCCGGAGCGGGGACTCATCTAGGCGATTTCGAAGCGCCTCCACCTCGTTGCTCAGGATTGCTGATTCTTGACGTACGCGCGTGATCTCTCTTTCCAGGTCCTCGCGTTCATACTCTTCGCTCACAGGTCAACGCCTCCTTGCACAGAACCTAGTCGTACACTCCCGGCGAAATGCGGAGCTAACCGGCATTGAATCGTTCCTGACAGATTTTCCCTCATCACATCGCCACCAATCCAATACGGCAGCGCACTAGTCTCACGGAACAATGAGCGCAGCTGAACCGACCAAAGCAGCCGAAGAGCGGCCGCCTCACTCGCAATTGCCAGGGTTTGCAGAGAACCTCATCCTCGTCGTCGGCATCGGTCGTTCGGGGACGACGGCATTGCACAAAGCGCTCGGCCATCACCCGGCCATCATCGACGCGCCGAGCGAAGCGCCGCTCGAACGTGCCATCGCAGCAGGTCACGGCAGGATGATCACCCGTCCCGACAAATTCACCACCTATGTCAAGAAGCAGACGAAGGTGCCATGGGACCACGTCCGTCGGACGTATCGACAGCTCATCTTCGAGGCCGCGTTTGGGGCCCCGGTGGGACGCCCACTGCTCGACCGTCGAGCCGCCCACCGCAACGACCTCGACTCGGCACACCGCTGGGCTGCCAAGGTCGGTGGTATCTCAAACAAGGGGCTGCTCGGCTTCGGCGATCTCTTCGCCGACTTTCGCACCATCTACATCCACCGAAGCGGGATCGACACGGTTGCGTCGCGAACGAAGTTCCATGGGTTTTCCTCGAACAGTTTTCGAGCGAACTGCGAGACATGGGCGTTGACGGTCAAAGACATGCGAACGTGTGAAAACAACAGCGACACCACCATCGTGCGCCATGCCGATCTCCTCTCCCGACCCGAAGAGATGTTCGAAACCGTATTTGCTGGTTTAGGGCTGCCCTCAGACCCCGCGCCTGCAGCGCACTGTCGCTCATCGGTGACACATCCCACCCAAGCCATCGACGAGTCGACGAGCGTCGAAGCCCAATTCAATGCACGAGACGCGGCGTACGAGCAATGGACAGACGAAGAGCAACAGATCTTCATCGAAGTCTGCGGCCCCGCCATGGCGACCCTCGGGTACGCCGTTCCATTCGCCTAACGACACCGGTCAGTACGCCGATTGGACCCGACGCCCGGTCACCTCGTCGAGTACCCGCATCGCTATGCTCGGTAGTGGCCGAATCCACGCGAACGCGTTTCGCCGAGAGAGGAACACACCAACTATGAAGGTCTGGATCGATCAAGACTTGTGCACCGGCGACGGCATCTGCGTTGAAATCGCGCCCGATGTATTTGCGCTCCTCGACGACGGGCTCGCCTACGTCAAAGACAACGGCGGTGCGATCCTTTCTGAGCCCGGTGGCGTTCAAGGACTCGCAACGGTCAAAGGCGGTAAAGAAGACGGTGTGATCGAGTCCGCCGAAGAATGCCCTGGAGAGTGCATCTTTATCGAGGTATAGCGTCGGGCCTGAGGGCCCTCCGCCAACCCGCCTTTTCTCTTTCGGCTTCGCCTCGGAGAAAACGCTCTCTTCCTCAGCGACGAACGAACGCCAATCGGAGGTATAGCGTCGGGCCTGAGGGCCCTCCGCTAACCCGCCTTTTCTCTTCCTCAGGGAAAGCGCTCTCGGTTGCTGTTTTTAGTCGCGTTCTAGGAGTCTGGCGCTGGTTAGGAATCCGGTGTGGCCCACCATTCGGTGGTCGGGGCGCACTGCTTGACCTTCGACGTGCCAGCCACGCTGGATGAACTCGGTCGTCTCGGCCATTGCAAACCCATGCTCGGAGAGCGACTCACGAAACCGGCTGACCTGAGTGATGCTGGGCGTGTACGCAACGATGATGCCACCGGTCCGCAAGGCCTTGGCTGCATGGGGCACCACCTGCCACGGCTCGGGCAAATCGAGAACGGCACGATCAAAGTCGGTCTCGTCGATTCCGTCATAGGCGCTTCGAAGCTGCACGTCGTAACGCTCAAGTGCTTCTGCGCCAAGAAAATCCGACACATTGTTCGTGGCACGCTGCGCAAAATCCTCGCGCAACTCATACCCGGTGATCTCGGCGCCCGAACGGAGCATCGTCATCGACAACGCTCCCGAGCCAACACCGCTCTCGAACACCCGAGCACCAGGGAAGATATCGGCGATCATTAACAGAGGACCAAGGTCCTTTGGGTAGATCACCTGCGCGCCACGGGGCATCTTGAGAATGCGCTCCGACAACGTGGGCCGGATCACAAGGTAAGTCCCGCCCTTAGTCGAACGGACGATTCTGCCCTCGGCACTGTCGATGAGATCATCGTGAGCCACGCTTCCGGCGTGCGAGTGGAACTCGCCACCAGCCTTCAGCGTGATGAGGTATCGACGGTCCTTGAAATCGACGAGCTGGACGGTTTCGCCTTCGGCGAGCGTTCTGTTCATCTGTCGATCATGTCGGACCGTGGAGTGATTTCCACTGCCACCGACTCGCTTGCGAGATCCACGAGCCGGCAGAACGAGCAAACGTCGTTCGTCGCTGGACTTCCACAGACCTTGCACGGAGAGATGATCTCGTCAGGACGCCCGTTCTCGACCTCGACCGCGTCACTGAACAGCTGGGCGGCCCGGTCCAAAAACCCAAAGTAGAACGCATGCTTTGCCCCAGGTGAGGCAACCTCCATGTCGTTCAGCAAGTCCTTGTACTCGAGGTGTTTGTTGCCCACCGCCATCGGGCATTCCTCGACGACGTACTCGATGTTGCGCAGCACGCAGTACGCCGCCATCTCCCGCTCACCCAGGCGCACCAACGGCTTGGCCTTGCGAGGAAAGCCATTTGCTGCGGGAAGAACCGGATGCTGCCGGGAGAGATAGTTCGTTTGCCAGCGACTCACATTGCCGAAGAGCACCGCAGCCTCGTCATCGAGATTGTGGCCGGTGACGACCACGTCATATCCGCCAGCGGTCGCGACCGAGTCGAAGATATGACGTTTGCTCAAGCCACAGGATGAACACGGAACGCGCTTGGTTGCCTTCGCCGCGCTCGGGACGGTAAAGCCGTGTTCGTCGCGTAGTGAGTGATAGTGGAGCGTGAGATCTCGATCCTGTGCAAAGGATCGCGCGAACTCGGTGCTTCGCTCGGAGTACTCGCCGATGCCGAGGCCGATCACCAACCCCTCGACGTCGTATCCCAACTCGATCAAAATGTCCCACAGGGCAAGCGAATCCTTGCCGCCCGAGACGGCGACGAGAACGCGATCGTCCGGGTCGAACATCCGAAACTTGTGAATAGCACGTTCGACCTGGCGCCGACAGAACGCCAGAAAGTGCTCGGCACAAAACGCAGCGTTGTGCTGCCGGAGCTCGATGACGATCGGTCCGCGACAAACCTTGCACTTCACGAGCATCGACCGGTGTTGCGGTGAGCGGGTTGACCGCCGGAGATCACACTTCGAATCTCGATGTCGTCATCGTCTCGTAGCTTCGTATTACCGGCGAGCAGAGTGCCGTTGACGATCACGAGCACCGATTCACGGTTCATGTCGAGGTGCTCGACCAACGCCGAAATCGTGAGTGGACCATCGATCTCGAGTTCACGGTCCGGATTTCTGAGCCGGACCTTCATCAGTCGCTCTCGGCCTCGGCTATAGCGACCTCTTCGAATATCGCGTCAGGCATTGCCTCGGCGGCCTCCGCTGTCTCTGCGGCGCGTTGTGCCTTGCGTCCCTTGCGCCCTGCGCCCGTTGACCTGGAGTCACGGCGCCCGAGTCGCTGCGATTCGGGCTCATCATCACCGGAGTCCAATGCACCCGAGATGGCCTTCGTAACAAGCGAAGCCGTTGGTAGGAACGAGCGTCGCTGGCGACTGGCCCGAGCGTCGGTCTTTGCCTGTGCTTTTGCTGCCTTCGCGTCCACCGCTGCTTGTTTCGCGAGAGCCTTTGCATTTGCTTTTTCCAAACGAGCGTGGGCCTTCAACTCCTTCGCTGTTGCCTTTGCGTCCTTTGTCAGCTGCTTCTCCGCTGCCTTGTCGAGCTTGGCAGCCGCCTTCTTCGACCTTTTCGCAGCGCGCTTTTGGGCCCTCGTGTACACGGGAGGCTCAAAGACATCCTCTCCGAGGATTTGGTTGATGCGTTCGGCCGACGGTGCCTCGAGGATCTTCTGGCCGACGATGCCAAGCGCGAGCCCTGTCATGGTGTTCGCACGCTTCTTTTTGCGCTTTGGGCCGATCAGAAACTTGCGTCCCTCGCCTCGACCCTTTTTCGTGTTCTCCGGCTCGTGGACGACAGCCCACACCTCGCCTTCTTTCAGCGGCTCATCGAAAGTGATTGGCGGATCGCCGCCTTTGGAGAACTTCGAAAACTGCTTATATGCGAACTGTGATATCCACACCACTCGCCAGAATGGCGAGCCGCCGATCAGGCCCTGCCGCAGCGCTCGTGCCTTGACGAGTCGCTTGAGTGTGCTGGTCTTTGCTGAGGCCATACGAGGAGGGTCAGATGCGGCGAATCTGCACGACAGCAGACTTCTTCTTGCCCGTGCGCTGTCCGAGCAAATATGCGATCAACATGATCAGGATGGCGACGAGGCTCACCGCTGGAACAATCTGGTTCTTCTTGTCGGTCGCAACTTGGTCCACGTCGGTCTTCACCTGACGAAACTTCGCCTCGATATCGTCTTTTGAAATCGGAGCTTGCTCAGTGCTTGGAACCGCGTCCTTGGCCGCTGCCGCTGCCGCCTTTGCATCCTTCTTCTTGCTCATTCTGAGAGTCCTTTCGTGATACGTGTTGCGAGGAACCCAATGATCAGCGCTGCCACCGCAAACACGATCACATATGGCGCCCAGACAAACCAGCCCAAGCCATCGTCTCCGCCGTTCAAGCTATCGATCTCTTGGAGACCGCGAAGCCCTGACAGTGCAAGAAAGAAGAAGCCCAGGCCAAGGAGCAGCGCACCCGGCACACCAAACTTCAGGTAGCGGCCAATACCCGCAAGTGGGGTCGCCGTTTCCTGGATGGCATATGCCTTCACGAGGTCAAAAATCTCTTGGACATTCTCCACAGGAGTCTTTTGTGTATCAGCCACGGGGTAAACCTAGCGCCTCAACGAGTGGTCTGGCGACATGTGGCGAAACAGCGATATTCGTCACTCGTCCATCGCACGCAGAAGAAGAAGTTTGCCCTCTAACGAGTCGGCCAGAAGGCCGATCTGCTCGCTCGTCGTCGGGGCTTCGAGCACCGCCTGTCGATCAAACTCGGTGAGCGGCGCCAGCGCGGAGAGTTGATCGAGCTTCTGATGGGGATCCGCGCTAAATCCGAAGTCCTCGGGAAGCTCGACTCCCCCGCGATCGGCTGCGAGGGAAAGAACATCCATGAGCAGCGCTTCCAGATCTACCAACGACGCGCCTCCATTGTCGGCGACGGTCCTCGTCGTGACCAGCGCACGCGGATACGGGTCGTCGTCGAGCCAGTGCTCGATCTCTATCCGCTCCACGCCTGCGGTCACGACTCCCCATCGGCCGTCTTCGAACTCCTCTGCATGCAGCACCTCGACGCGGGTCGCGACCGATACGCGCGAGTCTCCGCCCCCGACCTCATGGCCCCGATCGATCAGCACGATTCCAAACGTTGGCTCTCCACCGGGAGCAAAGAGATCCGACATCAACTGTCGGTATCGCTCTTCGAAGATGTGCAGCGGTACGACCTGGCCAGGAAAGACGACACTGCCGATCGGGAACATCGCAAGTTCGCGTGACCCCGAAGACGCAGGGTCTTCACTCACTGGGACTTCGCTCATTGGGTTGGAGCAAACGCTTCGGTGTTCGGACCCTGTGGGAAGGCCACAAGTTCGAGGGCGAGTGCATCTTGGGTCGCGATCATCTCCTCGATCGGGTAAAGATCGGTCGTGTTCGCAATCCAAGCGAACGTGAGCACCGTCCCGTCAGAAGCAATCGCCTGCCCAGTGAGCGCACCCACCTCATTGAGTCGGCCGGTCTTGGCAAACACTTGCCCCTGAGCGGGAGTACCGATGAGGCGTTCCCGAAGCGTTCCGCTTTCGCCGTAAACCGCGAGGCCGTCGATCAACCCGGAGCCTGATTCGGCCGAGAAGTCGAGGACTTCGGTCAGTAACTGGCAGGTGACCCGATTCTCTGAGGCAAGCCCCGAGCCGTCAACGACGTCGGTCTCGGCAACGGAGAAACCAGTGTCCGCGAGCAGATTCTCCAGAGCGATCGCTCCGCCTTCGCTCGAGCCAACTCGTGAGGCGACGAAGCCGACTTCTTTGAGGAGCAACTCCGCAGCCATATTGTCCGAGATGTCGAGCATCTGGTTCGCTGCGACGGATGCGGGATCGGACACCACGGAGGCAATCGTCCGCCCGGCCACCGGCGCTGGCGCCTCCCCGGAGCCTCCCCGGATAATGACCCCACGCTCTTCGAGGAGATCGTCGAAGAACCCGGCGGCGAATATCGCCGGTTCAAGCGTTGCCGTCGCCAACGATGGTGCGGTGTTCTCGGCGAAGTTCACAAACCCATCGTTTACGGTCAAAGCGGAGAGCGGGCCGGTCTGATTCTGCGACACATTGGTAAACCGTTCGGGCCACTGTGGTAGGTAGCGCTCGTCGTCATACCGTTCCTCATCTCCGACGATTCCGCCGTTGATCTCGGTTATGCCAGCGGCTACCACGGCGTCTGCAAGGTCTTCGATCGCCGTTCTGAAATGCGGCTGTTGCTCATATCGAATCGTGTACGGCTGTGTCGCGAGCAGCGGATCGCCACCGCCGACCAAATAGAGGTCGCCATCGAGAACGCCATCGGTCAACGGTGCATCGGTGACCACGGAGGTCTCGAAGGTGTGGTCGCCGCCGAGGATCTCGTAGACACCAAAGGCGGTCAATACCTTTTGGGCTGACGCTGGAACGAGGGGCAGCGTGCCATTTCGCGAGAACACCTCTTCGCCGTCGATGTTGACCACAAGACAGCTCTGTGAAGGGAACGTCGTCGCCAGCTGGGTAAGGGAAGCCTCGAGGTTCTCGACGAGGAGCGGCTCGCGCAACCATTCCGGGGTACGCCGCACGGACAGCAACGGTGTTGCCAGAGGTGACTCGGTGACCTGGTCCGGGTCGACGGGCACAGGTTCGGCGAGCGCAGCGTCGGTTTCGAACGTCTGCCATGACGCGAAACCAGCAACCACGAGAAGAACGAAGGGAAGAATCCAGCGACGCATCGGATACAGCCTAGATCGGAACCGCTCGCAGAGAGCACCAGCCGACCGGTTTCGCCGCGTTCGCCTCGCAGCGCTAGCGTCTGAAGCATGAACGCTGTGCTCCTCGACGTTCTAACGATCGTTCTCGTCGGCTTCGCCCTCACACAGGTCGCGAACATCGCGACCACGGTGTATCTCCACCGAAGCGTCGCTCATCGCGCGGTCACGTTGTCCCCTGCGCTCAACGTGGTTTTCCGATCGATTATTTGGCTACTGACCGGGATCAGACCGCGTCAATGGGCGGCGGTGCACCGAAAGCACCACGCGTTTACCGACGAACGTGAGGATCCCCACAGTCCGGTGCAACTCGGCTGGCGACGCGTTCAGCTGACGAATGTGATGCTGTACCGCAAGGTTGCCCGCGACCATGAGCAGGTGGCAAAGTACGCCCGAGATATCCCCCAGACCAGGCTCGACCGGTGGTTACTCGATCACGCCCTTGTCGGACTTGGGCTCACCACGCTCGTCCTCATTCTGGTTCTTGGCCCGGTGGTGGGTGCGGTGACAGCCGTTTTTCACTTCGTGCTGTATCTCTCCCTTTCGGGCGCGGTGAACGCGGTGGCGCACACCTTTGGGACCCGCCCATACGAGAACTCCGCGACGAACGTCGCGTGGCTCGCGTTCCTCACGTGTGGCGAAGGGTTCCACAACAATCATCACGCTGCGCCCACTTCTGCTCGGTTTTCCCTTCAGCCTCGCCAAGTCGATTTTGGGTGGTGGACGATATTGCTCGCCGAGAAACTCGGTCTCGCGACCGTTCGGCACCAAACTCCGGTGTTCGCGAACGCCCGCGACGACAACCACTAGTGCACAGCCACCGATTGCTCCGACCCGAGTACGTCATAGGAAAGCAGGCTCGATGAAAGCCGTAGCCTCCATCAGCCAACATCCGGTTACCGCGCTCGCCGTTGGAGAGGTAGCCGGGGCGATCTTGGACGGCCTCCAAGGCTCCCCCGTCGACCTACTCTTCGTGTTCATCGACAGCTCCCACACTGGCGCCGTCGAAGACATATCATCGGCGTGCGTGCAGCTGCTCTCGCCTGGGGTGATGGTCGGGGCCACCGCGGCTGGCGTCATTGGCCAGGTCAACGAAGTCGAGGACGCTCCCGCCATCTCTGCTTGGGCAGCGACGGGGGTAGATGCCACTCCGCTACGCATTTCTCCGGGCGAGTCCGCCCCCGAGGGTGGCTGGCCCGCCAAACCTGGAGCGACCGACGCTCACGTCCTGCTGCTCGCCGACCCCTTCAGCACTGCGCTCGACAACGCGTTCGCGAATGCAGCCTCAAGTTCGCCCGGCCTACGTCTCCACGGCGGCCTCGCGTCCGGTGCGCGCGGTCCCGGGGGCAACCGGCTCCTCCTCGATGGGGCCATCTACTCAGATGGTGCGGTCGGTGTGGACCTTGGGAGCACACCGGTGCGGAGCGTTGTTTCACAAGGGTGCCGACCGGTCGGTATGGCTCACACCGTCACCGGCGCCCAAGGCAACGTCATCACCGAACTCGCCTCTCAACGGCCGCTCGACGTGCTCGAAGCCATTGCACGGAACGCGAGCCCAGAGGATCAACAACTCCTCGCCGGTGGATTTCAGATCGGTGTTGCCTTTAACGAAGCACAGGTCGAAGAATACGATCAAGGTGACTTTCTGATCCGAGGAATACTCGGCGCGGATCCGAAATCAGGAGCGATCGCAATCGCCACCGATATCGAGGTCGGCACGACCGTGCAATTTCAGGTTCGAGACGCGACGAGTGCATCCGACGAGCTCGCGAGACTGCTCACCGGCACCGAAGGTGGCGCGGCGAAAGCAGCGCTCACCTTTACGTGTACCGGCCGAGGCCTGAGGTTCTTCGGGCGCTCAGGCCATGACGCCGAGCTCGTCCACGATCTCACAGGATCCATGGCCACTGCCGGGATGTTCTGCACCGCCGAGTTTGGCCCCGTGGGCACGGTGAATCATGTTCATGGGTTCACCGCGTCCACGGTGCTCTTTGAATGACTGTGCTGTTCGAGTGAGGCTGTGCTTCGGTTGACGTTGCTGGTCAGCCGTTGCAATCGATGTCGATGACCGCGCCGTTTACTCGGTAGCGGATCACATGATCTCCGCCGGCGGCGTCGAGGGTGAAGGTGGTCGAACCTCCAGGGACCGTTGCAACCCAGCGATTATCCGTGCGCACTTGGTACTGCGTGGCACCCACGTTCGTCCACTGCAAGCCAGTCCCATTCTGAGTACATGTGGCGTTCGGTCCAGTCGGTCCGGTAGGTGTGGTCGCAGTGACGGTTCCGCAGCTCGCATCTGTTCGACCGCCGTTGCCAAAGGCGCGCAGATCGTAGGTAGCCGAACCCCCAGGAACGGTCTCGCTAAAGGTGGTTCCATTCGTGACCGACGTGACGAAGCGGTCGTCGCGACGCACCGATACCGAGGACCAACCCGAGTCATTCCAGGTCAAGGTAACGTCGCTTCCCGAGACCGCGGCGGTGCAATTCAACACGGGTGCGCCCAGGCCAACCGTCCCGCACGTTGCGTCGGTTCTGCTGCCGCCGCGGAAGGCTCGAAGCGTGTACGTCGTGTCGGCTGTTGGAGCGGGTTCAGCGAATGTGGTCGTGCCAGCAGACACCGATGTGACAAAGCGGTCGTCACGTCGAACAGATACCGATGACCAACCCGCATCGTTCCACGCGAGCTCAACAGTGTTTCCCGAGATAGTGGCTGTGCAGGTGAGCGTGGCCGATGCAACAACTACCGACCCGCACGCGTCGGTAAAGGACAGGCCGTTGCGGTTGTAGCGCAGCTCGTACGTGATCGTGCCGGCGGCGCCCTGCCCAGAGTCGACGAACTCAGAGCCTCCCCCGTCGGTCGAGCCGGTGAATCCACCGTTCGCAGCGACATTCCATTGGCTCACGCCACCGATGTTGGTCCAGCTGACGACGGGTACACCAGTGCCGTTCAGTCGAACTGAGCAGTTGGTGCTTGCACTGTTTGGAGCATCGTCGAGAAACGCCGAACGTCCAACGTTTATGTTGTTGATTCGTTCGCGGTCCTGCCCGATCAACAAGCCTCTTTCGATCGACGTCAGTTCCAGAACGCCGAGGGCAGCGTTGGAGGTGGGATCAAAGTTCGGATTGCCATATCCAGTGGTTGCATTGATTGCACCGAACTGTCCCACAGGGAAGACAAAGCCGGGGTTCACGAGGTCTTGCTGGAAGAGCAGCGCCGTTGGCCCGGTGCCGTTGAAGTCCGCTTCGTACGTCTGGGGTGAAAGGTCTCGGTTCGCCCGCTGCACTCCCGGATATGGCGACGGAGCCGATGGGCTGACCAGCGCGCGGAAGTGGCCACCCACGTAGATGTCGTTTCCGTCGACCTCGACCGAAAAGACCGAGTCGAACGCACGCGATACCCACGTCGGGCGGGCCGGGGTGTCTTGGAGTGGGAACCGGACGATGGTGTCGCACTGGACGCCGTTGTCTCCCCCCTGATGGACAACGACGAACCAACCGTTTTGAACATCGAGGTCGCGAATCTGCACGCCGCCGCCGCTGCATTGAAAGCCGTGGTAGAACTCTTGGATCGGGTCGTTCGCGTCGGGAAAGAGCGCCTCGAAGTTCGTCAGGCTATGGCTGGTGTTGCCGATTTGGATAACGGCAATTCCGCCTGCATCCCGTGTTTGTCCGGTGACCCGGTTAAAGATCTGCGCGCCGCGATGGGCAACGACGAGACGGTTGTTGTCCGGGCTCAGCTCGACGCGTGCCACACCGAAGTTGATGGACAAGTTCGCATCCGAGGGTTGACCCGTGAGCCGGGCCTGATCACCGTTTGGAAAGGCTGGCCGGCCGATGTCGTTTACGGTTTCGTAGCGGAAGCCTGCATCGAACTGGCCGGTCGTGGCGTCGAACCGAGCCAGGCCACGAACCTGCTGAATGATCGGCGGGCGCCCCGGAGCGAGATCGAACGCCTCGGTGAAGTTGCCACCTGCGTAGAGGTTGCCCCGACGATCGATGTCGATGCTGAGCACGCGAGCGTTGACGCCCGCTTGAGCGAAGTTACGGTCGAGGCTTCCGTCGCGAATGTCGAGCAGCGCAAGGCGGTTACGTGTTCGCTCCCGCCCGTCGGTGCGATCATCGATCGAGGTGAAACGGCCCGAGATGTACAGATCGGTGCCGTTGGGCGCTGGTTCGATGTCACGCACCTCGACGAGGCCTGAGTCCGAGCGCAGCACCGGACGGAAGTCTTCAAGGAAACGACCCGAATCGATGTCATAAGCAAAGATGGCGGCCTGATTGACCACCGGGCCATTTCTCTCGGTCTGCACCTGGGTGAAGTTGCCGCCGACAACGATGGCGTTTCCGACCTGTTCGACGGCCCACACCTCACCATCGAGGACGATCGGTAGGTCGCGTCGTGGGTCTTCGGTGACGATCGCCTGAAGGATGCCGGGAAACGCCACAACGACACCAGCCATAGAGACGAGGCACAGCAGGACGCGCTGGCGCAGCGAGCGCTTGCGGAGAAAATTCACCATTGGACAAGATCTTTCTCGACCCGAAGGTCGAACGTTACGGAACCGCCTCCCGCGTAATCTGACGAAGACCAACACAATGGCTCGATGGGTCCCACGCATCACCAACATGCTGGTCCCACCAATCCATGATCCTTGCAGCGTGTCAGGACCGGATCAAGTCACCCGTGAACTATCTCGGGTACGCCTCAGCGCGCAGGGCTGGCCGAAAACGGAAGCGACCCGAGCCGATAATGTCGGCCCGGGCCACTCACTGAATTCCAGCCCCCGCTCAAGGAACAGGGCGGTCGGTTCGCTCTAGCTCCTTGGGGTTAGCCGCAGTTTGCGTTGAACTGCTGGCCACCAAGGCGGTATCGGATGGAGTAGTCGCCACCGTTCGTTGCCGTGGTGAAGGTCGTTGTGTTGGCGTTGGTCTCACCAATCCAGGAACCGTTATTTCGAACCTGGTAGCTGTTTGCACCCACATCATTCCAGCTCAAGGTGATGTTGCCACCCGCGGTCGTCTCGGTGCACGTGAGCACTGGGGTGTTGCCAGTCACGGTCCCACAGTTGGCATCGACCCGGTTGCCGTCAATGAATGCTCGGAGCACATATGTCGCGTCACCAATCGGTGCAGCTTCGGCGTAAGTCGTTCCGGCATCGACCTGCGCAATGAACGAACCATCACGCCGTACCGATACTCGGTCCCATCCGCCGTCGTTCCACGACACCGTGACCTGATTGCCGGCGAGCACGGCTGAACAGGTGAGCCCCGGAGCGCCAACGACGATTTCTGGAGCGCACTCGGCGTTGAATGCCTCACCGTTCGAAAAGGCACGCACGCCATAGGTTGTGGCACCGACCGCCGCATCAGCGACGAAGGTGGTTGGCGCAGTCGCCTCGGCAAGGAACCTGCCGTTGGCACGGATCGACACGCGATTCCAGTTTGCGTCATTCCACGAGATGGTGACCTGGTCGTTGTTGAGAACAGCGGTACACGCGAGCGTGAGAACATCGGTGGAGACCGACCCGCAGTTATCAGTAAAGGAAAGTCCGTTTCGGTTGTAGCGCAGCTCGTAGTTCAGTGTTTCGCCGGACCGAGCGTCATTATGGGTGAACTGTGACTGGTTTCCATTGGCTGAACCAACGAAGCTTCCGTTGGCGGCGACATTCCACTGGTTCACGTCGCCGATGTTGGTCCACGACACGACCGGTGTGCCCGCGCCGTTTAGATCGACCGAACAACGGGGATCACCAGCGTTTGGTGCGTCGTCAAAGAAGGCGCTGCGGCCAACGTTAAAATCGTTAATTCGCGAGGTGTCCTGGCCGATGAGCAGCCCTCGATCGATTGCGGTCAGTTCGAGAACGCCAAGATCGGCGTCGGATTGTGGGGTGAAGCTCGGATCGGCGAAACCGGTCGTTGCGTTGAGGAGCCCGATCTGGCCCACCGGGAACACATATCCGGGCTCGACGAGGTCTTCGCGGAATCGAATCGAACCTTCCGAGGTGCCGTTTGGATCTGCGATGTAGGTCTGACTAGAGAAGTCCACTGATGCACGCTGGATGCCAGGGTAGGGCGACGGCGCAGAGGCATTCACGAGGAACCGGAAATGGCCACCGATGTAGATGTCGTTGCCATCGACCTCCACGGAGAACACCGAGTCGAAGGCGCGCGCTACCCAGTCGGGCCGAACCGACGAATTCTGTACGGGGAACCGCACGACGGTGTCGCACTGCGCTCCGCTGTCGGCACCCTGATGGGCGATGACGAGCCAGTCGTATTGGAAGTCCATGTCACGAATCTGCACGCCGCGACCTGCGCACTGAAGGGCGTGGTAGAAAGGTTGTACGGCGTCGTTCGGGTCCGGATGCAATGCCCGGAAGTTCATCACCGAATGGGCATTGCCGCCGTTGCCAACGTCGATAATCGCAAGGCCAGCAGCGTCATGGGTCTGGTTGCTCGTGCGATCAAAGATCTCCGCGCCACGGTGGGCAACAGCGAGCCGGTCGTCGATCACATCGATCCGCGCCACGCCGAACGTGTCGACGAGGAGTTCATCGCTCGCAGTGCCGTTGCGCTGCCCACCATTTCCATTCGCGTCCAACGGGCGACCAATCGAATCAGTCGTCTCGTAGCGAAAGCCCTCATCGAATGCGCCCGTCGTTGCGTCGAAACGAGCGAGTCCGCCAACCGCCTGGAAGATCGGCGGACGGTTGACACCGAGATCGAACACCTCGTCGAAGTTTCCACCGACGTAGAGCTGGTTTCCCGCGCCCAGCGCAAGGCCAAGCACCTGCGCATCGACACCACCGAGGGCAAAGTTTCGATCGAGCCGCCCATCATCGAGGTCGAGAAGGGCAATGCGATTACGAACGCGGGTTTGGCCATCGGACCGGTCATTGATCGTCGTGAAGCGTCCACCGATGTAGAGGCTCTGTCCGTCGGGGGTTGGCTCGATGTCGCGCACGATGATTTCGCCGCTCTGCGAACCAAGAATTGGGCGGAAGTCTTCGAGAAACTGTCCCGAATCAAGGTCGTACGCGAAAATTCCTGCTTGGTTGACGACAGCCCCGCCGCGTTCCACCTGAACCTGTGTGAAGTTACCGCCGACAACAACGGCGCTTCCGACCTGTTCGACCGCCCATACTTGGCCGTCGAGCGCAAGGGGCACATCGAGGCGAACCTCTTCGGTAACCGCTGCCTGGGCGACGCGTGCGGTCGCAAAAAGCGTACCGGCCATCGCCAGTAGCAATAGGACTGCCTTCGCGGGCGCCGTGAGGCCACGAAATCTTGACACTGAACTTCTCCTCGATATTTATCCCGCGACGGATGAACACACCCATAGACGTCCGCACAGCAAAAGAGCACGACGCATGACTCCATCGGGTCAAGCGCGCACTCGCCATGTTCGCTTCTACTCGTGTACCTCAACACCTACGTGACTCACGGTGAGCCACCAACGACCACTACGTGTGGCCCCACGGCGAAATGATGCCACTCCGCGCCAACATCTGTCAATCCGATCGTCCTGAGACCACGGTCCGTCACCCACGCCGGCGTGTGCCGATGAGACGACGCACGGCACGGGCTCAAAATGGGTAAAGGAACTGATGAAATGCGTCGACGTCCTGTCGATGAACATTGGCGAAACTGCTGGCCAAACGTTGGCGTGAACTGGCCCGATAAAGCAAGTTTCCGAACAAGTCGGTTTGCCGCGCGGCGCGACGCTGTTTCACTTAGGGTTGCAGTGACGGGCGCGCCATGCCTAGCGGCCGCTCAATAGAGGAGAATTACCATGACCCAGCTCGACGCGACGTTGGACGCAAAAGCAATCGCCACCATGCGCGGAATCGCCATGGATGGGCCACACAAGGCACGCTCTGGCCACCAAGGCACAGCGATGTCTCTCGCACCGGTCGCCCACGTTCTGTGGAGCCGAATCATGAAGTTCGACGCAGCGGACACCGAATGGTTCGACCGCGACCGTTTCATCCTCTCCCCCGGGCATGCGTCGATCATGCTGTACACGTTGTTCCACCTGTACGGCTTTGGTGTTGAGCGCGACGACCTCATGGAGTTTCGCCAGTGGGACTCGCTTACCCCTGGGCACCCTGAGCTCGGCCATACCGCAGGCGTCGAAGTAACCACCGGACCGCTCGGTGCCGGCTTCTCTAACGGCGTTGGACTCGCCATTGCTGAAGAGAGCTTGCGGGCGCGCCTCGGTAGCGACGTCTGCGACCACTACACATACGGCCTTTGCTCCGACGGCGATATGGAAGAGGGCATCAGCCATGAAGCCGCCTCGCTCGCTGGCCACCTCGGTCTCGGCCGTTTGATCTTTGTCTACGACGACAACAAAATTTCGATCGACGGGTCGACCGACCTTGCCTTCAGCGACGACACCGCCAGCCGCTTTCGTGCATACGGTTGGGATGTTCAAGAGGTAGGAGCGATCGGTGAAGACCTCGACGCCCTCGAAGCTGCGTTCAACGCAGCCAAGAGCGTCACGGACAAACCATCGCTCATCGTGCTGCAAACAGAAGTTGCCTTCCCCGCTCCAGAATCCACCGGCGATCACCATGCCCACGGTTACTCCATCTTCGATGAAGAGATCGCAGCGACCAAGGAGATCCTCGGCCTACCCGTCGACGAGACCTTCCACATCGGCGACGACGTGCTCGCGGCGTGTCGCGACGCCGGAACCCGCGGCAGCGGCGAGCGTGAAGCATGGCAGGCCCGTGTTGATAGCTACAGCGGAGACAAGTCCGAGCTCGATGCGCTCATGGGCACAACCCCCATCGCTGGCTGGAAGGACGCGTTGCCAACGTGGGAACCCGGCGAGAACGTCGCAACCCGCAAGTCGTCGGGAGCGATCGTCGAGACCATGGCGCAACAGATGCCATCGCTCATGGGAGGCGGCGCCGACCTCACCGGCAACACTGGTACCACCATTTCGGACCTCGGAGTGTTCTCCGCTGACGATCGCGCCGGCCGTCAGCTGTACTACGGAATTCGAGAGCATGGTATGGGCGGCGCCATGGTCGGCATGGCCGCCCACGGAGGCATCTACCCAATCGGCGGCACCTTCCTCGTCTTCTCCGACTACATGCGCGGTGCCGTGCGACTGGCAGCCCTGTCGAAACTGCCCATGGTCTTTAGCTGGACCCACGATTCGGTCGGCGTTGGTGAGGACGGCCCGACGCACCAGCCGATCGAGCATGTGGCTTCACTTCGAGCCATGCCAGGTCTCGACGTCTGGCGTCCAGCAGATGGCAACGAGACCAGTGCTGCATGGATTGCAGCGATCGAAGCCGACGGCCCTACTGCAATGATCCTGAGCCGCCAAGGCCTCCCGGTCCTGTCGTCTACGAGCGACCGTGACTCAGCGCTCCGCGGCGGGTACATCATCGCCGACTCGAACGGTGACCCCGACGTGGTTCTCGTCAGCAGCGGATCGGAAGTACAGCACTGCGTGGCCGCGGCCTCGGCCCTGAACGACGAAGGCATTGGAGCCCGCGTTGTTTCGCTTCCCTGCTGGGACGTGTTCGAACGCCAAGACGCTTCCTACCGAGAGTCGATCATTCCATCGGGCGTTCCGTCTATCTCGATCGAAGCTGGCACTACATTTGGTTGGGCAAAGTACGCCGATACAAATCTCGGCATCGATCGCTTCGGAGCGTCGGCTCCGGGCGACCTTGTAATGGAGAAGCTTGGAATGACCAGTGACGCTGTCGTGGTTGCCGTTCGTGAGCGGCTCGGCTAGCCGACAAGCCACCTAGACCGAAAGCCGTAAAGAACAGGAAACGAAATGACTGAAACAAACCTCCACCAGAAGTACGACGAGCATCAGCAAAGCCCATGGCTCGACAACTTGCGTCGCGGGTGGATCCACGATGGCGAGCTCCAGAAATGGCTCGATGCCGGCGTCCGTGGCATCACGTCGAACCCGAGCATCTTCCAAAAGGCCATCGAAGGCTCCGAGGACTACACCGAGCAGTTCAGTGCGCTCCTCGGTGAGGGAAAGTCGGTCGAAGAGGCCTACTGGGGTCTCGTCGTCACCGATATCGAAGACGCGCTGAAGCTCACCCGCCCCCTCTATGACGAGAGCAACCGCATCGATGGCTACGTGTCGGTCGAGGTCGATCCTCGCCTCGCACGCGATCAGGCCGGCACCGAAGCTGCAGCTCGGAGCCTCTGGGACACCATCGATGAACCCAACGTGTACATCAAGGTCCCAGCGACCGCCGAAGGTGTTCCCGCAATCGAAAACATGATCGCCGAGAAGCGCAGCATCAACGTCACGTTGCTGTTCTCCGTCGAGCGCTACCGCGAAGTTATGGAGGCATACATTGCGGGCCTCGAGCGTGCTGAGGGCGATCTGTCGGCAATCTCGAGCGTTGCATCGTTCTTCATCAGTCGAGTCGACGTTGAAATCGACAAGCGTCTCGATGCCATTGGTACCCCTGAGGCACTCGCGCTGAAGGGCAAGGCAGCGGTCGCCAACGGGAAGCTTGCCTACGAGGCGTTCCGCGAGGTCTTTAGTGGGCCACGCTGGGACGCACTCGTCGAGCGCGGCGCGCAGCTACAGCGACCACTGTGGGCATCGACCGGTACGAAGAACCCCGACTACCCAGACACGCTGTACGTCGATCAGTTGATCGGACCAGACACCGTGAACACCATTCCTGACGTGACACTGGCACACTTCATCGACCACGGAACGGTCGCACGCACCCTCGACGTGGGCGTCGAGGAAGCCCACGAGGTGATGGCCGCTGTCGCCGCACAGGGAATCGACATGGGCGAAGTTGCTCAGCAGCTCGAAGACGAAGGCGTCGCCTCGTTCGAGAAAGCGTTCGAGAGCTTGATCGCTTCGCTCACCGCAAAGGCCGAGACACTGTAAACAGCACTATCGAATAGGGACCTCGTCCCGCCCATATTCGCGAACACGTTCTACCCGTCGAGCTTCGGTTCGGCGGGTAGTGTCGCGCCATGTGTCGATTTGGAGCAATGCTCAAACGCGAAGTCCCTCCGGCGGAGTTGATCACTCACGCAAGGCGCCACCAAACGCATTTCGACGAACTCTGGATTGTTGAAGATCTCCCTTTTGCAGGAGGCATAGCTCAGGCCGCAGCGGTGCTTGCGAGCACCGACGATGTCGCGATCGGCCATGGCATTGCTCCAGCACCATTTCGCAACACTGCGTGCCTCGCTATGGAATGGGCAGCGCTCGCGGAGATGTTTCCGGGCCGCTTTATTGCAGGCCTTGGTCACGGCGTGCAGTCGTGGATGGGTGATATCGGCGCCCGCCCGGCCTCTCCGTTGACGCTCCTGAGAGAAACCCACGATGCCGTCGTTCGGTTGCTCGATGGTGAGCATCTCAGCATTGCCGGCGAGTACGTCACGCTCAGCGATCAACAGCTCGAGTTCGCTCCAGCCCAGCCGCCGGTCGTCTCACTCGGTGTCCACGGACCCCGGTCGCTCGAACTGTCGGGATCCATTGCGGCGGGCACGATTCTGCCAGAGGGACATGGACCTGAACAGATCGCGAATGCCAGAGCGCATCTCGCGGCGGGAGCATCGCTTCAGCGACGGAACGTTGAAGACCATCAGCTGACCGTGTTTGTTTCGTTCCACGTGGGAGGCCCCGACACAATGGCACCGAGGAATCCCGAGGCACCGACCATGTGGGAGGCAACCGGTGACGATGCCGACGCCGTGGCTACCAAGTTGGCGAGCCTTGTCAACGCCGGGGTGGATTCGATTGTCTTGGTATCGCTCGGCCTCGACATCGACGCACAACTCGAGCTTGCCGCAACCGAAATCGTTCCGACGCTCCGCGCCGCAGTCACCTGAGGGGCACACTCTCGATCACGTTCCCGAATAGTCGGTTGCAGTTTGCAACTAACCCGGGCTACGGTGCTCCTCATGAGGAACGTGACCAGCGAGCGTTACCAATGACGAATACCTCGGTCGACGCAAACCGTTCAGGGGGTAACCAGGCATCGGAAAACGACTCGATTACCGCGGCGTTGGACGTCATTGGTGATCGTTGGTCGCTACTCGTGCTCCGTGGCGTGTTCCGTGGACTCCATCGCTTCGGCGAACTCCGCGATGACCTCGGGATCGCTACGAACCTGTTGACCTCTCGTTTAAAGCGCCTCGTCGACAACGATGTGCTCGAAAAGGTGCAATACAACGACCGGCCAGCCCGTTTTGAGTATCGACTCACCGAAGCCGGTCGAGACCTCTCGCCCGTCCTCGTTTCGCTCATGCAATGGGGCGATCGCTATCACAACGAAGGACGAGAGCCCGTAGTGCTATCTCACGCACCGTGCGGCAACCCAATTCATAACGTCACCCAATGTCGAACCTGCCTCGTCGAAGTAGATCCGACCGAAATCAAACGAATGGCACAATCGTGAGCACCACCCCGTCCTCTCCCGACGACTACCCACTCGGTGCCGAGTTGCACGCCGAGGCGCGTCGCATTCGCGACGACGCGTTCGGAACCCGAATCACATACTCCCCCAAGGTCTTCATCCCGCTGACCAAGCTCTGTCGGGATAAGTGCGGATACTGCACCTTCGCAGAGCCACCCGCACGCGTCGAAGCTCCATTCCTCACCATTGCCGAGGTACTCAAGATCGCACGGCAGGGCGCCCGAGCAGGTTGTCATGAAGCCCTCTTTACCCTCGGCGAACGTCCCGAACTCCGCTACCCGGTCGCAGCGGACTGGCTCGCCGAGCACGGGTATGAATCGACCGTGCACTACGTCCAAGCCGCTGCTCAAGCCGTGCTGAGCGAAACCGGGCTGCTGCCGCACGCAAATGCCGGGGCGCTCCACGCAGACGAGCTGGCGCTGCTCCGAAGCGTCTCACCATCTCAAGGGATGATGATCGAGAGCCTTCGCGAGGATCTCGATTGCCATCAAAGCGCTCCTGATAAGGATCCGGCTCGACGGCTCGCAACCCTCGAAGCAGCGGGTGAACTCCAGATTCCGTTCACCACCGGGATACTCGTCGGCATCGGAGAAGAACGCAAGGACCGGATTGCCGCCCTCGAAGCAATACGAGACAGCCACGTGCGCCACGGGCATATCCAAGAGGTCATCGTGCAAAATTTCCTGCCCAAGACGGGCACCCGAATGCACAATGATCCATCGTGTCCAACCGATAGCCACCTCGACGCGATCGCCCTCGCACGCCACATCTTGCCGCCCACGGTCCACATCCAAGCGCCTCCAAATCTGACCGAAGATGTTCGAGGCCTCCTCGACGCTGGAATCGATGATCTCGGCGGGATCTCCCCGCTTACCATCGACCATGTGAACCCCGAACGCCCGTGGCCTCAGCTCGATGCCCTCGTTCACGAAATCTCGAGCGCCGGGTTCACGCTCGCTCCGCGCTTGACCGCGCATCCCGAGTACGTGATGGATCCACACCGTTGGTTCGATAACGCCCTCCATTTTCCACTCATGGATCGCAGCGACGCGGAGGGTTTGGGACGCGATGACCCGGGCGCGGTATTCCCCGAGCGCACGATGGAGGATGCTGCGGTGACCGACGGTGCAGAGGTCGTCCTGATCGGCGACCGCTCCACCGCGTGGTACTCGGGCGCTGACACCGTCCCCATGACGCTCCTCCCCGCCCCAGCGAAGGCCAGAGGCCGCGTTCGCGAAATTCTCGATGGGGTCGAACAGGGACAAGAGATCGGCGTCGATGAGATCGCTGCGCTGTTTAGTGCTCGGGGTGCAGAGGTCGCAGCGGTCGCCGAGGTTGCAGACCAGCTTCGAAGCAAGACAAACGGAGAGATCGTCACCTACGTCGCCAACCGCAACATCAACTACACCAACGTCTGTACCTTCAAATGCCAGTTCTGCGGGTTCTCGAAAGGGCCTCTTTCGCTCAACCTACGAGGCGCCCCCTACCTTCTGACCCTCGACGACATTGCCCAGCGCGTCGCCGAGGCGGGAGAGATGGGCGCGACCGAGGTGTGCCTCCAAGGCGGGATTCACCCGGATTTCGACGGTGACTACTACATCGACGTCATCGACGCGGTGCACCGCGCTGCCCCCGACATTCATATCCACGGGTTTACCGCGCTCGAAGTCACCGAAGGAGCCAAACGTCTCGAGGAGCCCCTCGACGTCTACCTCGCTCGCCTCCGCGATGCTGGCTTGAAGTCGCTCCCCGGTACGGCCGCTGAGATCCTCGATGACGAGATCCGTGAAATTCTCTGCCCCGACAAGGTCACCACCGAAGAGTGGCTCGAGGCGCACCGCCTTGCCCATTCTGTTGGATTGTCGTCCAACGTGACGATCATGTTCGGCGCCGTCGAGAATCCAATTCACTGGGCCAAGCACATCGTCAGGACTCGGGACCTCCAAAAAGAAACCGGCGGCTTCACCGAGTTCGTCACCCTTCCGTTTGTTCATATGGCCTCACCTATCTATCTCCGCAGACGCTCGCGCCGAGGCCCCACCTTCAGAGAAACGCTGCTCATGCACTCGGTCGCGCGCATTGCATACAACGGATGGATCGACAACATCCAGGCATCGTGGCCAAAGATCGGACTCGATGGCGTTACCCAGCTGCTTCATGCCGGTGTCAACGACCTGGGCGGGACGTTGATCGATGAGAACATCAGCCGAGCTGCCGGAGCCTCACATGGAACCGCGCTTACTCCAGAGGACTTCGCCAACGCAATAACACCGTTAGGTCGAACCCTGCGACAGCGAAACACGCGATATGAACTCATCGACAACCCCGATGCGACCGTCACCAACCCTACGGGTCAATACGCAATACGCTGAGGGGGTGACATCACTTCCCCGCTATCGCACCGGCAAAGACCCACTCGACGACGCCATCATGGCGCTTATCGAGCAGGCTCGCCTCACGAACAACACCGACCTCACCTTCGAGATGATGGTCAGTGCATTACGGATGGGCCTGGAACACGTCGATCGCGGCGATATGAAGCTCGTGAACAACTCGCTCAAGGAACTTCGCTACTCGTTCCATGTCTTTGAGACCTATCGCAGCGTCTTGAAGTGCACCATCTTTGGATCCGCAAGGACCAAAGAAGACGAGCCGGAGTACGAAAGCGCGCGGCTTCTCGGCGCAGCGATGGCCGAACGAGAGTGGATGGTGATGACCGGTGCCGGTCCCGGCATTATGGCCGCCGGACTCGAGGGTGCAGGCACGGAAAACTCGTTCGGCATCAACATCGTCCTGCCATTCGAGGCGTCGGCGAATCGCTTCATTGCCGATGATCCAAAGCTGATCAACTTCCGTTACTTCTTTACACGCAAGCTCACCTTCATGAAGGAGTCTTCAGCGTTCGCAAGCCTGCCCGGCGGCTTCGGCACGATGGATGAGGCATTCGAGCTTCTCACGCTGATGCAGACCGGGAAATCTGCGATCGTGCCTCTCGTTCTGCTCGACCCATCGGGTTCGACGTATTGGGAGCGGTGGCGCGACTTTGTGACCAAGGAACTCCTCGCCGCCGGTCTTATCTCTCCGGCTGACATGGATCTCTTCCTCGTCACCGACGATGTCGAAGAAGCCGCCGACGAGATGACGAACTTCTACTCGACCTATCACAGCTCAAGAATCGTGGGACAGCGTCTCATCCTGCGCCTTAAGCGCGAGGTGACAGACGATGAACTCGTCGAGCTAAACGGCCAATTCGCAGACATCATCAACAGCGGACTGATCGAACGCATCGAAACCACCGAGGCCGAGACCCGCGACGACGACTATGTGAACTTGCACCGCATCGCGTTCGACTTCAACCATCACGGGTACTCGCGCTTGCGCAGCTTGATCAACGTGCTCAACGGTCAGTCGAGCTAGCCACCGGCCAGCTTCACCACGGGGTTGATTGCTCGCCACGAAGAAGCTGTGCGGCCTTCTCGACCGCACGCCGGGCCTTGCCGAGTCGTTTCTGTTCGTCGTCGTAGGTATTGCCATCAGCTTCGATCGACGCCCGCAACTGTTCCATACCTCGATCTTGGAGTTCTTCGGCGATCGATTCGAGCCGGGACACGATGTCTCCGTACTCTTGTTCTTCATAGTCTTCCATCGAACGACACGGTATCGGTTGGGACTGACAGCCATGAAACTTCCCATACGCGATGACCGTTCCGCACCCAGAAAACAGCGACATGAGCCCCACTTCTGAACACCACGCCCAGCACGCACGCGAATGGGTGTCGTTTGTCGACGATGCTGGCGAGACGTGGATGTTCGACCTCACCTACTTCCGTTCCAATTGGCAATGCATCTACGGCTCCGGTTGCGCCGGTATCGAACCCGAGCAAGACGTTCCCGGCCACAAGGGCTGCTGTAGCTACGGAGCGCATTTCGTCGATGACGACGACCTCAGTCGGGTTATGGACATCGCTGCGGCCCTTCCAAGCGATCTTTGGCAGCACAGTTCGACACGCCCAACCTTGACGGGCTCACGCGCCGAGGACTTCGACAACTTGGTCGATGCACTCACGACCGTCGATGAGGATGGCGACCGCATCACTCGTGTGGTCGACGGCGCGTGCGTCTTCCTCAACCGACCCGGGTCACCAACGGGTCCCGGGTGCGCCATCCACATCGCTGCGGTTTCGAGTGAGGTCGAACCGCTCGAGTGGAAACCCGAAGTGTGTTGGCAGCTCCCGATTCGCGTCGAACATCACCTCGACGATTACGACCGCTCGACCCACTTCGTCCGACAATGGACGAGGGCGGACTGGGGGGAGGCGGGTGAAGACTTGGGTTGGTGGTGCTCAGAGGCATCGGAGGCCTACACCGGCACGGCAAACGTCGCCCGCTACCTGCGTGCTGAAGTAGGCGCGCTCGCCGGCGAACGCATTGCGGACGCGCTCGTGGCCTATATCGATGGCATTGCTGACGTTGCGGAACTTCCTCAGGTGGCGGTATCCCTACCGAACCCAACCCGCAAGAAGAACTAGCGAGATCTACTCAGACTCGTCGAGCGTGGCCGACTCGACAGAGTCATCTGCCGGCTCGGCTTTCGAATCCCATTCTTCGGCCAAATCTGCCCACGCGTCGTGTTCAGGCTTGTGCTCCCCCTCATCAGAGTCCGAAATATCCTCGAAGAGGTCGTTGAGATCAACTTCCTGGGAACGCTTAAGCGCCCGGGCTTCTTCGAAACGGCGATGGCGACCCTTTTTCATGACAGGACCTCCTGGGAGACAGCTAGGACCATTTATCTTAGCCGTGACCGATGACCGGCGCGTACATCGATCGGCCCGATCCGAGCAAAAAATCGATCCAAACGCACTCTCAAATCGTCGCTGTTCTCTTCCGACAAAGGTGAGAGACCTAGTCGACGTTGTCGTCTTCGTCGGAAGAAGACGCAGTCGATCCACCGGTTTGCACCGGAATTCTGGACCGTTCTTCAAGGACGAGACCACCATCGCCATCAAAGGCCAACGCTGCTTCGCCGCTCATGAGACGCCTGATTGGCTCACCGGCCAGCTCCGCGCGCCAACCGGTGTTGAGCCGAGCATCATCGTCGCCACGGACCAGTGCCTCGATGTCTGAACGCGTACCGAGCAGCGACGAGTCGATCTCAAGCTCTCGCGAGAGCTGGGCGACCCATGCAGCCACGAGAGCAACGCCAGGCCGTAGATCTGGGCGAGCCTCGTTGCGGCGCCGGTTCGGGCGCGGGAGAGGAGGAAGGTCTTGGCCGGTTTGGACAAGCCGCAGAATTGTCTCTCCCCCATCGCCACGGGCGAGGCGATCGTCGACACCGCGCACCTGACGAAGTTGGTCCGCAGTTGTTGGGCGGCGTTGGGCAATACCGACCAACGCAAGGTCCGACAAGATAAACCGAACGGGCTGATCGAGATCGGCAGCCTTGTTTTCTCGCCATGCAGCGAGCGCTCGGGCTGCGCCGAGTGACGGACCCTTCAGTTGGCGGACCGCCTTGATCCGTCTCCATGCCTCGTCAGGATCCCGTTGGCCTCGCGGCGTCGCCCGGACCTGTTCGCATTCGTCCATTGCCCACTGCAATCGACCCCGAGCCTCGAGGTCAGCAACCAATTTGTCGCGAAGGTCGAGCAGGTGCAGAACATCGCTCGCCGCATAGTCGAGTTGATCGGCCGAGAGCGGACGTGCCAACCAGTCGGTGAGCCTCGATGTTTTCGGAAGCGAGATGTGGAGCACGCGGTCGTGCAGCGCGGCCAGAGACGGCGTCGACATTCCCGTGAATCCGGCAGCGAGTTGCGTATCGAACATCTCCCGAGGCAGTGTTCCCGCCCAGTGTTGGAAGACCTCGAGGTCTTGGCTCGCTGCGTGAACCACGGCCACACCGCTCGACGACAAAAGCTCGGCGAGCGGCGCCGGATCGACGGCCAACGGATCGATCAGCGCGATCTCTGAGCCATTGTTGATCTGGATGAGTGCGACGCGCGGAAAGTACGAACGCTCGCGGTGAAACTCCGTGTCGATGGCGTAGTCCAGCCCTTTGGTGCGGTCGACGAACGCCTGAAACTCTTCAGTGCTTTCGATCACCTCACCGCTGTGCTGTAGCGCGCCTATGGACGCAGGAGATTCTGATGTCACGCTGCGAGCGTAGTCGCCCACTCGGTCGATATAGGTGCTGGGCTCTAGGCGATTGCATCCGCTCCGCTTGCGGCCAGCCGACGTTCGGCGGCCGAAACATCTTCGGGCGTATCGACATCGGCAAAGAAGCCCGGGTCATTGGAGACAACCGTACATTCCGACAGGCCAGCGAACCCTCGCCGGAGCGATCGAACACCGCCTCGGTACGCATCCTGAAGAGCCGGAATGCTGCCGTGTGAAAGGGCCAGGGCATGCCACTGCCGTGAGCCGCCGACCAACGGCACTGCATAGTCAGCGCCCGTCGAGGATCTGCTGGTGAGGAGACGATCGACGTCGCTACTCGTGAGGAGCGCGAGATCACACGAGAGCGCAACAATGTGAGCCCTATCGTCAAGAGCGCCCGATCGTGAACGCTCCGCCGTGAGCGCGCCGACCAGCGCACCAAACGGGCCAGGATCGCGTTCGGTATCGGGCACATGCGTCAACGTCTGGCGGGTCGAGGGAAGTCCCTCGAGCAGCGACTCGTCTCCTCCGACGATCCGGATGTCGCCGAGGTGACCAACGGCGCCAACCACGCGTCCGAGCAGCGATGATTCGCCGACGGTCATCGAGGCCTTGTCCGTTCCCATACGCGTGCTCTTGCCACCGACGAGAATAAATACAGTGGTCATCGTCGACGGCTGATCATCGCGGCGCATGGCTCGATACGGCCCTCGTTGGTTATGCGCTAGGCGGCCAAGACGGATCCAGCTGGCGAAGGAAGAGATCACAACGCTCCGCTTCATCGGTCTCGCCGATCTCCGCTGCGCACTTCTGCAGACCGGAAAGGCACCGAAGAAATGCTCGGTTCGTCTCGTGCTCCCACTTCACATAGCCACTACCCCGCCATCCATTCTGGCGAAGGGTGTCAAGGCCCCGGTGGTATCCAATCCGGTAGTAGGCATACGACTCGAGCGTATCTCGACCAGCATCACCGAGCGCAGCCCAGGCATCGAGCGATCGCGGAGCTGACGCTGCTACCGCAGCCAAACCATCGCGAGCGTCTACGCCGCTGCCGGCTTCTTCGATCTTGGTCAAGATCTCCGGATCGGCTTCGGGCAAGACCGTTTGTGGCAGCCCGGTCCCGCCAAAGTTGACGCTATGGGAACTCATGAAGGCACGACCATAATTCGGAGGTTGTTCGTCACCTTTGCGCCCACGCCGTCGCCGCCGAGAACTGCCACCTGATCGCCAGGGCGAACATGGCCCTCTTCGGCCGCGGTCTTCATCGCTTCGATCATCATCTCTTCGCGAGTGCCACTCGACGTGAGGAAGATTGGAGACGTGCCCCAGCTCATCGTGAGCTGGGAGACCGTCCGCTCATTGCTGCTCACGCCGAGGATCGGTGCTTCCGGACGGAACCGAGCCATCTGGCGCACCGTGAACCCGGTACCGGAGATGCAGATGATCGCAGCGACGTCGAGTTCGGTAACCGCCCGCCAGGTTGCGACGGTCATCGCGTCGGTGACGTCGTTTCCAGTATCGGCAGCCCGCCGCATCTCGGTAACGTTCTGCGCCCATGCCTCATGGTTGAAGACCTCGTCGGCCTTGCGAGCAATGCGACCCATCGTGCGTACGACGTTCACCGGGTCGACGCCGACGGCGGTCTCACCCGACAACATGACGGCGCTCGAACCATCCCAGACCGCGTTTGCCACATCGGAGGCTTCTGCACGCGTTGGCGCAGGTGCGGTGATCATCGACTCGAGCATTTGGGTCGCCGTGATGACCGGCTTTCCTCCCGAGATACAACGCTTGATGATCTGCTTTTGGGTGATCGGCAAGTCCTCGATCGGCAACTCGTTGCCGAGGTCGCCACGAGCGACCATGACGGCGCCCGACGCTTCGATGATGCTGTCGAGGTTCTCGACAGCGGATCGGGTCTCGATCTTGGCCACGAGGAGCGGACCACGAGGAAACGGCTCGGTACCGACCCGGCGCATGTCATGCGCGGACTTTACGAAACTGACCGCGAGCATGTCGATGCCGACGTCAACGAATGCATCGGCGAGCTGAAGGTCATAGGCCGTTGGCGTCGAGAGCACGAGCTTGTCGGCTGGGACGTGAACGCCGGGCTTTCCGGAGAGCTTTCCGGCGTGCACGACCTTGGTCACCAACTTGTCTGGAGTCGCATCGTCTACTTCGAGCACCAAGCGACCGTCACCGATGACGATTCGATCTCCAACGCCGTAGTTCGTGCACATTGCTTCGTAGTCGACTTCAATAGCCGACTTGGTCGACGCATCCTCACCAACGCGAACCTCGACGACGTCTCCGAGGGCGAAGACGGTGTCCTCAGCGAAACCGGCGACGCGGACCTTAGGACCGGGAAGATCGCCCAAAATTCCGACATGGCGGTTCTCTTCGAGTGCAATCCGACGAACAGCGTCATATCGCACCATTCCGTCGTCGACGGTGCCATGAGAGAGGTTGATGCGGGCGACATCTACGCCCGCACGAATAATGCCCCGCAAGACCGACTCATCGTCGGTCGCGGGTCCGAGGCTTGCAATCAGCTTTGTTCTGCGCATAAGCATTCAAGGGTACTGGCCGACGGGCCCCGCAAGGGGTGAACGAACGGCGAATTCTGTCGCTTCCTAACACTGCCGTTCTCACGTTTCTGAGCGCTGTCTCGAACAGCCACTACTCTGAACAGATGTCGGTGCACCGCTATCTGAGAAATTCCGGTCCGATCGCGATCGCTCACCGCGGTGGAGCCTTGGAAACCCCAGAAAACACCCGTGAAGCCTTCGCGTACGCGTCGTCGCTTGGCTACCGCTACATCGAAACCGATGCGCAGCTTTCGAACGATGGTGTCGTCATTGCGTTCCACGACGACGAACTCGACCGTGTGAGCAACGCCAGCGGCAAGATCGATACCTGGGATTGGGAGGACTTGCAGCAGATCTCGATCAACGAGCACGGCCGCCTTATCGACATCGAGACCTTGCTCCGCGAGTACCCGGGCACCTACTTCAACATCGACGCGAAATCCGACGCGGTCGTCGCTCCCCTCCTCGATGTCCTCGACCGGACCGGGTCTTGGGACCGGGTCTGCATTGGGTCGTTCTCCGACGATCGATTACGACAGGTTCGCGACGGTCGCGGCGAGGCGGTCTGTACCAGCTACGGCCCTCGGGGCACCTTGCGGTGCATGCTTGCGAGCTTCGGGCTCCCGATCGAACCGCCGCTCGGAGACGCGCTGCAATTGCCCCCGACGTACAGAGGCGTTCCGCTCCTAACCAAACGACTCATCGACCACGCCCACGAACGTGGACTCTTCGTCCACGCGTGGACTATCGATAGCGAAGCCGAAATGCATCGCCTCCTCGATCTTGGCGTCGATGGGATCATGACGGACCGACCAACGGTTCTCAAGGACGTGTTTGCGGAACGAGGGCTCCATATCTAGGTCACTGGCAACCTCTGACCAACTGCGGCGACGATGCGTCCGCTACGGTAGAACCAATGGATGATCTCGATGTCCTCTTTTGCCCACGCTGCGGTGGCGACCTTGCCGAGAGTGAGTTCTACGGCGTCTGCCCCAGCTGTGCAACAGCATTGCGCTCAGCCTATAACGGCAGTCCCCGAAGCGACGTCGAGGCAGCTGCGTACGAGCCGAAGATGAACGTGACGCCGAACGCTGTTGCCTCGAAGGAATAGGCGTGCCGCTCGGGCCGATCGCTGAAGCAGCGCTCTGGGTCGCGATCGCGAGTATTCCACTCGTCTTCGTCGGCCTGACATTCCTACATGCAGCACAACGCCCCCAGTGGGTCTGGGTCATGTCGGGCCGCACGCAGATCGTTTGGCTCGCCACACTTTTGCTCGGGAGTGCCGTCATTCCGATCGGCATCCCGGCGGCCATCTACTACCTACTGAAGGTCCGACCAGCGCTTTTGAGTATCGAGAACGGTGATGTCTCGAAACTGATCGACGGACCGACGTCAAAAATGTGAATGACCCCGGAGATCGGCGATTCGCCGACCTCCAGGGCCACACATGAACGTTCTGGTGATTAGAACTGTGCTCTGACCAACGCGTGTTCTACGAGCTCGAGCAACGTGGTTTTGGTGCTGTTCCGATCTCGTGCGTCAGTGCTGACGATCGGTACATCGTCAGGAAGATCGAGACCTTCGCGGACTTCCTCGATCGAGTGGTGCAGGTCGCCGTGGAAGGCGTTGATCGCAACCACGAACGGCACCTGAGCCTGCTCGAAGTACTCGACAGCGCCGAAGGAATCTTCGAAGCGTCGGGTGTCGAGAATGACAACCGCACCGATCGCGCCACGAGTCAGCTCGTCCCACATGAAGCGGAAACGATCCTGGCCTGGCGTTCCGAAGAGGTACAAGACCAATTCGTCACCCAAACCAACGCGACCGAAGTCCATGGCGACGGTCGTTGACTTCTTCGAGCTCGCAGCATCGCCCTCGTCATCGACGTCGGCGCTCACCGTCGTGAGTGCAGCCTCGGTCGTGAGCGGGTCGATTTCGGAGATCGAGCCGACAAAGGTCGTTTTGCCAACGGCGTAACCGCCAGCGACAACGATCTTTACGGGAAGCGGAACCGAGTCGGACGAGGTGTCTTCAGCGGATTGGAAACTAGAGTCGACGGAGACCATCGCGAACCCTTTCTAGAAGGGCAGTGTCGGCCTTGACCGTCATTGCTTTGGTTTGTACATGGCCTTCGACGCTGAGGTCACCAACCAGCACGCGAATGGCACCGATCGGAAGTCGAAGATGGGCAGAAAGCTCAGCTACTGCTATTGGCTTTTCGGCGAGTTTGAGGATGTCGCGTCGTTCGAACGCGATGAGCTGGAGGTTTTCCCGTCCTCGGGGCGTTGTTCGCACCAAGGCCTCGAACGGGATGTCGACGTCGACCTGCGTTCGGCCTCCGGTTACCGCATATGGCGGCACCCGGAGCCGAGAACGGGTCTTACCGTCGCTCTGCTCGTGGCTTGTGTCGTAGGCGGTCATCGTGGCAAGGCACTCACAAGCTTTGCTCGGAGTTCAGGGGTGAGCACGCGGCCGGCCTTTTCGACCAGAACTGCCATCTCATACCCAACGAACCCAATGTCGCACGATGCTTCGGCGACGACACCCAATGCGGATCCGTCGCTGACGCCCGTCACGAGCAACAATGCGTTGTCCATCTCGACGATTACTTCGTTAACACGACCTCCACCGAATCGACCGGCTGCGCCGTAGGCGAGACCGATCAGACCAGAGGCAACGGCTGCGAAACGGTCACCACCGGCACGGTCGAGTCCACTCGACATTGCCATAAGGAGGCCATCTGACGAAACCACGATCGCTTCCACGACCCCTGGGGTTTGGTCAACAAAGCTGGTAATCAACCAGCTGACATCTTCTACCTGAGTCACTTTTCACCATCCGTTTCAGCAGGGCCACGGCCCCGCTCGAGTCCTGACTTGTATCGGGACAACATTGACTTGACTTGATCAGGTGATCGTTGCGAAGGCGCAGTACGTGCCTCGTCAAAGTCCACCTTGGGGGTATCGCTCGGTGCGCTCCTGGTGCGCTTCGTGAGACCGCCGGTTGTTTTTCCAGGTTGTGTCGCAACACCGCTAGCTACTGGCGCCGTAGCGACAGCGACCGCTGATCGCGCAGCGACTGAAGCTGCTGCGGCCGCTGGGGCGGCTGGTGCTGGTGCTGGCTCAGCGAATGCGGGAGGCGAGTCGAGTTGTTGAGGTGCCTCAGCGGTTGGAGCTGGTGCTGGTTCGATGACCTCAGGTGCGGGTGCTTCGGCAACTG
>CAYVHV010000022.1:35155-62263 GCA_964451305.1 uncultured Acidimicrobiales bacterium | reverse complement strand
GGAGTAGGCGGTTTATAGCCGTCTCGAGGGTTCAAATCCCTCCCTCTCCGCAAATAGAAATGCAGAACCGTCGTAATTGGGGTCAGACCCCAAGTGCGGCGGTTCTGGCGTTTTCAGCGCTGTTCAGCACGCGATGCTTCGATTCGGGGTCTGCCCCCAAATCGAAGGGTTAGATGACGTCGACATCGAGGCTGGCGAGGACCGAGTCGGCGCCTCGGGGTGTGTTGCTGACGGCAAAGCTTCGCCCGGACTCGTGCGCTGCGTTCTGAGCGGACACCAGCGCGCTAGCTGTCGCTGAATCGATCGCGGTGCTCCGATCGAGGCTGACCGTGACGAGGCCCGTTCCATCGTCAGCCTCGATTGCCTCGGCAAGGCGCGTCGAGAAGGTGGTGTTCGTTCCGATCCACAACAGACCGCGTGGGCGTAGTTCGAGGCCACCGGCTTCAGTCTGTGCCACCTCGAGCGAAAACGGCCGAGTGAAGTGCAGGAGGAACGTGACCGCAATACCCAACAGCACGGCGTAGTGAATGTTCGGTGGGCTCACAAGAGTCGCAACAAACGTCAGGTACGCAAGCGCTGCCTGCCATGGCGAGCGAGTACGGAACTGCCACAGACGCCGCGGCTTCACGAGCGAGACCACCGCTCCGATAACGACGGCGCCAAGCACCGCATCCGGGAGCCCATCGAGAAGAAATGCGAAGGGCAAAAACGCGAGGACGAGCACGGCGGTGATCGCACCGCTCCAACGGGTCTCAGCGCCCGCGACCTTGTTGACCGAACTTCTCGCGAACGATCCGCCTACCGGGTATGCCCCGGTAACACCAGCGACCATGTTGGCAAGACCTGAGGCAACGAACTCCCGGGACGACGACCACCGCCGCTGGCTTTCGCTCGCAAATGCCCTGGCGATCGATGCGGGTTCGGCAAAACCGATGAGGGCGATCACCACACCTCCTCCGAGAAGCGACCCCAATGATCCCCATGGCAGCGACAGGTTGAGCGAGGGCAAGCCCGAGGGGACGGGATCGATCACCGGGCCGTCGTACCCGAAGATTCGGGAGAACCCGAGTGTCACAACAACGGCGATGAGAACCCCCGGGAACAGTCGGTGCACCCGCTTACCCAGCAGCATGAATGCGAGGGTCACCACACTGAGAACGATCGCCGAGAGTTGCCACTGACCCGGGTTCGCCACCGCCCAAACAGCCTGACGAATCGGGTTGTCGTACGCCGCAACCTCTGGCGGGAGCGCAGCACCAAGCGCTCTCGACAATTGCGACGACAAGATCACCAAGCCGGCGCCAGAGGTAAAACCGATCGTCACGGGCTCGGCCATCAGGTACACGACGGACCCGAGCCTCGTGAGACCAATCACGAACCGCGTGACCCCGACGATGAGCGCCAAGAGCCCCGCTGCAGCTATGTAGTCGCCCGTATTCGGTTCGAGGCCCGCGCCGACGAGCGCTCCTGCGGTCAACAGACTGGTCAACGCAACCGGGCCCGTCTGCAAATACGGCGACGACGCAAACAGCGCGAAGATCAAAAGCGGGAACGCCGATGCGAATAGCCCGACGATCGGCGGTAAGCCCGCAAGGCCTGCATTCGCTATGGACTGTGGGATCAGAACGAGCGCCACACTGACACCACCGAGCAGATCACCCAAGCGCGGCCGTGGGACCTGTCGGAGATCGTCGATCTGCCGCTCGACACCAGCGCCCCAAACTTTCAAGATTTTCGCGCCGCTCAGATCCACATCACCAGTTAACCCCCTCTACGCTTTTCTCGTGGCAATCGAAGTTCCTGGGCCGTGGCGGCGGCGAACCATCAGTGGACTCACGCTGTTTGGTTCCGCCCTCCTCACCCCGATCGTCGCGCCGATCGCGTCGGCCATCGCCTACGTTCGCGACCGCCGTAGCGGCACGGGACGGCTGCGCAACACTCGCCTTGTGGCGCTCATCGCGTCGATGGTGATGCTCGATCTGGCGGGACGGATCATCGTCTTCGGCATCTGGCTTCAAGGCCCGGTTGGACTGAACCGAACATCGCCACGTATCCAAAGCAAGTACCGATCCGTGATGACCTGGTACACCGCTGGGATCACGACGATTATCGCGAAGTTCGCTCCCCTACCCGTCGATTCTTCAGAGCTCGACGAGAGCCTCCTCACCGGAAACGCCATCGTCATTGCCCGCCACCGCAGCATCTTCGATGCAACATTGCCGGCAGCGCTCTTTGGCAGCAGAGGACTCCTCGTCCTCTACACGCTGAAGGACGAACTGCAGTGGGATCCAAATCTCGACATCGTCGGCCATCGCATGGGCCACGTCTTTGTCAACCGAAACCCGAAGAACGTCGAGAAGGAGCTCGAACCAATCCGCGAACTCGCGGCCCGGATCGACGATCACTCGGTCGGTGTCATCTTCCCCGAGGGCACCTTCTTCAACGAAACCCGCCTCAAACGAGCGATCTCCGCGATCCAACGCCGCAATCCGGAACGGGCCGAAATCGCACAGCAGATGCGCCATCTCCTTCCACCTCGTCCCGCAGGAACACTGGCCATGCTCGAAGCCGCTCCCAATGCGGACGTCATCATGGTCGGTCACGTCGGTGTCGAGCCTTTCGGCAGTCTCAAAGAAGTGTTCGCCAACGTCGGCGACCTCCGCCATCGGCTTCGGCTCAAGGTATGGCGGTTCGATCGGTCGGACATCCCAACCGACGAAGACGAGCAGACCGACTGGCTCTTCGAACGATGGTTGGAGATGGATCAGTGGATCGACAGCCACCACCCACTTCCCACGCAATTAGCGGACCCGTCGAACTGATTTCCCTCCATAGCGCTCAAGTCGGCTCCGATCACTAGTATTGGGCGCCGTGAACACACCAGAGGCAGATCAGGCCCTAGTCGACATGGCCGTCGAACTCGCAACCGCCGCCGGGGCATTGACCCGGAAGTGGTTCGACCGCGGAACCGTCGATTTCGACACCAAGGAAGACGGGTCTCCTGTAACTGAAGCGGACAAAGCCGCAGAGCGTTACCTCCGCGAGCAGATCGGACTCGCCTTCCCCACCGACTCGATCATCGGCGAAGAGGAAGACGACCGGGATGGTACGAGCGGCCGTACATGGATCATCGACCCGATCGACGGCACGAAGTCATTCACCCACGGCGTTCCGCTGTACGGCACGCTGCTGTCGGTCGTCGACGAGCACGGTCCTGCCGTCGGCGTCATCGTCATGCCCGCGCTCGACGAAGTCGTCTCCGCTGGACGCGGTCTCGGAGCTCGCCACAACGGGCGCGAGACATCGGTCAACGAACACGACGAATTTGGCTCCAGCTACATCATGACCAGCGGACTCGAGTACTGGCCCGACCCCGACGAACGAAACCGATTGATCGATAGCGAAGCAACGGTTCGCACCTGGGCCGACGCCTATGCCTATGTGCTGCTGGCCACCGGTCGTTGCGAAGCGGTGATCGATCCGCTCGTGAAGATCTGGGATATTGCCCCGATGCAGGTGATCATCCCCGAGGCTGGCGGCGTGCTCACCGATCAGGTTGGCGCACCGTGGGAAGAGGGCCGCCACATCATTGCGAGCAATGGCAAGATCCACAATCGCGTCATCGCTGAAGTGTTCCAGGCGTAACGAGAACCTTCGAGAACTAGGACAAGAACTCTTCGGGCACGGGAGTGCCGTCGGCGAGCGAGTTCGGGTCATTCGGCGGGATACCAACGGCACTGCTGCAGCTCGCGCCAGCTTCGATCAGGTTTGGGTTGTCGAGCCATGCATCGATAAACGCCGCGATCTCTGGGGCGGTCGCCGAGCTGATGCCCCGTTGTTGTGCACCCCAGGCGCTGAGCACGATTGGATCATCGTGGTCATATGGCGAGATCAAGAGTCGTGGGTTCGCCGTGGCAAGAGCTTCGAGAGCATCAACGTCGGCGTCGGGTAGAGACTCGCCATAGGTAATCCACACCGCACCATGTTCGAGCGAGTGTGTCGCTGCACCTTCGATGACGACCTCGGAGTAGAAGCCACAGTTCATCCAGAACGGGTAGTGGTCGCCCCCGGTAGATGGCCTCGTGCTGAACGAGACCGGCGGATCGACGTGATTCGCTGTGATCTCGATGAGCGGCGTGGTCTCGACTGCCGAGAGCACAACGGGTTCTGACGCCGACTCTCCACACGCGGCGACGCCTACCAGTAGGAATCCGAACATCGCTGTGCGCTTCATCGTCGTGACGTTAGTGGTTGTTTCGAACGAAGACGTGTTTAAAACCTAGGGAACCCGCACCGGAGACATCTGTCTTCGATGCGGGTTCCGCAGTGCGTATTCGAACGTTGCTGTTCAGCGAATTACCGAACTTACGAAAGCGGAAGTCCCACCTGGAGGCTCGGTGCGTCGGCTTCGATCAACGAGATCTGATCCATGCGCTCGTGCCAGTCGCTGCGCTCGCCGATTGCGTCGACGTATGCGGCCTTGCGGCGAGCAGAACGTCCACGAGGAGCCGGGTTCGGAGCTGAACCGGTTGCGTACTGCGCTTCGATGCCTTCCTTGAGCATTTGGATGGCCTCGGAACGAATCTGGCTGATGCGACTTTCGGTAACTCCGAGGAAACGAGCCAAGTCTTGGCTGGTGCGTCCTTCGAGGAAGTAGCCAAGGATGACCAGACGCTGACGTTCCGGAAGAAGAGCGATTGCATCGCGGAGGTATGCGTGGAGTTCACGAGTCTCGAGTTCTTCTGATGGCTCGATTGCAGCGTGATCGACGAGCACGTCGACGAGAGTCAGGTCGTCGTCGACATCGTCGGAGACTTCGTGTTCGAGCGCCAAGACAACGGAGCGGAACATCCGGTCACGCAAGCGAGCGAGCTCGTTGGTGTCCATGCTGAGTGCTTCGGCCATCTCTTCGGTGGTTGGAATGCGTCCGAGGCGGCTCGCAAGACGCTGTTCGGTTGCTTCGAGCTTGCGAGCGAGTGTGCGGACCGAGCGTGGAGCCCAGTCGGCGGCACGTACTGCATCGAGGATGGCACCTCGGATGCGCTGTGCGGCGAAACGGTCGAATGGGACGCCTCGGCTTTCGTCGTAGCGTCGGGCTGCCTCCACTAGCCCGAGTGCTCCAGCTCGTGCGAGCTCTTCCCGCTCAACGTGGCGTGGAAAGTGCACTGCTACCTGCAACACAATGTGCTTGACCAGTGGCAGGTTTGCCTCGATCATCGCGTTCATGTCGGTCAGGTCGACCGTAGTTTCGATCGAATCGCCCATTTAACTTGCTCCCTCAATGTCGTGTTTGGTTGCGGTGACTACCCACCGGCACCACAGAAAGAGTTCTCGGCGCGTTCGAGAAAAAGCTTTAGCGATTTATTTAGAAATTTCCTGTCTTCGCTAAAAGCTTCGGCGCGAAGCAGTGCCACCTGTAGCAATTTCTCGTGGGTATTTTGGCTCGACAAGGCGAGCCGAGCGGCCCCTAAAGGTTGAGAAATCAACGCTGTAGAGCACTATTGCTGATAGGTCTCGTCAGCCCCAACAAAGATCTCGCTCCGGACGCCACGATTTCGAAGTCTGTGCAAAAAACTTCGGGCATCGACCCATTCGGCCAGACCTTTTGCGCCAGGTTCACCCTCTTGCCCGTGCATCGATTCGACCGCTGTCGCAGCGACTGCACCAGCGGTAACCGCTGGCCGTTCGGCGCATCCGAGGACGAGTTCGAGCTGTGCCCCGTCGTGCACTCCCCGAAGTTCGACACGAACCGCTCCGAGGAGCCCTTCTGGGTGCGGTGTCCGCAACATCGGGAGCTGCATCGTTAACCGATCGCGGCGAGTCGCTGCCATTCTCGACGTGATGCGTTCGACGTCTGGGTGGACGCGCACGAGCAGAAGTGGGTCGGCGAGCGCTGCGCGATAGCAGTCGGCAGCCTCCACAGGCGCGGGAAACCAGGCGAGTTCACGTCCCGAACCTCCCGGGCGCCGCTGCCATTGGCCGTCTCGCCAATCGAAACACCGACCCTTCAGGGCACGGTGGTGCTGACGGGCGCAGTCGGGTCCTCCGGTGCCGAACTTCGACACGTGAATTTCTCGAACGTCGTCGAACCAGCGTTTGCCATGAGAAGCCAGGATGTCAGAGAGTCCTGGCATCATTCCGGCTCCGACGACGATTCGACACCCGTCTGCTCGGGCCTGACCATCGAGATCTAGAAGTCCTCGAACGTCGTCGATACTGTCGGCCACGGAGATGATGACGGGTGCGCTCGTCAAGAACCGTTGTGCGATCTCTGCATGGCTGCCAGCGCGAGTGGCGATGACGACGGCATCAGCGTTCTCGAGGTCACGGGCGACCGCTACGGTCACGTTCGGTCCTAAGTTGGCGGCTGAAGATGCCGCTGCCCCGGGGGCGTCGTCGATGAGCGCCACGGTGCACTCCGGCGAGGTCCGAACCAACTGACGAGCGGCTCGACTACCAGTCGCTCCTGCTCCTACGACGACGACACGTGTCTTGTCGGCCACGATCAGGTGAGGTCATTGCCGGACAATTCGCGCCAGCCGCCACTGCGAGGTGGGATGCCGCCGGACCCACGGAGACGGAGCGCGCCGGCGACCCCAGCTGCGATGCCAACAGCGGTGATGGCCCCACGCAAAAGTCGAAAGATCTGCATGTTCGAAGTCTAGGGTTGAGACGTGACCTTCTTTGAATCGCTAACGCTCCCGTCGTGGATTCCACCCGACTGGGCGTTTCCAGCAGCGTGGTTCACGCTGTGGGCACTTCAGGCTGCGGCGGTGGCGATTCTGGTTTCATCGGACAACTCTGGCCGCTCGCTCGCTCTGGGGTTGCTTGCCACGCACTTCATTGGGGCGGTGGCGTGGCAGGCCGTCATCTTTGCTCCGGGCCGACTCGACTTTGGCGCATGGTGGCTCTTTGGAGTGCTCGTGCTGGTCATCCTCGCCACAATCGCTGCCTGGCGGGTCGCACCCCTCGCCGGCCTCCTCATTGCACCGACGATCGTCTGGATGTCGGTCGCCACCACGTTGGGTTTCTCTATCGCCAGCCTCAACCCAGGGGCCTGACCCGCGAGTTACAGCACGCGCTCGGCCATCGCGTCGACCGCGTGGCCAAAGAAGTGCTCGGGGTTGTCGATCGCGTTCGTGAAGTGGCCGAACAGCTCGAGGCTGACAAGGCCAAAGATCTCTCCCCATGCTTCGACCGCGGGTGCCAGTTCAGTGACCGCTACCGAGTTGCCGGTGAACTCAGATAGGCCATGAAGCGATGCCGCGAGCTGGCTCTTCGAGCGACGCACGGTGCCCGAAGACTTCGCGTCGACGAGCACCGATATCAGGGCGACCGGTGTTCGTATCGCTGGGTCGATCGTGTCTTGTGGCGCCGAGTAGCCGGGCACTGGCGACCCGTAAATGAGCGCGTACTGATGCGGGTTAGCAAGTGCCCAGATTCGGACCGCCTTTGCGATTGCCACGAACCTTCCGTGAAAGTCCTCTCGAGAGTAGGTGGCATCGGCGGATTCGACCGATTCACCGAGGTCATTGAAGGCATCAATGATCAACGCGGTGAGAAGTTCCTCCCGGCTTGCGAAGTAGCGATAGATCGCTGACGACGCCATGCCGACCTCGCGTGAGATTGCACGCAGCGAGATCGCCGACGCGCCTTCAGTTTCGAGTTGTTTCGTGGCCAATGCCTTGATCTCCGCAGTGAGTTCGGCCCGAACACGAGCTCGCACTCCTCCAGCCGAAGTTTTTTCGTCAGACATGACCGCAACCGTAGCGGCATCGATGAGAGCGTTCAACACAAAAGTGAGCAGTGCTCTTGACATGGTGCGAGATTTCGGGTTTCATTCGAAATGAGAGCGGTGCTCTCGTTTCGAACTGCTAGTCACAAAGGACATGATATGAACGCAACACACACCCATCACGTCGTCGTCGGTAGCGGCGCGACCGGAAGAGCCACAGCACTTCTGCTCGCAGAGGAAGGTCACCGGGTTCGGATCGTCTCCCGATCCGGAACCGGACCCGTCCACCCACACATCGAACGAGTAACTGCTGATGCATCAATACCGGCAGAGTTGACAGCGATCACATCGGGCGCCGTCGCCATCTACAACTGCGCGAACCCGCAGTACCACCAGTGGACGACCGATTGGCCGCCCCTCGCTCATTCCTTGCTGACCGCAGCCGAGGCGAGCGGCGCCGTGCTCGCCACACTTTCGAACCTGTACGGCTACGCGCCTCCGACCCGTCCCATGCTGGCGACGGACGCTCTCGATACCACGACGGTCAAGGGACGGATCCGAGCCGACATGTGGGCAGACGCAAAAGCTGCCCATGACCAGAGCCGCATTCGAGCCGTCGAGGTTCGAGCTTCAGACTTTATTGGGCCCGGTCTTGGGCAAACCAGTCACATGGGTGACCGCGTGGTGCCACGCGTCTTGGCAGGCAAGCCGGTGAGTCTTCTCGGCAGAGTGGATGTCGTGCACAGTTGGACGGCGGTCGACGATGTCGCCCGGGCACTGGTTACAGCAGCCGCCTCCGAGCAGGCCTGGGGCCGAGCGTGGCATGTTCCGTCTGCCCCACCGATGACACAGACCGCAATGGTCGAAGAGATAGCTCGAATCGCCGGCGTGCCACCGGTGAAGGTCAAAACCGTCCCCCGGCTCGCCCTCTCACTGCTCGGTGTTGCCGTACCCGCAATGCGCGAGTTGAAGGAGGTGCTGTACCAATTCGAAGCACCGTTCGTCATGGACTCCAGCGAAACAACTGAGGTGCTTGGCCTTACCCACACCCCGATAGAGGAAACACTCAGGAAGACGGTCGATAGCTATCAGCCCCAAGCGCACGCCGTTCATGGGTAGCTCGGTTTTGGGATTGCTCGCCCTAAGCCTCGGGCATAATGAATCCATATGTTTGAGAAGGCACTGTCGGTCGATCGCAAAAAGCTGATGTGGGCTCTTGCAATTGTTGGGATAAACAGCCTTTTCGTCAGTGGCGTTCTCCAGCTCATCCTCAACGTCGTGATCTTCCTGCTAGCAATCTGGATTTTGCTCGTCGCAAGACGCGAGAGACCAGAGGGTCACCACTAGAGAGAAGCCCGCCTCGTAGAACAAAGCGGATGGCGCGTTTTGCCGAAGCGAAGCGGAGGCAAAAGGCGACCTGAACTGAGGTCGCCAAGGCGACCGAAGTTCACGTGGGCCTAGCTGGATTCGAACCAGCGACCTCACCCTTATCAGGGGTGCGCTCTAACCAACTGAGCTATAGGCCCTTAGCTTCCGCTGTGGGAACGTGCCACAAGTGCACGGACAGACGGTATCGACTTAACCCCGGCGGGGCAACGTCGAAATTGGACGAGCTGTTTCTTCTTCGACCACGGTGACTCGAATGCCACCGGTGAGATCGGAGATGAGGTTGAGCAGAATGGCGATCAGAACGGTGAAACCAGTGGCTGCAACGGAGAGGACGAGGCCACCGATTGCGCTGGCACGGAAGATCGCTTCACCGGTGAACTCAAAGTTCTCGAGTGCAAAAATCTCTTCTGCGAAGTTCTCGACATCGCCGATGACTCCAGATGCGACGGCGGCGTTCCAGAGGAGAACGCCTGCGACCATGGTGACAACCCAGATGCAGAAGAAGAAGAGAAGCGAGACTTTGAGTACGGACCACGGCTCGATGTGACGTACGAGGCGGCGTACTTTGCGAGCGCGAAGACGTCGCTCTTGGATTCGTTCGACGGCTCGTGCCTTTGGCACTACCGCTGCCGCCGCTCCGCTTTCTGCGGGGACGGGTACGGATGGCTCGCTGAAGAACTCTTCTTCGCGTACGTCGATTTCTTCCTCAGGCGCGAACCCGAAGACTGTTTCTTCTGAGTCATCGATGGCAGTCACGTCGAGCAGTCTATTGCATAGATTGGCCGCGAACGGTGCGCATCACCTCTCCGATTGTGGGTGCCGCTCCCCGAGTCCGTGCAATATGGTCAGTTCTGCGGTCTATTTGTGACGTGGATTACTTGCCTTTGGGCGTGCGCAGTCGCCGTGGTGTCACCGATTTGAACTTCGACGGAGATGACGTCTCCACGTTCTGTTAGTGCGACGAGCGCGGCATTGTTGCGTTGCGCGGCCTCGATTGAAGCCACCTCTCCGCTCGCTGCGCCGGCGAGCGCAGCAGCATCTGCAGCAGCTTGTGCTTGCGCTTGAGTGACCGCGGCAAGACCAACGTTTGAGACACCGGTCGCGAGCGCTACCGCAAGTGCGAGTGCCCCCATCCATAGGACAAGTCCCGACATGGGACGTTCCTCTCAGGCGCGAATTGCGCCAAGTGAACCAAGGGGGAAGTTCTGTTGCTGACGATACCGCATGAAGCTCGTTGGCTTCCTACGGGGTGAACGGTTGCGAATTACTCTTCTTCGCCCGATGGGTCTGCGTCGGACAGAGCATCAGCTGGCGCTGACTCTTCGCCTTCGGCTAGTTCCTCACCGTCGCTATCGTCTTCGTCTTCGTCCTCCGAAGCCAGCAAGCGTGCGACTGCTGCGACCTTGTGCCCGTCGTTCACGTTCATGACCCGAACGCCCGATGCATCTCGACCTTGAACAGAGATGTCGTCAACCGCCGTGCGGATGAGGGTGCCACCATCACCGATAAGAAGAATCTCTTCTCCTTCGGCGACCATAAATGCCGCGACAACTTCGCCCTTCTTGTCGTTGACTCGAATACCTCGAACACCGAGACCGCCACGTCCCTTGACTGGATATTGATCGAGTTCGGACTGCTTTCCGTAGCCTTCGCTCGTGATGATCAGCAGGCGAGTATCGAGCTGTTCACGAGCGCAGGCGACGAGCTGATCGCTTTCGCGGAACTTCATGCCTCGAACACCGGCCGCGGTTCGGCCCATCGGGCGCACTTGGCTCTCGTCGAAGCGGATGGTTTGTCCGTTCTTCGACACGAGGAACACGTCCTGGCTCTCGTTGAGCGGAATGACATCCATGAGTTCGTCATCGTCGTTCAGCTTGATAGCGATGAGACCAGCCTTGAGGTTGCTGTCGTACGCGTTGAAGAGCGTCTTCTTGACTCGACCGAGCTTGGTCGCAAAGAACAGGTAGCGGTTCGTCTCGTAGTCGCGCGTGTCGATGATCGCTTGGATCTTCTCTTCGGGCTGGAGCTGCAGCAGGTTCACAATGGCCGTACCACGAGCGGTTCGACTCGTCATCGGAATCTGGTGGGCTTTGAGTCGATAGACCTTGCCTCTGTTACTGAAGAACAACAGATAGGCGTGCGCCGTGGTGTGAATCATGTTGACGACGTAGTCGTCGTCCTTCAGATTCGCGCCGGTGACGCCGCGTCCGCCACGGCTCTGCGTGCGGAACTCATCGATCGACATAGTCTTGACGTATCCACCAGCCGACATCGTAAAGACGAGATCTTCGTCGTCGATGAGGTCTTCGATGTCGATCTCACCCGGGTCGTGCATGAGCTCGGAGCGACGTTCGTCGGCAACCTCATCTTTGACCTCGTTGAGCTGCTCTTTCATGACTTCGAAGAGGCGAGCTTCATCGTTGAGGATGCGCTCGAGTTCGGTGATCTCTTCGCGGAGCTTTTCCATCTCGGCGTCGAGGTCGGCCCGGCCGAGGCGGGTCAAACGGCTGAGCGGCATGTCGAGAATGTGATTCGCTTGAATCTCGCTGAACTCGAACGGTTTCGCCATGAGCGCATCACGGGCGGCCGCTTTGTCTTCAGATGCCCGAATCGCGGCGATGATCTCATCGATGAGATCGAGGGCTTTGATGAGTCCTTCGACGATGTGGGCTCGGGCGAGCTTCTTGTCGAGTCGGAACTGCGAACGGCGGGTGATGACCTCGACCTGATGCTTGATGTACGGCACCAGAAGTTCACGCAGGTTCAGCGTTCGTGGGACACCGTCGACCAAGGCAACGGCGTTCATCGAGAATGATGTCTGCAACGGCGTGCGCTTGTACAGGTTGTTGAGGACGACGAGCGCTGGCGCGTCGCGCTTCAGCTTGATCTCGATCCTGGTTTCACCCTTGGACGAGAAGTCGTTGATGTCGGAGATGCCGTCGAGTTCTTTCGATGCGAGCAGCTCTTTGATCTTGCTAAAGACCGAGTTCGGGCTTACCTGGTACGGCAGCTCGGTGACGACGATCGAGTCGTTGGTCTTGCCTTCGACGATCTCGGCTCGCGCACGCATCTTGATGCTGCCCTTGCCGGTTCGGTAGGCATCAGCAATTCCCGACCGGCCCATGATGAGCCCGCCCGTTGGGAAGTCCGGTCCTTTGACAAACGCCATGAGGTCGCCGGGCTCGGCGTCTGGGTTGTCGATGAGGTGCAGTGTGGCGTCGATGACCTCACCGAGGTTGTGCGGCGGAATACTTGTCGCCATACCGACCGCAATTCCTTGCCCGCCGTTGACGAGCAGGTTCGGGAATCGCGACGGGAGAACTTCTGGTTCGGAGAATTCGCCGGAGTAATTGTCGACAAAGTCGACGGTGTTCTCGTCGATGTCGGCGAGCAAACGCAGCGCCAACGGATCAAGGCGACACTCGGTGTATCTCGCTGCAGCCGGAGAATCGTCGGGGGTGTACCCAAAGTTGCCCTGCGGTTCGATGAGGCGGTGGCGGAGGGAGAAGTCCTGCGCCATGCGTACGAGCGAGTCGTAGATCGCCGAGTCGCCGTGCGGGTGGTACTTACCCATCACTTCACCCGTGACACGGGCGGACTTCATCGTGGGGCGATCGGGGTTCGCGTTGAGCTCGTCCATTGCCCACAAGATGCGGCGGTGTACGGGCTTGAGCCCGTCGCGCACGTCGGGAAGCGCACGCGACACGATGACCGACATCGCATAGTCGAGGAACGAACGTTCCATCTCTTCTTGGATGTCGATCGGTTCGATCGCAAACTGCGGGCCGTTGCCGGTTCCGGTGATATCAGACATGTGTTATCCCTCTTCCTCGCCCTAGATGTCCAAGAAACGAACGTCTTTGGCGTTCGTCTGGATGAAGTGCTTACGACGGGCAACGTCCTCGCCCATGAGTGTGCTGAAGACTTCGTCGGCCATGGCAGCTTGTTCGACCGACACCTGAAGCAGTGTTCGGTCGCCGGGGTTCATGGTCGTCTCGGCGAGCTCCTGCCATTGCATTTCGCCGAGGCCCTTCAGCCGCTGGAAGTCCTTCTTGTGGTTCGGATGTTCTTCAAGCCACGCATCCTTCTCACGGTCGTCCTTCAGGTAGACCTTGTTCTTGCCGACGGTCGTCGAATAGAGCGGCGGCTGAGCGATGTAGATGTGTTTGTTCTCGACGAGCTCGCGCATCTGGCGGAAGAAGAACGTGAGCAGCAACGTGCGGATGTGGCTGCCGTCGACGTCAGCGTCGGCGAGGAGAATGATCTTGTGATAGCGGATCTTCTCGATGTCGAACTCTTCGCCAATGCCCGCACCGATCGCCTGGATCAGCGTCTGCACTTCGAGGTTCTTCAGCATGCGATCGAGACGGGCTCGCTCGACGTTGAGGATCTTTCCTCGGATCGGCAGGATCGCCATCGTCTTTGGATCTCGAGCCTGAATTGCCGAACCGCCAGCGGAGTCGCCCTCCACGATGAACAGTTCACGTTCGCGAGGGTCCTTTGAGGAGCAGTCTTTGAGCTTCTCGGGCATGCCAGCGCCGTCGAGGGCTGTCTTGTTGCGGATGGTGTCGCGGGCCGCACGGGCGGCCTCACGAGCTCGCTGAGCAGCAATGGCCTTGTTGATGACGGCCTTGCCTTCGGCCGGGTTCTCTTCGAGCCATTCGGCGAGCTTGTCGTTGGTCGCCTTTTCGACCATCGAACGCACCGACACATTGCCGAGCTTGTCCTTGGTCTGACCCTCGAACTGTGGATCTTGCAAGCGGACTGAGATGATGGCGGTCAGGCCTTCCCGGACGTCATCGCCCGACAACGACTCGTTCTCTTTGAGGAAGTTCTTGTCGTGGCCGTATGCATTGAGCGTTCGAGTGAGCGCCGAACGGAAGCCGGTTTCGTGCATACCCCCGCCACCGGTGGTGATGCCGTTCGCGAAACTGTGGAGACCATCCGCGTTGAAGCCGGTGTTCCATTGGAACGCGATCTCGACCTCTTGGGTCTCCTCTTGGACCTCGTAGTAGCCAACCTTGGCGAAGAGCGCTTCTTTGGACTGGTTGACGTGACGGACAAAGTCGATGATGCCGCCCTCGTAGTGAAACTCGATCCAGCCATCTTCGTCGGCGTCTTCGTGCGGCTCGGTGCGGCGCTCATCCTTGAACCGGATACGCAAGCCACGGTTGAGGAACGCCATCATCTGGAAGCGGTCGAGGAGGGTTTGGGCCCGGAACTCGGTCTCTTCGAAGATCGTGTCGTCTGGCCAGAAGCGAACGGTCGTGCCTGTACGGCCACCGGGGGCGTCACCGCGAACCTCGAGCTTCGTAACGACGTTGCCGCCATCGGTGAAGTCCATGTAGTGCCGATCGCCCTGACGATCGATCTCGACCTCGACCTTGCTCGACAGCGCGTTGACCACAGAGATACCAACACCGTGGAGGCCGCCGGAAACCTTGTAGCCGCCGCCACCGAACTTGCCGCCAGCGTGCAACACGGTCATGACGACCTCGGCTGCGGACATGCCTTCGTACTTTGGGTGCTCGCCGGTCGGGATGCCACGGCCGTCGTCGCGAACCTCGGCTGAGCCATCGGTGTGAAGCAGCACTTCGATAGCCGAGCAGTGCCCAGCCATGGCCTCATCGACCGAGTTGTCGACGACCTCATAGACGAGGTGGTGCAGACCCTGTGGGCCGGTCGAGCCAATGTACATACCCGGACGTTTACGGACGGCCTCAAGACCCTCCAGTACCGTGATATTTTCCGCTGAATATGAGGCTTCTTCGTTCGCCGAATCTGAGTCGCTCATTGGTGGCCTTTCGGGAGTTCCAGCAGTAAATCTGCCCCGCCGCGCATGACTCGGAGCTCCGCCCCAAGTCGCAAAATTACGACAATGTAATTGTACCACCGGGGAGTGACAGACCGAAGGCATCGGCCGCTAAATGTGAACGGTTGGTAAGCCACGAATTTCGTTGAAAAATCAACCACATTCGCGATGGCTGGCCGGCGAGGTCCAACGGTTCCGGCGAGCGGCCAGACGACGACCTCGCGACCTCGATTATTTGCGCGAGAGCTGCACCTTCACGGCCGAGATTTCCTCGGTCTCAACCGCGAGCGAAACACGTCGCACAATCTCTTCACCGAGCCACTCCATCTCACTCGCCCACGCGGGATCATCGACCTCGAGAACGAGCACGCCATTGGTGATCCTCTGCGGGCGTGCATGCTCGGCAATGACCTCGCCGACGATGTCGGCCCAGTTCGCGAAGATCGACGTGACAACACCGGGTGTCGGGGCATCGAGATGCTTCATGACACGCTCGACACCGGACCCCAAGGGCTTGGGTCCATCGAAGAACTCGCGATAGGTACGGGATCGAGCACCGCGACGCGGGCTCTCTCCTCGATTTCCGGCCCCCCAGTTTCCCGGTGGCCGGGGCGGCGGAGTGCTACCCAATGGACCCACCTCCGAGCCGGATGGTGGCATCGGCAATTGCACCTTCTGGGAGGTCGACGGCGCTTGTGAGAAGTGTCTGTCCGCTCGGAAGCGCAGCGACCAAGGCGGCCGAACGGCCATCGTCGAGCTCGGAGAAGACGTCGTCGAGGACGAGAAGCGGCGCGACACCCGTGGTGTTTCGAACAAGCTCGTGACCCGCGAGGCGAAGCGCGAGCGCTAGGGAGCGTTGTTCACCCTGGCTGGCATGGGTGCGCGCTGGCATGTCGTTGAGGATGACCTCGATCTCGTCGCGGTGTGGACCGACGGTTGTGACACCTCGACGGACATCATCGGTGCGCGCCTGGCCAAGAGCGGCCATCAGACCGTCTCCGCCAGCCTCTCTGCACCACGGTGCTACGTAGCCGAGCCTGACCTCATGGCCGTCGCCCGCAACCGCCTGAAGGGCGTTGGAGACCAGAGGATTCAGCCGTGAAATCGCATCAGCGCGAAGCGCACCTAGCTGATCTGCGCTCTCCGCGAGCTTCTGGTCCCAGACATCGAGCGTGAACGCAGCGTCGTGATCGAGGCGGCCGTGCACTCCCTTCAACAACGCGTTGCGCTGCTTGAGAACCTTCTCGACATCGGCTCGGATCGCCTCGTTGCGAGGATGCTCGCTCACGACGACATGATCGAGATACGTGCGACGCTCCCCTGGCGAACCCTTGATCATCTCCAGATCATCGGGCGCAAAGACGGTCAGCGACATCACCCCGAGCAGGTCGCGAGTGCGTTGAACCCGCTGACGGTTCATCTGAATGCGGGCGCGCCCGGTACGCGGAAGCTCGGCTTCGAGGAGAAGTTCTCGTTGGTCGCTTCGCAGCTGCGCCCGTGCGATCGCCCGATCGGCGCCACGGCGAATGAGCGCGTCGGTGGGTGCACCGCGAAAGGACTTTGTTGTCGTGAGCCAGCCGATTGCTTCCACGATGTTCGTCTTGCCAGACCCGTTCGGTCCAACGAGCGCGGTCACGCCGCGAGCAAACTCGAGATCCACCGAAACGTGTGAACGAAAGTCGGTGAGCCACAGGCGTTCGAGCACCAGGGCGGAGGGAGCGAGTTCCACGCCGTCAACCTATCTCAGCGGTCGGACAACAAACGCTGCCGGCCGCTCACTGTTCACCGATTCGACTTGGTATTACCCATTCGGCGGGATCTACCCTTTCGTTGCGGGCTGCAGCGGGCAGTTCCGCTTCAGATGCAAGGCGGCTCACAATGCAAGCGATCGTTCTCGGTTGGCGAAAAGGCATGGCCTCGTTGGCCAACACCTATCTCATGGAGATAGAGGGCGACGAGATGTGGTTTGGCTACCTCGGGAAAGGTGGAGCGCACTGGGAACCGGGACTTCCGACCTTCAGCGCCACCCGGAGAATCCACCACGATCTCGGCCATTTCGATCAGACGATGATCCACGCAGCCAGTTCAAAGATCAACAAGGCGGTCGCGAACACCATTCTCGACAAGTACAAAGCAGAAATTCAGGAGAACCTCGATTTGTTTGTGGCCGAAGGCCGACCTGCGCTCGCCGGAGCAAAGAAGACGTGGTCGACGACGAGGGCCGCCTTCGCTGCCGATTCCGAACTCGCCCCGAAGTTGCCGCGCGGTGGTCCACCGGCAATTGCGAATGAAGGGCCGTTCATCACCGGAAAACAAGATGGCAAGCCCGTCTTTGTGGCAGTGACACCTGACGCGCCGGTAGACGCTGCGGGGATGCTCGCCTTCATTCGCGGTACCGCCGGCTGATCTACCGGCTCTGCAAAACAAACGGAAGGACCGGCCCGGTCCCGGCACCTTGCAAGACGAACGCGGCCACGGTGAGACTCCAGCGGCTATCGGCCGAATCATCGACCAGCAAGACGGGCGTAGTGAGCAGTGGCGCGTCCGGTAGCTGGTGCTGATCGATCGATAGGCGACCCCATACGTTCGCGAGTTGAAACGCACTGTTTGCTTGCTCGGCCTGAGTGCCGCCTTCGCCGTCGTGGACGAGGACCGGATGCACCGGCAACGTGCCGAGCCGACCGATCTCAGATGCAATGGCGTTAATGACCTTCGCGTTTCGACGCGAAGGCATTGGACAAATCCACCCGGGCCTGGTCTCCCAATCCCACCGTTTCAAGACACCGACGATGCCGTTGATCAGCTCGGGTGAGATCTGACTGCTCGAGCCATCGAGCAAACTGCTGACCTCGGGACCCCAACCACCATCGCCGAGTCGACACAACGCTCTACCCCACACAGCCCGACGGTCGGGACTGATCTTGCCTTTGGGCTCATCGAGGTTCGGTGCCCATTGACGCCTGGGTTCGACCCCAACGTCTGTCCCCCGCAGGTAGTCCCGCGCTTCGACCGCACCAACAGGAGGTGATGCGTCGAAACGGACCTGTTTTCCAGCAGCGGCATAACACCGATCGCAGCGTCCACAATCGTCGGCTTCAGCATCGTCGAGCAGATCTCGCAGGTACCGCAGCCGGCACCCGGCATGGCCGGAGTACGAGCGCATCTGCTCAGCCTCGTCGGCGCGTAGCTGACGCAACCGCTCGGCTAGCTCGCCGTCGTACGACCATGGCTCGGACGTCCGGACGTAGCCGCCCTTTACCCGACGTACGGCGCCTTGAACATCGAGAATACTGAGCAGCGTGCTGAGCCGTGATCGACCCATGTTGACCGCAACCTCGAGTCGCGACATCGACATTGCCGACGTTGTGCTGAGCTCGTTGAGCACACGCATGCACACCTCTTCGCTCGGCATGGAAACAGATTCAAACCAGGCCCAAATCCGTTCGTCCTCACGCGGCCGCGGCATGGCGATGACCTCAGCGTGGTCGATGCCACGACCAGCACGACCGATCTGTTGGTAGTAGGCGATCGGCGTCGGTGGAAGCCCGAGGTGGATACAGAAGGCCATGTCCGATTTGTCGAAACCCATGCCAAGTGCGCTGGTTGCCACGAGCGCTTTGAGGTCGTTGCTTCGAAGTCGGGCTTCGAGTCGAACACGATCCTCAGGCTCGGTCGAGCCCGAGTACGCAGCAACATCGTGTCCCTTCTGCCGGAGCCAGTCGGCTGCGGTCACGGCCTGATCGACCGTGAGCGCATAGATGATTCCAGATCCGGGAATATCGCCGAGGTGGTCAGAGATCCAAGCGAGCCGTTCAGAATCGTCGGCCAGGTCGATCACCGAGCAATGAAGTGACTCACGATCGAGGCTGGTGCGAAGCACCACCGTGTCAGAGCCGAGCTGGCTCGCGACATCGTCGGTAACCCGCTGGTTGGCGGTCGCCGTCGTCGCCAGAATCGGCGCCCACGACGGCAGCTCTGAAATGACTTCGCGTAGGCGGAGATAGTCCGGGCGGAAGTCATGGCCCCAATCGCTGATGCAGTGGGCTTCATCACAGACGAGTGCAAACGGACGCGCCAGCATCATCGAAAAGACCCGCTCACGAAAGCCCGGGTTCGCCAAACGCTCGGGGGCGATGAGTAGAAGGTCGACCTCGTCGTTGAGTAACTCGTTTTCGATCTCGCCCCAATCGTCGGCATTCGACGAGTTGATGGTCGCGGCTCGCAAACCGAGCGTGTTGGCCGCAGCGACTTGGTCGCGCATGAGCGCGAGCAGTGGCGAGATCACGATGCTCGGTCCCCAGCCACGAGCGCGAAGCATCTTGGTCGCGGAGAAGTAGACGGCGGACTTTCCAAAACCGGTTCGCGCCACGAGCAGTGTGCGTTTGCGACCAGCGACGACAGCTTGGACGGCAGCGAGCTGTTCGGGGCGAGGCGTGGCATTCGGACCAGCGAGCAGCTGGACGTGTTCGGTGAGCTCGGCCTCCACCTCGGCTTCGGTCGGGCGAGGGAGTTCGATCAATTCAGACATTGTGGCGATTCGGAGTGCGATTCAACGTGAGGGAGGAGGTCGATACCTCAAGACATGTAGCCACAGTACGGCGACGGTGAGACAACGCCCGATCCCGAGTGAATTAGTCGGTCGGCGAACCCACTCGAAGAAGGTTGCCGTCCGCGTCGAGCAACGCGAACTCGCGCATGCCGTAGTCGGTGTCGACCGCCGCATGCATCTTGCCAATCTTCCCCGCAACCCTCGCAAACGCTGGGGTGTTGGTCAGGCCCTTCCAACGGGCGTACAACGCGTCGAAATCGTCGACCGAGGCGAAGCGGAAATATGCACCGTGGTCGTTCGTTCGCGGCTTCACATTCGCCGGGTAGAAGTGCAGCTCCATCCCGGCCGAGTGGGTGATGATCAGGTAGTCGTCGCCGAAACGATTGGACTCGACGAAGTTGATCAACGAGTAGAGCGCCACGGTGGCGTCGAAGTCGCTACTCGGAAAGATCGGGATCTGGGTTACCTCGGCCACGAGGCAATCCTAGGCCCAAGGCTCGGCTGGCAGATCCGTCAGCTAACCGCGTCGGGTTCGGGGCGGCGCCGGTTCGACGACGTCCGCCAGAACGTCGTCGAACTCGCCGCTGAGGCAGGGGAAGGGATCTGCACTCAAATCATCGAGGAAGTGGTAGTGGTAGATGCCGTCGGGAAACTCAGGCGTCGGACCAAAGTGACCGCTGCATTCGTCGAGGTCCCATGGACGAATGGCCACACCGCCAACATCGTTGGAGCCGTAGACGGGAAAACCGTCGATCATGAAGCCAACGACCGACGAGTGTTGCCCTTCGATGTCGATCGAGTCGGTGGTGCAACTCGGAACGGCGTGATAGTGGTAGCCGCCGACCCGTTGTCCCGAGTCGACGAGGACGTTTGGATGGCCGTTGCAGATGTCGACAAATCCGTACTCCAACGACGCCATCTCAGCGATCGCGAACGACTCGGGATCGTTGTAGATCTGGGTTCCGTTCACCAGAACTCCGATGAGCCCTTCGGGAGCTGCGGCCGGCTCGTCCGCGAGTACGGGATTGAGTGTGATGGTTCGGTCGATCGGATACTCGACCAACGGCGCAACGACGTCGAGCGAGCTGAACGCTGAGCCAGCCGGAGCTGCATATCCGCGCTGCTGGGCCACGAAACGACTGGGAAGTTCGTGTTCTGGCAAGCCATCGGACTCGAACCGAAAGTCCGCAACACCCGAGGTGATGGTCACGTTTGGTGACCACCGCGCATCGGCAACTGCAGCACTCGTCCACATCACAGGGGCTTCCAAGACCGGTTCGATGACCGGCTCGGGTTGACGCTCAACGACGTGAGTTTTCAAGAGTTCGGCGTGAAGCGGCAGTTTTGAGGCTGCTGCCTGCTCCTCAGTCGACGCGAACGCAAGGCTGAGAAGGACCACGACACCAAGGCACAAGGCGCCGAGTTTCTGGGTGTGCGATTCCCACATATGCGTAGTCTTTCAGACACTTACCGTGGGATTCCTACTGAGCGTAATAAATTTGACACATTTCTTTAACTAACAGTGTTATGTACTTGAAAAATAAGGCATCAGGCCAAATTTCGAAATCGTCATGTGCAATTGATCGCACACTTCTGGTCACATATCGCGTCCATCGTGTGTCATAGAGATATGGGCGATAGCGCCAACCACATCGATGCCGAGCCCGCACCGCTCGATGACTTCGCAATATTTGATTCCCTCTACCCCGCCCTACGACGCTTCGCGGCGGTTGTCGCAGATGCCGACATGGACCCCGACGACCTCGTTCAAGACGCGTTGGCGGCAACGCTCAGTCGCCACGAACTCCATGAATTGGAGTATCCAAAGGCATACCTTGAACAAGCGATCGTCAACGTTGCTTCGAATGGACGCAGGCGTGCCGGCACGCTGGCCAAGCTGCTCCCCCGACTACGCAGCGACTCCAACATCGTCGACACCTACCCGTCGGACCTCTCCATCCTCGATCAACTCGCTCCTCTCGACCGAGCCGTCATTTACCTCGCCGACATCGACCGACTTCCACATGGCCTGATCGCTACCGAGCTCGCCATGACACCGGCCGCCGTCCGCAAGCGCGTGAGCCGAGCTCGCAAACAGCTCCGCCACCTCCTCGGCGCGGAACTGACGGCGCTCCCCAGCACGACAGGAGACGACGAATGAACCTCCCCGACCTCCTCGAACGGCGCGCCGAGCGCGGCACGCCTCGCGGATCGGCCAATGTTTGGGCGAACGCTCAACCGGCGCTCCGCTCGCCCCTCACCAACCCTCCCGGCCAGCGTTCGAGCAGCTGGACGTTTCGTATTGCGCTCGCCGTGTGGCTCATCGGTTTCGCCATAGCGGGTGTGCTCGCACTCGGACGAGGGGACGATCTTGAAACCGCTACCGAACCTGATGAACCGATCGAATCGTCTGAACCACTGCCAGCTCCGATTCTCATCGACGGCTTCGATCTCGATCGCACTGGCCGACCACTCGATCCGGACCTCGATGCCGACGATGTCCTCGGCGAGCCGGTTGTCCAGATTGGAGACACCACCTCGTTCGGGAACTTCGACGTCGAAGAGCATGTCGTATTCGCAGACCCGATCGACCCGTTCAACAATCCCATCGTCGGCCTCGAACTCTTCGCCGACGGCGGATTCCGGCCATGGTCGCTCCATGCAGACGCCGACGAGCTCACCTCGATTCTCGACACCGTTGCGCAAAGAGATGGTGAGTGGACGATCTCGCCCGACACCGGTCTTGTTGAGATCGACCGCTTCTCTATCGACCCTCGATTTTTGCTCGACGCAGGGTGGCAGTTCGACTTCTCGGACGGCGACGAACAGGTCACACTTCAAGCGCACACCACCACCGACGCCGCGCCCATTTCTGAATGGATGTGGGTGGCGCTCCTCGTCGACAACGAAACGCCACGCCCCCAGGAGGTAACCGAGATCGAGGTACTCGGCGGTTCGGGCATCATGCTTTCACGAGGCAATCCCGAAGAACCGAGCGACGACGTGTTCTGGGTAGACGATGGCTTCGCGTACCGCTTCGGAACATCCACCGAGGTTGGAAACCGTCTGGTTTCCGAAAACGCATCTGACTCCGTCGGCCTGCTTCGAGTTGCCGAACGCTCGGAGTGGGTCAACGTCGTCCGAGCATCCGGCGAGACCTCGAGCGCTGAGATCGTGCTCTTCAGCATCCTCTCGGTGCTCGTGATCAGCCTGCTCGTGTTGATCGTCGTGGTCGTCGTCAAGGGCAATTTCCGCACCGCCGTCGTCCTCGTACTCACGCTCGTGTTCAGCATCATTTGGTTGTTCGTCGTCGGCGGTTCGACCGGACTCAGCAGTGGCGTGATCCCGATCATCGTCCTTGGACTCGGGCTCGCGTGGTGGTCACAGCAGCTGGAGCGAGCGTCATGAAGTTCGAGCGACGTACACCCAACGTAATCATCGTCCTTGCGCTGCTGATCATGATGATTGCGAGCGTCACGCCGCCGGCGGTCTCGGTAGCTCGTGCGGATAGCGACCAGCCCAACGTGTCCACCGAACCGGTGCCAGCTCCCATCGTCATCGACGGATACGAGATGACACAGTCCTTTCGGCCAACAGATCCAGAGCTCGACGCCGATGACCTCTTCGGCGGCCCGCTGGAGGAGAACATTGTCGACAACGGGTTTGGGCTTGCTCGCACGATCGTCTTCGCTGCATCGATCGACCCGTTCGACAATGCGATCCTCGGACTCGATGTCTTCGATACGGGGAGGCTCAGTCCGTGGTCGATCAATATCGATGCGGAGGAACAAAGTCAGCTGATGAGCCAACTCACCCAAGTCGGTGGTGATTGGTCAATCGCTGCCACCAGTGGTCTCAAAGAAGTCGTCGATTTCGAATACTCGGCTGGTCCGACGACTCGTTGGAGCTTCTTCTTCGAGAATGACTTTGATGACCGCACCCTCCTCCCTAACTACGCGAGCGTGACAGCGACGAGCACGACTCGATCCACCGGTGGTGTGTGGGAACGCATCGCTGGTTGGGCCCGGGACGGAGATGACGTATCCACCTCATCGATAGAGGTTCTCGGCCAGACCGGAGTGCGTATCAGCCAAGAATTCGATGATCGCGAGACCGTTGCGTGGACGAGTGATGGGTTTGTCTTTTCGTTGCTCGCCGAAGAAAACTCCGAGCGCCCGGAGCAACAGGTGCGAAGCTCAGAGCTCGTCGAGCAACTCCAACTGATCGACCAGGACGAGTGGGTAGAGATCGTTCGGTCGACAGACAGTCTGTTCACCCCACCTCCGAACCTGTGGCGAATAGCGCTCGTCGTCGGCATCAATATCGCCGTCGTGCTCGCGATTCTTGAAGCCATCAAACTCGGAAAACAATGGAATCGATCTCGAACGTCGCCATCGACCCCTACCGGCTGAACCACCGCTACCCGACGCACCCTGCTTCTGTCTCTTTTGTGAAAACGTGCTGGGCACCTATTCTCAGGCTCGTGGAGTTGTCGGTCTTTGATGAAGTCGCAGAGTTGGTTCGAGCGATGGCTCCCGACGCGATCGGCGAGGTCCGAGTTCGGGCTCATCGGCGCGGCGTAAAGGTATGGTTCGACACCGACGCCGCCGGCAAAGAACACTACGAAGCACAGGTGCTCTCACGCCGCTACATCGATGGAACCGAAGGCATGGCCATCGAGATTGGGTTCCATAGCGAACACAAAGACCAATCGAAGAACATCTCGGTCGTCGATCACCTCATGACCACCGAGAAGAAATGGCGAAAGGAACTCGGCACCCAGCCCGAGGTCGACGTGTTCTATGGCGCGGAAAACTGGCGTCGAGTTTCGGAAACTTGGATCGAACCCGATCTAGACGACGAGGAGATCACCTTCGAAATCGCCAGCCGGCTCGTCGACTACGTGTCGGCTCTCCAGCCCGAACTCCCGGCTGAGTAGACCAGGGGCGGCCTAGATTTCCGCGTCGTGGAATTGGCCGGCGGTCGGGTTGCGATAGACCTCGGTGAAATCGGGGGCCAGCGTCTCGTTGCCGAGGATGAGATCCGCAGCGCGCTCGGCGATCATCATGACGGGCGCATAGATATTGCCGTTGCTGACCGCAGGCATCACCGACGCATCCACGACGTACAGGCCCTCGGTCCCGTGCACCGCCATGGTGTTGGGATCGACCACCGCCATTGGATCTGATGGTGGACCCATCTTGGCGGTGCAGCTCGGATGCAACGCTGTCTCGGCGTCCGCGCGAATCCAATCCAGGATCTGCTCGTCGGTTTCGACCTCGGCTCCTGGTGAGATCTCGCCACCGTTATACGGCTCGAACGCGGGCTGGGCCATGATCTTGCGAGTCGTCCGAATCGCTTCGACCCACTCCTTGCGATCGTTCTCGGTCGAGAGATAGTTGAACTGCACGGCCGGGTACATGCGCGGGTCGCGGCTCCGGATCTTCACGCTGCCTCGGACATCGGAATACATCGGCCCGACGTGCACCTGATACCCGTCGCCACCTTCGGGCGATGAACCGTCGTAGCGGATCGCGATCGGAAGGAAGTGGTACATCAGGTTTGGATACTCGACGGAGTCATTGCTTCGAACGAACGCTCCGGCTTCGAAGTGATTCGTTGCGGCGGGACCGCGGCGCGCGAGCCACTGGAGCCCGATGAAGGGCATGCGCCAGTTCGCGTTGTACTTCTGCATCGACACGGGCTGGGTACACGAGTGTTGGATGTACACCTCGAGATGGTCCTGAAGGTTCTCACCAACACCGGGCAGATCGCTCACGACATCGATGCCCATGCTGCTGAGCAATTCCCAGTCACCAACGCCGCTCAGCTGCAGCAACTGCGGCGTGTTGAACGCTCCTCCGCAACTCACGACATTCTCGGAGGTGACCGTGTGCACCTTGCCCCGTCGTCGATACTCGACACCGATCGCACGGTTGCCGTCGAAGAGCACCTTGTTGGCCATCGCACCGGTGACGAGTGTGAGGTTGGGTCGGTCGAGAACGGGATGGAGATATGCCCGCGCAGCGCTGAGCCGACGGCCCCGCCGAACGTTCTTGTCGAAGACGGCAAAACCCTCTTGGCGGAACCCATTGACGTCATTGGTCGACGGAAAGCCCGCTTGTGGACCGGCGGCGAGCCAGGCGTCGAAGAGCGGATTGCGAGCTGGTCCGGTCTCGAGTTCGAGAGGGCCATTATCGCCGCGGTACGCATCGCCACCGGAGATCCGGTTCTCCATGCGTTTGAAGTACGGCAGGCAGTGGGCGTAGTCCCAATTCTCGAGTCCGGGAGTCGCGCCCCATTTGTCGTAGTCCATTGGGTTGCCCCGCTGGAAGATCATTCCGTTGATGCTGCTCGACCCACCGAGCACCTTGCCTCGGGCGTGATACACCCGTCGACCGAACATGTGCGGCTCGGGTTCGCTCTCGTACTTCCAGTCGTAGAACCGGCTCCCGATCGGGTAGGTCAACGCGGCTGGCATGTGGATGAAGACGTCCCACTTCCAGTCTTTGCGACCAGCTTCGAGAACAAGCACGTCGTTGTTCGGATCGGCGCTCAGCCGATTCGCCATCGCACAACCCGCGCTGCCGCCGCCGACGACGATGTAGTCATAGCGCTTCGTCGTCGGGTCGACGCGACGGCTCTTCAGCTTCTCCACGATTCCCATCCCAGAAGGGTAAGTGCAACGGAACCTTCCTCCTCTGTGACTCTCACTCCATGCCACTTATTGCTGCCACTCATCGCTGCCACGTATTGCTGGCAGTCGTCACCCGTCGACTCCCCGACCGGCTCACCATCGGCCACACTGGGCGGGTGCCTGAATATGAAGACCGACCACGAGCACTGCAACTCGCAGCTCGGGTCGAAAAGACCGACCCACCCGAGCTCGCCGACGTGTTCGGCGCCGCAGCTCTCGGTGTCATCATGATGCTCGATCACGCCAAGTCACTTCCCGGCGGCGAATGGCACGATGACGTTGCGGCGTGGAACGGTTCGCGCATTCGAAAGATCATGCGACGCGCTCGTGCTTCGGCCTGGCAGCGCGCTCAAGAAGTTCCGGGCCTCACCGTTCGACATGGCACCGCCGAAGTGCGCATCTTTGTGCCGGGCATCATCGAAGACGCACCGCCAGAACTATCCAAGTTGCAGATCCAGTCAACCCCGTTGGATGAGCCAGAACCGACCTCGACGCTCGAACCAGTCAACGGCCCGACCCTCACGGTCGCCCTCGATCCCGCCGTCGAGATGAGTTGGGGAAAGCGTGGAGCCCAGGTCGCGCACGCCTCTCAGCGGCTCTGGGAACAACTCGATCGGAGTGATCGATTGAACTGGAACGCTGCATCCAGACCAGTTCGAGTGCTCACACCCACCGGTCAACTTTGGGAAGAGCTCGTGGCAGCCGCACCCGTGGTCATCAAAGATGGCGGATTCACTGAAATCGCCCCCGGAACTCGCACGTGCTGTGCACTGCTCTCAGGCTGAACCGACTGCTCAGCCGCTCTGCGAGCCGAAGATCGATGCCAACTCGTGCCGACCTGAAATCCCCAGCCGCTGATAAGCGCTTCGTAGGTGATTGTCGACCGTGCGCGCCGACAGAAAGAAGGTCTCGGCAATCTCCTTGCT
>CAYVHV010000022.1:23054-35055 GCA_964451305.1 uncultured Acidimicrobiales bacterium | reverse complement strand
GGTCGACCCTCACCGCCTGCAGAATCAGTTGGTTCCGCATCATCGCTTCGATCTTCTATCTCTTCAGAAATTGCCTCCCCGACCGCCTCTGATGCTGCTTCGAGTACATCGTCGCCACCACCGCATGCGGCGAGCAGAAGCCCCGTACTGAGGAGAAGTGTTGCCATTTTGAGACCCGCTCTACCGAATGCTGAGCGAGCCGCAAGAGGCCGTGATTGTTTTGTCTTCATGAAGTTACCCACCTTCGTTCGTAAGAAATCGCACGGTACGGAAGGGCGATTACCTAGGCATCACTCAATTCGCGCATGCGACTACTCAGCCTCACCCAACTCCGGTATTCAGCGGAGAAACCTGAACCCATATACCACGCCTATGAGCAAGTAGATCGAAGGGGGCTAGTGAACGCTGCTTCGGTGGCTCACGATCAATGTGTGTCAAAGCTCGTCATACGCACCCAAGCCCGACTGGCCAGTCGAGCGAACGCGCTCGACATCAGTCTGGCCCCGGGTATCGCCGTCGCCGTAGCGTTGGGCCTTGCCGCACGATGGCTTGGAGGTGCGCTGGGCACCTCAACGCTAACCGTCGCCGTGATCTGCGGCATGGCGCTCAGCAACGCGGGACTCCCGATCGACCGACTCCGCCCAGGCCTCACCTTCGCCGGCAAACACATCCTCCGAGTTGGAGTCATCGCCCTCGGAATGCGCCTCTCGATCGACAGCGTGTCTCAACTCGGTGCCGGTGTCATTCTCACGATCGTCGCCACGGTGACGGCTACCTTTTTCGGCACCCAACTCCTGGGTCGCCGACTCGGGGTGTCCCGCCCCCTCTCATTGCTTATCGCCACCGGCTACTCGATCTGCGGAGCCTCGGCGATCGCTGCCATGGAAGGAAGCTCGAACGCCGAGGAAGAAGAAGTCGCAGTCGCCATCGGGCTCGTCACACTCGCCGGCACGGTCGCCATGTTCGCCATTCCACTGCTCGGTAGTGCGTTTGGATTGACCGATGCGCAGTACGCCATCTGGGCCGGCGCAAGTATCCACGACGTTGCCCAGGTCGTCTCGGCTGGCGCAGCACGAGGACCCGAAGTTCTCGCTGCCGCAGTCGTTGTGAAACTCACCCGTGTGCTTCTTCTCGCACCGCTCGTCACCGGCGTCAGCATCTCTCGAAACCGTCAAGCACCTACCGGAGCGGCACGGCCCGCACCGATCCCGGGATTCGTCGCCGGCTTCTTGCTCTTCGTTGCACTTCGAAGCACCGGTACCGTTCCCGAGGTGGTCATCGAAGGAAACCGCTGGGTGGAGAGCCTCCTATTCGCGATTGCGTTGGTCGGGCTTGGCGCCGGAGTGCAGATCAGCAAGCTCCGCACGCTCGGCGGTGCTCCACTTGCGCTCGGCGCTCTTGCCTCCCTCGTCGTCGCCACCGTCAGCCTCGGGGCCGTACTTCTCGTCGCCTGAAGTAATGGGGTGACCGTTTCGAAACTCGGCGTTAGCGTTGCCGCATGGACAATGTGATCGAGACGGCTGGGTTGGTTCGCAGCTTTGATGAGGTCGAGGCCGTCCGCGGCGTGGACCTCGAGGTGAAATCCGGAGAGATCTACGGGTTCCTCGGACCGAATGGCGCGGGAAAGTCGACCGTCGTCAAGATGCTCACGACGCTACTGACCCCGACCGCAGGCACCGCCACCGTGCTCGGCCACGACGTGGTGACCGGCGCAGACCAGATCCGACTTCGAATCGGTGCGGCGCTGCAAGAAGCCTCGCTGGACGACAAGCAAAGCGGCCGTGAGATCCTACAACTCCAAGGGGCCCTCTACGGACTGACAAAATCTGAGGTCGCCCAGAGGATCGACGAGCTGTCGACACTCATCGAGTTCGACGCGATCGATCGGTGGATCAACGAGTACTCCGGCGGCATGAAGCGTCGCCTCGATCTTGCGGCGTCGCTCATGCATAACCCAGACCTGCTGTTTCTCGACGAACCCACGACCGGGCTCGATCCGCAAAGCCGTACACGGGTGTGGGAAGAGGTCCGTGCGCTCAACAGCGAGCTCGGCACGACGATCTTTCTCACCACCCAGTACCTCGAAGAGGCTGACGACCTCGCCGACCGGGTGGGCATTATCAACGCGGGCAAGATCGTTGGAGAAGGCACGCCCGACGAACTAAAACGCTCGGTTGGAAGCGACGTGATCCAGGTTCGCTTGCACGGCGAGGTCGAGCCAGCGATCGCCGCGCTCACCCAACTCGATGTGGTCGACAAGGTCGACCGCGGTCCTCGCTCTCTACTCATCTCTGTCAGCAACGGTGCTGCCTCGGTCTCACCAATCGCTGTGCAGCTCGATCAGGTCGGCGCAGAAGTTGCCGAACTCACACTCCGCACGCCGACGCTCGACGATGTCTTCCTCGAGCTCACTGGCGACCGAATCGAGGTAAACGCATGACCGCAGCAACACCACAAGACACAGACACAATTGCCCGCCCCGTAGTGGTCCGCTCGAACGTTCGCGCAAAGCCCTCCGGCTTCTTGCGAGACATGTTCACGATCGCTCGTCGAGCAATCCGCTCCATCCCACGCGAGCCAGAGTCGTTCATCCCCGCACTGTTCGTTCCTGCATTTTTCTTCATCGTCAACATCGGCGCCCTCGAAGACCTGACCGAGGCCTTTCCCGTTTCAGAAGACTTCAGCTACCGGGCCTTTCAGTTGCCGACGGCGATCATCTTCGCCGTCACCGGAATCAGTCGTGCTCCTGGCCTCGTCATCGATATCCAATCCGGCTACTTCGACCGGCTGCTGCTTAGCCCCGCACGACGTCTTCCCCTTCTCTTGGGGTTGATGCTCGCCGACTTCGTGCTCGTCGTGGGCCTGTGCATTCCCGTCGTGATCCTCGGGCTCGCGTTCGGGGTGTCCTTTGGGACGGGACCTCTTGGCGCACTCGCGTTCATCTTGATGGGTGCTCTTTGGGGTCTAGCCTTCACCGGCTTTCCCTACGCGATCGCGTTGAAGACGGCGAGTCCCGGCGCCGTGGGTGCAAGCTTCATTCTCTTCTTTCCCTTCGCGTTTCTGACAACGTCGACGGTTCCGCTCGAGAACCTCACCCCGTGGATGGCGAACATCGCAACGTTCAATCCAATCACGTACGTACTCGCCGGAATGCGGTCGTTGCTCGAAGACGAATGGGACTTCGCAGAGATTGGCAGGGCGCTGCTCGCGATCGGGATTCTCGGAACGATCAGCCAGACGATGGCACTGCGCGCAATGAAGGGCCGCATCGACCGGAGCTAAGAAGCGCCGCGTCGATTTTGATTGCATACCACGCCCCTTGCTTTGGACGTCTGAAAACCGCTAGTGCTCATCCAGGTCTTCCGGCAGACTTGGACTATGTCAACCGGCACGCCTCCACTTCTCTTCGACGAGACGCAGTGCTACGAGGCGCTCATTAGCCGCGACCGGCGATTCGACGGGCAGTTCATCGCGGGTATTACCTCCACGGGCATCTACTGTCGCCCGAGCTGTCCAGCACCGGTTCGACCCCTGCGAAAGAACGTCCGCTTTTTTCCAACGGCGGCCGCTGCGCAAGCGGCGGGATTGCGCTCGTGCAAGCGATGCCAACCCGACGCCAGCCCGGGCACACCCGAGTGGGATCTCCGCGGCGACCTGGTCGGTCGAGCAATGAGACGAATCGAACGCGGCGACATCGACCGGCTCGGTGTTGGCGGGGTCGCCGAAGCGCTTCATATAAGCGAACGCCACCTCCATCGGATCCTCACCGAAGCGGTCGGAGCGAGCCCCCTCGCCCTCGCTCGGGCGCAACGGGCCAACCTCGCCCGCATCCTGATCGAGACATCGACATTGCCGATCACCGACGTCGCCTTTGCATCGGGCTTCTCGAGTGTGCGTCAATTCAACGACACCATACGTGCGGTGTATGACCGAACCCCGAGCGAGCTGCGTGCGTTGGCTACGTCTGCACAAAAGGGTGCAGCAATGTCAGCCGATGGGACTTCCACGACGGTCGACCTCACGCTGTGGCTGCCGGCTCGTTGGCCCGTCGACCTCGACTGGATGTTCGCATTCCACCGTGGCCACGGCATCCCTGGAGTCACCAGTACCGGTGATCTCTCCGGTGAACCCACACACCTCTTTGAACGAACACTCTCACTCCCGAACGGAACCGGCACCGTGGTGGTGACGACGAACGGGCGGATCGACCCGGATCGCCCTGGCATCCACGCTCGGTTTTCTCTCGACAACATCGCAGACCTCGCCGACGCAATCGCGAAGGTACGGGCAATGTTCGACCTCGACGCAGACCCACAACTGATCGCCGAGCACTTCGCGGGTGACCGTCACCTCGCGCCGTTCTTTGCTGCACGTCCAGGGGTTGGCGTGCCGGGTGCGGCAGACGGATTCGAGGCTGCCGTGTCAGCGATCGTTGGCCAGCAGATCTCGGTCGCAGGAGCGCGAACTCTGCTCGGACGACTCGTCGACGCCCATAACGCCACGGTTGGATCGGATCGAATCGTGTTTCCGACGGCCGAAGAACTCGCCGAACTCGATCTCGACTCGATCGGTCTGACCAGCCGCCGAGCAACGACCATCCGAGCACTCGCCACAGCGGTGAGCAGCGGCGATCTCATCATCGACGTCGGAGTCGATCGCACCGAGATCCGCGACCAGCTTCTCGCTCTCCCCGGCATCGGCCCGTGGACCGCCGACGTGATTGCGATGCGAGCGCTACGTGATCCTGACGTGATGTTGGGCTCAGACCTCGTCATCAAACGACGCCTGAACGAACTTGCAGTCGTCAACACATCCGATTGGGCGCCGTGGCGCTCATATGTGGCCTGTACGTTGTGGGCCACTCGTGACCGAGAGATAACGCCATGACAACAGAGCAAACTACAACGCCCGAAACCTTGGTCTCCGCGACCATGGAAAGCCCCGTGGGTGAACTCACGATCGTGGCCTCCGACGCAGGTCTACGAGCGGTGCTCTGGCCGGTCGAAAAGGATGGCCGGGTGACCTTTGCTGAGAAGGTCACATCTGGCAGCCACCCGATCATCGACGACACGACCACCCAACTCGACGAGTACTTGCACGGGGCTCGAGCTGAGTTTGATCTTCCGCTCGACCTCGTCGGAACCGACTTTCAACAGGACGTCTGGGCGGCACTGCGAGGAATCGCGCACGGTGAGACGATGTCCTACGGAGAGCTAGCAGCCGAACTCGGAAAGCCGAACGCATCGCGCGCGGTTGGAGCAGCCACGGGTCGAAACCCGATCTCGATCGTGGTGCCCTGCCACCGCCTTGTTGCGAGTTCGGGAAAGCTCGCCGGGTTTGCTGGTGGCCTCGATGCAAAGCGCTGGCTGCTCGAGCACGAGCAACCAGCTGGCACCTTCGACTTTGAGTCGTAGGGGTCTATGCCGGTCGGAGAAAGAAGGCGATCGTCACGTAGTGACACGCTGCGGCCGCGACGGTGAGTGCGTGGAAGATCTCGTGATAGCCAAAGTGACGTGGCCACGGGTTCGGCCGATGCAGCGCATAGATGATGGCGCCTGCGGTGTAGAGAAACCCTCCGACCAGCAGCAGGATGAATCCAGCGAGGTGGAGCGAGCTCCAAATGTGGTTCACCACAAATAGCGATGACCATCCGACGATGAGATAGGGCATCGCCACCATCCAATACGGAGCATTGGAGAACGCGACTCGGCCGATGATCCCGAGAAGCGCTCCACCCCAGACGAAGCCGAACAGAATCCAGCCAGGTCGTGGTGGTAACGCGATGAGCGCGATCGGTGTGTGCGTCGCTGCCGTAGCGATGAAGATCATCGAATGGTCGAGCTTTCGAACCCGAGATGCAGCACGTTCGCCCCAGTTCACGCGGTGATACATGGCGCTCACACCAAAGAGGCCGACGATCGAGAGCGCGTAGGTGGCCACGATAAACCGGTCGGCGATTCCGGGAGTGACAACGATCAGAATGGGAGCGAGCGTGAGTGCACTCGAGAACGCTAGTAGGTGCAGCAGTCCACGAAACGTGGGTTTGCCGTGGCCTTGACTTCGAAGCACTGCGGTACCCAGTTGAGGATCTTCGTCCGTGAGAACCTCGGGAGACAGTGTTTCGGGCATGCGCTTGATCGTAGTGGTATATCCACCCAGTTACCGGTGAGTAGGCGGAGCGTTTGTGACGTTTTGCTTGCAATCTCCACGCTCCGCGGTTTCCGGCACGAGAGATCCTCACACGATCTCCTATCCTCCGCCCATGAAACGTTCGCTCCAGGTTTTGGTCGTGGCGTTCATCTGTTTGGTGGGCGCGGGTATTAGTCAGGGCATATCGCAGCAGGCAGGGGCGCAATCGCCCAGCCTCAACAGCGATTCAGCCGAGATAAATGCGGTACATCGCATCTACCAAGACTTCTTGGGTCGGCGGGCGACGACCAGCGAGCTCGATCGGTTCGTGCCCCGCTTCGGCGTTGGCCAAGACGAAAACGATGTCCGAGCCCGGGTGCTCGGATCGCGTGCGTTCTTTGAACACGTCGGCGCGACTCGGGGAGACTTCGTCAACGCCGTCTATAGGCAGGTCCTCGGGCGGTCACCGACCGATTCGGAGTTCACCGATACCCGTCGACGTCTCGCGAATAGCCAACTGAGCCTGCGGCTTGCGCGTCAAGGATTGGCCGATGAGCTGCTCGACCGCGCGGACTATGACCCGGACGGTCTCGGCGTTCGAGAGATCGTGCTGCACACCAACAACGCAGGAGACATCACCCGATTCGCATTCGAGCTCGATGAGGCGTTCGAAACAACCGATGCGACATCTCTGACCGTCAGCATCGGTGGACAAGAAGTATCGGGCCAAGTCCGAGTGCGCGCCTTTGAACAGACCATCTCGCTCGTACCAGACCAACCCGTCGAGCGGTTTGGCAAGATCGTCGCGCTCGCCTTTGTTGGCCAAGACGGCACGACTCGACTGGCGGACATCTCGGCAGCATCGAACCGGTTGCCTCCCCGGACTCCAGATGCTGCACCGTGGCCCGATCGAGTGTTTGAGGATCAGCGGGTGATCGCCAACTACGGCAGCCACGTGACCTCGAGGCTTGGCGTGCTCGGTGAGACCGGCCCCGAGGCGGCGGTCACTCGTGTGCAAGCGGCTGCCGCCCCGTTCAGCGAACCCGGCCGGCCAGCGATCGGAGCTTTCGAGATGATCGTGACGGTGGCTCAAGCATCGGCCGGCGGCGACGGAAACTTCAGCCATCCGTCAGAGCTCGACGAGGTCGAAGAATGGATCGATATCGCCGAAAAAGCGGGCGTGTACGTCATCCTCGATATCCAGCCCGGCCGCAGTGATTTCCTCACCGAGTCGGTGCGCTATGAGTCCCTCCTCCTGCGGCCGCACGTCGGCTTGGCGCTCGACCCAGAATGGCGGATGGGACCAACCCAGCGCCCTGGCCAAGTGGTCGGTCAAGTGAGCGCAGCCGAGGTCAACCAGGTGTCGGCTTGGCTGTCGGACCTCACCCTCGAGAATGACCTTCCTGAGAAGATCTTCATGATTCATCAGTTCCAAGAACGGATGATCACCAACCGCGAAGACCTCATCGATCGACCTGGCCTCGCGACGGTCATTCACGCCGACGGGTTCGGCGGGCGCTCCGAGAAACAAGCGACGTATTCACGCATCCACGTCGATGAGCCGTTCTACAACGGCTTCAAACTCTTCATCGACGAGGACCGGAACATCTATCAGCCAGCAGAGGTCCTCTCCTTCACCTCGAACCCGGTTCCCGACTTCGTCTCCTACCAGTAAGTGCGACGAAATGATGTCGGCTCGTTAGGCCGATGACGTAGTTGCTGTTGCGCGGTCGTAGCGTCTGCTAAACATCGTTTCGGCCGTGAATCTCGGCCAGGCGGAACTGCGGAGGGTCATAGTGGCGCTCCGGCATCTACGAGGAGTACAGCAATGGGCATTTTCGACTTCGTTCGAAACGCAGGAGCCAAGATCGGGATCGGCAAGAGCACCGATGAAATCGCAGCCGAAGAGGCGGCGATCGACAAGGCAGAAAACGACAAGAAGATCGCAGAGATCGCAAAGAAGCGCAACGCTGCACGCGAGCGCATTAAGGCAAGAGCAGCAGCAAAGCGCTCTGCGGAGAATGCAGAGAAGCGTGCCGAAGCTCGTAAGTCAACCGAGCTCGAGAAGTACGTGCGCGACATGGACCTCTCCGTTTCAGGCCTCGACATTCGCTACGACGATGGCACGGCCTTCATCGATGGTGAAGCTGCCGATTCGGCAACCAAAGAGAAGGTCATACTCTTGATCGGCAATGTCGAAGGCATTGCGCAAGTCGATGAGAGCCTTACCGTCGCGAGCGACGATGGCGCCGACTCTGAGATGTACACCGTCGAACCCGGTGACACGCTCTGGGCAATCGCAACCGCCGCCTACGGCGACGGCAACCGCTACCCCGACATCTTCGAAGCCAACAAGCCAATGCTTTCCGACCCGGACAAGATTTACCCAGGTCAGGTCCTGCGAATTCCGTAGGTCCAGCTCACACGAGTTCTTCGGAGCTCGATGAAAAAGAGAGTCGATTCCAGCGTGCCGCTGGGGTTGCGCGAACGCGTAACTCCGCGGCACGCTGTTGTCTAGATAAATATTTCAGCCTGAGCCCGGTCACGGGCCAGGGAAGACAACTACATATTCCTCAGGGTAGGTGAAAGTCCTAACCGGTGGTGATGCGTTCATTTCGAACGACGAGCCCACGAGCGGCCATGGGAAACCATGGTGCAGCTGAGCAGGTGTGATTCCTGGGCCGACGGTCAAAGTCCGGATGGGAGAGGAGAAACCATGTTCACCGGTTTGGTGGAGGAGATTGGCGATGTCGCTGATCTCGTCCCTGACGGTGACGGTATCCGGTTGCGCATTCGCGCATCCACCGTCACCACTGACATAGAGATGGGCGCATCGATCGCCATCAACGGCGTCTGCTTGACCGCCGTCGATTTCGATGATGCGAGCCTGACGGTCCATGCAGTCCCAGAGACGATGGAACGAACGAACTTAGGCACGCTCGCTTCGGGCTCGCCGGTCAATCTCGAACGTTCGGTTCGAGCGTCGGACCGGCTTGGTGGTCACATCGTGCAAGGTCATGTGGATGCTACGACCACGATCACGAGGATTGATTCCTACGACGATGACTCGTGGCGGTATCACTTTGCTCTCGGAGCAGATCTTGCTCCATACGTTGTGGAGAAGGGCTCGATCACCGTCGATGGGATCAGCCTCACGATCGCCTCGCTCTCCGAGGACGAATTTTCGATAGCGGTTATCCCACACACCGCCGAGGTCACAACGCTCGGCAAACGCAGCGTTGGTGACACTGTCAACATCGAGGTGGACGTCCTCGCCAAATACGTCGAACGTCAACTCGAATTGCGAGACCTCTCATGAGCACAACTTCAGCACCAGACCAATCGGTAGACACCCCGACCCGCCAATCGATGCTCGATCCAATAGAGGACGCTCTCGAGGCATTCGGTCGCGGCGAGTTTCTCGTCGTCGTCGACGACGAGGACCGCGAGAACGAGGGCGACCTCATCATCGCAGGAGACTCCATCACCGAAGACCAGATGGCATTCATGATCCGTCATACGAGCGGCGTGATCTGTGCGCCGCTCACCGACGAACATGCCGATGAGCTTCGCTTGCCGTTGATGGTGACTGAGAACACCGAGTCGCATCACACCGCCTTCACCGTGACCGTCGACCTTATCGAAGGAAGTACCACGGGAATCTCCGCTGGCGATCGAGCTCGAACCATTCGTGCAATGGCGAGCGATGATTCGGTCGCCGGTGAGTTTGCTCGACCGGGCCACATCTTTCCGCTGAGAGCTCGCGCCGGCGGAGTACTCAAACGCGCTGGACACACCGAAGCTGCGATCGACCTCTGTCGAATGACCGGACGCCCACTGGTCGGAGCGCTCTGCGAGATCGTCAACGATGACGGGACGATGAAACGTCTCTCAGAATGCCGCGAGTTCGCTGATGAGCATGGACTGAAACTGATCTCCATCGCCGACCTGATTCGATATCGGAGACGGAGCGAAAAACTGGTGGAGCACTTCGCTGACGCACAGATTCCAACGGCGTTCGGCGAGTTCACGGCACACGCATACCGGTCGGTCGTCGACGGCGAAGAACACCTCGCCTACTCGCTCGGCGATGTTGCGAATTGTGAGGCGCCGCTCGTGCGTGTCCATTCGGAGTGCCTCACCGGCGACATTCTGGCCTCCGAGCGCTGCGACTGCGGATATCAACTTCACGCAGCATTGGAGAGAATCGCCGAAGAGGGCTGCGGTGTGCTCGTCTATCTCCGTGGCCACGAAGGACGCGGTATTGGTATCAGCCACAAAATCCGGGCCTACTCGTTGCAAGACAAAGAAGGCCTCGACACCGTCGACGCAAACACCGCCCAGGGCTTGCCCGTCGATTCTCGAGAGTACGGCGTCGGGGCAAACATCCTTGCCGATCTCGGTGTTCGAGCAATGCGCTTGATGACGAACAACCCATCGAAGTACGGCGGTCTCGAAGGGTACGGACTTGAGATCGTCGAGCGAGTGTCGGTTGATATCGAAGCGACCGCAGCGAACTCCAACTACCTGGCAACCAAGCGCGACCGGATGGGCCACATCATGACCAACGAACCAGACGCACCAGCGAAAGAGAGCTGACATGGCGAGTGGAGACGACCGAGCATCGACGATCGACTTCGATGGTTCGGACCTACGAGTCGGGATCATCTCGACACGCTGGAACATCGACATCGTGACCCGCCTCGTCGAAGGGGCACAACGAGGTTTGCTGTCTGTGGGTGTCACAGACTTTGACTCATCCACCGTTCCCGGCGCGTTTGAACTGCCATTCGGAGCGCTCACGTTGGCCGAATCAGGAACCGTCGATGCAATCGTCGTCCTCGGTGCGGTGATCCGGGGCGAAACCACCCATTATGAGCTCGTCGCCGGCGAGTGTGGGCGGGGAATTATGGACGTTCAGCTCGCCACAAAGGTCCCGATCGGCATGGGCGTACTCACGGTCGAGAACGTTTTACAAGCACAGGCGCGAAGCCAAGGTCGAGGCGGTCATAACGTCGGGGAAGAAGCTGCATTGGTTGCTGTGGAAATGGCGCTCAATTCTGAGCGTTTTTGATAGTTTTTCACGCGCATGAGGCGCAGAGCACTAGTCGCATACGGGCTTTGTGCCCATTGCCCATAGTCCGTTTGTGAAAATATTTGTTTTCTTGCAAAAGCCGCCAATAATCCCCCTCAAGCTGACGAAAAAGGCTTAAAGTTGAACTGCCCGATTAGAGAACCGCCGTCTCTGATCTGGGAAGCCCCCGGCTGCGTTCCGCCATGCAGCCGGGGGCGCTTTCTCTTTTGGCGCAGCCCGCAGCGTGCGAGCTTCAGCCAGAAAGAAGACTGGCGAGTGCCCAGATCGTCATAACAACGCCGAGAGAGATAAACGCCAGCGTTCGAAGTAGCGGAGGGCGTTCGAGATCGGTTTCGTCTCGACGATTCTCCGGAGGCTTCACGAGGGCGAGCGCTGGCCCCACCACAAGCGCACCACCAAATGCCAGCGCGAGAAGCGGCAGAAGGTTGTCCCCAAGAAAAAGTGTCTGAGCAAACAAAATTCCCTCTCAAGGTCTGGCCGAACGAACCCGATGTTACTGGTGTCCGGTGATTCGCCCTCGCCGGACGAAAAGTGGGATCTACAGGGTGGGGGTTGCGACTCCCTCCACGCATCACGCCAGTGCTCCACTGCACTGCTTGCCGCAACTTCCGCCCTCCCACGACTCCCTCCGGAACCCGGGGCTCGATGCGTCTGAAGTCCGGCGAGCGTTACCCTTGATGCTGGCTAGGCGCTTTTTTCTGACATTCGGTGATTCTGTCGCCGCTGGATATAGACATTCCGGATCTCGACACAAGTAGAACGAGGCCGGTTAGCCGT
>CAYVHV010000022.1:0-22954 GCA_964451305.1 uncultured Acidimicrobiales bacterium | reverse complement strand
GCTGGATATAGACATTCCGGATCTCGACACAAGTAGAACGAGGCCGGTTAGCCGTGGGTACCCTCGCCGCTTTCCAGCCGAGCGCAAGCCTGCTGGCCTGCAAGCCTCTACATTTGGTTTGAGGGGTTCCTCGCCATGTTTGCAAAGCGCGTGTACTGCGGAAGAAACGCAAGGCGGATCGTATCGGTGGGGCCATTACGGTGCTTGGCAATAATGACCTCGGCAATGCCGGCGTCCTGTGACTCGGGGTTGTAGACCTCGTCGCGATACAGGAACATCACGACGTCGGCGTCCTGCTCGATCGCGCCGGACTCACGAAGGTCCGAGAGCATCGGCCGCTTGTCCTGGCGGGACTCGAGTGTACGAGACAGCTGCGACAAGCCAACAACGGGCACCTCGAGCTCACGGGCAAGAACCTTCAAGTTACGAGAGATCTCCGAGATCTCGACCTGGCGAGATTCGGCGCCGGAACGGCCGGTCATCAGCTGGATATAGTCGACCACGATCAGCCCCAGGTCGCCGACCTGAGACTTCAGGCGACGGGCACGACCGCGAATATCCATCACGGTGAGACCTGGATTGTCATCGATCCAAATCGGTGCCTCGCCGAGGCGGGCAACACCGGTGCTGATCTTCTCCCAGTCGGTATCGCTGAGCTTGCCGTCGCGCATCTTCATCGCGTCGACTCGAGACTCTGAACACAACATGCGCTGCGAGAGTTCGAGCTGGCCCATCTCCAACGAGAAGATGAGCGTTGGTTTGCCACTATCGACCGCAGCGTGCGAAGCAATGTTGAGCGCGAAACTCGTCTTTCCCATTGCGGGACGAGCACCGACGACGATCAACGCGTTCGGTTGGAGACCAGAGAGCAACTCATCGAGGTCGACGAACCCGGTCGGTGTTCCGGTGATGCCCTCTCCCCTGTCGTAGAGCATCTCGAGACGATCGAGGCTTTGCTCGACGAGCTCGCGCATCGGCGCCATCGTGTCAGACGCCCGACCTTGAGCAACCTCGAAGACAAGATGCTCGGCCTCGTCAACAGCTTTGACGACATCTTCGGGGCGCCCGTACGCAATCTCGGCAATCTCATTGCCAACGCTGATCAACCGTCGAAGAAGTGCGTTCTCGCGAACGATCTCCGCATACTTCTTGGCACCGGTAACAGCAGGAGCCTGAGCCTGAAGATCGATGAGCGTTGAGCTGCCACCCATACCGGCGAGCTGACCACTGCGATCGAGCAGATCGGCAACGGTGACGACATCGGCTTCGTCGCCGGCACCATAAAGCGTCGTGATCGCTTCGAAGATGTGCTGGTGCGCCGGACGATAGAAGTGCGCCGCTTCTACAACTTCGAGTGCGCTCGCAATGGCGTCTCGCGACAGGAGGAGCACACCGAGCAGCGACTGTTCGACCTGAATGTTGTGCGGTGGCGTCCGACCGGTGCGAGCTTCGATAACCCGTGCGGGGCCATCGTTGTAGCTCTCGCTTCGTGCATAGCCGCCGTCGTCATACCCACCCGAGGCGTTATACCCATCGTCCTCCTCTGGCGGAGGCGCATCGTCGAAGGTGGTGTCGGACATGTGATCTCCCGTGAACTACCGGGGGGTCACCCAGGTGTTGCGTTGTTGCATGGACGCTGCGAAATAGACCACAGAGACATCTTTGCAGAGCCCTCTGACAACCGCTCGCTTTCTCATATTCACCATGCCGGGATGGGCCTGTGAGACACCAGTGGACAACTTCGGGAAATGTGCGAATTTCCTCGGGAAATCTCGAAGCGTTCAGTGGATTGCTGACCAAAACATGGGACAACCACAACCCTTCTGTGGATAACGGTGTGGATGCAGCGTAAAACGCGCGCGCTCGCCTCCATTTAGCCTGTGGATGACATGTGAGTAACTTTGGCCCACAACGGTCCAGAATGTCCCAAAACGACCGTGTTCCTACTGACCTCGAGCAGTCGCACGGGTCTGTGCTTGGAGCGCAGCGATCACGCTGACATTGACGATGTCGTCGACGCTCGCGCCACGGGAAAGATCGTGCATAACTCCGTCGACACCTTGAAGCAACGGACCGAACGCACGCGCTCCGCCGAGACGCTCGGTGATCTTGTACGCAATGTTCCCGCTATCGAGATCGGGAAAGATAAGAACGTTGGCCGATCCCGCCACGTGAGAACCCGGTGCCTTCTTCTCACCGATCGCTGGAACCCACGCGGCATCGAACTGCAACTCGCCATCGACATCGAGATCGGGAGCGAGCTCGCGCACCTTCTCGGTTGCGGCGATCACCTTGTCGACGCGGGGATGACTCGCGCTGCCCTTTGTTGAGAACGAGAGCATCGCCACCCGTGCATCGCTCCCATCGAGTTCGCCATATGTTGCTGCCGACGAAATCGCGATCGATGCGAGCTGCTCGGCGTCGGGGTCGGGCATGACACCACAGTCGCCGTACGCCATCGTTTTTCCATCGGGAAGCACGAAGAAGAACGAACTACTGATGATCGGCGTTCCCGGTTTCGTCCCAAGGATGCCGATAGCGGCGCGCAACACATCGGCGGTCGGGCGGGTCGCTCCCGCCACACACCCATCGGCAAGGCCAGTGCGCACCGCGATCGTCGCAGCGTTCAGCGGGTCGTCCAGGTCGAATGGCCGCGACGACTTCTCGGTAACTGCAGCGAGCTCGCTCGGGTCGACCTCGGCGAAGACCGACGCGGGATCAGAGACCACCGTTGCGATCGCCAAGCCCGAGTTGTTGAGCTTCTCCGCTGCTGCGATGGCACGCTCGTCGCCTGCGTCGGCCAGCATGATGCGCTGGGGGTTAGCCGCTGCTCTCTCGTACCAGCTGTTGAGAATGTCCGGATTCGTCACCATTACCTCGCTTCACGTGAACCAACGCAACGGTACTTGCTCGATTCTGCAGGTGTATGCCTACGAGGGTGAACAAACGGTCACATGCGCGGCCACAAGGAAGTCGGAGCGAGGAAGGCGTGTTCACATCATCACAGGCACCATCACTACCAATCCCAGGACCAGAACCGATAGGCATCCCATGACCATCGATGAACCAATCCAGGTCGATGAACCCCACCGTTCGGCGACACCGGCAACACCCGCACTGCCGATCATCGCGTTAGCCATCGTCGTGATTGCTGGGTTGGGTTTGTGGCTACTCGTTTCGTCTTCGGGAGACGCCGATGCAACGACGACATCAGGCGACGCCACCGGCACGATCGAATCGCCTTTTCCTCGCGACGAGCCTCATACGTTGGCTACAAATATTCTGCAGACCAAGGGAGTGGCCGATTGGGGTCTCACGTTCTCTGCCCTGTCGGCTGGACCTGGCGAGCCAACAGTTGACGGTGTCGTGTTTGCGGTCGTAGACGTGCAAGCTGAACTTCGTCGGAGCGAACAACTTCCCGTGACAACGCTCGAGTCGTTCGACGTTCAGATTTTCGGCGGCGCAACGTCGGCGATCTATGCCCAGACCACGTTGGGCCAGGACTGCGGCGACGAGGTGAACACCTTCGACATCAACGCTCCAACAAGCGAAGACGACGTTGTTGACGGCACGGTCTGCATTGCAATCCCCGATGAAGACCTCGGCCACCCGGACACATTGATAGCGGTGCAGTTCAACCTTGGTGAGATCGCCTATTTCGGCTAATGAGTCTGATCAGCCTCGTAACTGCAGGGCGATCATCAAGATGAACACGCCAGCAGCGATGAAAGCAATGCGAGCCGACCGAGGCCCATTGCGCCTGCCAGCAAGGATGCCTACAGCGGTCGGAGGCAACACGCTGAGCAGCCCGAGAAATGATCCGGTCAGGCCACCGCCGCCAGCGAACACGCCCGGCACCACCAAGAGCACGGCGATGAAACCGGCACAGAGGTTGAGGGGAGATAAGTCGTCGGGGTGTTTCCTCGCGCTCCACCATGGCATGGGGTTTTGAGGGCTGGGTCCAACTGTTGACACGTTGTGTTTCTCATCTCCTAGATAATCCGTTTGGGTATTCGAAGAACGAAGTCGTGTGGTCCCATCGCCAGTGTGGAATATCACGTGTCCAAAAATCAAGAGCCGAACAGCCTGCGTCGCGGCACTGAATTATCCGAGCTGATGCTGGGCAATCCAGGAGTCGAGCCGTTGTCCTTCGGCTCGTCGAAAGAACCGAGCGAACCGAGCCTCATCGAAGCCAAGAAAGCTCGCGACCGCACCGACCGAACCGTTCGGCTGGGTGAGTAGACGCTTTGCCTCGAGCAACAACGCCTGTTCGATCATCTTCTTCGGGTGCGCACATCGGGCCTTGCGACATGAGTCGACGAGCTCGCGCGTCGTACACCCGAGCAACTTTGCATAGTGGTCAACGGTGCGTACGTCGGTCACTCTCACTTCGAGGAGGTTTCGAAAGTCGATACACAACGGCTCGAGCTTCACGTCCCGCTCACCGAGTCGAAGCCATCCAAAGATGAGATCCCGAGTCGTGCTCATGACGACGGGGTCAGCATGTTCACGCTGAACGTTGATGAACTCGAGAAGCGGCGCAACATCCGCGAGCTGCGCGTCGGTAAAGACGATGGTGCGAGGTCCTGGTTGCCAGTGCACCGAGCTGCCGGCGGGCTGGAGGAGGATAAGGTCAGCCTCGTAGGTACTCGGACCCCACCGGTGCGCCTGACCAGCCCGGATATAGAGCCAATGATGTCGATCGAGATGTGCAGTTTCGAAGTCGACCTCGTGGGTGCCCCGTCCTTGGGTTGGGGCGATGACCACGTCGAACTGACTTCGCTCGTAGGTGAACAGGCGGGACGGACCGACCTGAGATCGGAACCATCGAGCGGTCGAGCTCTCAAAGAGCGGATCACTCAGCGATGGCTGATAGCGCGCAAACGGTGTCAGTGGCTGGCCGTGAAATGGAGTTCGTACCATCGAAACGTCACTGATCTACCGGTTGAGAGTTCGATTCGAGAATATCTCAACACTCGAGCCCGATAGATAGCGCGCAGATGCAGGGGGCTGTTTCCCGCGACGCAGTGAGGGACTTTCGCCCGTGGACTAGCCGAAGAAGATGCTGATGACGCCGCTAAAGATCAATGAGACGACGAACCCACCAACGGCCCCACCGAGTGCCAGACCCGCGACCTTGGTTTGGTGGTTGGAGATTGTTCCGTGATGAAAGTGCGGCGTTGGGAGCAACGCAAGACCAGATCGATCGGTCGCAACAACGACGTATGCCTGGGTAGCGATAATGACGGTCACTCCGAGGAGCACGACCAGGCTGCCGTTCAGAAGAGCTGGCAAGCAGGCGCCGAATATCGCTCCGAGGAGCATTCGGTCTTCGTACGCAATGTTGCCGGACTGTTCGTCGACTGGGGTCTCGGTACGCACACGGGCGAACTCGAACAGAAACCCGAGTGCTGGAAAGAGAAAGACGAGATTCAGTAGTGCGGCCATGATCATTTTCTCGACGCTCATGGTCATTCGATTTATGGCCCAAGAGGCATTCCTTGATGGGTCGATGATCTCTATCGGGTTGAGTCGAGCGACCCTAGTTGTAACGTCCGATTTTGCATTAGGTGGCTGCGCAACACAGCCGTCAAGGCTGCGAAGAACAGCCGCCCTTAGAGGCTGCGCAATACCGCGACGAGCGCCACCCATGGGATGACCCCGAGCGCCGCCCCCGCACCGATTCCAAGAAGGAGCATCGCTCCCCGCTGAGCTCCTCGAGCAACCGCTGACCCTTCGACATCACGGCGCTCACCTTGGTCGAGAGCCACCGCAAGCCACCCAACAACTCCAACAGCGACGAAGGCTGCAAGAAAATCGAACCCATCTTCGAGAAAGACCGCAGCGATGACGAGCGCGAACAGTGACCCAAGAACTGCACCGGTGGCGAACGCACGGCTGAGCTCGGGATTTACACGTTCTTCAGGGTGCGCGCCAGTGCGCCAGATGTATCCGATTGCAAAGGGCACTGGAGCGAGTGCCATATAGATCGGGATCACCGTCATAGTCTGCCGACTCGCAGACGAGCGTCAAACGCGATTGCCCACTTCACCAAGCGGATGTACTCTCGATCGTTGCGGGAGATTGTTGAGGATCGACATGGTCGGATCAGGACTCACTCCAGAGCAATACAAAATTCTCTTCGGTGATTCTCCGACAGACGCGCCCGACGCTACGCCGCCCGCTGACCCAACCGGTGAAGCGAACTTGTCAGCGAGTGACTATCTCTCGCTCTTTGGGGATTCTCCGTCGGAGCACGACGATGATCGCGATGCACAACCCGTCCCCGTTTCGGACGTGTCATCCCGGGCGGATCAAAACAGTGGTGAGATTGTGCCCGTCAACAACAGCGTCGTTCCGGTCGCTCAATCGGGCGGACTCGTACGGGCGGCTATTGCCAAAGCAAAGTCGCATCCAGTCGTCTCAAGTGCGGTCGTCGTCGGAGTTCTGATCTTTGGCTCGGCTGCGTTCGATGATCGCGAGGTCGACGGCCCTGTCGGTGATGACGTGACTACTGAGGTCGAAGCCGACGAGTAGCCGTGCCCCAACTATGCGTCGGAGCAGCGAGACACCTCGATCGCCAGGCCATCGGGGGACATCAGGCCAGACCATGGGCTATCGGTGCTCGTGCAATTGCGCTCCCAGTCGATCGTGTCCGCTCCCCACACGCTGTCGATGAGGGCCTGAAGTTGGCCAGCCTCGTCGTTCGACGCATCTTCCTCGAGAAGGAAGATCGTTAGTCCGTTGACCGGTCCATCGCTATTGGTGAACTCGTAGAGGCTTCCTTCTTCTCCGAAGATTGAGAGTTCCGCGTCGGTCATAACCCACGCTGATCCGAGTGTTTCCGCAAACGGTGCGGCGCATGCATCACCAGGAGATTCGACAGCGCTATTCCACGCATCGAGAACCGCGGCCGACGTCGCGTCTTCGGCGAGGCGCTCGACTTCGCAGGTCACACCCGCAACCTCGGCAACGACAGTGTCTTCACCTTCGTTCGAGTTCGAAGGTTCGCCGACAGCTCGCGCGAGTTCGCCAGATGGAATCGAGTGGGCAGCTTCGGAAGGACCAAGCGCTGTCGAGTCACTACCGGCCGACGCTACGCCGACGACGATGAGGATGCCAGCGATGAAACTCATCGTGATGGCAAAGATCTGCATCAGCGAGAAGCTCTCGCTCGGGACTGCGGGCGCGTTCCTAGGAGCTGGTTCGTTCGGAGTAGTACGTTCCATGGTCTCCTAGTCGGCAGTCGAAAGACCTGCATGAGAATTCGACGGGCGTCGAACCAACTTTGGATGAGTTAACGATCGCCCCCTACGGAACGTGACTCTGTATTGCCCAAAGCTCACCGAGAAGACTTTTCGCTCCACGAAAGACACCCCAAGGGTGAGATGAGCAGCTCGTACCGAACGAGATCCAGTAACTTGACCTCGTCGGGAGGAAGCAGGTTTCGCGCGTGGTCAGCAACGGTTTGTCTCGAGCCTCCTATGAGATGCTCTACGGCTCCGTGCCTCCCGTTGCCGACGCGAGCTCGGCGCCAGACACGGCACCCTCGTCAACCCCACCGAACCAGACTGCGCTGACCGCAGAGCAGTACGAGATCCTCTTCGGCGAAACTCCGCCGCTTCCAACCGAAGTCCTTTCCGGCTGGACTAACCCCGCACCTCAGCCCAAGAAACCACACCGGCCATCGAAGCAGGATCGATCGTCAAACCGCCAGCGGCGTCGCCAATGGGTGCGCATTCCTGGAGGCAACGCCCTGGTCGCCGCCACCGGAACCGTTGTGACGTCAATTCGCGAGCACCCTGGGTTATCTATCGCCGTGCTCGTCGTTAGTCTCGGTGCAGGCATACAGTTGGCCGCCTCTTCGGCCGATACACCTCCGGCTTCTCTCGCAGCCGAGTTCGTCGAGGTGGAGGTGGAGTCGAGTCGAATTCTTCGGACCTCCAGCACTCAAGCGCCGACGATAACGGTTGCACCTACGAGCACAACCGCGCCGACTTCAGCACCGCCAACGACGGTCGCGCCGACTTCAGCACCGCCAACGACTGCGTCACCGGCCACGTCAGCTCTGGATTCAGCGCCAGCGACCACGGTGCCGCCCACCACCGCGGTTGCAACGACGGTCGCTCCCACCACAACCGATGTGGTCGATACGGTCACCCCGATCGTCGACGTGCCTGTCACTGGTTCGATTGCGTGTCACCCGAGTTACGACCCGTGCATCCCAGACCTCGGCACGGACGTCGATTGTCGAAACAGTCAACAAGATGGCCCTCGATTCTCCGGACCGGTCGTCGTTTCTGGAACCGATGATTATGATCTCGACCCCGATGGCGACGGGTTCGGCTGCGCTGGAACGTAGAACACGGCGACGCCGATAGCGCTGCCTGCTTCAATCGTTTGCTCTCGCGGCGTCTACGTTTTGAGAAAGACGCTAGGGGGCAAACGCTATGGACACCGCCGGTGAATCGAACAACGTGACCGTGTCGGAGAGCGACATCGAGGCATATGGACGAGATGGCGCGGTCTGTCTCCGTGGCGTCATCGATCTCGACTGGATCGAACGCCTGAAGGTCGGCGTCGAGCACACTCTGGCGAATCCGACCGAGCGTGGCCGGTTGTGGAATCGCGATGAGTTCGGCCGCGAGTCTCGCTACGACAGCCAGGTGTGGAGGACACGACCGGTGTACGAAGCGTTCGTCACCGAGTCGCCTCTGGCGGAAATCGCTGGTCTCCTGATGGGCTCATCGAAGGCGAACTTCTTCTTCGACGCTATGTTCGTGCGACAGCCCGGCACCCAATTTCGCACCCCATTTCATCAGGACGAGCCGTATTGGACGGTCGAGGGGTTCCAGACGGTGTCATCGTGGATGCCACTGGTGCCCGTTGAGAAAGAAAGCGCGCTCGAGATGGTTGCCGGGTCTCACCTCTGGAACGAGAACTACGAGCAGACCAACTTTGGCGACATGACCGGCGACAGCCGAGACGACGTCGACTTCAGCGGCGTCGACACCATTCCCTTTCCCGATATCGACGGCGAACGCGACCGGTTCGACATTTTGAGTTGGGACATGGAACCCGGCGACGTCGTCTGCTTCAACGGGCGAACCATCCATGGAGGTTCAGGCAACCTTGCCGAGGACCGGGAGCTTCGAGTCTTCAACACGAAATGGCTTGGCGATGATGTCCGCGTGAAATTCCGCGAGACCGGCATGGACCCGGACCACTCACAAGTCATGCGCGACGTCGGGCTGAGCAACGGCGACGTCATCGGTACCCATCTGTATCCAGAGGTCTGGTCTCGCTAACACACGATGACGCGGCGTCAGAGCGTGTCGATCAACTCGGAGCGACGCAACGTTTCGTCAACTCCTCGGATTCCGAGGACATAATCGACCGCTTCGTCACGTGCGATCCCCATGCACTCCATCAACCCTTGCGCCATGGTGCTTGCATAACCCACGGACGGAGCGTTCAGCTCAAGGTCGGTTCGACCGGTCGTAATCGTGACGACCGGGCACCCGTCATCGTGGGTCGAAAGCAGAAGCGCCAACCCATACAAACCATCGTGTTGCTCGACCACTCCGTGACGCCCTAAGCCATCGAGGTCGAGCAGCACTGGCGCGTCAGCTCCGTTCTCTTGTTGGTACACGTCTTCGAACTGCTCGACGGTGATCTTGTACGCGCGGCATCTCGTCGAGGATCCATCGGTGCCAACAGCCGTATCGAGGAACGCAACTCCGCCACCGTCCCACTTCTGTGAGCTATGCGCGAAGAAGATCTCGTGGTCGACGGTGAGCACCATCTGATCGACCGGATCACTCGAATCTCTCGCACCATGCTCGGGGTGTCCAGTCGCTCGTGCTGGAGTTCCACCGTTGAGGTACTTCTCAAATCGAGCGCGCAACAGGTTCGATCCGAATGACGCGTACCACAGGTGTTCCATGTGCTGTTCCCTCATTCTTCGAGCCCCACCCCTGTTGCTACCGGGACTACTCGGCTGCCTGCAACGCCATATCGATGATGTGGACAACACCGTTGTCGGTGACGTTCGAGCTGATCACGGTCGCTACTCCGTTCAATACGATCGCATCATCGACCACGCGGATATCCACCGGCTGACCAAGAATTGTGGTGAGTGATTGGCCGTCGAGCATCGCGAGTTCACTCGACCTCAGGTTTGCTCCATCGACCGCGTGGTAGCTAATGAACTCGACCAGTTCGAGCGGGTTCGTGAGATCGACCTCGGCCTCAAAAGCGGCGAGTGCCTCGTTTGTCGGCGCGAAGATCGTGCGCTCTAGCGGGACGCGATCGGCATCCACGAGCGATTCGAGATCCCGCCGCGAACCAGCTTCATCGGCAAGCTCGGCAAATCGCGTCGCCTCTCCTCCGGAAATGAGATCCCACGCACTAAACGTCGCCGGCGGTGTGGTCACGCCGAGCAGCGGAGTCTCTTCGACTCCACGGTCGTCACCCTCACCTGCGCCGAAGAAGCTGCCCGCGACGCCAGCGAGAACGAGGATGAGAATCGCAACGACGATGCGCTGTGGGCCGAGGGCGCGCATCAGCTCGATACTCGCCCGGCTTGAACCGAATCGGTTCGGGGCAGCCAGCTGAAGTTGTCCGCCACGAGAGTCTGCTCCCCACTCCATCGGTATGCAGCCAACAGCCCTCCCTTACACGCACTGAAATCCGTGCATGCAATATTTGAACTCTCCGGCGTACCTGGACTTCCCGTCCGCCAATAGTGACCGAACAATACCGGTGGTGCGTCGTCAGGGTATGGCTCGACCGGTGGGAGGACGGGAGCATCGGGATCGTCCAAGGACCACTCGGAACCATCCTCGGCAGTCACGTTCGGTTGCATCACGATTGCGTCCATCACCGTGGAAGCGCCCGGTTTCCACCATTTGAATCGAGCTTTCGGCCGTCGGTTTCCGTCCTTGTCGAAGTACGGCGGCTCGATGCGAAGCTCGGGACCCTTCAAGAGCACCTCAATTGCTTCGTACTCGGGACTTCCCGAACGGGCACTCAAGTGAATGACCTCATCGTTGAGATACGGATCATCGCCGAGGGTTTGCATGCTCGCCGGATCCCAAAACGCATGAACGATTCGGAGCTTTTGACCATCGAGCTCGAGTTCGAGCCACATGGGCAACGACCGAAACCACTCGATCATGTCGCAGTGTTCATCAGACCCAAATCCGACCGAATCGACATACACCCGATGCTGCCGATCGTTATGGTCGGTGTGTGGACGAAGAAATCGGTCTTCGGTTCGATGACGTGTGACGTAGTGGATTGCGTTGAGCTCGTGATTACCGAGCACCATCTGCGCACTTCCAGCCTCGACCATTGCCCGCACCGTGTTCACCGCCAGCACTTGCTCGGGTCCGCGATCGACGAGGTCGCCGACGAAGACAGCGGTTCGAATTGGGTGGGCGAAATATCCTGACGAGTCGTCGTAGCCCAGATGTCGGAGCAGATCTACCAGCGCTCGTCCCATGCCATGGACGTCGCCAACCACATCAAACCCGGGGGTGTCATCAATGATCATCCCCATCAACGCTACGCCGTTACAACCTGACCTACTGGCGAACGTGACCGAAGAGGACGTGCACTATCTCGCCCCCCGGAGCGTCTAGAGGTGTAGTTGGAGTTCGGTTTGCAGGCGCGCTGAGAGCGTTTTCTCGAACGGTTCCTTAAACGGCACAGCGATCAGCATCAACTCACCGCTTCGTTTCACAGCTAGCGCTCCAGACGCCTGCGCGATCACGATCTTGTCGAGCGACCCGATCGTGATCTCACCGACGTCGTCACTGCCGATCTCGGTAAGGGCATGTTCGAGCATGTCGAGAAAGTCCACGAACTGGTTCTTTCCATCATCACCGAACGATGGGTCATCGAGGACTTCTGCGTCGATCGTCAGGCGAAAGCGACGCTCCATCTTCTCGTTGAGCGTGGCGAGTGCTTCCCGAAGTTCGCTGCGTAGCGGCGAGCCCGATGGAACGACCGGCACAGGTCCCGAGGTTGACGGTGGAGCAGGTGGCGGCGACGGGAGCGGAGGTGGTGGTTCGTTCGTAATGAGCGACATCGCTGCGTCAGGATCGAGCACCTCCAACACGCTCAGCGTCGCAACATCGAAATACGACAGACCGGAGTCCGACGCGATGATCGCGTTCTTCGACATGTCGATACCGATTGGACGGCCAACGAGTTCAACCCCGTTCGCTAGCACGAGGCGCACCGAGATCATCGACCCAGGGTCGCTCGAAAGCAGCGCAGTATTATGGCGGACGACCTTCACGAAGAGCGCGTCCGCCGACATCACATCGAGCACTGGCCCTAGTTTTTTCACGTCCATTGGGAGAAGACCTCTGTGGCTAGTTACCTAGCGTCGATCTGTCGACATCGACAATGTCGTCGAGCGTACTCTGCCCGTTGATCAAGACGTATTCGATCGCCCAATCGATCGCGTCGTCGAAGAACGGCGCCGCAGGATCAAGGAAGTTGAACCGATTGATGAACTCTTGGTTGCCGTTCAGATACAACTGAGCAACCGCATCGGCTTGGCCGGCGGTAAGCGGGCGGAAGTTAAGCACGGCGAAGTCCTCGAAACGGTCGTCTTCAAAGACCTCTCGGAGGTCTCTCGTTGTACCGACAAAGTCGAACACGCCGTCGAACATGCCCAAGTACACGTAGGTATCGGGTGTTCCGCCGCTGATCTCGCGTGGGACGGAGAACCCAGGCAACGTCGAGTCCGCTGAGTTAACACCGAACCGGCTTTCGCAACCCCGCCAACTCTGCGTGTTTGTTAGATCGGGACAGAAATCGTGACCGCCTCCACCTCGAACAGCGGAGTCTCGGCGATCACCGAGAACGACGTCTGAACCGCCCCCGCCGAGGAGGTCATCACTACCGTTGTGTCCAATGACATGATCGGTTCCTGGACCACCGCGCATCCAATCATTTCCTGCAAAGCCCAGAAGTCGATCGTTACCTGGGCCACCCTGCATTCGATCCCATCGATCCGAGCCGACGATCAAGTCATTGCCAGCACCGCCGAACATTCGAGCGCCTCGAACATCGTCGAGCACGAATGGCGGGATAAGGAGCTCTTGTCCAGCAGCGTAGAGCGTGTCGTCACCTTGGGCTCCGAAGAGAAGATCGAAGCCATCGCTGCCGACCAGCACGTCGCTGCCAAACCCACCGCAGAGGACATCGTCACCTGCGAGACCATCGATGAAGTCGTCACCCTGCAGGCCCGAGATGACGTCGCGTCCAGGTGTCCCGACCAGGACGTCGTTGCCGGGAGTTCCCACGATCGTGGCGACTTCACCTCCGCACAAAATGCTCTGTTGGGCCCCAACAGATGCAACAGGTAGCAAAACGCTCGCTACCAACGCCAAAAGAACACCAAGCGATAGGTTCCGCCCGACCATTTTTCCCCCAAAGTGATTGTTTAAATTCACTATGTCACAAAGCGAATCTGGTCCACCTAGTCGGAGATCGCTCCATCAAGCCATTTTCAGCAACCCCCTTGCTAATTTTCACCAAATAGGACAAACGACCACTACAGAAGGTAGGTGGATGAGTCGATAACTCAGTCGTGACTGGGAACGTAGGCAAACGACGGAGTATCGCAGCTTCTCTCGCGATCATCGCAACGGTTTTGGTGCCCTCGGCACAACTCGGAGCACAGACGGCGACCTGTAGCAACCAGCAGGCAACGAGTGGCGTCACCTCTACGTTCGACAGAAGCGCCAACGTCACCCGTATCACTGGAACCTCTGGACCCGACGTCATCGTCGGAACACCCGGTCGCGACGTCATTCGTGGACTGCAAGGTAACGACATCATCTGCGGCTTCGATGGCAACGACCTCATCTACGGCGGCAACGGCGCAGACCGCATTCTTGGCGGCGCCGGTACCGACACGGTGTTCGGTGGCAACGGGGCAGACACTGTCTTTGCCGGAGCGGGCAGCGACACGGTTCATGGCGAAGGCCACTCGGACACGATCGTCGGTGGCAACGGCAACGATCGTCTCAACGGCAACATTGGTCACGACACGATCAACGGCAGCAATGGCCACGACATCATTCTCGGTCACTTCGGAAACGACACGCTCAACGGAAACCAGGGCCGTGATGACATCAACGGTGGAGGGTTGAACGACCTGATCGATGGCGGCCCAGACGCCGACACCATCACGGGCAACGTCGGCACCGACACGTGCATCAACCGCGAAACCATCGACAACATCCGCAACTGCGAGAGCAATGGCGGAACGGTCACGACCAACCCCACCCCGCCTCCAGCGCCTTCGGTGTTGGCCTCGTCAGGTGTTGTCTGCAGCCAAGCGTCGCTCGCCGCTCACTACACCAGCCAGATCAGCAACGTGGCCCCAAGCCTGGCCGAGGCTGAACAACGTCTCTTCACCATGATCAACGAGACCCGCGAAGTCTGCGACCTCGAGCCACTCACGTTCGACTCGGCAGCCGATGTTCAAGCCCAAGCGCATTCACAGGACATGCTTAACGGAAGCTTCTTCCGCCACTCCACACGGTGGCGAGCACTCATTGGGACCAACGGCATCCATACTGCAGGTGAGAACATCGCCGCTGTATGGCCAAGCCGTGATCCAACGATGATCCACCGAAACCTCATCGCATCGGGCGGTCACCTGTGCAACATCTTGAGCCCCAACTTTGATGGCCTCGGTCTGGGATTCACCGTGTACGACGCAAGCTCGAATAACGGATTGCTCGTCACCGAGATCTTCACCGGCGACAGCAACTTTGAGCAGACATCGGGCTCGTTGATCGTGCTCGACGATCTCGACAATCCAAACAGCGAGCGCCTCAACTGCTGGGGCTAGTCCCGGCCCTCTGACACGATTGCCCAGGCACCGTCGTGGTCGCTCAAGCGAGAGCCGTCCACGACATTTGGCCAACCACCGACACTCGTTGCCGTGAGTTGGTGACTGAGAGCAATGTGATCAATCCCAGCGCGAGCACAGCCAGGTAGTACCCCCTCGGTCACGACCGTCAACCCGTCAAAGGCCGTTGTAAGCGCGTCAGCCGCTGAGCGATTCCCTCCGCGCTGGCGTGGCACTCGTTGGTTGAAGTCTCCAACGACAATGAACGGTTCATCGATTCGCCGCATCAACTCGCGAAGGTGTTCGAGGTAGTTGAGGTGCAGTTCCCACGGACGACGCTTCGTGCCTTCGTGATAGGTCACGTCTGCCATATGCCACGGGATGCACACGGCCAAGATCAGCATTGTGCCGAGTGGGGTTTCAGTGCGGGCAGCAACAAAGCGCCGCTTCTCGATAGGCGAATCGAATTCGACTCGCTCGAGTTCGTTCGCTGACCACAACAACACCGTGCGTTCATCCTCATCGAAGCGAGGCGCTGTCGACGGCGAACCAACAAGGTGGTGACCATGTCGCGCCGGGAATGAGGTTCGCGCTTCGACCAAAACCATCACATCGGGCTGTTGCGCGTACACGTGATCTACCCCTTGGAGCCCGCGCGGGGTGGTGGGCTTTTTTCGTTCGAGGTTCCAGGCGATCACCTTCACCGAACGGATCGTAGCTCTTGACCAAACGACGAAAACGACAGCGGCCGCACCACCAATTGGTGGTGCGGCCGCATGTGCGTACCTGGCGTCATCGCGCCAACCGATAGTCGACTACTCGTCGTCCTCGGCACTGACCTCGATAGTCACAGGGAACTGCACCTGGCTATGAATGTTCGTCATCACCATGTGCGAACCGAGCGACTTGATCGGCGTATCGATCTGGAAGCTGCGACGGTCGATAACGTGGCCGGTCTGCTCTTCGACGGCGGCAGCGATTTCGGCGGCGCCGACCGAACCGAAGAGCGTTCCACCCGCATCGGTTTTTGCCGAGATGGCAATGACCTGGGGAACGAGCGATGCAGCGACCTTGTCGGCCTCGGCACGGTTTGCCTCGTTCTTTGCGGCACTCGCTTTACGCATTGCCTCGGCTTCAGCTTCTGCGCCCTTCGATGCCTTGTAGCCGAGACCCTTTGGCTGGAGGTAGTTGCGGAAGTAGCCATCGGCCACGGTTACAACATCGCCGCGGGTTCCAAGACCCTCAACGTCGGACTTCAAAATGACCTGCATGCTCATCAGCTCTCCTCCGTTGCTTCGGTCTCTGCTACAGGAGCCTCAGCCGGTGCCTCGTCACCTGCAGGTGCATCAGCAGCTGCATCTGCATTCTCTGCTGCCTCTGGCTTATCGCCGCGGCCGCCCTCGCGTGGACCACGATCGCGTCCGCGATCACGGTTGTTGCGCTGGGTGGTGACCCGCACGGCGTATGGCATAAGCGCCATCTCTCGCGCGTTCTTGATCGCACGTGCGACCTCAGCCTGCTGCTGGGTGTCGTTGCCGGTGACGCGGCGAGCGCGAACCTTGGCACGGTCAGATACGAACCGCTTGAGCAGGTTCACATCCTTGTAGTCGATGTACTCGACCTTCTCGGTCGTGAGGACCGAGACTTTCTTCTTGCGGCCGGCATCTTTGTGTTTGTTACGTGGTGGTGGCTTCTTCGCCATAGTTCTTCGTCCTGTTCGTGGTTACTGGCAGGGCCAGTGGAAGGCGAGCCTTTAGAAAGGCTCTTCGTTCATGTCGTACTGCGGAGCTGGGGCAGCTGCGGGAGCGTTCGGTGCAGCTTGGTACTGCTGACCGCCGCCACCTCCGCCGCCTTGGCCTGCGCCAGGTCCGTTGTATTCGTTCCGGGTGAGTTCAGCTGTGGCCCACTTGAGGCTCGGTGCAACATCGTCGGCGACGATCTCGACCTTGCTTCGGCGATCGCCGTCTTGGTTTTCCCAAGAGCGCTGATCGAGTCGTCCGTGGACGACAACGCGCGATCCCTTTGTGAGCGAATCGCTCACGTTCTCCGCCAGCTGACGCCAGCAGGTGACGTCGAAGTACGACACCTTGTCCTCTGCTCCGTCGCGACCCTTCAAGTTCCAGGCCACTCCGAAGTTCGCTACCGCGGCACCACCAGGGGTGAAGCGAAGCTCAGGATCTCGGGTGAGGTTTCCTACGATGGTGATGGTGTTGTCGTATGCCATTGCTGAAACAGCTGCTTTCTCGGCGCTAAGCCGTAGGTGCGGCGCCCAGGAGACCACGCTTGGTGGCCTCGGACTCGGGGAGCCGGATGATCTTCTGGCGAACAACATCGTCCGCGAGACGAAGCGCACGGTCGACCCCGGAGAGGTCCTTGCGCTCGGGAAGCAGGATCTCGAGCACGACGTAGGTGCCTTCCCACTTGTGGTTGATCCGATAGGCGAAGCGACGCTTGCCCCAGTGATCAACATTGGCGACCGAGCCACCATCGGCTTCGACGGTGTCGGTAATCAGGGTCTTCAAATGACCATGCATGGTTGCATCAGTGACATCCGCGTCAAAGATGACCATCAATTCATAGGCTCGCATAAAGCAAGTACCTCCCTCTGGACTCGGCTATTCACCGAGGCCCCGGATTTCGGAGCAGGGTCTGTGTTGTCAAACACGGCTCACTCACTTCGATCGCTCGAAGCAAATGGGCCAGCAGACAAGCCTACAAACGCCAAGACGCGAAACCGAATCGAAATCCAGATTCGCTAGTGACCACTATATGTATGGGGTGTGACACGGCGACTCATCGGGTTTCAAATCGCCGGTTCTCCGACCTCTGCGTCGCTATTCGATCCCGGCCTGGCGAACAGACTCTCATTCGTCGAGAACGATCCGGGCACGGTCTCGCGTCGCCGTGAACGAGTCGGGCGAGACGATGAGCGCCACACATCGGCCAGCAGCTTTCGGGCACCGCTCCCAGCGAGCTTGGCCGCTGTAATTGGATGGCGCCACAAGGAAAGGTGTTTGCGAGCTCCTCGGACCGGATGGGTGAGTTGGCCGACGAGATGATTTGGCATGTATTCGTCGATCCCGTAGTGCTTCGGTCGGCGGCCACTCTTGTGATCGGGCATGAAGAACGTCCCGAACGCCAGGTCCCACCACGGAAGTCCGGGGGCATAGTTGTGCCCGATTGCGTCGGCTTCGTTGGCGTGGTGCCAGTGGTGGAACTCGGGATTACAAACGAGCTTGTCCAGCCAACGCCACCGCACTCGTACGTTGGCGTGAAAGAACAGACCGAGCACGATCTGGAAGACGGCGAGGACACCGGTGAGCTCCACGTCGAATCCGGCCGCAAGAAGGAAGACGAACGCTGGGGCGATGAGTACTCCATCGAATGGGTGGATTCGGAAACCACTGATCCAGTCCATGTGTTCGGGCGAGTGATGCACTGAATGGAACCGCCACAAGAACGGCACCTCGTGGGCCCATCGATGGGTCCAGTAGCCGAGGAAGTCGAACAAGATGAACGCCACGACCGGAATCATCCACTGCGGAATGGCGGCTACGACGGGTCGGAACGCAAGTCCAGGTAGCCAAAATAGGCTGGCTCCTCCGATCACGGCAGCGGCGAAGACACCGACGACGTTGAGGACCGGAGACATGAGCGCAAAACTGATATCGGAGAGCACCATTGGGCGACGCCACTTCTGCCCCCGCTGTCGGGGGTACAGCTTCTCCAGTGGTCCCACGAGGACGAACAAAACCGCGATGGCCCCGAAGATCGAGTTGTCCAGTTGGAACGAGAGCGCAATACCAGCCCCGACAAAGAGCAATCGCAGAACCACGCCAAGAACGCCCCTCCTCTCACGTGGTTGCTTCGTTGGTGTAGGAGGCGGAGGTGTCGTTTGAATCGCGTCGAGCGGGGGCGGCGGAACTTCCGCGTGCGGTCGCATTGCATACGCGGTGCTATGCCGGTCGTTTGAGGGTGTGAGGGTGTTAGTCATGCCCATCTGTCGGGACGGGCATGTCGATCGGTTCACCAAAACAAGGGATGGTTCGTTCGGCCTACTTCGCAAGTCCTCAGAAAAAGGGCCGATGGGAAGCCCGAAAAAGAAATGCCGAGAAGCGTGAACCGTTTTTGTGCTTCTATGCGACAGGTAAACAATGGTCGAACAACGAGGCGAGGACGAGGCATTGTTGGCCCGCATTGCGCGGTCCGATCGCAGCGCGCTCGAACAGCTCTATCGTCGCAACGCACCTTGGCTCACCATGCGGTTGCAAACTAGGTGCTCCGACGAAGACCTTGTCGACATTGCTATCCAGGACACTTTTGTTGCGGTTTGGCGCAAGCCTGGCTCATACAAAGCTGAAGGTGCGGTCGCTGCATGGCTTTGGGGTATTGCAATTCGGCGCCTCATCGACCAACTGCGCAAGAACCGGCCCATTCCGGTCGCCCCCGAGACCATCACCGAAGGTGCCGTGTCCTTCGAAGAAACATTCCTGTCCAGCGGAGCCCATGGTGATCTGCCCAATGCCCTTCGTCAACTCCATCCCGACCTCCAAGCCGTCATGTTGGCCACTGCTATCGACGGGCTCAGCACGAAGGAAGTTTCTCGTTTGCTCGACGTCCCCCAAGGTACGGTCAAGACCCGATTGATGCGGGCAAGAAATCAACTCCAGGAGATCCTGATATGAGTGCACCATCGATCGACCCAGCTCGCCTCGAACGAAACTGGCAAGCCGTGCGCGCCGAGCTCGACGTTCCGGCACCGAGCCGCCTGGAGCGACTCGTCCGACGCCTCGGATTCTCGGCCCCGCTTACACGGGTCGCGCTCGCCACGCCCGGTTTGCGTCGCGCCTGGTTCGTCGCCGTGGGCGTTGTAATGTTCGTGGCACTCGTGACCAGCGATGCTCCGAATGCACAAGACATGCTGGGCTTCTTGCTTCTCGCGCCGTTGATTCCTGTACTCGGCGTGTCGTTCGCGTACGGGATTGAGGCCGACCCAGCTCACGAGATTGGGATTGCGACGCCGACGCGAGGGCTCAAACTCGTACTGACGCGGGCGGCGGTCATCCTCACGGTTTCAGCACTGATGCTGACACTCGCTGCGCTACTCAATCCAGCATCTGGTCTTTGGGCTGTGGCGTGGCTGCTGCCATCGGTGGCCTTGACCTTCACCAGTCTCGCCGTCTCAACCTGGCTTTCGCCCCGCAAAGCTGCAGCTGTTACCGCCGCTGGCTGGCTGGTGCTGATGCTCGTGGTCCGTAGTGCAGCTACTGGCCAGTTGTCCGCATTCGGCGCTACTGGTCAAGCGCTCTACGTCCTGCTCGCATTGGCAGCTTTTGTGATCGTGTGGCGTCGCCGTGACCGGTTCGACTTGTTGGCGGTACAGCTATGACAGCAACGCAGCTCCTCGGCAACAACATCACGAAGTCTTTCAACGACCGTCCAGCACTGACCGGTGTTGATCTGGCTGCTCAAGGCGGCCTTGTGGCCGTGCTCGGGCCCAACGGTGCTGGTAAGACAACGCTGCTGCGATGCCTTGCAACCGTGCTCGTGCCCGACGGTGGTTCACTGCTGATCGACGGACTGAACCCCAAGCACGAATCTGATCGGATCGAGATTCGACGTCGCCTCGGCTACCAGCCCCAGCAGGTGAACTTCGCAATGTCGGCTCGCGTGTTCGACGCGCTCGACTATCTCGCGGTACTCAAGGGAATCGACGACGACCGCCAGCGGCGGCAATGGGTATTTCACGTACTCGAGCTCGTCGGGCTGCGAGACCGGGCCCACGACAAGGTCGCTGAACTCTCTGGCGGTATGCGTCAACGGCTCGGCCTGGCCCAAGCAATGCTCGGCCAGCCATCGCTGATCGTGCTCGACGAACCAGCGTCTGGCGTCGACCCGGACGAACGTTTTCGCATTCGCGACCTGATCGCCCAACGGCGAACTGATGCCACGGTGATCATGTCGACACACCTCACCGACGAAGCAGCGGTGTGCGACACGATCGTGGTGCTCAGCGAGGGCAGTGTCCGCTTCGTCGGCTCGCCCGGCTCGTTAGCCGAGCAAGCAACCGGGCGGACTTGGGTCCAGGCCCAGCCGCCGACATCTCCAACCCGTGCATCGTGGCGCCAAGCCGACGGCAGCTATCGAATCCTCGGCACACAGCCCGCACCACCCAACTCGAACCTCGTCGCCCCGACCCTCGAAGACGGCTACCTCACCATCGTGTAACCCAAGCCGGCAGCGATGTTTCTAGATCCGAAAATCACACGTGGTTTCGGAGCCAGTCAAGTGTTTCTTCCCAGAAAGCACGCGCCTTCGGCCGGAAGAAACCGAAGTGACCAAGAGAGGTGAGTCCGAAATCGGCGGGCACGATGTGTACATAATCGACGTTGGGATACACCGACATCATGGCTTCGACCGACCTGGCCGTGCCCCAATCGTCGTCGTCGATGCTGTAGGCGAGAACCGGAGCGGCGAAGCCTTTATACCGGTCGATCGGCAACGAGGGGTCTCCGAGAAGGTAGTCGGGATCGCGACACCAACGTGCCCACTGCAGCGCGGCGCCCTTTGGCAAGTCCTCAGCCGAGCCGACCTTGCTCCACGGAAAGTAGCCGCATAGACGCGTGAGCAGCGGTAAGGCCGCCGAGACCTGTACCCGCGTCTTGAGCTCGGTTCCTCCGCCCTGCAGCCCCCAATATCCACTCTGCGACGAGACCGTCGCCATCGCGGTGATGCGATCTGCCTCGAGGAGCATCCCGGCCTGTTGACCACCTGCGCTATGTCCGATCACGAATAGTGTGGCTGGGTCGAACTCGGCGAGTACCCAGTTGAGCACTCCCGGCATGTCGAGCAGGCCCCAATCGCTCGCTTTGCAAACGAACCCGCGTAGCGACGCTGGCCGGGATTCTCCAATGCCGCGGTAGTCATAGGTAACAACCGTGTATCCCTCTTCAGCGAGAAACCTCGCGAACCCCTCGTAGTAGCCGCGAGGCACTGCGGTGGCGGAGTTGACGATAACAACATCTGCGCCGGTGCCGTAGACGGTTGCGGCAAGCTCGAAACTGTCGGTTGCCGGAATGACTCGGTCGGTCTTGGCAACGGTGGTCATGCGTTGGTCCCATCTTCGATCGCACTATCCGCCGTCGCGTTGCGGATCTGTTGAGCCACGCTGTCGCGAATGCTCATGATTGGTTGGATGCCCTGTTTGGCGCGACAGAGGATCAGCGCACCTTCAACCGCGCTGAGCGCCATCGTCACGACATCGGCCGCGTGGCGAGGGTCGGCACCCTCGGCGACGAGTTCGCGTCGGAAGATGTCAAGGATCCGCTCGAACCCTTCGTCGCAACGACGCCGAATCGCCGGAACGTCGGTGGCAACCTCGAGCGTGATAGTGGCGATCGGGCACCCCTTCTCAAAGTTGGTGTCGATAAGCGACTGACTGTAGAAGTCGCAAAACGCCTCGAAGGCAGAGGCAGCATCGGGCGATACCGCCACGAGTAGTTCGAGTCGCTCGGCAATGAAGGAATTGGAAAAGTTGACAGCTTCGGCTGCAAGCTCGACCTTGCCCCCAGGGAAGTGGTGGTAGAGCGAACCCTTCGGCACGCCGCTCTCCTTCAGCACTTGAGAGACGCCGGTGGCAGCATAGCCATGGGTCCGTAACAGCTTCGATGTTGTAGACAGCAGCTTTCGTTTCGTGTCTTCCGACTTTGCGTAACCCAAGTCTCGTCTCCAGATTAGACCGGACAGTACAATTGTACCATTCGGTCTATATCAGTTCAACTTCCTTGATTCTGGCCACCCTCAGATCTGCGACCTGGCAGAAGCTGTTTGTTTGGCCCGCAACTCCTTTCGACCATCTGCGTTTTGGTCTTCTCTAGGCATCGCGTGCAACTCTCCTCAATACAAAAAGTATGAGACCATTTCCCATGGCCGACCTGCTGACCGAACTACGTGAACGTCTTCCCGAACAGCGCATCAAAGTCGACCCGGACATCATCGATGCATACAGTCAGGACCGCGCCATATTTGAAAGCCACGGCACCGCGGCGGTGCTCGTCACCCCGCACTCGACCG
>CAYVHV010000021.1:55637-67707 GCA_964451305.1 uncultured Acidimicrobiales bacterium | reverse complement strand
ACGCACAACCGATTGGTGTTCGCCGTGGATCCACAGCAGTTCTTCTCGCCAGAGGTGAGTTCGATCGCTCGCTTGCCGATGGCCAAGCCACTTACGGCGGTAACTGGCCGTTCGGTCGTGAGCCTCGATGGGACGTGGAAATTTCAGCTGATCGACCGACCAGGCGATGCCCCCGAACAGTGGCAGGTGGCCGATACGTCGAGCGAGCCGTGGCGTGACATCTCCGTGCCCGGGGTGTGGACTCGTCAGAACACCGGTGACCTGCCGCACTACACCAATGTGCAAATGCCGTGGCCGGGCAACCCGCCAAATGTTCCACCCGAGAATCCAACGGGGCTGTATCGATGCGCGTTCGACCGGCCAGCGGGGGAGCGAGTCGTGCTCGAGATCGGAGGGTTCGAGTCACTGCTACTCGTCTGGTGCAACGGCACCTTCGTTGGCATGGCAAAGGACTCGCGCCTTGCATCGTCGTTCGATATCACTGCGGTAGCCGAGGAGGGCACGAACGAGCTCGCAATCCTCGTGAGCCGCTGGTCCGATGCCACGTGGATCGAGGACCAGGACCATTGGTTCCATGGTGGGATTCACCGCTCGGTGACGGTCACCGGGATGAATGATGTACGTCTTGAAGATGTGGTCGTCGTTGCCGACTACGACGCCGCTACCGGGCGCGGCTCACTACGTGTCGAAACCGAACTCGGCGCCTCTACGAACCTCGGCGAGGGATGGAGCACCGTTATCTCTGCACCGGAGCTTGATCTCGACAGCAGCGAAGCTGTTCCCCCGTCACCTCCGGCGCTTGGGATCGATTCCCTCGCGTTCACCTACATCTTCGACGGGTTGATCGCCCGTCACGAACACACCGCTATTGCGGTGGAGCCGTGGTCGGCGGAACGCCCGCACTTGTATGACCTGACGATCACCCTCGTCGACCCATCGGGACGCATCGCTGAAACGGTGACCGATCGGATTGGGTTTCGTCGAGTAGAGGTTGTGGATCGCAAGCTGATGATCAACGGAGCGAAGGTCATGATCAACGGGGTGAACCGTCACGACCACCATCCCGATACCGGCAAGACGCTGTCGAGCCGAGAAATTCGTGACGAACTGGTGCTGATGAAGTCGTTCAACATCAACGCCATTCGAACCGCGCATTATCCGAACGATCCGGTCATCCTCGACCTGTGTGATGAGCTCGGCCTCTACGTCATCGACGAGGCAAATATCGAGAGTCACGCCCGGCACGATTCGCTGGCGGCGTCGGGAATGTTCGACACTGCCATGCTCGAGCGGGTTCGGCGCATGGTGCTACGAGACCGCTCTCATCCATGCGTTATTGGTTGGTCGTTGGGCAACGAGTCAGGGGCAGCTCCAGTGCATGCCGCTGCGGGGGCGTGGATCCGATCGATCGACCCCACCCGATTCGTGCAGTACGAAGGTGGGTTTTCTCCGAACTTCGCCGACCGGGGATTTGGCCGAAAGAGCGAGCGAGAGCGCGCGCCGACGACCTTCGACCTGGCGCTTAGCGACGTCGTCTGTCCGATGTATGCAACCGTCGAACAGATCAGCGAATGGGCGGAGTGGGCTACCGAGACCAACGCCGATAGTCGTCCCTTAATCTTGTGCGAGTACAGCCACGCGATGGGCAACTCAAACGGAGGGTTAGACGAATACTGGAACGCGTTCTGGAACCATGACGCGCTTGGAGGAGGCTTTGTTTGGGACTGGCGAGATCAGGGGCTCCGCGAGATCGATGAAGATGGCGTCGAATGGTTTGCCTACGGCGGCCACTACGGTGACGAACCCAACGACGGCAACTTCTGCATCAACGGCCTCGTCGACCCGGACCTACAACCACATCCAGGGCTTATCGAATTGGCGTGGCTTGCTCGGCCGGTCACCGTAGCGCTTCTCGATGATGAGATCGTCGTTTCGAATCGTCGTGCACATACTGATACCGCCGACCTTGTGATCACGTGGTGGGTCGAGATTGATGGTGGCGAGCAGTCGGAGCCGTCGGTGCTCGCTATCGAAGCGGTTCCTCCTGGTGGAGAAGTACGTGTGCCGAGGAACGTGCTCGGCGAGGTCATTTCCGTTGGATCACTGCTCACGCTGAATTTCTCTGTGGCGCTAGCTCGTGATGAGCCATGGGGGCCGAGGGGGCACGTGGTTGGATATGAGCAGCTCGTTCTCGACGATCCGGGTGTTCCTGCTCCTCGTGTCGATGCTGAAGCTGAAGTGGGCGCTGGACTCAGCGGCCTACAGATTCGGCCGACGGTCTGGCGGGCACCTACCGACAACGATGGTGTTGCACAAGGCTGGATGTCAGAGGTCAGTGGTATCCGTCCGAGTTGGGTGCACTGGGGTTTGGAGACCGCCGAGTTGGATCATACCGTCGAGGTGGAAGCGCTCGTGGGGGGAGGGTTCCACCGGACGGACTCGATCACGATTCCCGATGAGTGGCAGGACGTCCCTCGTGTCGGAGTGGTCTTTGATGTTGACGCGGAGTTCTCTACGCTCACCTGGCTCGGCCTAGGCCCACACGAAACGTATCCCGATCGTCGGGCGTCGGGTGTGATGAGTCAACACGTTGCTTCAGTCGCCGAGCAATACCACCCATTCGTGGTGCCTCAAGAACACGGTGCGCATCATTCGCCCCGCTGGTTCACGCTCACAAACGAGATCGGAATGGGCTATCTCGTCTCAATTCACCTCGGAGAGTCCTTCTCGGCTCGCCTTCACTCCGATAAGGTTCTCACCGGCGCTAAGACGCTACGGGAGCTGCATTCAGATCTGCAGTCCCGGCCGGTGGGAATTGAGGTACACCTCGACGCTCGCATAAGAGGCTTGGGTACTGCAGCGTGCGGGCCCGGTGTGGGAGCTGGATCCTGCATCGGGCCCGGCTGTTACACGCTCGAGTGGTCGCTCGAGAGGCTCAATCCGTAGGTCGTGTTGTACTCGCCGAGTGGCTTTCTGTCAGCCGTCCTTGCAATGTAAGCGTTTACATGCAAGCATTTGCCGGATTCAACGGCGCCTAAGGCGCATGACCAACAGTGAGCCGCGGTGCTGTGTCGCAGCCCGCTGGGAGGTATCGGGGGATATGGCAGCGGATTCAAGCAAGGTTCTCACGTTCCCGCAGGGTTTCCAGTGGGGTGCAGCCACGTCTTCGTATCAGATCGAAGGCGCGGCTGATGCCGACGGTCGGGGGCCGAGCATCTGGGATGCTTTTGCAGGAGAGCCGGGTCGTATCGCCGACGGAACGTCGGGTGCTGTGGCGTGCGATCACTATCACCGGTACGACAGCGATGTTGCCCTTATGAAGTCGTTGGGCCTGGACACGTACAGATTCTCGGTCGCATGGCCTCGCATCATGGCGAACGGCACGGGTCCGGTGAACACCGCAGGTCTCGACTTTTATGACCGGTTGGTAGACGAACTACTCAACGCTGGAATTACTCCGATGCCCACGCTCTATCACTGGGACCTTCCTCAAGCGTTGGAAGAGGGAGGAGGCTGGGTATCTCGCGACACCGCGTCGGCATTTGGAGACTACGTCGAGGTCGTCGTTTCTCGGCTCTCAGACCGCGTCTCGCGATGGGCAACGCTGAACGAACCCTTCGTTAGCGCCAACCATGGCTACGTCACTGGAGAGCATGCTCCGGGGCGCACTTCGATGGCCGATGGTATGGCGGCGTCGCATCACCTGATGCTCGCCCATGGTCTCGCGCAGGAGCGCATTCGCTCGAGTGCTCCCGATCAGGACGTGACGATCGTTCTCAATTTCACACCGACCGAAGCCGCGACCGGTGATCCTGCTGATGTGGAGCGAGCGTTGCATGTCGACAATCTCGAGAACCGTTGGTACATCGATCCGCTTACCGGACGCGGCTACCCCCAAGAGACGGCGGAGTTCTTTGAGTGGGACCAAGCTGAAGTGCGCGATGGGGATCTCGATCTAATCAGCGCGCCGATCTCTCACCTCGGGGTCAACTACTACACCCGCGAGATCATCTCGGCGTCAGGGTATGTCGCCGCGCCGGACACGCCGAAGAACACGATGGGGTGGGAATTGCATCCGCCATCGTTGGGGCGTTTGCTCCGCTGGCTGCATAGTGCGTATCAGTTTCCTGGCTACACCATTACCGAGAACGGGTGCCCAATGCCCGACGGTGTCCGCAACGAGCACGGCCAAATTCAAGACGATGACCGTATCGACTTCGTTCGCGACCATCTCAGCGAGGTGCACTCGGCGATTGAAGACGGAGTTCCTGTGCATGGGTACATGGTCTGGTCGTTGTTCGATAACTTCGAGTGGGCTTGGGGTTATGGTCCAACATTCGGCATCGTCGAAGTTGACTTTGAGACGCTTGAACGACGCCCGAAGAAGAGTGCGGACTGGTACGCCGAAGTCATTCGTGCAAACGGGTATGCGCTGCCAGAGGAACCCGTCTCGTACAAGCCTTGGGTCTCGTTCGAGCCGACGTGGTGATCCGTTTCGCGTCAGGCTAGTTCCAACAGTTCGTACCCATGAGGCGGGTCCTCGTTGGGTGCGGCGGGTGTGCAGGTCGAGCCCGGCGAGCATTCCGCTCGCCGGGTTCGATCCACCATTTACGATTCGGCGATTTCTCGGATCTGTGCCTCAGCGGCAGCGAGGTTCTCCGGGTTGGACTGGAGCTCCATCGCAGCGATCACGGTGATGTCGCTAAAGCCGAGGAACCCGAGGAACAGTGAAAGGTGGCCGGATCCGAAGTCCCAGTCCGTACCCAATCCAACCCCACCTGAAGCCATCGTGATGAAGGCTCGTTTACCCGTGAGGAGGCCGACCGGGCCGTTTTCGGCGTAGTGAAAAGTGCGGCCGGCTCGGGCGACGTAGTCCATCCACGCCTTTACGCTGCTGGGGAGACCGAAGTTGTAGATCGGGCTTCCAATAACGAGGATGTCCGATGCTTCGAGTTCGGTGATGAGGGTGTCACCGGTCGACGCAGCTTCATTCTGAGCTGGAGAGCGTTCGTCAACCGGTGTCATCGCTGCGCTGAAGCGCTCGGAGGTCTGAAGCGTGAGCGCGGTGAGGTCGCGTTCGATCGTCATGGGTTCGGGCTGCGTTTCGGTGAGTGCAGCGACGAGCTGTTCGTTCAGCTTGTTGGTGACCGAGTCCGGTCCGCTGACCGATGAGTTGAGGCGCAGAATCGTCGTCATGTTGTGTCCAATCAAAGTTTGCAAGTGGTTCAAACTTTAACATAAACCCCGATGTTTCCAACCGGACGTCGAGCTAGCTTTTCAACTCGTTGAGGAATTGTTGGACCTCGTCGTCATCTAGGTCCTCGCGGTAGTCGAAATGATCACGAGCTGCATCGACCATGCGCTCATCGATCTCGAGTTGCATGTCGTACTCGGGGAGGTTGCCTTCATCACCTCGTCGTTCTGAAACGAATGCGACTTCGACTCGGACACAGTTCTTGCCATACCGGCCGCAGCGGTGGTGGATTTCGTTTGCGATCTCCATGAGGTCACGGTCGCGGGACACGATGATTACAACATCGCATTCGTTGGTGAGGGCAGCAGCGACGGCATCGAGTGCAAGCGCGACGTCGATGCCTTTCTCCCGGGCTCCCCGCCAGCGCTTCACCTCAGCGGTACGTTTTTCCGCACCATCATCCTTCCACGGTGGGGGAAGGCGGTCATCCACACGCCATTCCCAGTGATAGCGAAGCGTTCGCTCGGTTACTTCGACACCGGTTCGTCGAATGAGATCGTGACGCCTTGTCACAAGGTCGTACATCTTGCGGTTTTCTCCGGAGTCGTGGATGCCGGAGTAGTAGTGCGTTCCCACCAGCTCCCGATCTCCCGCTAACTCACGAGCGAGCAACAGCGGATGCACCCGCCCACGAAATCGCCGGTTTAACCCCTTGAAGAGGTTCTGGCCATCGATAAATACACAAACACGTTCAGTCACGCCACAACAGTAGTGGCAGTCTCACGAACGGCACATGGTCAGTCCACGTAGCGGCGGGCCTTTGCTTTCTTGCCCTTCACCGTGGACTTCTTGATCGCGAAGATCACGTCATCGACAGAGCCATCTGGAACCCCGACCACCGAGTAGTGGTCCGAGATTCGGATCGGTCCGATGTCGCGGCCCGATAGCTGAGTCTCATTGGCAATGGCGCCGACGAGATCTCCGGGGCGGATCCCGCCACGGGCACCGACTCCGATGTAGACAAACCCGGTGTTTGGGTCAACCTCGCGGGTGCTGCCGCCAGCTTTCTTTCCGTGGTTGCGTTCGCCGTAGGGTTCGCGGCCGCGGCCGTTGCGGTCTCGACCCTTGCCTTTGCGGCCCTTGTCGTGGCTGCGCTCATTCCCGAATTCCTTCGAGGCGTCTGGGATGTCGGCAATGTCTGCTTCGGAGTGTTGCGCCCGGTGAGCGAGCACGAGAGCAGCGAGCGCGATATTGCGATCTGACTCCTCACCCTTGAGCTCGTGCAGTACCTGCTGAAACGCGTCGAGGTCTTCGGCGAGGGTGTCGCTCGCCAGTACTTCGCGCATCGACTCGATGGTCGAGGCGATCTGGCGTTGGCGAAGATCGTCGGCGGTCGGAACCTTGTGGACCTCGATCTTCTGCTTCGTCAACCGCTCGATATTGCTGAGCAAGCGACGCTGGCGAGGGGTTGCGAGGGTGATTGCGACGCCGCGGCGCCCGGCTCGACCAACTCGGCCGATCCGGTGGACATAGCTCTCGGGAGCTGAAGGGATGTCGTAGTTCACCACGTGGGTGAGGGTGTCGACATCGAGGCCGCGGGCAGCAACGTCGGTGGCGATGAGCAGCTCGGCGGTACCGTCGCGAAGGCGAGCCATCACTCGATCTCGCTGGGCTTGATCCATGCCGCCATGGAGCGCTTCGGCGCGATAGCCGCGTCCGCTCATAGTGACGGTGAGCTCGTCTACGTCGGTGCGGGTCTTGCAAAAGACGATCGCCGATGTTGGGTTCTCGAGATCGAGAATTCGACCGAGGGCTTTGGCCTTATGCGTCTTGTGGACGACATACACCTGCTGGTCGATGAGGTCGCGATGCTGTGCTGCATCAGCAGCACCGATCTTGACCATGACCGGATCGTTTTGGTGCCGCTTCGCAATCGCATGAATGCGAGGTGGCATCGTCGCAGAGAACAGAACGGTCTGGCGATCGTTCGGGGTGTTGTCGAGAATGAGCTCGATGTCTTCGGTGAAGCCCATGTCGAGCATCTCGTCGGCTTCGTCGAGAACGACGGTGCGGACGTTGTCGAGATCGAGCGATCCGCGCTTGAGATGGTCGATAGCTCGCCCAGGGGTCGCGACGACGACGTGCACGCCGCGGCGGAGGGCATCGAGCTGGCGTCCAATGGGCTGCCCGCCATAGACGGATGTGACCTTAACGCCGGTGCTCTTGCCGTAGGTGCTCATCGCTTCGCTCACCTGCATGGCGAGCTCGCGGGTTGGGGTCAGGACGAGGACTTGGATGACCGGCTTGTCGGTGGTGACGATGTGCTCGATCGTCGGCAGGGCAAATGCTGCCGTTTTGCCGGTGCCGGTCGCTGCTTGACCGAGGAGGTCAACGCCGGTGAGCAGGTGCGGAATCGCTTGTGCCTGGATGGGTGTGGGTTCTTCATAGCCCAAGGAATCGAGCGTCGAAACGAGCTCTGGGCCAAGCCCAAGGGCTGCAAAGCCAACCTCATCATCGAGTACCTCGAGGGTCTCTTCTTCTTGTATCACGGTTGGACTTTCACAAGTGGCGAACAGTTCACTCTAGTTCGTAATGCCGTCGGGGCACGTTTGGGGCGAGGTGGTCACTGGTCACCCTCGCACCCGATCCCGGTATACGTAGCGATGCAGCTCTGAATGAATCGGGGTCGATGATGCAGGGACTACGACGACACCGCCGCGTAGATCCCTTCGACCGAAGCGTTCACGCCAAACCCACAATCGAAGCGTTCATCGACATGCTCAACGAAGATGAAATCGCTAAAGACGATGACCTCAAAGGCACAGTCGAGCCAATCATTTCGTTCTTCGAACCGGGCGATGTTTCCGTCGAGGGGAAGTGCCAGCGGGCCGATCGTCGCGATGTTGCGGGCGGGAGCGCTCGTCACCGTGTCGATGGAGACGGTGACCGAGGACGCCGTCACGTCATGGATGCTGAGCGTGCCCGTTGGGCCACAGCACCGGTCCCCGTCGAACGGGCTAAAGGCGTAGTCGAAGCGCCCGGGCGACACGACAGGTACGAACATACGAGAGGCATCGACACTGTCGGAGAGTTCGACTTCGACACGGCCACGTTCCCAAGTGATGTCGGTCATCACCCCACGATCGATCGCCCCGACCGACATGGTCGATAGAGCGTTGCCGCTGGCGTCGAACTCGTGCACGAAGAAGCCGGATGCCAGGCGGCTTCCGGCCAGCATCGTCGTTTCGCCGGTATTGGTGTAGGAGATCTCTCCGCGCACGTTGCCTCGCTGCTCAGCGAGCTGGATAGAGACCGGCGCACGATCGAAGTCGCTACCGACCCATCCGGTCCAAACCGACGCCATCCCCGGAAGGGAGACTGCGTCGCTAGCGAGGGTTGGAATAGGGGACGTGGTCGCCGTGCTCGTCGGCACCGTTGTTGTTGCTGGCACGGTTGTTGCTGCCGGCGCCGTTGTGGTGGTCGTGCTCGTCGGTACGGTCGTCGTTGCGGGCACGGTAGTAGTGGGGAGCGTTTGTGGCGCAGTTCCGACAACCTCAACAGCTGCTGTCTCGCCCGCCCCGGTCGACGCGCCGGCTGCAGATTCGGACAATTGTTGCCACCCGCAGCTCGCCAAGATGAGCGCGAATCCAACGATGACAGAGATGGAGCGAATGTCATGGGCGAGCGTGTCTCGATTGATCGCGTACGGTGCCATTCCTTCACGGTATAGAAGCGCTTCGATCGCACCGTTGGGGAGTGCTCCCCAACCGAACTCCTCATCCGAGCACCTCCTAAGATGCACCCATGACTCTCACGATCGACACGGTCGACCTCTCACTACCGACCGCAGCGGCCGACCTGGAACGTGCGCTTCGAGCTACCGGCTTTGTACAGCTCGTCGGGCACGGGGTCGACCCTGACGTCCGGACCGCCATGATCGATGCATCGGCGTCGTTCTTTGCGCTCGATGCGGAGACGAAGAGCTCTTTTGCTCATCCGGACCTCGCGGCCAACCGCGGCTACCGGGCAAAGGGGAGCGAAGCGTTGAGCTACAGCCTTGGCGAAGAGTCCCCGCCGGATTTGTTCGAGTGTTTCAACTCGGCTCCCGAACCGCCGGTATCGAGTCCGCTGTTGAAGTCGACACCATGGCCTGACGAAGCTATCCCGGGGTATTCGATCGCTGCGCTCGACTATTTCAGTGCAATGTCGACCCTGGCTAGCCGTCTCGACGAGATCATCGGTGGGCTCATCGGTGCACCGTGGCTTCGTGAACGCTCCGGGCATGGCCCCGACTCGATTGCGAGCATTCGGTACGAGCCTGGCCCCGATGGCACTGAGGATGCTGTTGACGGTCAGCAACGAATGGGCGCCCACACCGACTACTCGTCGTTCACGTTTCTCGATGCAGATCCAGTGCCTGGCTTGCAGATCGTCGGGCCCGATGGTGAATGGGTGGACGTCATTCCCGAGCCGGGTGCGTTACTCCTCAACGTCGGCGACATGTTGGCGGTTCTCACGAACGATGAGTGGCCATCGACGCTTCATCGGGTCGTGCCGATGAATCGCGGCGGAGCGCCGGTTCGCCGTTCCTTTGCCTTCTTCCACTATCCAGACCTCGATGTAGAGATCTCGGTGCTTCCCGCATTTGTCACCGCCGATCGGCCCGCACGGTACGAACCGGTCAATGTCGAAGCGCACCTCACCGACAAGTTGCTCGCTCCGAAAGACAAGGTCGCGTCGTCGGGAACCAACACCACGGCCGGACGAACGATTTAGTCGCTAGGCAGCGAAGAGAAGCCAGAGCCCAGCGACGGAGTAGAGCACCATCACGAACAGCATGGTCTGTTGACTCTTGGCCGCTCTGGCGTGATCGAATCGTGTGATCGCGAGGTCGTGTGCGTACATGACCGCGAGCACGTGTCCGATCACGATCGATAGTGCTTGTATCCATGACACAAAGTCGACGTCGATCAGGTTCAGGTCGACCACCCCGGCGGCGTTCCCGAACCAGTCGGTGGTTGGCTCGCCTTGGGCGTTGAAGTTGCCGAACGGGTTCGACAATCGAAACACAAAGCTCTGGGTTTGATCGACGAGTAGTTGTGCATAGTGGGCAACGGCGTACGCCCAAACGATGGGAACCAGCGACGGCGCAAAGACATCGGCCGCTTCTTCTTGGGAGATGCCGGTGACCTTGGCCGTTGCTCGGGAACCAGTCCAGTAGAGGACTGCAGCGATCAGGATCATGGCGATCAGGCCAATGGTGAGTGCCGGCACGGCGCTCCACCCGTTCGGACGACCGATGATGTCGGTGTAGATAGGGCTCTCGCTGAAACCGTCGAATGAGGTCCCGCCGAGGATCGTGAGGATCAACATCATCGTGCCGGGGCGAACTTCGATCGTCGACAGTCCCGACAGGGGCAGACGAAGCCGGAGGTTGCTGTCGTCGTCGACCCAGACTGGCGCGATCGCAGCGATCATCGTGAACGCGATGCCGAAGGCATCGGCTCGGTCCAGCCAGATACGTCCGTAGCGAACCATGCCGGCGATCATCACGACCGAATAGACGAGGATCGACCAGCCGAGGATCCGAGGGCTGTCACCGCTCGGATGCGCGAGCTCGAGGAACAGGAAGCCAAACATGAGCGCGACGGCCACCCATTGGTGTTTCGGAGCATCGTCGGCATCGCCCTCTGGAAAGAGGAGCCCGATGGTGTTGAACGGATTGAGCGCCTTCCAAATATCGCCAACGAGGGCAGACGCCACCGGAATAGCGACCCACAAGATCACATAGATCGTGACCGGCGCCAGGTTGACCGACTCGCCACCGATGTCGGTACCGAAGAGAGCAGCGGCGGTCGTGAGCAGAAAGAGTGCCATCCCGACCACGCGGGCAACGCCGGTTCCCGCTTTCACGAGAACCGGCGAGCCCGAGATGACGGTCCCGGTCGAGCTGACGCTCAACTTTGGCGTCTTCCACAATGCCCCGAGTCCAGCAAAGGACAAGACGAGAGCGGCGATCGCGGCCCAGCTGAATTGCCAGAGCGGCAGCGGTAGCGTTCCTCGCGAACCAATACCGTGCGCGAAAATCCACTCGGAGATATTCCCCGGCAGTTGTGGTGCAATCATTTTCTGAGGTGCTCGACGTCGCTACGAGATGACCAGCTCAGCAATGAACTGGCCGGATTGCTCGAACTCGATCTCGAAGCGACCCTGGATGTCTGCGGTGAACAGAATCATGGCGTCAGTGTCGGGCGAGACATCGGCAAAGATGTCGTATCCGTGCACGTGGACTTCGTCCGCTGCGTCCGACGAGATCATGATCATGACCACATCGCCTTGGGAGGCTTCGAGTCGGTCCGGGCCGTCGAGCTCGACCGAGCCATTGGCAAACGTTGCGGTCAACACGGCGTCTGCCTCGCTCGCCTCTGGTGTCGGTTCTGGCTCGGGGGTGTCGCCGGAACCTGTGACGGTGACACCAGCGCGAATCGGCTCCCCGTCAAGGCTGTACGCCGAGTGGTTGTTCGCGCTGAGCTCGACCTCGACGAGATGCTCCCCATCGGGGACGTCGACCTCGATCTCAAGGTCGGTAAATCGAGTGACTCGTTCGCCATCGAGGTAGAGGTGAAGGTGTCCCTCATTGTCGATGGGGTCGGCGTCGATGTTCTCGGGGGTGATGGTGAAGTTCTCGAGGGCGACAGCGAGGGCAAACGTTCCGGGAACCGAGGTTTCGGTGATGTCGATCGCAAGGCCTGGGATCGGCAGCGCAGCATCGACCTCGAGGAGTTCGTCTCCATGCGCGTGCGAATGACCGTCGGCTTCCCCCTCGCCATGTTCGCCATCACCGTGCTCACCACCGCCGTGCTCACCATTGTCGTG
>CAYVHV010000021.1:52123-55537 GCA_964451305.1 uncultured Acidimicrobiales bacterium | reverse complement strand
CGTGCTCACCATTGTCGTGGTCAGCATCATCGTGGTCCGTGTCTTCCATATCTGCCATGTCTTCCATGGCAGCATCTTCGATAGCGTCGCCTTCGGCTACCTCGGTCGCAGTGCCGTTGGCCTCGGCCGCCGTGGCTGTTTCAGTGCTTCCACACGCAGCAGCGATCAGCGCTGCCGCGAGGAGTACGCCAAAGAGGCGTACCAGAGTTGTGTTCCACATTCGAGTGGTCCTTTCATTCGGTTTTTCAGAGTTCGTGCACGTGTTGTTCAGTTCGTTCCGCGCGCCGGGCGCCGGAAAACGAAGAGAACCTGACATGGGACGTTCAGCTCTGAGGTGGGCCTCTTCGGCGCACCACCGATGAAAGGGCAGGGCTTGGTAGTGGGGATATCGAAGTGAATCCGAGCGAACACACGAGTTCGCGAAGGTGCTGTTCTTCGGTTGGGAGGTGGTTGACAAAGCGAGTAACGGCTTCTTCGACCGAGCGCAGAGACCACGACAGGACAGCCGCAACCAGTGGTGCCGCAGCGAGACCAAACCAGAACACTGGTTCAGCGAAGAGCTCGAAGGCGCCGTATCCGTCGAGGGCTCGTTCGAACTGCTCCATGAGGAAGTATCCGCCGGCGATCGAGCCAGCGAGATGCAACACGTTTCCGCCATCATGATTGCGGCGGCGCAGGCTCGTGATGATCGCGCGGGACAACAGGGCGAGGAGGCCAACAGAGCCGACCAGCCACGCTGCTTTCAGATGGCCATGGGCGATCGATGTCTCGTATCCCACCGCGGATGAGGAGAGGTACGCAACCTCGTGCGCGATGAGGACGCCCAGAAGAGCGAGGAGTCCTGAATCGACACGTGTCATGAAGCAATATCGTAGGCGACGTACGCGGATGTAATGCAGCGGAACGAGTACTGATTGACACGCCACCCAAAGTGGGTAAATCGCATACAACTACCGTGTTGTGTGTGTTTTCTAAGTGGAATGTTTCAGTTCAGCGTCGGACGATTCCAAAAGTCATAAACGCGGCCGATAGTGACGCCTAGACTTACGTCGGGAATTTGAGAGAGGGGCCACGAATGGCCATTGATGAAACACAGCATCCATACGGCGCCGGTTCGCACGCGCCGCTTGAGGACAAACGGGAAATGCCAGCGTGCTACCCGATCAAGGGAAACATCGAATCGATGTTGTACCACCGCCCGGATTCGCAGAACTACGGTGCGACCGTCGCCGAGATCTGGTTCGACTCGCCAACATCGGCTGAGGAGGCAGGATTCACTCTCGCTCCCCGCCACTCCAAAGACGGAGTCTCGTCGGACTTCGAGCCAGGTGGTTCGGAGCATCCATGCACCGCTGCCGCAGTCGAAGCGAACCGTGCTGCTGTACTCGGCACCGTCGATGGGTCGGTCTCTGGATCGACCACGGTCGAGGGTGACTCGAGCGGTTCCGGAATCTCAGGCACCGTAGCTGCTGCTGGTGCTGCTGGTGCTGCTGGTCTCGCAGGCGCTGCGGGCATTGCTGGAGGACTCGGCGACAAGGTCGACGGTGCTCGTGATGCCCTATCTGGAATCGCTGGTAAGGGCGACGTCGAACTTCCCGATGTTGACGTCCCAGATGTCAGCGTGCCAGATGTAAGTGTCGCCGACGATATGCCAGAGATTCCCGACATGGCGATCAAGTCAGGCGCGAGCCTTCCCGACGTTGACCTGCCAAGCGCTGATCTGCCCGACGTTGACATGCCAAATGTCGATGTTCCAGATGTTGACGTTCCCGACGTCGATATGCCCGACGTCGATATGCCCGACCTCGATGCAGGTGGCTCCGGAATCTCGGGCACCGCTGCTGCAGCGGGTGCCGCCGGTCTTGCTGGTGCAGCCGGGCTCGCAGGCGGCTTCGGTGACAAGTTGCGCAACGCGAAGGACAAGGTCGCAGGCGACGTTGACCTTCCCGACGTCGATATGCCGAGCGCCGATGCAACGATCGATGCCGGCGGGGTTCCCAACCCGCTCACCGGCGATATGCCTGATATCAACACCCCAAACGTTGACGTCTCAGCACCGAATGTCGAGATGCCAAATGTTGATGTTCCCAAGGTCGACGCTCCAAACGTTGATGTGAGCGCTCCGAACGTGGATGTTCCAAACGTCGATGTGAGTGCTCCGAACGTGGATGTCACCGCCGAACTTCCCGATGTCGATGTCAGCGCCACCGGCTCTGGCATCTCGGGTAAGGCTGCTGCAGCCGGAGCCGCAGGGCTTGCTGGCGCAGCTGGTCTTGCCGCATCCATGGGTGACGGTGCAAAGGACGCAGCATCAGGTGCTGCGGACAAGGTCGCCGGATTCGGCGACGCAGCAAAGGGTCAGACCGAAGCGACCCGAGAAGCAGTCTTTGGAACCAGCGATAGTGCAAAGGGCGCTGTCGGAGGTGTGAGTGGAAAAGCCGCTGCTGGTGTTGCTGGCGCAGGCGCCGTTGCTGGTGGAGCACTTGCCGGAGGCGCAAGCAAGGTCACCGGCGCAGCCTCATCTGCGGCGACCGCAACCCGGAGCAGCATCGTCATCGACGAAGGCGACGATGACGACGACAAGGGATTCCCATGGTGGATCCTGCTGGCACTTCTCGCGGTCATTGGTTTGATCGCTCTCGCCGCCATCTTGTTCAGCGGCGGCGATGATGTCGTCGACCAGCAAGCCACGACAGGTGACGAGGTCGAAGAGGTCATCGAAGAAACCGATGAAGATGACGACGTTGTCGAAACCGAGGAAGAAGTCGTTGAGGAAGAGGTCGTCGAAGAAGAGCCGGCCGAGGCCACCACGACCACGACCGAGGCTCCAGCAACGACGACCACCGAAGCTCCTGAAACCACTACCACGGTTGCTCCAGAGCCTGAGGTTCAGAACCTTGCAGCTGTAGCGACCGGGGCATCGCCAACGGTCGTTAGCGTGCTCGGGCCGCTCGGACTCACCGAGGTGCTCGAGGGTGACGGGCCATTCACGGTGTTCTTGCCAAGCGACGAGGGTGCCACTGCAGCAATTGCTGCCGATCCAACGCTCCTCGACACGTTGACCACAGACGCCGCAGCCGCAGCGTCGGTTCTTGGCTACCACGTGGTGCCTGGCACCTTCACCGCAGCTGACCTCGAGGGTGGAGCATCGCTCACGACCTCGACCGGCTTGGTCCTTGAAGTCGCTGACGGAGTCGTCGGAGGTGTTTCGATCCTCACCACCGATCTCGAGGGAAGCAATGGTGTGATTCACGTCATCGACGGAGTGCTTATGCCTCCTGGAACCCCACAACTCGAAGTAACCGGATAAGTCCAAAAATAGAGAATCCCCCCGCTGAGCCCGACGGGTCTCAGCGGGGGGATTCTTTCGTTTTCGGACAGTGTTGCTTCGGCTTAGGCCGTGTTGCTTCGGCT
>CAYVHV010000021.1:16025-52023 GCA_964451305.1 uncultured Acidimicrobiales bacterium | reverse complement strand
GGATTCTTTCGTTTTCGGACAGTGTTGCTTCGGCTTAGGCCGTGTTGCTTCGGCTCAGGCCGTGTCGAGACGGATATCGGACGAATCGCGAGCTCGAATACTCGACCGGGCAATGAGGAACATCACCGCCGCGAAAACACCGCTCATACCGAACGAACCGAGTGGACCGTCGGTCAGGTCGAACGCCACCGGTGCGACCAAGGCTGAGAACGCGGCAGCCAGTGACCCCGCAGCTTCGAGCAGGCCCGTGCCCGTCGCGGACTGTTCGGCGCCCGTCTCGTTGATCACAACGCGAACCGACGTCGGAAACAAGATGCTCTCGACGGTGGTCTGGATGAAGGCCAAAACCGCGAAGACCACCACGCCTGCCCACAGTCCAATCGTGATGACGATCGGAACGAAGAACCCGAGGGCGATCAGCAAGATGTCTGCTGGACGGGGGCTCTGATCGACGTATCGGCCGACCAAGCGCGGAATGATGAGGAGCGGCAATCCAATGATGCCGATGATGAGACCCACGCCGGCATTCGATACCCCGAGGTCGGTGAGGTACTCGTCGACGGTTGCATCGAAGACGCCGATATTAAAGAAGACCGCGACCTGGGCTGCGGCTGCGGCGCGTACACCGGGGATTCGCAGCATTGGAAGCATCTCTCGTGCGGACGCACCTACCGACACGGCGACCGGAACCGCAGACAGCCACGCCATCGTGGGGAGTGCTACCAGCGCAAGTAACGCCGACAGGACAAAGAACGGCGTGGGGATACCCCCGAATTCGGAGAGAACCGTCCCGAAGATCGGACCGAGAATAAAGCCGGCGACAGCTGCCGAAATGAACTGTCCGATCTTCTCACCGCTGTCGTCGGCGGCCTCACCGATGAGCGCTTTTCGTCCAGCGATAGAAAACAGGCCCGTTCCGATACCGGTCAACGCCCGACTCGCTGAAAGCGACCAGAGCTCGGTCGAGAAACCAAACATCACGTTGCCGGAAATGGTCGTGGCGAACCCGATGGCTCCCAACAACCTGAGGTAACCGCGGTCGCCCAGGGGAGAGATCAGTATCGAAGACACGACCGCGGTCAGAAAGCCGATCGATGCAATGAGACCAACCCCCCATGCTGGCAGCCCGAATTGACTCTCGAAGTCCTCGAGAAAGACAAAGGTGACGCCCGCCGACCCGACCATCAAGAGATAGCTCAGGTAGACGAGGCGGTGCACTTGCTGAGGCTATAGGCGTCCACCCAATAACGGTTTCGCCGTGCATGGGCCGGTGTCGGCCGGAACGGTCACTCGCCGAACAGAACGTCCGCGTGCAACGTGGCATCTGCCGCAACCGAGCGGAGGAAGGTTCGTTGATTGCTGGCGCAGCTGCGGAGGAGCCCTCGTTGCTCAATAGCGACGGCGACCGCAGCAGCGACAGCTGCCATCTTCCACGCCGCCTTGATCGAACGGCGCGATGAGGTGGACCAGCGATCGAGGTGATCGGGAAGTGTTGCACCGTGGAAGTCGAGGTGGCGCAATTCGTCGTCGTGGAGTCGGGTGAAGATGCGCGAGAGGGTCGGGTCGCCGACACCATCTGCGATGGTCTCGTAGATTCGTGACGAGATGATTCCACCGATGACGACGGCCAGCATCTCCATGCGAAAGCCTCGCAGGTATCGAGTCTTGCGGAACAACCGCTCGGTCCAATGCTCTTCGAGCATGTCGATCTCGAGTTCTGAACAGACGAGCGCGAGGATTCGAGCGTGTTCTTGCGATTCGATGATGAAGAAGCGGAGTGCCTGGAGGTGATCTTCGCTGGTGACGCCGACCGCTGTATCGAGAAGGTGTCGGCCTGCGCCGATTTCTCCGAGTTGGAAGACGGGAAGTGCGTTGGCGAGGGCCTTTTCAATGACCGGGGCGAGGACCCACATTCCTGAGGTCGTGAGCGTGGCGTGTTGATCGGCGTGAACTTCAAAGTCGGCGCGCCACAGTGCAGCAGGAGAGCGATCGGTGATCGATGACGGCGCCGCGTCGGCGGTCCATTGAGAGGGATGGCGCCGACGGGATCGGGCCAAAGCCCAAGCCCGGAAGTCGAGCAAGTTATCGGTCATGAGGGTTCACCTTGCAGAAGTGCGCAGAAAAGACGGGTAAAGCTTGACCCGAACAACTGTTCGCAATTACATTCATGTCGTTCGATCGAACGGTATCACTTCGCAAGGGTGTGTGCCCGGGTCTCCCAGCCCTAGATCGGCCAAAGCACATTCGTGATGCTGCGGTTCTGAACCCGGTGTCACACCCCATATCTAGAGTCTTCGACAGTTACCCACCCGCCTGACGGCGGCCGAAGCAAACCCCGCATTCTGCGGACAACCTCCGCAGCAGCGGCAAGAAGGAGAATTCAAATGGAGCGTGAAAAGGCACTCGAAATGGCACTCGGTCAGATCGAGAAGCAGTTCGGTAAGGGCTCGGTTATGCGGATGGGGGAGAAGGGCTCGATGGCGATCGAGTCGGTTCCTACCGGAGCGCTGGCGCTCGATCTCGCACTCGGTATCGGTGGTTTGCCCCGAGGTCGTGTCACCGAGATCTACGGTCCGGAGTCCTCTGGTAAGTCCACGCTCGCTACCCACGTCGTGGCTGAAGCGCAGCGCAACGGTGGACAGTGTGCGTACATCGATGCGGAGCACGCAATGGACCCGGTCTATGCCCGGTCGATCGGTGTCGATACCGATGCGCTGCTCATCTCCCAGCCCGATACCGGTGAACAAGCGCTCGAAATCACCGACATGCTCGTCCGTTCTGGCGCCCTCGACGTCATCGTCATCGACTCGGTAGCGGCGTTGACGCCAAAGGCCGAGATCGAAGGCGACATGGGTGACCATCACGTCGGCGCTCAGGCCCGTCTGATGTCGCAGGCGTTGCGCAAGCTCACCGCCAACCTCAACAAGACCGACACCATCTGCATCTTCATCAACCAGCTGCGTGAGAAGATCGGCGTCATGTTCGGATCTCCAGAGACGACTCCTGGTGGTCGTGCGCTGAAGTTCTACTCGTCGGTCCGTCTCGACATTCGACGTATTGAGTCGATCAAACAAGGCGCTGAGGTCGTTGGTAACCGAACCCGTGTCAAGGTCGTGAAGAACAAGGTGGCCCCACCGTTCCGTCAGGCCGAGTTCGACATCATGTACGGCCACGGCATTAGCCGAGAAGGCTCGGTGCTCGACCTCGCTGTCGAACATGACGTCATCAAGAAATCGGGGGCCTGGTACACCTACGAAGGTGAGCAGTTGGGTCAGGGGCGTGAGAAGGCAAAGGACTTCCTCATGGCCAATCCCGAGGTGATGGTTGAGGTCACCGATCGTGTGACGAAGCTCGTCATGCCCGATCCTGAAGAGCTCGAAGTCGAAGAAGAGTTCACCGAGGCTGACGACCAGCCAATTCTGCTCGACGACTGATGTACTAATCGCAGTGCCCGGTCCCACCGTTGGTTGGGGCCGGGTCGTTGCACTTTTTGGGGGAGTGTTCGCGGCCGGCGAGGTCGTCCGGTGCCGGCGCTGCCTCGGCAAATTACATGCATGTAACACGGAGAGTGTGCGCAAATGCACCATTCGCGCGAATCAGTAGTGGTAGTTTAGATCACGGCAGGTGGAGACCAGTTCGCTTCGGCGACCCTGGGCGGCTCTTTGTGACCCCTGGAGGACCCCATCATGACCAAACGATACGGATATCCGTTGCTCGGTCTCTTCGTGCTGTATTTGATCTCGCTCAATGCCACCGAAACCGGTAATCGCGGTAACGAGTTTCTCGGCATTGTCGGCGGCGTCGTCGGCGCTGTGCTCGAGTTTCTTCGCGGCCTTGCCGGAGACGGCACCATTACTCAGGCGCTGGCAGTCGTCGGACTGTGAGTGCTCCCGTTCAGGGACGAGCGCCTGCGGCTGGTTGGGTCGCGCACAAACGTGGGCCGCTCGATCAGGTCAGGCTGCTCTTTGCTCCGCCGAAAGACCATGACGTACTCGTAGCGGACGAAGTCGTGTACTACCGAGCTCCCAAACACGTGATGAGTCTGGCCGAGCCCACGATCGAGACCTTCGCTGTTCTTGTGGTCGTCGTGACGATCTTGGCGCAGCCAACCTATGAAGGGCTCAGCCTCAGTGTTTTGCTGTTCGTCTTGTCGTTGTTGGTCGTCGTCCGTTGGATCCGAGCTCGCGAATGGGGCTTTGGTGCGATAGCTGCGGCGTTAACCGTTGGGTATGTACTCATCACAAGCCAGATCGACCCGCTCGTGCTCGTCCCCGGAGTCGGGCTGTTGTTCCTCGCACGGCTCGGATTCAAGACACTGCGTTGGTACAGCTACGAAGTTCGCTACCTCACAAACCGCCGGATTATCGAAGCGACAGGGTTCTTTGGCCTTCGGGTTGCGTCGATGCCCGTGACTCGCGTGACCGACCTCGTTCTGTCGCACACCGCGTTGGGGGAGACGTTTGGTTATGGCGAGCTGCGGATCGAATCGGCAGGCGAGAAGCAAGCGCTCGCGAATATTCGTTTTTTGGTCGAACCGAGCAGCTTTCACCGTCTTGCGGTGCGTCTAGCGACAAAACCGTCAAAGATTACAACCAAAAGCTACATAGACGTGGACTCCAACCGATAGAACAGTAACTAACGGCGCTGAGCGCCAGAATTCCCCTCCAAATATCTGGCGCTCGCAGCAATGCGGGCGCCAGATATCTTTTTGGCACTATCAGCTCGGTATTCACGAGCCTCGCCCACCCGCGGCGCTTGCGCCAGATGTTGGTCGGCGTAGACTCCTCGTCGTGACCGGGAAGTATCTGCTGCAGACCTACGGGTGTCAGATGAATGAACACGATTCCGAACGAATCGCGGGGCTGCTGGAGGCCGAAGGCTACGAGGCAACGTCGGAGGTGTCCGAAGCCGACGTGGTCATGCTCAATACGTGCTGCATCCGAGAGAACGCCGACAACAAGCTCTACGCGGTGCTCGGCGACCTCAAGGTCGAGAAGACGAAACGCCCGGACATGCAGATCGCCGTCGGCGGATGCCTGGCCCAAAAGGACAAGGACCTCGTTGGGCAGAAGGCCAAACACGTCGATGTCGTGTTCGGCACCCACAACGTCCACCGTGCAGCGGAGCTATTGGTGGAGAGTCGTGAACACGGACAGGTGGTCGAAATCCTTGAGGCCGCCGTCGATGCTGAGCACGCTGCGTTCCCCTCGGCGCTCCCCGAAAAGCGCGAGGTTGATCACGCTGCTTGGGTCTCTATCCAGATCGGCTGCGACAACAACTGCGCGTTCTGTATCGTCCCTTCGGTTCGAGGCCCCGAAATATCTCGCCGATTCGGTGACCTTGTGGCCGAAGTGGAAGCTCTTGCCAAAGATGGTGTGAGCGAAGTGACGCTTCTTGGCCAAAACGTCAACAGCTATGGCCGCGACATCACCCTAAAACTCGGTGGTCAAGACGCGCTCGACTCAGATGTTCACAGAGCAGGACCATCGTGGGCGAATGGCGAGCGTCGCCGCGGTCGGCCACTGTTTGCCGACTTGCTTCGTAGCGTCGGCGCAATCCCTGGAATCGAACGCGTGCGGTTCACCAGCCCACACCCCAAAGACATGCGAGCCGATGCGATTCAAGCAATGGCCGAAGTCGATGCGGTGTGCAATCACCTTCACTTTCCGCTTCAGGCAGGCAGCGACGAGATTCTCAGAAAGATGCACCGGGGGTACACCGCCGACCGGTATCTGGAACGCATTCGCGACGCCCGTGCGGCAATCCCGGACCTCGCGATCAGCACCGACATCATCGTCGGGTTCCCCGGCGAGACCGAAGCGGACTTTGAGGCAACACTCGAAGTCGCTGCTGCTGCCGAGTACGACATGGCCTATACGTTCGTGTTCTCTCCTCGAGAAGGTACCGAAGCGGCCGAGTTCGTCGATGAGTTCATCTCAAAGGACATCACAAAGGTGCGGATGGAACGTCTGCGAGCAGTCATTCAACGGTCGTCGGCGCGTAAGAACAACGAACGTGTTGGTGTCGTTGAGGAAGTCCTGATCGAAGGACCATCGCGCAAGAACCCCGGTGTGGTGTCCGGCCGCACGAGGCAGAACAAGATCGTGCATTTCGACGGAGAACTTCGCCCTGGTTCATTGGCCAGTGTCGAAATCACCGAAGCTCGGAGCCACTATCTCATCGGTGAATTGCGTGAGGTTCTGCGAGGGCCAAAGACACGAACCAAGATCCCGGTGAGCGCCGGATGAGCACTCGTGACTGGTCGCACCGGTGAGAGGCGACGTGCTCCTCAACGGACGTGCGAACGAGAGCCAGTTCGCGCAAAATCCACTCCCTGTTGCACACGCCATGGGCGTGGCGCTCGGCGTGCTGCATAGCTCTCCGCCGCCAGCGGATCTAACGGGCCGTACCGAGGCAGAGGCCAGAGCGGCCTTGGAGGCGCTTACGAGTTACGGCCCGAACGACGTTCCTCCAGCGCCGTTTGAGCGGGTGCGGGTGTCGATCCTGCGCGACACGCTCTCCAACCCGCCGGTGGATCGGCCGGTGGTCCCAACCCATGGTGCTCCGATCGTTAGCGCTGCGGTGCTTACCGACTCGGTCGTCGAGTTCGATCCAGCTGGTACTGAAGGGCTCGATCCGGCCGAACGAGACCTCGCTATCGTCATTCGTTCGATCAGCGAAGAGTTCACTGGTGAGGTCGCTGCAACGTTTCTCGAGGGATACCTCGAAGGCGGTGGGCAGCTTCCGCACGGACCGACCCTCGATTGGTTCGGGCTCGTCGCAGCGTTCCGATGACCTGGGACACTCCGCCGCTCTGCATTCTTGGACCGACAGCATCGGGTAAGTCCAGCCTCGCGATGGCGATCGCGCGACAGGTGGACGGTGTCGAGTTGGTCTCGATCGACTCGATGCAGGTGTATCGAGGAATGGATATCGGCACAGCGAAACCGACCGTGCACGAGCAGGCGGAGGTGCGCCATCACCTCATCGACATTGCTGACCCGGCCGACGACTTTGCCGTGTCGACCTTCCAAGCAAAATGGCATGAGGTTGCAGACGACATTGCTTCACGCGGCGCAATTCCTGTGCTCGTCGGCGGCACCGGGCTGTACCTGCGATCGGTAATCGATGACCTGTCGTTCCCGGGGCAGTACCCAGAGACCGCAGCGGAACTGGTCGCGAGCAATCTCTCCAACGCCGAGTTGTTCGAGCGGCTTCGTCAGCTCGATCCACTGGCGGCATCTCGCATCGATTCGAACAACGAACGCCGGTTGCTGCGGGCGCTCGAGGTGACGATTGGATCAGGCGAACCGTTCTCATCGTTCGGTCCGGGTATGACCGATTACCCCGAGACCACATTCCGTCTGCTCGGATTGCGCATGGACAAAGCGCGGGTCATCGAACGGATCAACGCCCGCTATGACAGGCAGATGACCGACGGGTTTCTCGAAGAAGTCCAGGCGCTGGCCGATCGTCAACGCCCAATCGGTCGCACCGCGCGTCAAGCGCTCGGCTACCGGGAGCTACTCACCCATATCGAACAAGGCGTCCCTCTCAGCGACGCGTTGGAGACGGCCAAGGTTCGGACTCGGCGCTTTGCGAGGCGCCAGATGAAGTGGTTCGAACGGGACCCTCGAATTGATTGGATCGACCTCGACGATGACCAGATCTCGAGTTTCTACCTGCCGAGAGCGATCGAATGGATGGGACTCGCCTAGACCCGGTGGAACACCGAGTTTCGTACCGCGAGCGATAAAAGTATGCGATGAACGGCCATACTGACAGCGTGCATTTAACCAAACATCACGGCCTCGGAAACGACTTCCTCGTCACCTTTGTCGATGACGTTCCAGAGGACGCAGCAAACATCGCTATCTCGCTATGCGACCGTTCGACGGGACTCGGTGCAGATGGCCTGATCTTTGGCATAGACCGTGGTTCGACGGTGACCATGGCATTGTTCAACAGCGACGGTTCCACAGCTGAGATCTCCGGCAACGGAGCGCGGTGCTTTGTGCAAGCGATCGCAATGCGACGAGGTGTGCAAGAGCTCGAAGTCGACCTCGATACGCCCGCTGGGATCCGCCAGTGCACCCTCGTACCCACGAGCGACCCGCTCGTATCGCAGGCGTCGGTCGACATGGGTTCCGTCAGCGCGGGGGATGCCCCCGATGGTGAGGACTTTCTCCGCGAAATCGATGGGCTCGAAGACGTTGAGAAATGGGCGATCGGCGCGGTTGGAAACCCACATGTGGTTCTTCATACCTCTGCGCCCGAGTCGATCGACCTCGCACATGTCGGGCCCCAGATCGAACAGCATTTTCCGAACGGGGTAAACGCCCACATGGTCGATCTCGCTGGTAAAGACCAGCTCGACCTTTTCGTATGGGAACGCGGCGCTGGGATCACCCAAGCCTGTGGCTCAGGCGCGACGGTGGCCGCCCAACGATTTCATGATTGGGGCCTCGTCGGCTCTCCAGTCACCGTCCATATGCCCGGTGGTGCAGCGCTGGTCGATGTTATGACCGCAGAGCGTCAAACCGCCGTGCTGAGTGGCCCGACCACCTTCGTTGGCTCGGTGGAGGTCCCACGTGGGTGACGATGCCGATCGCCCAACGGGCGAGTTTCGGTCAGATCACCGTGGCGCGTTTGGTGACTATGGCGGCGAATCCTCAGGACTGATCGATCGCACGTTCCGCGAGCGCATCGTGCTCGTGGGCGTCACCATGCCCGACGGAAGCGCGGACGAGACCGACGCGTCCCTCGACGAGCTCGCGTTACTTGTCGACACCGCTGGGGCCGATGAGGTTGGTCGAGTACATCAGCGCCGAAATGCGCCGGACCCGGCCACCTTTGTCGGCAAGGGCAAGGCACAAGAGATCAAAGACATGTCGCTCGCTGTCGATAGCGACACCGTCGTGTTCGATGACGAGCTCTCTCCTGCGCAACAGGGAAACCTGGAGAAGATCCTCGGCCGTTCGGCGCTCGACCGGACCGCGGTCATCCTCGACATCTTCGCGCAGAATGCGTCGAGCACTGAGGGCAAAGCCCAGGTGGAGTTGGCGCAGTTGAAATACCGCTTGCCGCGCCTTCGAAGCTCGGCGAGGACCTTTTCTCAGCAAGGTGGCGGCATCGGTACGAGAGGACCCGGTGAAACCCAGCTCGAGGTCGATCGTCGCCGGCTTGTTCGACGAGTTCACAAACTCGAAGAGGAGTTGCGCAAACTCGCAAAGAACCGCGAGGTTCAGTCAAAGGCTCGCAAACGCACCTCGAACCGTCGGGTGGCCCTCGTCGGCTACACGAACGCGGGCAAGTCGAGCGTGTTGAACCGGCTCACCGATGCTGGAGTGCTCGCCGAAGACCGCCTGTTCGCAACGTTGGACGCCACGACTCGAAAGCTGTCGCTCCCCGGCGGCGAGATGCTCTTTCTGACCGACACGGTCGGGTTTGTTCGCAAGCTCCCAACACAGTTGGTCGAGGCGTTCAAGAGCACGCTCGATGTCGTGATCGATGCCGACCTCCTGTTGCACGTCGTCGACGCGTCTGCCCCCGATGTCCAGGGCAATATCGATGCGGTGCGCCGCACACTTCACGCGATTGGAGCCCAGGACGTTCCCGAGGTCATGGTATTCAACAAGATCGACCTCAACCCCGATGTGAGTGGGCTGTTGGGTCGTTATCCGGGCGCTGTTGCTGTGTCGGCGAAGGAGGGGACTGGCATCGACGGCGTGTTGGAGGTCCTGAGCGATCGCCTGCGCGCAATGACCGAGCTTGTCGAGCTCACCGTTCCGTACGATCGCGGCGATGTCCTCGCGAAGATCCACCGCGAAGGTCAGGTCTTGAGCGAAACCGCTGATGAAGCGGGCATGATCATTCGGGCACGCCTGGATCCCGACTCAAAGGGTCGCCTGGCCGAATGGTTGTCGGGGAAAGACGCGGTCCCCGAGGCGGTCCCCGAACCCTGGGAGTAGGTCCTGTTGGTGCGGCGTTAGTGAACGCTGCACGAGTGCGAGCAATATGCTGAGGATATGAAGCCATTTGGGTTGCCCCCGTATCCATATGACCGGTTGAACGATCTTCGCGCAGCCGCAATCGAGCGGTTTGGGGCGGCCACCGACATGTCGATCGGCGCTCCCTTTGATGCGCCTCCCGCGGCGGCCGTCGATGCCTTGGCGAACTCCGGGCTTGAACGTGGGTATCCGCCGGCGATTGGAAACGTCGACTTTCGAGAAGCTGCTCGTGATTGGATGTCGTCCCAGTTCGGCGCCGATATCAGCGCGGACCAGATCGGTGCGACTGTCGGACTAAAGGAGTTCGTCGTCGGAGCGCCGCACTGGCTCCGACACCGCAACCCCGACAAAGACACCGTCCTCTATCCGTCGATCAGCTACCCGAGTTATGCAATGGGCGCGGAACTCGCTCACGGCCGCGCAGTTCCCGTGCCCCTCGATGCCGAATGGAAGATGGACCTCGACGCGGTCAGCGCTGACGACATTGCACGAGCGTCCCTATTGTGGGTGAACAGTCCCGGCAACCCGACCGGCGCAATTCAGGACCTCGCGGCGATTGCCGACTGGGGCCGAAGCCACGGCATTCCAGTCATCTCCGATGAGTGTTACATCGAGTTCACCTGGGATGGGCCAGCGGACACCATCGTCAACCACGGCACCGAAGGTGTTGTCGCGATTCACAGCCTTTCGAAACGTTCAAACTTCGCGGGCATTCGCTCTGGTTTCTACGCCGGTGACCCCGAGCTTGTTCATTGGTTCCGCGAGATTCGAAAGCACCTCGGTCTTCTCGTGCCGGGCCCATCGCAATGGGCGACGACGGTGGCTCTGCGCGACCAGGAGCACGTCGTGGCACAACGAGCCGTATATGAACATCGCTTGCAGGCCATGATCGAGTTCCTCGCCAAGGTGGGCGTTACCGCTCCAATGCCGGGCGGTGGATTTTATTTGTGGGCGCCGGCGCCCGAAGGGGCATGGAACCTCGCGACTCGTCTCGCGAACGATGTCGGTCTCATCGTTTCGCCCGGTGAGTTCTACGGCGAAGATGGAAGCGAGTTCGTTCGAGTCGCCGTCGTTCAGTCGGACGAAGCGATCGCCGAGCTCAGCAATCGGCTTGGGTAGCTCAGCTATAGGCTGTCACCATGACTCATCCGTTAATGCAGTTGACCGCCGACTTGATCGATGTTCCGTCTGAGAGCTTCAACGAAGCTGGTCTCGCCCACTGGTTGCACGGTGAACTTACCGGCATCCCTGGGCTCGAAGTCATCCGAATCGGTGACAACATCGTTGCCCGGACCAACCTCGACCGAACGTACCGCGTAGCGTTTGGTGGGCACCTCGACACCGTGCCTGCAAACGGAAATGCAACCGCGCGCTTCGAAGGCGACACCCTCTACGGCCTTGGCGCATCGGATATGAAGGGCGGCTTGGCCATCATGATCGAACTGGCGAGGAACATTACCGAACCAGCGGTCGACGTCACCTACGTGTTCTACGCGAGGGAAGAGGTCGCGCTTGAGCACAATGGGCTTCGCGAGCTGTTCGAGGAAATCCCGGACTACCTCGGCGCTGACGTGGCGATTCTCGGTGAACCCACCGGAGCGGTCGTCGAAGCGGGCTGCCAAGGAACGATGCGGGCCGTGGTCACGCTCATGGGCAAACGCGCACACACGGCTCGCCCATGGATGGGACGCAACGCAATCCACCGCCTCGGAGGTCTGCTGAACGCGCTCGAAGAATACGAACACCGGGAGCCGGTCATCGACGGCTGCACGTACCGTGAGGCAATGCAGGCGGTATTCGTCGATGGTGGGGTAGCGGGAAACGTCGTTCCGGACCGTGCCACGGTCACGATCAACCATCGGTTCGCTCCCGACCGCAGCAGCGAAGAAGCCGAGGCACATATGCGGTCGGTGATCGAACCGTTCATGGACGACGAGGACACTTTCGAAATCGTCGATCTATCACCCGCAGCGCTGCCGGACCTGCGCCATCCACTCATGGCATCGCTTATTGGTCGTAACAATCTGATCGTGCGGGCGAAGCTCGGCTGGACCGATGTTGCGTTCTTCAGCGAGATGGGTATCCCAGCGGTGAACTTTGGTCCGGGCGAGGCAACCCTCGCCCACACCAAGAACGAACACATCGAGGCAACGAGACTGATCGGCGCCTACGCGGCGCTAGAGGACCTTCTCACAACCGGCGTGTGAGCCCCTTGCGCCGCGCTGGACTGGTTAGTAGCGGCGGAGAACGGTGACGACCTTGCCGAACACCTTGACCTCGCTCGCGTCATAGACCATTGGCTCGAGGTCATCGTTTGCTGGAAGCAGCGTGACCGTGTTGCCCTTGGCCGTGTAGGTCTTGACGGTGGCCTCCTCGCCAGGAATGCCAGCGATCACGATCTCGCCGTTGGTGGCGGTATCGCGACGCGAGACCACGACGAAGTCACCGTCGTGAATACCGGCGTTGATCATCGACGTTCCACGAACGCGAAGCATGTATAGCTCCCCCTCGCCGGTGAACTCGGTCGGTAGCGGCATGAGCTCTTCGACATTTTCATGTGCGAGGACGTCGGTGCCAGCAGCGACGTCACCAACGAGCGGCACGTGCGTGACAGCTGCGCGTTCGATGACCGCGCCGGAGTTCGGATCGTAGCGAACTTCGATCGCACGCGGCTTCGACGGATCTCGGCGGAGGTAGCCGAGCTTCTGCAGCGTGTTGAGGTGGCTGTGAACCGTGGACGGCGACGTGAGTCCGACCGCTTGGCCGATCTCGCGCACCGACGGTGGGTAGCCGCGCTCGCGGTTTTCGTGATCGATGAAGTCGAGGATCCCTTGCTGGCGTTCGGTGAGGTTCGTGCCGCTCATGTCGTTGTCTTCTTTCGTGCCGGATGGCTGGTCGTGGGTGCGGTTGGCGAGTTGCTTGTCGCATCGAACAAACTTTCGAGTTCGAGGTTGCATCGTACAACTGTTCGCACTATAACTGGGGAACGGAAGTTCGCCAAACACATGTTCGCCGAACAACCGTACCCGGTCAAGGATCCTCAGGAATTCCCGGCTCAACCGCCCAGCGGTCGCCCGAGTTTCCCCGAGGAAGGGTGGGCCGGGTAGCGGGGAGCGCACCTCTGTCACTCGACACGTGCCTCCCGAAACGCTTGATTTATCAGGCGTCCTGACCCACTGTCACACCCCAGGAGAATACTGATGGCCATGACTTACCAACTTCGTCAGCCCGCCTCGTACACGCCAGCTCGCTACGTCACAGGAGATGTCGTCAGAGGAGCGACCGATGTCGCTGCACCGCAGTCGATGCGTGAGCGCAGCACCCTCGGCTTTGGGGCAGTGGTCGTCGTTCTGGCCATCATCGTGGCGGCCGTCGTTGGCTTTGGAAGCGATGCGGCGGCCAGTGGCACCCTCGATGCGGTCTCGGACTCATCGGAGATCGTCGACACGATCGAGATCTATGTGGTGCAACCTGGCGACACCCTGTGGGAGATCGCCAACTCCATCTCGCTGCCGGGAGAGGATGTACGACCGTTGGTCGATGCGCTCCAAGAAATCTCCGGTGGTTCTGACCTCGATGTTGGACAGCGCCTGATCATCGATCATGCGATGATCCGCGGATAGTCGAGACAACACGATGTCACGAAGCATTTGGCGCCCCAACGAACAGCGACCGAGCAGCGATGCAGCACCGGCCAGCAAGTCATCTCGGCGATGGTCGTTGCCGTTCGGTGGTCGGGTGCGTGCTACTGCGCCACCGGTGTCCGCAGATACCGGTGAAACAGGTTGCCATCCTCATGAAGTGTTCGAGCCAGCGCGTATCGGCGTGGTTCGAACGTGTGACTGGACTTCACGGCCCGTCCTCCACTGCCACCAACGATCAGCGGGGCACTCGAGAGGCACCATTCATCGATCAGGTCTGCGGCCGCGAACGCACCGTTGAGCGTGGGGCCGCCTTCCAAGAGTACGCACGTGGCACCTCGGGCTCCGAGTTGTTCCAGCGCACCTTCGAGATCTACCTGGGTTTCGCCCGCGATCAGAATGTCGGCGACTTTGGCGAGAGCGTCTCGTTGTTCAATAGGCGAGCTGTTGTGCGTGATGACGATCGGTGGCGCATCGGCATCGAAGACCTGATGGCCCGGATCGATGGACAGGCTGCCGGTGACGATCGCAATACGGGGGAGTGGAGTTTGTCCGCGTGCCACGCGCATGTCTTGGAGCGCTTGTGGGGTTTGCGGTTTGCGGTACTCCTCGGCAATGACCGTCCCCGAAGCCACCACGATGACGTCCGAGACAGCACGTATGGCGGTAAACACGCGCTTGTCTGCTGGTCCACCAAGGCCACCGGACACGCCATCGACAGAGATCGCGCCATCGACGCTCGAGATCATGTTCGACATCAACCATGGACGCGTCGAATGTGCGGTCCGGGTTTCCGATGCAAGAACATCGATGGGATCGACGTTTGTTATGGCGGTGGGGAAGATTTGCTCCATAGCTCTCAACGCTACCGGTGGTCGTGTGCGCAAAGGAAGTCTGATTTCGCTCCAACTGTGGATAACTCGCGACAAATCCACTACATATCAACAGCTCGTCCCCTTTTGTCCCACAGCGCACTATCCCTATCCTCATGGATGCGGCTGGCGCATGCTTAGGCACGATGGAGTTTCACCACTGGTTGGAGCTGACCCCAAAGCACTTGCGTCAGCCGCCAACTTCCTAGGGAATAGGACGCGCTCCCGTAGTGCTGTACTGGGGAGCGCAATGTCCACTTGGTTCGCATACTCCCGGCAAGGAACACCATGTCTGTAACATCTTCGCCTCTTGGCTCCGCGCTTGGGATCCGCCGGACGTTTACCTCCGATGAGGTTTCGGTGTACGACATGTTCGAATGGGAACGTCGAGATGCCAAGATCCATGATTGGCGTACCGGTGTGGTGGCCTTCGAGCAAGCGAACGTCGAGGTGCCGGTCGATTGGTCGATAAACGCGTCGAACATCCTCGCGCAGAAGTATTTCCGTGGAACTCTCGGTACACCAGAGCGTGAAGAATCGCTCCGGCAGGTCACGGACCGAGTGGTCGACACGATTACCGAGTGGGGAATCGAAGGCGGCTACTTCTCAAACGAGATGGAAGCGACGATCTTCTCCGATGAACTCAAGTTTCTGATCGTCTCCCAGCGAATGGCCTTCAACAGCCCGGTGTGGTTCAACATCGGCGTCGAGGGCGTACCCCAGCAGGCCTCAGCATGTTTCATCCTCTCGGTCGATGACACGATGGAATCGATCCTCAACTGGTACGCCGAAGAGGGCATGATCTTCAAGGGCGGGTCCGGCGCCGGCGTCAACTTGTCCAGAATCCGGTCATCGCTCGAGACGCTCAAGGGTGGAGGAACGCCCTCTGGGCCGGTCAGCTTTATGCGCGGCGCCGACGCATCGGCGGGCACCATCAAGAGCGGTGGCAAGACTCGCCGGGCGGCGAAGATGGTCATGCTCGACGTGAACCACCCCGATGTCCAAGAGTTCGTCTGGTGCAAAGCGCGAGAAGAGAAGAAGGCACGAGCGCTGCGAGACGCAGGCTTTGACATGGACTTGGACGGAGCCGACTCGTTCTCGATCCAATATCAGAACGCCAACAACTCGGTCCGAGTCACCGACGAGTTCATGGAAGCGGTCGTGAACGGCGATGATTGGCATCTGATCGGTGTCTCCACCGGTGAGATCGTAAAGACCGTGCCTGCTCGCGATCTCATGGCAGAGATCGCGAAGGCCGCGTGGGAGTGCGCTGATCCTGGCGTGCAGTACGACACCACGATCAACCGTTGGCACACCACGCCATCGTTCGGCCGAATCAACGGCAGCAACCCGTGCAGCGAGTACATGCATGTCGATAACAGCGCCTGCAATCTGGCCAGCCTGAACCTGCTCTCGTTCCACCAGCCCGAAGAGACCGGCAACTTCTTCGACGTCGATGAGTTCGTTGCGTCGACCGAGGTGGTCTTCACCGCGCAAGAGATCATCGTTGGCCGGGCCGACTATCCGACCGAACAGATCGGTGAGAATACGCGCCGCTTCCGCCAGATCGGTCTTGGATATGCGAACCTCGGCGCACTGCTCATGGCTGCTGGTGCGCCATATGACTCCGATCGAGGCCGAGCGCTCGCTGCTGCGGTGACGGCGCTCATGGGTGGATCCGCATACAACATGTCGACCCGTTTGGCCGCACGTGTCGGAGCCTTCGAGGGCTACGAGGATGACGCTGCGAACGTCGAGCGAGTGCTCGGTATGCACGCTGCAGCGGTCGACGATATCGATGCATCGCTCGTGCCCATCGATCTGTTGAGCGCAGCGCACGCAGCATGGGATGACACCTGCGTACGAGCTACCGAACACGGTGTTCGCAACGCGCAAGCCACGGTACTCGCACCGACGGGAACGATCAGCTTCCTGATGGACTGTGATACCACCGGCATCGAGCCAGACCTTGGCTTGGTAAAGATGAAGAAGCTGGTCGGCGGCGGCACGATGCAAATCGTCAACCAAGGTGTTGGTCGGGCGCTTTCCCAACTCGGCTACAGCGCCAGCGACGTCGATGCGATCGTGGCTCACGTGGCCAAAACCGGCTCGGTAATCGGTGCCCCCGGCCTCGTCGATGAGCACGTAGCGGTCTTTGCCTGTTCGATGGGCGACAACGTGATCTCACCACGTGGACACATTCAGATGATGGCTGCGGTTCAACCGTTCCTTTCCGGTGCGATTTCAAAGACGGTCAACACGCCCGAATCGACAACGGTTGACGAGTTCGAAGAGATTCTCATCGACGGTTGGCGTCTCGGGCTGAAAGCCGTTGCCCTCTATCGAGACAACTGCAAAGTCGCTCAGCCGCTCACTGCGAAGACGTCAGGGGACGACGATGTCGACTCGGGCGGGGTGCCAACCCAGCTTGCAGGCACCGTGGCCCGGAGTCCGCAGCGCGAGCGGCTGCCCCGGTCTCGCCGGTCGCGAACTTTCGAGTTTCGTGTCGCGGATTGCAAAGGCTTCGTCACGGTCGGCGAGTACGACGACGGTCGCCCAGGAGAGCTCTTCATTCGAGTGTCCAAGCAAGGCTCGACGCTCGCGGGCATCATGGACGCATTCGCGATCTCGGTAAGTCACGGCCTCCAATACGGGGTGCCGCTGGCAGCGTTTGTCGATGCGTTCGTTGGTATGCGCTTTGAACCCGCTGGTATGACCGACGATGAGGATCTTCGGATTTCCTCCAGCCTGATGGACTACCTCTTCCGGCGAATGGCTGTCGAGTACATGACGCTCGATGAGCGCCAGAAGCGCAATATCCTCACGACCGGCGAACGTAGTCAGCCAACGCTTCCAGGCGTGGCCGAGGCCGTCGTGCCATCAATCCGAGGAATCGATGTACCGAGCGATCCACCATCGGGCCACCTGAGCGAGCCGGAGAGCGTCGAGCGAATCGCTGAGATGACCGAAGGCTCCGACGCTCCATTTTGCGGCCAGTGTGGCACTCAGATGGTTCGTGCAGGAAGCTGCCATGCGTGCCGCGATTGCGGTTCTACCTCCGGTTGTTCATGACTCTCGATACTCCTCACATTCCCGTTCAACAAACCCTCCCAGGAACTCGAAGTAACCTCGCGGTTATGGGCATCTTGCGGTTTTCGTTCGGGACCATGGGTTCAGGCAAGTCAACGCTCGCGCTGCAGATCCATCACAACCTGACCCACGGCGGCCTCAATGGTGCGCTGTGTTCGATGTTGGATCGCCGCGGCGCCCGAGTGAGTTCGCGCCTTGGTGTGTCGGCCGAAGCGGTCGTGATCGACCCGACGGTCGATCTTCGAGACGTCGCGCACAACGGTGGTACCCCCTTCGATTACCTCGTTTGTGACGAAGCACAGTTCTACACCCCTGAACAGATCGAGCAGCTTGCCGAAGTCGTCGACACGCAACGTCTCGACGTCTTCGCGTTTGGTCTGCTCACCGACTTTCGAGGCCGGTTGTTCCCCGGAACCGCTCGGCTGCTCGAACTTGCAGACGTCACCGAGGCCATCCAGTGTGAAGCTCGCTGCTGGTGCGGGAACCGTGCCACGCACAATGCGCGGCTCGTCGACGGCGTCCAGGTATACGAAGGCGAGCTGATGGTTGTCGACAACCCTGAACATGCACCGTCGGTGAGCTACGAGCTACGTTGCCGGGAACATTGGATGGCTGGCCTCGGTCGAGACGACATCCGGCTCGACTAGTCACACCACCGCACGTGGCGTGTTATGACAGCCGACAACTCACGCCGTGCTCGAGTGCGTCTCGGCAATAATCGACGCCGTTGCCCCCGAAGATCTGGTCGTCGCCATCTCCGCCGATCAGTCGATCTCGACCGTCGCCGCCGCGAATAAGGTCCGTGCCGAGGCCACCCTTGAGATGGTCACGGCCGGTGAAGCCGAGAATCTCGTCGTCGCCTCGATTGCCTTCGATGTCGTCGTGTCCGTGTCCACCGTTGATCGCGTCGTCACCGTCTTGGCCCGTGACTTCGTCGGCGCCCGGACCTGCGAACACGGTGTCGTTGCCTTCTCCTGCGAGGATCACGTCGTCACCGAAGCCCCCACAGATGATGTCATTGCCGCCAAGGCCGTTGATTCGATCGTTGCCGGCTCCAGCAAAGACGACGTCAACACCATCGGTACCGACGAGGACATCGTCGCCAGCCGTTCCGATGATCGTTGCCCGCACACCGTTGCACGTTGGGAAGGTCGTGAGGACTCCAAGCGTGGTGGGGGAGGGAAGATTGAGGAACCCGTGACCGTGCTGGGGGTCTGGACCGGGGGTTCCACCGTCGATCGTGATCGCTTCGAGGAGCGGGTCGATATCTGCGGCTCTGCCGACGAGTCCTGCTCCTCGAAGGACGCCGACGATGCCACCGATCACCGGAGCGCTCGCACTCGTGCCCGAGAAACAGAACGAGAAGAAGTCAGGGATTGGCAGACAAGACGGAGCCAAAAGGTCGACACCATTTCGTCCATCGAATGTGGGGCCTTGTGAGGAGTAGCCAGCCAGGGTGTTGTCGGTTGCTCGAAGTGACGCGCCGACCACGACCGCTCCGGGGTTCGCTGAGTCATTTCCCGGTCCGGTCGCCGAGCGGTTGTTGGTCCACTCGGCCATCAACGTTTGATTGCCGAGAATCTGGATCTCGTCGACGCCGTCGGATTGTGTCTCCGCGTATCGCTGGATGGCGATGTAGTCGATATCTGTCTCGCTATTGCATCGAGTATTTACATGTTCGAGCGGTATGTGCGCAGTGCTCGACTGCGGGTCGTCGCCGCGAGATTCAGTCGTTCGTGCGGTTGGGGTGTCGTAGATCCAAATGTCGTAGTCGGTCGGGATCGTGCCGTCGTCCCAATCGTCCCAACGCATGCCGAGGATAAAGCCGCACGTGAACGCCATTCGCTCCGAGCCATCTCGAAAGTTGTGGAACCCGTTCCCGTCGGGGTCGTTAAACTCGCCGATCCAGTTCTGGCCCTCACTTGCACCCCTGCCGCCTGCGTTACCCGCCGCAGCGACCCACACCATGTTCAACTCAACCGCTCGGTCCACGATCGATGCGGTTGGGCCAGTGCCATCGCCGGGGCCGTCGAGCTCGGATGTTTCGGAACGATTGATGACGGTGACTCCCTGCTGGCCGAACCACTCGACCGCAGCAGCGAGGTCAGCAATTGTGAGCACCGTCGCGAAATACAACTCGGCGTCTGGCGCAACCTGATGAACAATCTCGGCAACGCCAACGCCGTGAGGTCCGCCACCGATGGCCGATATTGGGCACTGACGCCCGTTTCGCTGGCAGAATGTGCCAGCGGGAGCCGGAATCCGGTCCTCCGAGATTGCAAGCTGCAGTTCGGCAGCGCCGAAGATGTCAAGAATGCCAATCCGTTGGCCCGCACCACGATGGCCTGCGGTATGCCATTGGTCGAGCAACACCGAGTCTTCGAGGATGCTCGTAAGCGCTGGGTTATTTGCGAGCGAACCGTCGACGGGTTCGTTCGAGATGCGAGTGACATCGTTGAGGCGAGCAACGGCGGGTGCAGCTTGGAGGGCCTCAAGTCTGTTGATTGGGATCCGAGCCTCGATGAAGAACCCTGGCACTTCGCCATATGGCTCGCCCCCAACCGCCGCAATTGCCGCTCGTACCGCGTCGAGGTCGGCGCCGTGGGCCTCGATGTTCACGATTGCCGACGTCGGCGCGAAGTTCGGGTTTCCGGCCAGTTGAGCGAGTGCGCTGTCGGCAATGGCGCTGTTGGTTGTCTTCTCCGACGGTGCCTCGTCCTGTACGGCCGCCGCCTCGGGTGAGTCAGAGGTCTGCGCGTTCGCCGGGCCAATCGCAAGGAGAGGAAAAAGAAAGATGACTATTGCGAGGATCCCTAGACGGGATTGCCCGCGCCTATAAAGATCTACATCAGCCATTGCGGCTCATCCTAGATCGTTTAGAGGGGTGAAAGGAGATCGGCCAACGAATCGGCCGACTTCTTACCTAGCGATTATCTAGCGGGACGTAATCGCGTGTTGCCGCACCGGTGTAGACCTGACGTGGTCGTGCGATACGGCTGTTCTGCTCGAGCATCTCTTGCCAGTGGGCAAGCCAACCGACCGTCCGTGGAATTGCGAAGAGGACGGTGAACATCTCGACGGGGAAGCCCATCGACTGGTAGATGAGGCCGGAGTAGAAGTCGACGTTGGGGTACAGCTTGCGATCGATGAAGTACGGATCGGCGAGTGCAACCTCTTCGAGCTTGAGCGCAATGTCGAGCAGTGGGTTCTTTCCGGTAACCGCAAAGACCTCGTGCGCCGCCTCCTTGATAATGGTGGCCCGTGGGTCGTAGTTCTTGTACACGCGATGACCAAAGCCCATGAGGCGTTCTTCGCCGCCCTTGACACGTTCCATGTAGGCGGGGACGTTCTCGTACGAACCAATTTCGGCGAGCATGCGAAGCACCGCTTCGTTGGCGCCGCCATGGCGAGGGCCATACAGCGCAGCTGCAGCTGCAGCAACCGAAACATATGGGTCGGCGTGAGCTGAGCCAACAACCCGAGCAGCGGTCGTCGAGCAGTTCTGCTCATGATCGGCATGGAGGATGAACAGGATCTCCATTGCCTTCTTGAGCGCTGGGTCTGGTTCGTAGTCGTCCTCTGCGATCGAGAACATCATCGACAAGAAGTTCGATGTGTAGTCGAGGTCGTTGCGTGGAAATACGAATGGCAGGCCGAGGCTGAAGCGGTAGGCGCTTGCGGCCAAGGTCGGCATTTTGGCGACGAGACGCGTGATCTGCTTCATTCGCGACTCTGGGTCTTCGATCTCCTTCGAATCTGGATAGAAGGTCGAGAGGCCAGCGAGGCTCGAGGTGAGAAGACCCATTGGGTGAGCGTCGTAGTGGAACGCATCGTGGATCGAGCGACGGAAGTTCTCGTGCAGGTAGGTGTGGTGCGTGACGTCGTCAACCCAGCTGTCGAGTGCTGCCTTATCGGGAAGCTCACCGTTGAGCAGCAGGTAGGACACCTCGAGGTGAGAGGAGTTTTGTGCGAGCTGATCGATTGGGTAGCCGCGGTACTCGAGCTGGCCTGCGCCGCCATCGAGAAACGTGATTGCCGAGGTGGTGCTCGCCGTCGTGCCAAAAGCCGGATCGAGGAACCAGGTTCCTGGCATCAGCTTCTTCCATTCACTGGAGTCAACGCCCCCGTTGACGATCGGAATCTCGACCGACTCGCCGGTTCGGTTATCAGTGATGGTGATGGTCTCGCTCACGGCGTGCTCCAAGAAGGGTTGGTTGGTGGCTGCGTGCTGAACTTCGATGTCAGCGCACTATTAAATATAGGACTCTGCGGGCCGTTCCCAGCGGAACAAACGAGGAACGCTCAAGCGAAGCGGCGTGACTCTGTCGAACTTCTTCGATTCGCTAGTTCCGATGGCCTACAACGGGGTGTTGTCGTGCTTGCGTCGAGGAAGAATCTCGCGCTTCGACGCGAGCAAGCGGAGGCTCGCTGCGAGCTGTGACCGCGTATCTTGCGGGGAGATCACCGAATCGACCGTTCCGCGTTGCGCCGCGATGTATGGGTTGAGTAAACGCTCTTCGTAGGCGGCCTCGAGCTCGGCTCGTTCGTCCTGATCTGCCTTGCGGTGCAAGATCTCGATCGCTCCCTTTGCTCCCATCACCGCAATCTCGGCGCTCGGCCACGCATAGGCGAGGTCGTTGCCCATGTTCTTCGAATCCATGACGATGTACGCGCCACCGTAACTCTTGCGCAGAGTCACGTTGATCCGAGGCACGGTGGCGCGGGCGTACGCAAAGGCCAACTGTGCGCCGTAGCGAATCATGCCTCGCCACTCGAGATCCTTGCCCGGATAGAAGCCCGATGTGTCGACGAAAGTCACGATTGGAAGGTTGAATGCATCGCAGAAGGCGACGAACCGTCCGCCCTTCTGTGACGACGGGATGTCGAGCGTGCCGGCGATTGCCATCGGCTGGTTTGCAACGACGCCCACAGCGACTCCTCCAATGCTCGCGAACCCGGTGATGAGGTTGGTCGCAAAAGTTGGTCGAAGTTCGAGAAACCACTCGTCGTCGACAACTTCGCCAATCACATCTCGTACGTCATAGGCACCCGATGCCGTGTCGGGGAGAATGTCTGCTGCATCTGGGACCGCTCGATCGTGTGGATCGGACGTTTCGATCAGGGGTGCTGGTTCTTCGTTGTTCGCTGGAAGGATCGACAAAAGGTCATCGACAAGTTCGTAGGCGACGTCGACATCAGGCGCAGAGAGTGCAGCAAGGCCCGCGCTTTGGGCGAGGACGGATGCTCCACCGAGTTCGGTGCGGTTGAATTCGACACCGGTGAATTCGCTCACCATCTTCGGTCCGCTGACGAATGCGTGGCTGTGGTCGACCACGATGACGTGATCCATGAGTCCGAGCAGGAGCGCAGGACCGGCCATGGCGTCGCCGTGGAGGACCCCGATGGTCGGTACCTGACCCGAGCATCGGGTCAGCTCTCTTGCGGCGCCACCGACGGCGAAGGTCACGGCGAGCTCTTCGTGCGCTGCGGGGCCGTTGGCTCGAAACTCGACGACGAGGGGGATGCCTTGATGGAGCGCGCTCGCTGCGGATTCGGCGATGAGATCAGCATCACGGGTCGTTATCGCTGCTTCTTCGTGGTTTGCGATGCGCACGACGACCCGTCGACGTCCGTCGTTGCCACGCTCTACCGAGCGGCGACTTTGTCCGCCATGGTTGGCGGTTTCTCCAGCGGGCGAGGTGTTGGTGATTGCCACGCCCGAAGTCTAGAAGCCCCCATCACGACGGCCCTAACGGGAAGCCGTTTCTTCCGCTCGTTGCTTATGAGCTTGAGCTGTTGCTCACCGTGACGTGGAGGCCGGGCTGGAGTGCACCTTGGGCTTGGACGACTTCGCCGATGACCTGCTGGACGGCGCGGGCCGGGGCCGGGAGAGTGGTCCACCGTCGGTAGGCCAAACCAACGCTGCGCGTGGTCATGTCGTCGACGTTGACGATCTTCCAGTCATCGCCGTGGCCATATGGTGCAGCGGTTGCTGGTACGAGGGCCGGGGCATACCCCTGGAATGCGAGCGAGGCGAGCAATCTCATGCCATCGAGTTCCGCCGATGGGACGAGTTCGATTCCAAGCTCTTCCGCGGCGGCGTCGACCTCTTGGCGAAACTGCGTGCCTGCTGGAGGGAGCACGATCTCGTGATCTTTGAGATCTGCGAGGGTCACACGATCGTGCACGGCGAGCTCGTGGTCTTTCGGCACGATAAGGATTCGTTCCTCGTCGAAGAGCGGTTCCGATGCGAGCTCGGGTTCGCTTAGCGGGAGGTTGAGGACGGCCATGGTGAGCTGTCCGCTCTGGAGCTGGGGGAGTAGGCCGGTCGTGGTCGCGTCGACCACGACGAGGTGGACGCCAGGGAAGCTCTCTTTGAGCGCACTGAGTAGCGCCGGCACGAGCCAGCGGCCCGTCGTACCGATGATGCCGAACCGGACGGTGCCACGGATGTCATCGCGTAGCGCCGAGACGTCCGCTGGGATTGCTTGTAGCTCGGCTTTGATTCGAAGCGCTCGGAGAACAACGACCTCGCCTTCTGCGGTGAGTTCACCAGTGCGACGGTCGACGAGCACGGCGTCGAGCTCGCGCTCGAGCCGGGCAACGTGCGTTGACACATTCGACTGGACCGTATGGAGCGCCCGAGCTGCAGCTGAAAAGCTGCGGTGCTCGGACACTGCCATGATGGCGTTCAGTTGGCGAAGGTCCATGGCGAGCGGATCAGCCAGCCGTTTGTTGTCGGATCAAGTTCAGAGCGGATCCGGCGTGGAACCACTCGATCTGATCTTCGGACAGGGTCTGGTTTGCCTGGAACGGCACCGCTTCGCCGCCGTCTGCTTTGTGGAGAACACAGTCGACTGGCTTGCCTGGTGCGAGATCGGCGAGTCCAGTGATCGAGATCGTGTCCCCTTCGCCGATCGTGTCCCAGAAGGCCGGGTCGGCAAATGTCAGCGCGAGCACGCCCTGCTTCTTGAGGTTGGTCTCGTGGATTCGAGCGAATGACTTCGCGAACACGGCATGGCAACCGCGGAAGCGAGGCTCCATCGCTGCGTGCTCGCGGCTCGAACCCTCGCCGACGTTCTCTTCGCCAATGAAGACCCAGTTGATGTTCTTCTCGTGGAGGCTCTTTGCGATATCGGGGTAGCTCTTGGTCTCGCCATCGGATGGGTCGACCGCGAACTCGGGTTCGTTGGTATACGCATTGACGACACCGAGGTACAGGTTGCCCGAGATGTTCTCGAGGTGGCCGCGGTACTTGAGCCACGGGCCGGCCATCGAGATGTGGTCGGTCGTGACCTTTCCGACGCCCTTGCCGAGAATTGGAAGCTCGATGTAGTCGTTGCCATCCCACTCCGGGAACGGCGTGAGCAGCTGCAAACGGTCTGAGTCAGGTGACACCGAGACGATGACGCCCGTCGGGTCTTCCGGCGGCGCAAGGAACATCGAGATGCCACTTTCGAAGCCGTCGGTCGGAAGTTCGGTACCAGCGCCAACTTCTAGCGTCACTTCTTCGCCAGCATCGTTGGTGAGGGTGTCGGTCTTTGGATCGAAGTCGAGTCGGCCGGCGAGAGCCATGGCAACCGTGGTTTCCGGTGAGGTAACGAAGGCCAAGGTGGCGGGATCGCCATCGTTGCGCTTCGGGAAGTTGCGGTTGTACGAGGTGACGATGCTGTTGGCTTCGCCCTCGTGACCTTCGCGATCGTCGCGCTTCCACTGACCAATGCACGGGCCGCATGCGTTTGCGAGCACGACGGCACCAATGTCTTCAAGGTCGGCGAGGAATCCGTCGCGCTGGATGGTTTCCATCGTGGCTTCAGAGCCCGGGGTGACCATGAACGGAACCTTGGCTTTGAGGCCCTTGGACGCGGCATCGCGAGCGATCGATGCTGCGCGGCTGATGTCCTCATATGACGAGTTGGTGCACGAGCCGATCAACGCAGCGGAAATCTCCTTCGGCCAACCGTTGAGCTCAGCTTCGGCGCCCAGCTTGTTGAGGGGGCGAGCAAGGTCGGGGGTGTGGGGGCCGTTGATCAGTGGCTGAAGGGTATTCAGATCGATCTCGATGACCTGATCGAAGAAGGCGTGCGGATCGGCGTAGACCTCGTCGTCGGCACGCAGGTGGTGTGCCACGTTGCGTGCTGCGTTGTCGATGGCTTCGCGGCCGGTTGCTAACAGGTAGCGGCTCGTTGCGTCGTCGTACGCAAACAGCGAGGTCGTCGCGCCGATCTCGGCTCCCATGTTGCAGATCGTTGCCTTGCCGGTGGCCGACAAGCTCTCAGCGCCGGGACCGAAGTACTCGACGATCGCGCCGGTGCCGCCCTTGACGGTGAGGATCTCGGCGACCTTCAAGATGACGTCCTTTGGAGCCGCCCAGCCCTGGAGCTCGCCGGTGAGGTGGACGCCGATTGCCTTTGGCCAGCGGACATTCCACGGGAAGCCGGTCATGACGTCGACCGCATCGGCGCCTCCGACACCGACGGCGATCATGCCCAAGCCGCCAGCGTTTGGTGTGTGGCTGTCGGTGCCGAGCATCATGCCGCCTGGGAAGGCGTAGTTCTCCAGCACGACCTGGTGGATGATTCCCGATCCTGGCGCCCAGAAGCCGCCGCCGTACTTTGCGCTGACATCTTCGAGAAACTGGTAGACCTCAGCGTTCGTGTCTCGTGCGACTTCGAGGTCGGTCTTGCCTTCGACGCGAGCTTGGATCAAGTGATCGCTGTGGGTCGTGGTCGGAACGGCGGTCTCTGACAGGCCGGCGGTCATGAACTGCAGCCAGGCCATCTGCGCGGTTGCATCCTGCATTGCGACCCGATCGGGGCGAAGGTCGGTGTACGACACGCCGCGCTCGAGCCCACCGTTGTCGACGTCGTCGAGGTGGTTGATCAGAATCTTCTCGGTGAGGGTCAGCGCACGTCCGAGACGCTCACGTCCCTTCGCCAAGCGCTCGTCGAGCGTTGCATAGACCGAGTTGACGAGTTCGATCGGGGTATTCGCAAAAACAGCCACGTATTTTCCTCATGGGTAGAGCGGGCAAAACCAGCACAAGTCTATCGGCTGAAGCGATGGACGATCTGCTATCGCCGACGCTTCTGCACCCGTTAATGGACCAGCGTTGCCAGAGCGAGCGGCGATCGGGCTACTCAACACCACTTTGCCGATGCCGATTGTTCATGGTGGAGTGCACAGGTTCGGGTCGGCGCGTTGGCGTGCTGATGGCGATGATCGCCGTCGTGGCCATTTCGTGTGCATCGGCCGAGTTCGATCGTGGCGACGCCGTCGACAGGTTTGAGACAGGCGGGGCGAGTTCCGGCCAGGCCGAATGTATGGCCGATGTCCTCATCGAACTCGACCAACTTCATGCCTTCGATCCGCTCGTCGAACCCGGTGAGGCAGGCATTGCGGCGATGGTAAGTGCTGGTCAGCTCTGTGTCTCGACCGAGGTGCTCTCCGAGGTCGAACAGCTGCCAGCGAGTCTCGACGGCGAGTAACGCCTAGCCGCGAGGCCAGGACTTGGCCTTTGAGCGGCCAAACTTTGGACGTTCACTGTCGAGTTCCCACACCCGGCGCCACGACGCTGTCTGTGGGCCGGTGAGCTTCGGGGTCTCGTCATGGTGGGCTCGCTTCTTTGCTTGCCACCAATCGGTCATTGCCTCGTCGGCGAGTTCGGCCACACGATCTTCGATGCGGGCATTGAACGACCGAGCGTCCTCGTCTTCGCCGCAGTGGATTGGCTCGCCGAAGGTGATCGTGGTGCGGCTCGGGCGTGGGACCGAGTTGCCCTTGCCGAGAATTCGGCCGGTTCCTTCGATGTGGACGGGCACCACGGGAACGTTCGTCCGTTGCGCAATGAACGCAGCGCCACCACGGAACGGTTGGCCCCACCCATCGGGACTGCGGCCGCCTTCGGGAAAGACGACGAGCGACCAACCCTCGCCGATGAGATCACGTGCGAGATCGGTCGAGCTTCGGCTGATCTTGGTGCGATCGATCGGTATTGCTCCGATGACCAATGCGGACAGCGCCCCGGTGACACGGGTGCCGAAGAAGTAGTCGGCAGCTGCGCCGATGACGACGTGATGACGCCATGGCGTTGGGAGCGCGCTCAACAACAGGGGAGTGTCGAGATGGCTGTGATGGTTCGCGGCGAACACCGCTGGACCTCTCAGCTCACTCAGGCGATCGGCACCGCGTTTGGTCGGCTGAGCTAAGCCGTTCATGACCGGGCGCACCATCGTGTCGATAAGGACCGCTCGCGTCATGCGGGCGGGTTCGCTTCGCGCCCAATCGGTCGGGAAGTTCGTGCCGGTCATCGTCGAGCACTCGGGCAGCTCTACAGATTGTGGAACCGTCGGTGCGTTGTACGGAAACGGCAATGCTTGGAGCGGCTTACGCAATTTGCCGACGAGGGGTACTTCGGTGCCGGCGAGTCGCCGGGAAACCCGTGAGCGGAAGTCGGTTGGTTCCATCGCTACTTCACGTCCGCCATGAGCATCGGTGGGTTGTGGAAGTGGGTGATCGTGGGCTGTGGGCCGACGGTGTCGGTCGCCATTTCCAGTGCGTCTTGGAGTGTCGATGCGGGGCGGAACCCAAGTCGGCGTACGGCCTTTGGATCGCCACCGACGATGATCGTTTGACCGAGGTGTTCGAGGGCATGAGCGCACCAGTACCACATGTAGAACGGGTGAACGCCGTGGTAGGCATAGCTCGTCCGATACAGGTGGCGGTACCACTCGTCCTCGGCGTACTGCTTCTCGTACTTCTTTTCGATCTCGATCGGATCGGTCGTGTCGGCGAGGACCTGCTCGAAGAAGTCCACGTAGCTCGGATGATGCACCGGATTGAAGTCCCACGGTGTGGGGTGGCTCATGATGAGCACCCCACCCTTGCGCACGAGCGGCTTTCCTCGGTACAGGTTGAAGAAGTATCCGAGGCCGAGGACGGCCACGAGAATCGGATTCATGACCGAGTTGACGTTGTACGGAGAGATGTAGGGAAGACCCATCGTCATGATGTCGGTCTGACCCTCGACGGGTACGAGTTGCTGGGCGTAGGTGTTTTCGGTCGTGACCTTGTGTACCGCTTCGATCTCGCCAGCCTGAACCGACGTCAGCTCGTACGGTGACTTCCAATTGTGGAAGACCCGGCGGCGGGCGCCAGCGGACATGTAGTTGAGGCCACCTTGCATGGCGAGGAACTTGGCCCGGTCACGGCCGGTCCATTCCCATTCGCGTTTTTGGAGCATCGACAACGGGCCGGTTTCGCCGAACGTGTTGTTGTTGATCGTCGTTTCGATCTGGAAGATCTTGACCCCAGCGTTGCGAATGACGTCGCCCTGTCGCCAGTTCTTCGTGTGAAGCTCCGAGTTCGGCGGATCCATGAACGATGTCGACTTGCGCATCGTGTCGACGTTGTGGTGATGGCGAAGAGCGGTGTAGCCGGAAAGGCCGGTGGCGGTGCTCTTGTGCCCGCCGTCCATCGACACGAGGTTGATGTTGACGTAGACGGTGAGGTCGCTGTCGACGGCGCGCTTTGAGATCTGGACCTCTTCGCCGTGCAGGGTTTCTCCGAGGTGCGTCATGCCATCGGGATCTTCAGCGTCGTGGTTGTAGAGGCGTCCGCTCGGCGCGAACGCGTCGTAGACGCGGTCGCCTACGGCGTGGCGGAGTTCAGCTTCGGTCATCCGACGGTGCAGCGCGAGCGCTGCGATGATGTGCACGTCGTCGACACCGACTTCAGCGGCGATATCGAGGACCGCTTCGATGATGCGCTGGCGCACATCGGGTTTACGCATCGGGGGAAGCGGCAAGCTGATGTCATCAAATGCGATCGTCAACTTCATGTCGGGCGTCATGAGCGCACGGAGCGGATCGGAATCGATCGGGTTCTCGAGTGCATCTCGGATTGCTTGGTTCGGATTCTCCAAGCCGCGCATTGGTTCGGCCGGATAGATGATGCGAGACCTACCGACGGGCAGTTTCTCCATCTTGAAGTTCTCACCGTGGTGGAACAACACTGGTGGGGTCGATGCGTCAACATCGAGAACCAGACCGGGGCGCGGTGCTTTACGGGGGCTCATCGTCGGGTCTTCTCCTCAGCAACACCAGGGCTGCGGTTCATCATTGCGCTCAGCACGGGTTCGGCGAGTGCGCCTGTTCGTGGAGCGAGGGGGATAGGTCGGCTCGGTGTGCCGGATTGTTTCTGGAAGTCCTCGACCAGCCACCCGCGTTTGCGGGCGATGCTGGCGAGCTTTGTCTCGGGGTTGACCGCCACCGGGAAGCCCACGGCTTCGAGCATGGGTAGGTCGCTGCTCGAGTCGGCGTAGGCCACGGATTCTCGAAGATCGATGCCGTGGGCACTCGCGTAGTCGGCGAGGGCCTGATACCGGTTCTCCGCCGTCGGTGGGACCCTCGTCATTCCGCCGGTGTACCGGCCGTTGACCGAACCCATCTCCGCGGAGATGATGTCGTCGAACAGCGGGCGGAGGGGCTCGATGACGAAGTCGAGCGCACCGGTGATCAACAGCGTCTTGTGACCGAGTGCTCGATGCGCCCGAACCCGACGTATCGCAGCCGGGAACGACTTGGTCAGCAGATAGTCGCTCAGGAGCTCCTGCGCATCCGCTTCAATCTGGTCGACTTCGGCACCGCGGTAGTTGCGATAGAAGCTTCGAAGGAAATCGCTGCGGTCCTTGCGGTCGAGCGCGAGCCAACCCGGCCCTTGTGAGAGCGCCTTGGCAGCAAAGACCATGCGATCGCGCGGCGACAGGTTCCGGGTAGCCAGCCAGGCGAACGAAGTCACGACGTTCGATGCAATGATCGTGTTCTCCAAGTCAAAGACCGCCATCTGGCGATCGGGGGAGAGCACCTGTTCGCGCAATCGAGTCGACCGGCTCGGTCCGATCTTTTTGCCCGGTGTGGTCTTAGCGCGGGCTTGGCGTACGACCGACGGAAGGTGGACGTTCTGGACGTAGTGCTTCCAGTCGACAATCCGAGGGTCGAAGCCGAAGTCGGCCTGATCCTGTTCGGACAGTTCATTCCAGAGTTCGAGGAGGTTGCCGACGCCGTATAGCGCTTCACATTCCGCGTACGCGCCGTAGAGCTCGACGTACCCCGACGCCTGGTCGAGGAGTTCTTTGCGGGCTTGAAGTTCCATTGCGTATGCCGCGGTGCGTCCGCGCAACGGAAGCTTCTCGAGCACTTGGTCGGCCCGTTCGAGGCTGGTCCGCGCCCGGACGAGTTGACGTTCGACGCGGCCACGTCCGGGGAACTGCCATGCAGCGACAGCGATTGGCTGGCCGAGCTCGTCATAGATCGGGTTCCGCGTGAACCAATCTTCTGCGTAGTCGACCAAGTTCTTATAGCGCAACGGGTTCGCGCTGCCCGAAGCTACTTGGGTGACGTCGGGGCCGTCGTCCTTGGGGCCACGGGCGGCAACAGCGACGATCGCCGCGACGACCATGTCGACCGGGATGACGTCGACAACGCCTTCGGGCACTCCAGGGAATTCGCTCAACAGGCCACGGGCGTACGAGATGATGACCGGTTCGGCCATTCGGAAACCGCGAATCCAACCGGGCACTGGCTCGGACCACGCCGACTCGATAATCGATGGTCGGACGATCGACACCGGAACATCTTCGCGGCGTTCCACGAGAGCGAGTTCTCCGAGAGCTTTGGTGTAGGCGTATGCATCAGGAAAGCCAAGTGAGGACGCTCTGGCCCGACCGTTCTCGACCATCTGGGTAGTGACCCATGCTTGGCGGAGGGTTTCGGTCTTTGCGGCGAGCGCTGGCGTTCCAACAGCGCCGAGTTCTCGTTGCGCCTCGGAGCGAAACTGCGAGAGGCGCGCAGGTTGACGGCTTGCGGTTTCCTCGTCGAGTCGGCTGCGGCGTGCAGCATCGACCTCGCGGCGCCAGTCGACATCGACGAAGAACGGGCTCTCGTCGACCAACTGCTCTGGCGCTGAGCCTCGACGGCTTCCAGCGACGTAGCAGGTGGATACTGCAACGAGGTGAGGCGTGACGCTGTGTTCGTTGCACAGGTTCGCGATCCGTTGCGGTCCGAGCAGGTTGACCTCGACCGCAGTGTCGAGCGGCGAGTCGAACGAAACCGTTGCGGCTGAGTGAATGATGACGTCCGCGGTCAGCCAGGTCTCGAGGTCTTCGCCGGATAGTCCCAGGCCGTCGGTTCCAACATCGCCGGCAACGGCGGTGACGCGGCGTTCGCAGTACTCGTTGAAGGCGTCCTTGCCCATCTCGTTTCGGAGTCCGTTGAAGGCATCGTTCTTCAAGACATCGCGGGTGACGCGAGCTTGGGCGCCTCGTCGGCCAGGGCGGACGAGCAGGATGAGTTCACAATCGGGGACCGATCGAACGAGTCGTTCGACGAGCGCTGTCCCGAGGAAACCGGTGGACCCGGTGACCGCAACGCGCTTTCCCGCTAGTTGTTCAGGTATCACAAGCATGTGTTCTATCAGTAGATCGCCGTTCTCTACCAATTGGTAGAGAACAAAGCCTGTTGACTAGGATCATCGTGGTGAGCACCCGACAGCGCATTCTTTCAACGGCGCTCCAGTCGTTCGGAACGACCGGCGTCGACGGCACCTCGCTCGACGCGCTCGCACGAGACCTCGACATTGCCAAACAATCGATTCTCTACCACTTCAACTCCAAGCAAATCCTTTTCCAAGCTGTCGTCGATGAGGCCGCGACCGAGTTCATGGCCGAGCTCGACTCCGAGGTCGAAGGGGTCGATCCAAACGATGTTCTCGCACAGGTGGAGAGCGCCGTGCGCGTCGTCTTTCGTCTTGCGCTTCAACGCCCGGCGCTGCTCGGTCTCCTCCGCGAAGCCTCTCGACCCGGATCGAGCGTCGCCATACAACTGACCGGACGTCTGTCGATGCACATCGATGCGGCCCAGCGCTCGCTCGAAGTCGCCCTCGCCGAAGGTCGGGTCGCTGGAAACAACGCCCGTCTTCTCCTGTTCTCCTTGTACTCAACCATCATGGGTGTTGCGACCGAAGTAGAGGTGATGAGAGCAATGGGTGTTGAACCAAGTCTGCGAACGCTCGCCGAGCGCCGCGCCGAACTGCTGCGTTTTCTCGAGGCGGCGCTTATCCCACAGCCCGCTATCGCCAAGGTTGCACCATGATCGAATTGCTTCTCCTCGCCGGCGGGATCTTCGGAGCTGGAATGGGTGGCATGTGGGTCAAGACACGCCGACGCACCAACAAAGGGAACACTCGCGCAGCGGTCGACAAATTCGATGACGCGGCCGAGAAAGTCTCGGCTGCTCAAGCCCGATGGTTCGACCTGCAGATCGAGACGCCGATCATCGCCGGTGGCCTCATGGGCGAAGAACGTGACGCGGTCGACCGAGCCGAAGCAAAAGCACGCGAAACCTCTCGTTCGCTCTACGAAGCGTGGCTCCCGGTCAGCGACGTCGACAGCGACGATGTGGCGTCGTTCAACGACGAATCGAGAATGACCGTCACCCAACACAAGCACAAGGCGCTCGCAATCGTCGCTCGCTTCGACGAAGATCTCGACGCCCTCGAAAAGCTTCTCGACGCTCACCGGTGACAACGTGCGGTGCAGAACCGCTCGAACAATCGCCATTCGAGAACGATCCCAACGTCCTCCTACTTCGGGTTGAGATTGCTCGTTGGCTAGGGTCGGAGAATGCAACGAATTTTCCGCACGATGGCGGCCATTTCTCTCTGTGCCGGGGCGGTGCTTGCCCCTTCTGTTCCCGTGGGGGCTCAGGCCGATAGCTGCGATGATCTGATCGACTTGTACGGCGTTGCGGACCCCGATGGTCTTCGCAGCGCGATTGCAGATGCCGAGGCCGAAACCGGCATCGACTTTCACGTTTTCGCTATCGACACGCTCGCAGCAGGCCAAGACCTCGATGCGGCATCGTTCGCCAATTGTCCCGGTGCGTACATCGTTCCCGGAGAAGTCGCGAACGACACGGTCGTCCTTGCCGTCTCGGTCGAAACCCGAGACTTCAACGTCGTCTACGGCGAGAACCTCCGGAATCGCCTCGACGACGATGTCGACGCCATCTTCGAGCGGATGGCGGCATGGTTTCAAAACGGGGACTTTGGCCAGGGTCTATCCGCTGGAGTCGATGAAGCTGTCGACGGTCTTGCAACCGAGCCATCAAATACCTTGGGATGGGTTGTTGGTGGGGTTGGTGTTGCTGCAGGAATCGGCGGGGCCGGCGCTGGGGTCGCTGCTGTTCGCCGCAAGAACCAACGGGAGAAGGCTGAGGCCGCGGCTCGCTATGACGCAGCGTCGAGCGAGGTCACCGAGGTTCAGGCGCGCTGGTACGACGCCGAACAATCGGCGTCGCTACTCGGTGGGCGGCTGACCGGAGTGAGTTTGGAACGGCTCGAACAAGCACAGAACGACGCTGCTGTTGCTTCGCGTCGCCTCTACGACGCGTGGTCCCCAGTGTCTGAACTCGACGGCACAGCTGTTGCCGAGCTCGATGATGCAGCACAGTCGCAGGCCTTTAGCCATGTGGCGGCAGCAGCGACGATCGCCAAAGAGAACGCGGCCGACCTCCAGGCATTCGAAACAACCCTCGCCGAGTTCGACGGATCGGTGGAGGAGCTCGCAACGCTTCATACACATGGAACGGGCCGAATCGCCGCCGGTCGTGCCGCTGCTGTCACTCGATCCGCTGAAGGCTGGGATGTCGCCGCTGCCGATCAACGACTCGACCAGCTCGACGCCGCGTTGGGGCGCATCGACGCATTCGCGCTTCGACTCGATGTCGACACGCTGCGTCCAACGCTTGCACCGCTGGTGACCGAAGCGGATTCGATCGCGACGGATCTCGAACAGCTCGATGAACGTCGAGATGCCGCAGCGCTACGTCGAAGCACCGTGGGTAGCGAAGCCGACGGCCAGCTCCATCGTGTTGCAGCCGCGGGGGAGATGATCGACCGTTGGAAGCTCGCCCACTCGCTCGACTCTTTCGATGACTTTCTTCAGCATCCGGCGGAGGCCGCCAAGCAGCTCGAGCGAGCACAACAACATCTCGTGTCGGCGAACAACATCGGCGATATCCCTCGGAGTGTCGGGGTTCTTCGCGACGTGACTGCCGACCTCGACGCTGCAGATGTTGCGGTCGATTTGGCCGATGAGCTTCTCGACGAACTCGATGAGCTCGACGTCGATCTCGCCGCTGCATTGCGAGACGCTCCAGAGGCCGTGGCTGAAGCACGTGCTGAAGTCCAGGTGCTGAACGACTTCGTGAGTGCGAAGAAACTCGATCTGGCGCCTCCAGCCCACGAGTTTGCTCGAGAAGTGGCCGAGGATCTCGCCGAGGCTGAAGCAGCACTTGGCCAGTCTCCACCCGATTCGTTGCTCGCGATTGCGCTCGCTGAAGACATCGGTGAAGAGGTCGACACAAAGCTCGCAACGTTTAAGGCGCGAGTCGATGAACGAGAGCGGGTGCGAAATGCAGCCGTCACCCAGATGCGCGCCGCTCAGAACGCGATCGACCGAGCCGATCGGCATGTTGATAGTCACGTGTTTTCGGGGCGTCAGTCGAAGAACGCCCAGGGCGAAGTCGACCGTCTGCGAGCCGAATTCGCCTCGATGTCATCGCACGTGCAAACCGATCCAGAGCGGGTCTTGTCGGAGAGCCAACGAATTGCGAACATCGCCGACCAGATCTACACCACAGCGCAAAATCGGCAACGTCGAAACAGCGGAGGTGGAGTCGTCCTCGGAGCTGGAAGCGGGCGGCGCGGCTATCGGAGTAGCAGCACGCGCAGTCGTAGCCGTTCACGAAGCAGCTCTCGGAGCAGATCTCGAAGCCGGGCACGGTCGAGCTCGCGTCGCTCCGGTGGTCGCCGCGGTAAGTTCTAGTCGGTGATTCGAGATATTTGGGCGAGCTATCGAGACCTGCCGCTCTGGGTTCAGATCTGGGTGAGCGGATGGCTCGCTCCAGTGAACATCGCGACGGTGTTCTTCATCTCAGAACGAAATGGTCTCTGGCTTTTCCTTTTGATGCTCGCCGGCATTGCGCCCAACCTTCCGATCATGATCAAGGCCCGAGGGATGTCCGACCTCATGGCGTTACCGCACCTGGTCGCGTGGCCTCTGCTTCTCGGGCTGATCGTGATCACACTGGTGCAAGGCACAACCGGCGCTCACGCAGTGTTTCTTGTCGTGCTGCTCATCACCGACGTCATTTCGTTGGTCTTCGACGCGATCGACTTCAACAACTGGCGCAACAGCGACCAAGCAATCGCCTAAACCGAAAAGTTCATGGGGACAGGCCCCATTACAAAACGTCATGGGGCCTGTCCCCGTTACAAAACGTCATGGGGCCTGTCCCCGTTACAAAACGTCATGGGGCCTGTCCCC
>CAYVHV010000021.1:0-15797 GCA_964451305.1 uncultured Acidimicrobiales bacterium | reverse complement strand
GTCATGGGGCCTGTCCCCGTTACGAAATGTCATGGGGCCTGTCCCCATTGGGGTGTTAGTGGCCGGTGTTGCGTACTCGGCGGTTGTGGCGCTCGTAGGCGAGATCGATGAGCTCGTCGATGAGGTCCGGGTAGCTGAGGCCCGAGGCTTCCCACATCTTGGGGTACATGGAGATCGGCGTGAACCCGGGCAACGTATTGAGCTCGTTGACGAGCCACCCACGGCCCTCCGGTTCGTAGAAGAAGTCCGCTCGCGCTAGCCCATCTACGCGAAGGGCTCGATACGCAGCGACCGCAAGTTTCTGCATTTCGGCGATTTCTGAATCGTCCAACGGTGCGGGGATAAGCAGCTTGGCTACACCGTCGTGATACTTATCTTCGTAGGTGTAGAAGTCAGCGCCGGCAACGATCTCGCCTGGCAGCGACGTGCGTGGCGTCCGGTTGCCGAGCACCGCAATCTCGATTTCGCGTCCGACGATGGCTTCCTCGACCACAATCCACTCGTCGTAGGACGCAGCGAGTTCGAGGGCAGCGTCGAGTTCTTCGACGGTTTCGGCTCGGCTGACACCAACTGATGAGCCCATGTTGGCGGGTTTCACAAAGACTGGGCTTCCGAGCTCGCGAAGCAGATTCGTGGACGTTGCCGAGGTGATCTCGTCTGCGTTGAAGCCAAACCATGCGGCCTGAGGAATACCCGCTGATGACAAGGCGTGCTTCGCTGCGATCTTGTCCATCGACAGCGCACTTCCCAGCACCCCCGCACCCACATAGGCAATGTTGGCGAGTTCGCACATGCCTTGGAGCGTTCCGTCCTCGCCCATCGGGCCGTGGAGGAGGGACAAAACAACGCCACCGGCTGCGGCGGTTTCGGTCATCAAACCAAACGGGTCGATCGGCTGGCCGGAAGGGTCGAGAGATTCGGCGTCGGCATCGACAGCAACCATATTCCAGCTGCCATCGCGCTCGATTCCGATCGGAACAATGTCGTACCTATCGGAGCGAACGGCGTCGAGAACATGCTTGGCGGTGACACACGAGACGTCGTGTTCTGCCGACTGGCCGCCGAACAAAACAAGAAGTCGTGGCGTCGCGTCGTCGGTGTTTGGAGAGGTGGTTTCAGAGGATGTCGCCATGGATAGCCAACAGTAGTAGCCAACCCGTCTAGCGTTGCCACACGTGAGATTTACTACGTCAGAAATCGCAGACGCCATCAACGGCACGGTCCATGGCCCAGAGGTCACGATCGACGGAACCAATCAGGACAGTCGGACCATCCAACCCGGTCAGTTGTTCGTGCCGCTCGTCGCAGAACGTGACGGCCACGAGTTCATCGGTGGGGCGCTAGCCGATGGTGCGGCCGCATACCTGACCCATGAAGAGGCCACACTTCCCGAAGCGAGCAGTGAAGCCACCGCGATTCTCGTGGCGAACACCTACGCCGGAATGCGAGATCTCTCCAAGGCTGCGCGGGCAAGGATCGACGGGCCGGTCGTCGGAATTACCGGGTCGGTCGGAAAGACCTCGACCAAGGACCTGCTCGCCGGAGCGCTCTCGCGAACGATGAAGACCCACTATTCGGCCAAGTCGTTCAACAACGAGATCGGCGTTCCACTCACGCTGCTCAACGCTCCCGATGACACCGAAGTCGCTGTCATCGAGATGGGAGCTCGAGGCATTGGCCACATCGCCGAACTCTGCGAGATGGCATCGCCGACGGTTGGCATCATCACCACCGTGGTCGGAGCACACACCGGCGAATTCGGATCGGTCGAGAATATCGCTCGTGCGAAAGGGGAGCTCGTCGAGGCGCTTCCCGCCGATGGTCTCGCCGTACTCAATGGTGACAACCCGCTCGTTGCGGCGATGGCATCACGAACGAGTGCCCCGGTGCTCACGTTTGGTCACCGAGTCGATAGCAACGTACGGATCGAGTCTGTCGAACTCGACGACGAGCTGCGAGCAACGTTCACGATTGCGAGCGATTGGGGCCGCATCGTTGCTCGCCCGCCAACGCGGGGCGCGCACATGGCAACGAACACTGCCGCAGCGGTCGGCACCGCGCTGTGGATGGGAGTGCCGATTGAAGCCGTCGAAGCGGGACTGCGCACCGTTGAGGTCTCGCCGTGGCGAATGGATGTACAGCGGTCGGTGAGCGGCGGGCTTGTGATCAACGACAGCTACAACGCGAATCCGACGTCGATGAAGGCCGCTCTCGATTCGCTTGGGCGCCTTTCGCACCGTCGGAAGGTCGCGGTGCTTGGTTACATGGGCGAACTCGGTGAGACCGAAGGCGATGACCACCTCGATGTGGCTGCCGAAGCTCGCTCGGTCGGAGCAGAGATCATCCCCGTCGGCACCGACCTTTACGGGGTGGATCCACTCGAAGGCACCGCAGACCTGCTGTCCAGCATCGGTCCGGTAACGGGCGACGTTGCGGTGCTCGTCAAAGGTTCGCGGTCGGCTGGTCTCGAAGTGCTCGCGGAAGAACTTCTGTTGCGCTGACAACGAACGCGCTCAAAGAGCGGGATCACCCACCCGGCGGCGGCCCGTATTTGCTTCCGACTGCATGCATACGGTGAGCGAAACACGAAGTAATGTTGTGTCGAATGTCGAACCATTACGACACGCTTGGCGTTGCCAAGGGTGCGACCGCAAAAGAGATCCGCAAGGCGTATCTTCGTCGCGCTCGTGCACTGCACCCGGACCGTCAGCAAGGGCGCTCTCCAGCGGACGCTCGTCGTGCTGAAGAAGCAATGCAGCAGGTGAATGTGGCATGGAACGTCCTGTCGGATACGAAGAAACGATCCGAGTATGACGAGAAGTTGAGCCCGAAGAGTTCCGGCTCGCGCCAGACAGGCCAGCAGCGACCAGCGGCTACTCGTCGGGTCAATAACCCGCCGCCACGAACACCGCCGCCTACAACCTCTCGCCCAACATCGGGCGCCGGACGTTCCATCGATGATGAACCCGGGGATGGATCGGTCAGCGTCTGGGCGTCGCTTCCGGTGCTCATCATCGTAGGTATTGCGCTCGGCATCTTGATCGTCACCGCCTTTGGGAACAACAACGACGATGGCGGTTCAGATAATCGACCGGTCGCGCCGGATCTCGATGCGCAGATGCTCAGCGACGACTGCTTTATCTTCGTCGGCACCGCCATCCAGCAGGTGTCGTGCGCGACAGGCCGAGCCGACGGACGAGTCGTCGATATCGTCCCGGATCCCGGGAACTGTCCGGCAAATACCGAAAACACCACTCAAGGTGATCTCGTGCTTTGCTTTGAACGCCTCATTCCGGGCAGCGTCAATCCGGTCTCTGAATAGTCGACGACGTCGAGGGCAGAGCGCTGAGGCGAGCGCTATTGGAAGTCAAGATGCAAGTGATCATCCTCGCGTAGCGCCATCGCGCTTCGCAGGGTCGATCCAGGTGCGCCACACATCCAACACTCGGAGTCTCCGGTAGCCGTCCACGCCACATCGCATGAATGACACCGGTAGCGGACGTGAATATCGATCTTGAGAGACGGGATAGTGCTTCCTCGCATACTGACCAATCGGCCAACGCCATCATCTTCTGAGCCGGTGGAAAAAGAATGCGCCACAGTGCGATCTCACAGCGCAATCTCACACGGCAGTCTCACAGATCCGCCCACCACCGAACTGCGTCTTGTTGGGTATAGGTCTTTCGGGAACTTCGTTGGTCTGAATTGCCTATGAAGTGGCGTTCACCGACTGGTATTCCTTTTGTTGTGGAGGTTACGCAGCACCGACATGGTGCCCCGTCACTACTGAAAATGCAGATGCTGGTTGGTTCGGTATTTGGTTTTCTTTTCGTAGTAGCGATTGGCGTAGCTTCCGCCGACGATACCCCAACGTCGAACCCGGCTTTGCCGGAGATCGAGTTGGCACCAGCGGTGGTCGTGGCCGCTGGTGTCGACTCGATCAATACGAATGCTGTGACCAGGCTGACCGCAACGTCGGAGCTCGGTTCACAGGTCGGAACTGCCTTCCGCCTCGAGGATCGCAGAGTCGCAACGGTGACCCACACCGTGCTCGACGCCACCGAGGTCAGTCTTTCCGGCGGCGAAACCTTGATCTCGGTCGATCTCGACGACGTCGAGAGCTCTCGTTTGCACGATGTCTCGACGATCGTCGATGACACGCCAGGACCCTCGCTACCGATAGCAACGAGACCCGGAGTGGTGGGGGACAGCGTTGCACTCGCGGGCATACCGCCAAGCAATCGCATCGAGGTTGTGACCGGTGAGATCATCGACCGGACAGACGGAGTTGCGTACGGTATTGGACGCCCTGATGTCTATGTGATCTCCGCACCGGTTGAACTCGGCTGGTCTGGTGGCCCTGTTGTGAACGCATTCGGCGAGGTCATTGCGATCATCGTGGGCACCGAACAAGTCACCGGAGTGACACTCGCGGTGCCAATCGAGCACCTGCCCAACCCGTAGAGCGGCCTACGACGGTTTGCACATCGGTGAAGAATTCTCCGTCAGCCCGTGCGGACCACATCGGGCGATCATCCTCTAGTATCTCCGCATGCCTTTTGCACTCGTGTTGGCCGGTGGAGACCCTCCAGACCGCAACATTCTCGATGATGCTCAAGACGCGGAGGTCGTGGTCGCAGCCGATTGTGGTGTCAGGATTGCGCGAACCCACGGTCTCTGCATCGACTTGGTCGTCGGTGATCTCGATTCAGTATCGACTGGAGACATTGCCTGGGCGAAAGCCGAAGGTGCCGAGGTCATCGAAGTTCCGAAGGACAAGGACTACACCGACCTCGAACTTGCACTCGAGCGAGCGAGCCTGGCCGAGGTGCAACGCATCGTGGTCGTCGGAGTCGAGGGTGGTCGAGTCGACCACGAACTTGGCAACTGGGCCGTCCTCTGTGCCCCGAGGAGTCAACTGGTCGAGATCGTCACCGCTGGCGGCACCGTCTCGATCCTTCACGGCGATCTCGTCAACAAGATCGAACTCACCGGAGAACCCGGCGACGTTGTTTCGATCCTGGCCCGGAACGGAGATGCCAGCGGCGTGACGACGACGGGGCTTCGCTGGCCGCTCGACGATGCGACGCTTTCGCCAGTCTCCAGCCTCGGCGTGAGCAACGAGATCGTCGACACCGAAGCGACGGTTACAGTGCAGTCCGGCACGGTGATGGTCGCTCGACCGCTCGCTCAATCACCGAGCTAGTCCCGTACCAAGCTTCGATCGGCCCACGCCCAGTAGCGGTCGTTGCGCCGTTCTACCGAGAGTTTCACGCCGAACGCCGACGACAGGTTCGAAGCGGTGACGATGTCCTGAATTGGACCCGCGGCCATCGGCGCTCCGTCGGCCATCAACAACGCATGGGTGAACCGCGATGGGATCTCATCGACATGGTGGGTAATCAACACCATCGGCGCAGCGTCGGTGCGGGCCGCCAGCTCGTCGAGCGTTGCGACAAACTCCTCGCGCCCGCCGAGGTCAAGTGCTGCCGTTGGCTCGTCGAGGATAATGAGCGACGGTTCGGTCATCATCGCCCGTGCGATGAGGACCCGCTGCCTTTCGCCCGATGAGCACGAACCGAAACGCTGACCTGCCAGCGCCCCGACACCCACCGTGTCCATGCTGGCGAGGGCCCGGGACTCGTCATTCTCGTCATAGCTATGCCACCACGGTTCTAACGCACCGTTCTTCGCTGTCATCACGACATCGACGCACCGAAGTTCAGGGCGAAGTTGGTCGGCGAGTGCCGCAGCGGCATATCCGATTCGCCCCAAGAGGGGTCGGATGTCGGCTCGACCCAATTCGACGCCAAGAATTCGGAATTGGCCGGTCGATGGGTGAAGCCGGAGTGACGCAATTCGAGCGAGTGTGGTCTTTCCCGAACCATTCGCGCCGAGAACGACCCAGTGTTGTCCAGCGGTGATCTGCCAGTCGACGTCGCGAAGAATGGTGTTTCCATCGATCGTGCGGCCGACCCCCGACATTTGGAGAAGAACTTCGGAGTCGTTCGTCATCGGGATGTACTCCGCTCCCTCGCGCCGGGAAGAACCAACCCGAGCGCCAGGGCGTTGGTGATATCGAGCGAGACGTCCTTGGCCCGTGGGCCGAGCGCGGGGTCCTGCGGTCGTCCCAAAAGCTGTGTTGGGTCGCAACCCATCTCCGTCGCGAGCAAACCTGCGAACTCAAAACGGCTCAATCGTTCAGCGCCAGCCACGTTGAGAACACCGGCGAACGTGTCGGCGGCGAGATCGACGAGGGCCGCGGCTAAGTCCTCGACGTGGACGGGTGACCGCCACTCGTCGGTGAACAACGAAATCGAGTCGGAACCGACCGCCTTGCGGGTGAGCGACTCCTGCGGAGCGGTCGGATCGCCATAGATCAACGAGGTCCGAGCAATAGCGGCGTTCGGTGCGGCGGTGAGCACGAGCTGCTCGCCGCGAAGCTTCGCACGGCCATAGTCGGACAGCGGGTTGGTGACATCGTCCTCGGTATAGCTCCGGCCGAGGTTCCCATCGAAAACGAGGTCGGTCGAGACATGGATGACTCGAGAATCGAGACGCTGGGCAGCATCAGCTACCCACCCGGCGGCGTCGGCGCACACCACATCGGCTCGAGGCCCGTTCTGAATGTACGCCGCATTCACCACAACATCGGGCTGTTGGGACGCGATGAGCTCGTCGACTTGGCTGCGACTGGTGATGTCACAGTCGAACCACGAGGCACGCGAGGCGCTCGGGCGCGACGGGGTCGACGTGTGGCGAGTGGCAGAAACGTCGAAGCCGCGACGTGTCCCGACCTCGATCAAACGGCTACCCAGAAAGCCCGTTCCTCCAACGACGAGAAGATGTGGCACGAGATTGATGGAACGCTCCGGCTAGGCGCCCATGATGTTGTAGCCGCCATCGACATGAATCATCGATCCCGTCGTAGCGGGGAACCAGTCGCTCATCAATGCAACGGTCGACTTCGCGACACCGGATGAGTCGCGCACATCCCAACCGAGCGGCGCGCGTTCGTCCCATACGTCCTCGAACTTCGCGAACGCAGGGATCGACTTCGCCGCAACGGTGCGGATTGGGCCAGCAGCGACGAGGTTGAATCGGATGTTGTCCGGCCCGTGCGTCTTTGCGAGGTAGCGGTTGGTCGATTCCAACGCTGCCTTCGCGACTCCCATCCAGTTGTATGCAGGCCACGAAACCGTGGCATCGAAGTCCAGCCCGACGACCGACCCGCCGTTGCTCATCAGAGGAGCGACGACCTCAGCGAGCGTCTTGTAGCTGTAGGCCGAAATCTCGAGAGCGACCTTGACGTCATCCCAAGTGGCGGCCATGAAATCATCGCCGAGGCAGGCTTCTGGAGCGAAGCCGATCGCATGTAGCGCAGCGTCGACGTGCCCCCACGCCGATTCGAGTTCGGAGCGAACGGTCGCAACGTGTTCGGGGTCGGTGACGTCGAACTCGAGAACATCGGGTTCGGTGTCGAACTTGCGGGCGGTTCGCTTGGTCAAACTCAACCCACGACCAGCCCCGGTCAAGATGATGTTGGCACCCTCGCGTTGGGCGAGTTGTGCAATACCAAATGCCAGCGACGAGTCGGTGAGGACGCCGGTGATCAAAACGTTCTTGCCTTCAAGGATTCCCATCTGCGGGAGACTAGTAGGCCGAGGGCCGGACCGCCTCAATCGACCGAACCGGCCCGTTTCAGTGTCGATGCCACGCACAGGGGTGTTGTATGAGCCGCTCGTTCCGTTAGCGTGCGACCATGGGTGAACTTCGATTGTTCGACACTGCTTCGGGCGCCATCTCGTCGTTCGCCCCAGGCTCGGTGGCTCGAATCTACGTCTGCGGAATCACCCCGTATGACGCCACGCACATCGGTCACGCCGCAACCTATGTCACCTACGACATCTTGCATCGTCGGTTGCTGGACCTCGATGTCGATGTACGTATGGTCCGCAACATCACCGACATCGACAACGACCTGTTTGAGCGGGCCCGACGCGACGGTGTCAACTATCTCGATCTGGCGTTTGGTCAGAAGCGACAGTTCGACTCGGACCTGTCCGCGCTCGGCGTGCTCGAACCGTGGAGTGAACCACGGGCCACGTCAGCAATCCCCGATATTCGAGGGACGATTTCGCGGTTCTTGAGCGCCGATCAGGCATATGAGGTGGACGGCTGGGTGTACTTCCGTCATCAAGCGTCCGAGTCCTTTGGTTCGATAAGCCAGTACAGCCGGGTCGATATGAGAACGATCGGCGAGCTTCGAGGCGAGGAGCCCACAGACGCTCGCAAAGAGCACCCGCTCGACACCGTCCTCTGGCAACCATCGGCCGATGACGAACCATCGTGGGAAGCGCCGTGGGGCAGTGGTCGTCCCGGGTGGCACGTCGAATGCACTGCACTGTCCGTTCGCGAGCTTGGGGCGATCGATCTGCACGGTGGCGGATGTGATCTGGTGTATCCACATCACGAATTTTGCTCCGCGCAACTCAATGCGTCTGGCGAATCGCCTGTCGGACATTGGATGCACCAGTCGTGCGTTCACTTGCGCGGTGAGCCAATGAGCAAGTCGACGGGCAACCTCGTCTTCGTGAAGGACCTACTTGCGGTTTTTGACCCGATGGCGGTCCGCCTTGCGGTGATGTCCCAGCATTACCGGTCTACCGAATGGACGTGGTCGGACGAGCTTCTGGTCGACGCAACAGACCGTCTCGAGCTATGGCGGTCAGCCGGAAGCGGTTCCGGAACGCTCGCCGACGTTCGTCCTGGTCTCGCCGACGTTCGTCGGTGTCTCGACAACGATCTGGATGTTCCCGGAGCGCTCACCATGTTGGATGAGGCAGCGCGCTCGGGCGGCGGTGTCAGCGAGGCCGCTGCATTACTCGGTGTCGTTCTCTAACCCGTCCGTAGGCGGTCTCGACTAGTTCAGGACTGGATTGATCTGCTCGCAGCTCGCCGTGCGGTCACCGCTGTTGGTTGGAGAGGAAGAGCCAGCGTTGATGATCACGAGTTCTGGCCAACACCGGTCGGTACCGCTGCCACCCGTGAGGCTGTCGCTTCCGGTGCCACCGCTCAGTAGATCAGCCCCGAGGTTGCCGTTAAGCGTGTCGTTTCCCCAGAAGCCATCGATGACATCGAGATCTTGCTGACCATTGAGGATGTCGTTGCCGCCCTCACCACCGAGGTAGTCATTGCCCGGTCCTCCGTTGATGGTGTCGTCACCGCCGGGATGCTCGGTGTTTGTTCCCGTCTCGTCGAATTGTCGACCATCGTCTCCCAACAGGAAGTCGTCTCCACCGTTGCCGCTGATGATGTCATTGCCGGCGCCGCCGATGATGTCGTCGGGGCCAGGTCCTCCGTTGATCGTGTCGTTACCGGAACCACCGTCGATGACGTCGGAATACTCCTGGCCGTTGATGATGTCGTCGCCAGCACCACCGAAGATCTCGTCTCGGCCGAATCCGGCGTTGATGAAGTCGTTTCCATCCCCGCCGTTGATGAAGTCGATACCGAAGTTGCCCCGGAGATCGTCGTCGCCGGCGCCGCCGTTGATCGTGTCCTGATTTTGTTCGCCACTGATGCGATCGTCTCCATCGCCTCCGTTGATGGTGTCGTTGCCCCAGCCGCCGAACACGACGTCGTTTCCGTCGCCAGCAAAGATCTGGTCGGCTCCGCCGCCCGCTCGAATGACGTCGACGCCGGTACCACCGAGGATGACGTCGGCCCCGGCGCGACCACAGATTCGGTCGTTGCCGCCGAGTCCTTCGATTCGGTTGTCGCCATCACCAGCGAGGATGACGTCGTTGCCAGGCGTGCCTGTAATCACCGCATCATTGGAAATGATCGTGGGGGTCCTGCCGAGGCAGGTTTCCTGCGCTCCGAGGGGTGTCGTGGTCAGCAGCGATGCAAGCATGGCCACAGTGGCTGCCACGAACATCCAACGCTTGTTCTTCGTCATCAAAGTTCCTTCTCGACGCGCCGTCGACGCAGCCTAACGCTCGACGCGTCGATGGGCGAGGCGGCCCGTTGCAGAAAGGCTCTGGCACCGCTCGTAGAGCAGATAGCCTTGCATACCTATGAGCGCTATCACCGTGTCCCTGCCCGATGGTTCGAATCGTGAGCTGGCAGAAGGATCTACTGCGGCCGACCTCGCTGCCGATATCGGTCCGGGGCTGGCAAAAGCTGCCCTGATCGCCGTTGTCGATGGAACCGAAGTCGACCTCGATGTGCCGTTGCCAGACGGTGCCGAAGTCTCGCTCGTCACGGCCAAGGATCCAGCCGGCCTTCAAACGATTCGCCATTCGACCGCGCACCTGATGGCTCAAGCAATCGTGGATCTTCATCCCGGAGCGCGCTTCGCTATCGGCCCGCCGATCGAGCACGGCTTCTACTACGACTTCGATTTCCCCGATGGGAAGACGCTTTCGAACGACGATCTTGACGCTGTCGAGCAGCGCATGCACGAACTCGCAGAGGCCGATCAACCATTCGACCGCCACGAATGCTCCATCGAAGACGCGATGGAGCTGTTCAAGAACGAGCCATACAAACTCGAGATCATCGAGAATGTTCGAAGCGGTGCAATGGCGTCGGAGGACGCTGGCGAGCTCAGTGGCGACACGGTCAGCTACTACCAGAACTCAGAATCGTTCATCGACATGTGTACGGGTCCACACGTCCCGAGCACCGGCAAGCTGGAACACTTCAAGCTGATGAAGGTCGCTGGCGCCTACTGGCGTGGCGATGAGAAACGGCCGATGCTCCAACGCATCTACGGCACGGTATGGGCGACCAAGAAAGACCTCAAGACGCACCTGCATCGCCTCGAGGAAGCGGAGAAGCGAGATCACCGCAAGCTGGCCCAAGAACTCGACCTCGTGTCGTGGCCCGATGAACTGGGCCCCGGCCTCTCGGTGTGGCACCCAAAGGGCGCCCTGATCCGCAAGCTCATGGAGGACTACAGCCGCGAACGTCACGAGAACGGTGGCTACGACTTTGCGTTCAGTCCACACATCGCCAAGTCGGTGTTGTGGGAGACCTCAGGTCATCTCGATTTTTACGCCGACGGTATGTATCCGCCGATGGAACTCGATGGAGCGACGTACTACCCGAAGCCCATGAACTGTCCGTTCCACGTGATGATCTACAAGAGCGATCAGCGCTCCTATCGGGATCTACCGAAGCGGATTTTCGAGCTCGGCACGGTGTATCGCTACGAGCTCTCCGGAGCGGTTCATGGTTTGATGCGAAGCCGCGGCTTTACCCAAGACGACAGTCATATCTTCGTGACGCGCGAGATGATCCAGGACGAGCTCGAGTCACTCCTCGACTTTGTGTTGTCGGTGCTGCGGGCTTTTGGGTTTGATGAGTTCCAAGCGAAGCTGTCCACGCGCCCTGTCGAAAAAGCTGTTGGCGACGACGAGATCTGGGATTCGGCAACCGAAGGTCTGCGGGCAGCGCTCGATAAACACGGCTTGGACTATGTCGTCGACGAAGGCGGCGGCGCCTTCTACGGTCCCAAGATCGATGTGGATGTGCGCGATGCCATTGGTCGAGAGTGGCAACTTTCGACGATCCAGCTCGACTTCAACCTTCCCGAACGATTCGAACTCGAGTACGTCGACGCCGATGGAAATCGCAAGCGTCCGGTCATGATCCACCGTGCCCTGATGGGTTCGATCGAGCGGTTCTTCGGTGTGCTCATCGAGCACTATGCCGGTAATTTCCCTGCGTGGCTGGCTCCGGTCCAAGCGAGGATCCTGCCCGTCGCTGAAGTCCACGAGGACTACGCGTACGAACTCGCCGATCGCTTGAAGGGCGATGGTTTCCGAGTGCAGGTCGATGCGGCGACCGATCCGCTTGGCAAACGGGTTCGAACCGCCAAAGTCGACAAGACGCCGTATGTTCTCGTCGTTGGAGATGACGATGTTGCAGCGAACACGGTCGGACTAAATATCCGGGGCGTCAAAGATGTCGAACGGGATGTGTCGGTCGATGACTTCGCCGCTCGACTCGCAGAAGATATCGAGTTAAAGCGTTAGTGCATGTCCGAGCTTGACAACACCCTCTCCGGGCGTGAACAGATGGCTCGTCTCTGGGCGGGGTGGCGAATTCCGTACATCCTCGCCGATGACGACGAGCGTTCCAAAGGTCACGTGGGTGGCCTCTCGTTGTTCGAAGGGATCGAACAATCCGGGCTCGGCGATGCAACCACCTACATCCTGTGGCGCGGCGAGCGGTGCTTTGCGTTGCTCAACGCGTACCCCTATACCTCCGGTCATCTCATGGTGTTGCCGAAGGTTGCGGTCCAGAACCTCGAGGATCTCGACGATGAGACCTATCGCGAGCTGTGGGATGGCGTTCGGATGGGTGTGCGGGCCGTGAAGTCTGAGTACCAGCCCGAAGGGGTGAACGTCGGGATGAACCTTGGGCGAGCGTCGGGTGCTGGTGTCCCTGACCATATGCACGTCCATGTGCTTCCGCGGTGGTCGGGAGATACCAACTTTCTCACGAGCGTTGCCGAGGCTCGCGTCCTTCCCGAGAGCCTGTCCGATACCTGGAGTCGGCTATCGGCGGCATGGGCTTGAGCCTGCACACGGCGGGGTAAGCAACCCACTGCGCGGGACGATCAGTTGAGGCTGTTGACATATGCGGCGACAGCGTCGATCTCTTCGGGGCTCAGAATTCCGGCGAACGAAGGCATCTGAAAGTTGGACGTTCCAAAGGTGATCGCTTCAGCGAAGCGCTCATCTGTCCAGTTGAGGCTCTGAAGGTTCACCCGGTCGTTGGCGGTGCCATCGGCGCCATGACATGACGAGCAATTGCTCTGAAAGAGGGCAGCGCCGTCAGGGCTCGGAAGCGTGCTCGTCGTCGACGTCGTGCTGGTCGTTGAGGTCGTGCTCGTGGTCGAGGTCGTACTCGTCGTCGATGAGGTCGTGCTGGTCGACGTGGTACTCGTCGTGGAACTCGTGCTTGTGGACGTCGCGCCCGCTGGTGTTGTGGTCGTGCTGGTCGGCGTCGTTGAACTCGTCGATGACGTGCTCGATTCTCCGGAGGTGGGGACGGTGCTCGACGACGATGGGGTTGACGATGGTGATGTGGCCGATTGCGGGGCGGTCGACTGCGCACTCGATCCGTTCGTCGGGGGTGCTGTAGTCAGTGCGCTATTTGCGCCGGGGGACGTTGCGGCGGTCGACGGTGATGGCGTTGGGGTTGCGGTCGGGTTCGACCTCGGGTTTGGAGAAGAATCGTTGCCACGCTCCTGAGAGGTCGACGATGAGGCATCGGTGGAAGGATCGTTCTGCTCCTGGGCAAAGGCGAGAACGTCAGCTGGGGCATTGTCGAGCTCTTCTGCAGCGAGTGTCTCGATCGTGTCCGATGAGCTCGCGACGAAGACCGTTCCGCCGTTCCGCCCACATGCAGCAGCGAGCAGGGTTAGCGAAAGTAGGACCGTCAGGAGACGAGACTTTTGCATATCTGACGTCGTCGGCATGATCGGGAACGAACTCAAGCCTTATTTCTGGCCGATCGCACGTCTTTGAGAGGGTCCTAATACGCTGAAGGTGTGAGCACGACACCTGATCTGAACTCCGACGACAGCACGATCGAGATCGATGGTGCGCCCGCAGACGAGGAGTACTTCGATGAACTCCCCGATGATCTCAATGCCGCCGACTTCGTTGGGCCATACCTGTTCCCAAACAACAGCAAGCGACGGATTCCTGGGATTCTCTACCTGCTCATCGGTGGAGGACTTCTGGCGTACTGGTTCGCTGTTGGAGACGATTCGGCGTTGGTCAATGGGGGAGTGGCGCTCGCTGCGGTCGGCTTGATCGCCGTGGGCCTCTACCACATTCAAGGCGGCTGGGACTTAGCTGTTGATGAACAGGATGCGCTCGTCGAGGCAACCAAGGCTGTTGGTTTCCCGGTCGGTCATGCCTCGGCGCAGATGGCTTGGCGCGGACTTCGCAGCCGGCCGACATGGCGCATTCTGCTCTACTCGAACGAATCCCCACCGAAGCAACGTGGGCTTGCAATGGTCGATGGCGTCGATGGCGAGGTCATCTTGACCCTCGTCGAGGACAATCCTGAGGATTGGGCTGGCCTCGAACCTGCTGACGCGAGCGATTCTGTTTGATCCTCTCTGAACCAGAGCAGCGGCGCACAACGGTCAAGAAACGGCCTGCGCAAGCCCTACAGTTCTGGCCCGGACCGAACGATAACTAGCGGAGTATGGACTCCCTTGTTTCTTTCCTATCGACGCGCACGCGTGTGGGTGCAGCGCTCGGCCTCGTGCTCGTGGCCATTTTGGCTACTGGTTTCGTTCTTTGGCCATCCACCGAAGCCGTCACAACGACGTCGAGCGATGCCAGTCCCGGGTCGAACAACGGACCGGCTCTCGCGTTCGCGGACGACGACTCAGATAGGGACCTCGACGATCCCGCGATCGGCGTCACAACCTCGAGTGATTCCGAAGGTAGTGGCGGCAGTGTCGACGATGAGGTCGACGATGAGACAAACGCAGCAACGACGTTCGACCCTGGTGGCCAGCTGTTCGGTTCCGCCTCGGCGGGGAGCGACGCAGCTGCGACATCCGACCGGTCTGAATCGTCCGAGCGCCCAACACCGACCGTGGGTAACGAGGGCTCAGAACCGGCTGGAACGGCCGATGCTGTGGGAAACAACACAACCTCCAGAACTCCGGTGACGAACAACTCCCCGAGCACAGCTTCGACTCGGACACCGTCGCAGCAGAACACAGGGTCCCAACAGAACACAGGGACTCAACAGAACACCGGGTCCCAGCAGACCAGTTCGACACAAGCGCCTCGATCGTCCACCACCCAAGCGCCAGCACCCGTTGCCCCGACCACGACCCAAGGCGCCGTATCGTCGCCAACACCGCAGGGTCCCGTCGCTGCGGGAACGCTGTTCGTCGATCCGGCGAACATCGCTGCGCAGTGGGTGCAGAACAATCCTGGCGATCCGCGAGCGAGTGTCATCGGTAGCCGGGTTGCGGACCAACCGACGGGAAAGTGGTTTGGCGAATGGAGCGGTGATATTCGAACCGCGGTGAGTACGTACGTTGGACAAGCCAGCGCGGCGAATGCGATCCCCGTCCTGGTCGCATTCAACATCCCCGACCGCGACTGTGGACAGCACAGCGCCGGTGGGGCGGCGAACTTCACGGCGTATCAGCAATGGATCGACGGCTTTGCGGCGGGTCTCGGAGACGGTGAGGCAATCATCATCCTCGAACCTGATTCCATTGCGCTGAACGGCTGCGCCGGAAGCGAACGCAACCAGGCTCTCGGCAATGCGGTCACCACGCTGAAGTCATCGTGCGATGAGTGCCGTGTCTACATCGACGCGGGGCACTCCAACTGGGTTACGCCAAACGACATGGCCGACCGGCTTCGCGATGTGGGCGTGCTCAACGCCGACGGGTTCTTCACCAACGTGTCGAACTTCAACGCCACCGCGAACGAAGAGAGCTTCGGACGTCAGGTACTCAACGCCCTCGGCAACCCGGCAGGGATTGGACAGGTCATCGACGTCAGCCGCAACGGCAACGGTGCCAACGGCGAATGGTGCGACCCGCCCGGGCGAGCACTCGGACCCGACCCAACGCTCAATCCGAGCGCCTCAGTGCACGCACACCTCTGGATCAAAGCACCCGGAGAAGCAGACGGTTGTGCGGGTGCCGCGGGTCAGTTCATCCCAGACCTCGCGTACACGCTCGCCACCAACTAATCAGACGCCAGCGCTCGATCCAGCGCAGCCCATCTCGCGCG
>CAYVHV010000020.1:0-68810 GCA_964451305.1 uncultured Acidimicrobiales bacterium | reverse complement strand
CCTCAGGAGCCTCGGTTACCTCAGGTGCTTCCGTGACCTCAGGAGCCTCGGTTACCTCAGGTGCTTCCGTGACCTCAGGAGCCTCGGTTACAACAGGTGCCTCGGTGGTCGCTGCAGGTGCTTCGATGGCTCGGAAGCCAATGCAAAGCGGGTGGACCGAGTTTGCCGAATCCATGCCTGGCGCCTTGTGATGCAGTGTTACCGAGCTGGTGTCACCAATGGTCTGTCCTTGGAACTCTTGGTTCTGGAGAAGCTCTGGGCTGAAGTCGTTCGTAAGAGGCGACTGGTAGCCAGAATCGGTGGTGAAGAACCACTGTTCCATGGTCTGGGCAGGAATTTCCTCAGGACCGAGCCATGTCGAAACAATGATGTCGTAGGTACCTGCAGGTACGTCGACGGAGAATGGGCCAGCGGTTGTCGTGGCCGGATCGATCAGAATGACGCTTGCGTCAAAGCCGACCGAGAACTCGTTCGATGCACATGGGTTGCCGGTTGGACGAGCAACGGTTGCAGCGCCGGTGCCGCCCGATGAATCGTCCTGGAACGCCAGAGCGTCGGGAGCCTCGCCATTGCCCGAGCATGCTGCGAGCAGCATGCTGAATCCGAGAAGTGTTGCTGATGTCTTTTTGTAGTTTTTGCGCACGAGACGCTCCAGTCCTTAAGAGTGGTTTTCCGCCGGGATAGAGAACTCATCGGCAGGTAGTCGCCCCTAGTTAAGGAACTGGCAAATCTGAAGTCGTTTTACTCAGTGACGCTGGTCACTTCGGCCCACGGGGGGTCAACCCGGCGAAACGGCACGTGAGTTCAATTGGTTCGATCGCCGTTGCGAAGGCTCCAAGGGCGAATTAGAACTCGCCGCAAATGTCGATATCTCGAGTCTCCATGACCCGAACGAACGAAGTCGTGATGGACTCCTCGGTCAGGCGACCAGCCTCAACGGCTTCGACGATGCGCTCCACGGTGAGCCGTGTGTCGGCAAGCGAACCCAACATGATGAGATCGACGCCGGCCGCGATCGAAAGCTCGGCAGCTTCGGCGTTATTGAGATCATTAGCGATCGCGTCCATGTTGAGTGCATCGGTCATCACGAGACCGGTGAAACCAATCTCGGTGCGCAACAGTCCGTCGATCGCAGCCGAGGAAATCGATGCGGGTTGTCCATCGGTGAGTCCCTCGACGACGAGGTGGCCGACCATGATTGGCAGGTCTCCTCGATCCGATGCTTCGACGAATGGCACAAGATCGGTTTCTCGAAGCGTTTCAACACCGGGGATCGTCGGCAAGCCGGTATGGCTATCGATGCCCCGACCATGCCCAGGGAAGTGCTTCACAACCGGGTCGAGGCCTGCAGAGAGAATGCCGTCAGCTGTAGCGAACGCGAAGTCGGTGACCTGTTCGGGTTCGACACCAAAGGCACGGTCCCCAATGAAACCGCCATTGTTGAGGTCGACGACGGGAGCCAAGTTCATCGTGAATCCAAGCTCACCGATCGCACGGGCATGATCTTCTGCCAACTGCGTTGCTTCGTCGAGCGTGAAGGTCGAACCGACCGTCCCTGCGCTCGGGAGCGCGGAGGTGAGCAATGCCAAGCGCTGGACGCGGCCGCCTTCCTCATCGACGGCGATGATGCCATCACCAAAGAGCGACACCTCTTGATACGCAGCGATGTCCGTCGCGATCGAGGCCGATGGCGTTCCGAGCACGACGACACCGCCGAGCAGTCCTTCACCGGAAAGTTCTGTTGCTGCAGCGAACTCCGATTGCACCATGACCGGAAACATAAGCTGGCCAATGCGATGCTCGAGTGGCACAGATGCTGCGCATTGCGCGGGAGTCGGCGCCTCGGTCGTGGTGGTCGTTGCGATCGTGGTTGTCGTCGTTGTTGTCGTCGTTGTTGTTGTCGGTGCGGCGGTCGTCGTGGTTTCTACATCGTCATCGATGTCAGCGGCGGACAGGACCTCTTCGACCCCGGCTGTGCCATCGGTATCGCCAGAAGACGCCTCGCTCGAAGCCACATCAGCGGTTGCTCCACATGCCACCGATAGCAACGCCACGACGATCAGAACAGATAGCCGAAGCACAGCGCGGCGGGGGGACGTTGCCTGCATAGAACTCCCAAGGGTAACCCACATCGCAGTGGAGGTAGACCGCGGGAACGCCCTGCCGGTTTCGTTCAGTGAACGAGTGTCCGAGCCTCCACGAACAACTACGCGCTGTCGGGGCCGGTTGCGGGTCGATCTCGTTCCGGCTCATCTTCACGAAGACTGAGCAGCGAGCGGATCAAACCGATGAGAAAGAGCACGACCAAGATCACGACGACTATCTGCAAGATGCCCTGCGCAGCGAAGAACCCACCGGCGAGCGCCAACGCATAGAAGCGGCCACCGCGACCGATCAGCGTGGCAAAGAAATAGGTGACGAGGTTGACATTGCGGGTGACCGCAACGAACCGGAACACCTCGAACGGCACCGGAGACGCAGCTGCAAGAGCAAGCCCAAGGAACATCTGTCGGTCGAGAATGCCCAAGTATTTGTTGGTACCGACAAATCGAGTCAGACGGTCAAAGACGGGGTAATCGATCAGGCGCAGGATGAACTGCCTCTCGCCGAGAACGGCAAACGCGTTGATCACACCACCGACTACCGCAACGGTGACAGGGTCCAACGTTTCGGCGGTCTGCACGACATAGGCGTCTGCGGGCATGGGAACAAACGTCGATGCCAGCACCATCAACCCGGCGAACGACAGCAAAGGTTCGTCGAATACCCGCCCGAGTCCCCACACCACGAGCGAGATGACGACAAAGCCGGTCCCGATCAGTACGAGTTCAGCGCGACGCGAGAACCGGCGCACGCGGGACCACAATCCTCTCGAGCAGATTCGTACCAATGAAGAAGTAATACTCGACCGGAAAGCCGTACCAGAACCGAAGCTTCGAAGACCGATGCTCGATGGGCTTTGTCGATGGGAGCGCACGAAGCAGCGCATCGATAAACGACCGGTCTTCGATGACAACACAGATCTCTTGATTGCATCGGAAGCTGTGTCGCCCAAAGTTCGAGGAGCCAACGAGGAGCCGTTCGTTGTCGACGAGAAGAAACTTGGCGTGAAAGAAGTCGGTGAAGGTCACGAGGTCGACGTCGTGGCGAAGTATGCGTTCACGCATGTACGGATCGGTCCGACGGAACATCGGGAAGTTACTGCGTTGTGGCGTGATCACCGTCTTCGATGGAGCCGTCGCTTCGGAGAGCCGCCGTTCGAGGTCGAGGTCGAGCGCATACGGCGACGCGACCACGATCGACTCCTTCGCCGATCTGATCATCTCGTCGAAGGTTTCCTCAACTCGTTCGTTCGTGATGATCGACGACTTGCGCGAGACCCTCTCGCCTCGGCGAGTGGCATGGAAATCATCGACCGTCTCCGAGACGATCTCGGGGTCGCCGATGCCAACAATGAAGTCGAACCACTCGAAGTTGTGATCGCTGATGTTGATGCCACCGAGGTAGACCATCTTGTCGACGATGAAAATCTTCTTGTGATTTCGAAGCGCTCCGAGCACCAAGAGCGGTCCCCACGGCCCGACGTAGCTGATCTGGATACCAGCAGCTTCCAACCGGTCGAACATGGCGTGCGTCTCGGAAATCTCAGCGGCGACCGCCGGTTTGGTCGAGCGAGTATCGCTGACATACCGGAAGGCAAAGAGATCGACCGTCAGCCGAACATCGACGCCCCGTTCGACGGCGGCGATCAGCCGTTGCTCGATTCCGAGTCCGGCGGCATCACCATCGAAGGTCATGACCTGAATAAAGACGCGATCGGTCGCCGAATCGATCCCACTATGGAGTCGCTCGACAAACTGGTCGTTCATCAGCAGCTCATACGTGCTCGCCACAGGCATTGGTGGACTCTACCCCCTGACGCAAATACCGACCCAGACCGCCGCTCGGGCACAGCTGGAGAGATCTCGTCAGTCGGTTTGTTCTCCGAGCTCACCCGGGTTCGGTGTGATATCGGTGATGTCGGCATCGGCGGCCGAGCGCTGTCCGTCGACATCGAATACATCGCGACCAAACCCTGGCCGTCTCGTTCCACCGAAGCCACCCGGGAACCCAGCACCGGGGAACCCGGACTGCCCAGCACCCGGACCGACGCCACCACCAAAGCCAACACCCATCGAACTCGTCTTGACCTCGACACGCTTTTTGAAAAAGGAGATGACGCCTGGGCGCATCAACGCACGGATCGGCGGAATCAGCAGCGCTAGACCGAGGAAATCGGTGAGAAAGCCTGGGGTCAACATGAGCGCCGAGGCAAAAAAGATCATCGCTCCGTCGGCGAGCTCATCGGTGGGGAGCTTGCCAGCGCCGAAGCCGTTGCGAACCCGATCGATGACACCAAGCCCTTCACGCTTCACCAGAAAGGCGCCGATCATCGACACACCAATAACCAACACCAACGTCAGCGGCCACTGAATCTGGCTCGCGACCTGGGTGATGAGGAAGATCTCAATGACCGGGACGACGATGAATGCAATAACTAGCTTCACGCCTTAAGACTACGACGCGTCCACAACAGATATTCCATCACGCACATACGCGAGCAGCGGGCTTACTCGCCGAGCAGTGCCTCGAGAAGCGGTGCGTTCCATTGGCGAGTCTCAAGATCGTAGGCTGCGTAGCCAGCATGGAATTCCCAATAGGCGAACGACAGCCCATTTGCAACCGCTTCGTCCACCACCGTTGACGTCCACGCCGCTCGATCCACGATCGGAACCGCACCGTCTGCGGAGAAGGCCCCGAACTCGCCGATATGCAGTGGCACGCCATGGCGACGGCTCCATTCGCTTGCGCGCTCCACCCAACGCCGCAGAGACGTCTCCGCGTCGGTCACGATGTTCTGACATCCCCACGCCTCGGTACAGAACTCGAAGTCGGTGAAGCGGACAGGACCAAAGTCCTCGGCCTCGTTCATGACGCTGATTCCGCTCGCCCGGTCAGAACAGCCCGACAGGTCGATGGTGAATTCTTGCGCAACCTCGGTACTCACGATTCGGGCTTGATTGAGTTCGTCTTCCTCGCCAGCTCGACAACCAATACGTAAGTTTCCTGCGCCTTCGACCTCGAAGCGAACTTCGATCGGCCGTGCCGGTTCGACGTAGTCCACACTGAAACCAGCCCACTGACGGTCGAAGTCGACCCGAAGTTGGTCATCCTCGGTTATGACACGACTGTCCCATGAACGGTCGTACAAGCCTTCGTTCCAACCGAACGTGTCGGTCGCCCATGGCACGCCGATGTGAGGAATGTCCTCGAGCCAGTCCGCGCCCTGGTGCGTGAAGTTCAGCGGCTCGTAGAGATGCACCGTTGCGATCAGATGATCATCTTCGGGAAGGACGAGGTCGTCGAGGAAGTCGATCCGGTTAAACCCGGCCGGACCGATCAAGACCGGTCGAGTCGGATTGGATTCACGAACCACCGCGAGCAGTTCGGCGAGGAGCTCGTTCCACAGCTGCGGATCGTCATAAAAGGCTGCATACGGTTCGTTAAACAACTCGAAGACGACATGGTCGCCGGCGTCGGCATAGTGCGGGGCGATCTGTTCCCACATTCCGACGATCCGATCCCAATGCGCGAGGGGATCCTCCTGCGCTTCGTCATAGTGATGCATGTTGACGATGATCATGAGGTCGTTCGCCTCAGCTTGATCGACCGCCCAGTCGACCCGCTCCCAGATGTTGGAGTAGGGCTGGTCAACAATTGCCGGGTCGACCCCCGTCGGGATCGTGAATGGCGCCTCGGTGTCGGCGTACTCCGCCCAGCTAACGGGAAGCCGGATGTGATCAAAACCAGCGTCGGCGACGATGCGGAAGTACTCCGCGTCAAGGCCCGCTCCCCAATCGCCTTCGCGGGGGGCTTCGAGCGAGTTACCGAAGTTGATGCCCCTGCCCAATGCCTCGTTGACCGGTGCCGCCGCATTCATCGGCACCTCACGAACCTGAGTCGCCGAGGCGACGCGAGGAGTCGGAGCGATCTCGGGAATGAGCGAACCCTCACCGACGAGCCTCGAGGATCGTTCGAGCGGTTGCGGGGCTGGAGCACAGCCCGCCGCCAACACCGCCATGACGATTAAAAATACCCACCCTGTCCGCATCTCGATGCGACGTTACACCGACGAAATAGGTCGGACGCGAGACGGGATCAGAATCTTAACTTCCCCCACAAAACCTTACCCATCTCTGAAAAACACAAAGAAAAAGGGGTTGGTTACTCAGCGTGAGTGACGCGATCGCCGCCCTCTGTCTTCGACAGTCTCATCGCTTCGACAGCTCGATGGATGACCGCATCTGCACTCTCATTCGCGAGGGCACGGGCCGAGCCGATCGAGCATCGGGTACGTCCTCGACGGTCTGCATTGTCGAGCGGAACCGAGATAGCTGTGCGCATCTTTTCGGCGGTGCGAAACAACTCCGCGTCCGAATCAATCATCGGCAACCAGACGAGGAACTCGTCCCCGGACAATCTGGCGGTCACCGCCGTCGGCGGCACGAACGCGAGAAGGCTCGCTGCGACCGATCGCAAGACGGTATCGCCTGCTGCAAAGCCCATCGAACGGTTCACCCACGCAAACCCATCGAGGTTGATGACCAACACTCCGGACCCAACGATCTCGGCGGTGTTCATGAGCGCGAGTAACTGATGGCGGTTGTTCACGCCGGTGAGCGGATCGTTCAGTCCAAGAAAGTCGAGCCGGGCATCGAGCTGTGCGTTGAGCATGACCGCCCGAAACATCTGTAAGACGAGTCGATAGACACGCCATTCGTCTTCCCGCGGTGGCGCCTTCGAGGATCGGAATGCGTCGACGTAACCCAGAATGTTGTCGTCGAAATCTACCAAGACCATCGTCACCCGATCGGGCCGGTCCGGCATGATCGTCCCAACTTCGGAGTTGGAACGCCACGTGCTGATCTTGGTCATGCTGAATGCTTCGACAACATGCTGCGGCAGTGACAACGGATGAGCTGCGGCATTCATCTCTGTCGTCGCCTCATCGAGATCACGCTGGCAAAAGGTGGCAGCGCTCCCGTCTTCGGAGAAGATCGTGATCGCGAGGCAGAGGCGGTCGACGTTACGCTCGGCAAAGTCAGAGATGTCACGAAGACTGTCCCGCAGCGAAACCGGTTCGACGAGAAGCTTCGTGAGCTCGACCATCTCGTCGATCAACGATTGCGAGCGAGCGCTATCTCCAGCGATCGAAAATTCGAGGACCACAGCGTTCTCGTGTTCCTTACCGAGATGGATGATCGAAAGCTCGTAGATATCCCACGTCCCAGAACTAGCCACGACCCGATAGACACCCGGGGCAATGGAGACCTCTCCAGGAGCCGCCTGACGGATAACAGCGGCGGCCGGTCCAATATCGGAGGGGTGGAAAAAGTCGAGGATGCTCTTTTCGAGAGCCACATTACGGGACATTCCAGTGCGGCGAAGAACACCATCTGAGATGGCGCGGACGCCGAAGCCATCATCGACCACAACGCCCCCGAGGCTGTCCTCACGAACAGAGTCGAGGCGTTCTATCCAATCTGTGTCCTGTGCCATGCTCTGTGCCCATCGGCAGGAGTACTCGCTCAGATAAGGCCAATTTCTTGCGAGCTAGAGTGAGAGGGTGAGCACCACGCCAACTTCTCCAAGCGACCGCCCTCCATCGGTAGATGCTCTGGCTCGGTCCATTGCGGACACTGGCCTTCCGCATCCGCTGCTCGTGGCCGCTGCACGCGACGCCATTGCGGCGGGAGACCCGGACGCTGCTCGCACGAACGCGATGCGAATCGAACAGCTGATGCTGCAACGGGTCATCAACGCGACGGGAACGATGCTCCACACAAACCTTGGACGCGCCCCAAACGGTGTGTCCCAAGACGCGGGGTTTCGTAACCTCGAACTCGATCTTGCGTCTGGAGAACGCGGGTCTCGTCAAGCGCAAGCTCCCCAACTGATCGCGAACCTTTGCGGCGCCGAATCGGCCATCGTTGTCAACAATTGTGCGTCCGCGGTCATGTTGATCTTGGCCGCGCTCGCTCCGGGGCGTGGCGTCGCTGTCTCGCGTGGCGAGCTCGTTGAAATCGGCGGAGGCTTCCGAGTCCCCGACGTCATGGAACAAAGCGGGGCAACGCTCGTCGAAGTCGGCACGACCAACCGAACACGAGCCGCGGACTATCGCCAGCGGATCGACGACCCGGAGTCAGATATTGCGTTGGTGATGCAGATCCACCAATCGAACTTCAAGATCATGGGGTTCACCGAAATGCCGTCGACCCGAGCGCTCAGCGATCTCGGCGTGCCACTCGCAAGCGACATTGGATCCGGGCTACTCGACGCTGCATGTCCATGGTTGCCATCGGGACCACCGAGCTGGCTGAGCGACGAACCCGCAGCAAAACAAACACTCGCCGATGGTGCGGCGCTCGTTGCCTTCTCCGGAGACAAGCTATTGGGCGGACCTCAAGCGGGAATCATTGCCGGTGACGCCGAATTGGTCGCTCGCTGTGCGCGCCACCCACTCGCCCGGGCACTCCGACCCGGCGGCCTCGTTCTCGGAGCGCTTCAAGATCTGGCGTTGACCTACATGCGCCGAGATTGGGAAGCGATCCCGTTCTGGAAGATGGCGATGGCCACCCCCGAGCAACTCGAAGCACGAGCAACCTCCATCGTGGCGGCGGTCGGCGCCGGCTCGGTCGTCGAAACCATGTCTGTACCTGGCGGAGGGACCCTCCCGACCGTCGAGATTCCGTCCATGGGAATCTCGCTTTCCGGTGACCATCGAGCTGCGCTTCGCTCGTCACCGGTCGCCATCATGGCCAGGGTCGCCGAGGACTCGACCATCCTCGATTTGCGGACGGTCGACGATGCCGACGATGAACGCATCATTGCTGCACTCCGAGAAGCGATCCCCGCCACATGAGTCATGTCATCTCCACCGCCGGACATGTCGATCACGGGAAATCCACCCTGGTGCGCGTTCTCACCGGGATCGATCCCGACCGCTTCGCCGAAGAAAAGGAACGCGGCCTCACGATCGATCTCGGGTTTGCGTCGGCCAAACTGCCGAGCGGCAAAGTCCTGTCACTCATCGATGTTCCCGGCCATATTCGGTTCCTCAAGAACATGCTCGCTGGCGTTGGCGCCGTCGATGCGTGCCTCTTTATCGTCGATGCAAACGAGGGTTGGAAGCCCCAAACCGAAGAACATCTCCGGATCCTCGATCTGCTCGGCGTGCAGCACGGCATCATCGCGCTGACCAAGATCGGTCTGGCAGATGAGGAGCTGGTCGAGCTCGCCATTCTCGAAGTCGAAGAGCGGGTCGAGGGGACGTTTCTCGAAGGAGCTGCGATCGTTCCCGTCGATTCGATCGACGGCATCGGCATCGACGACCTAAAGGTTGCACTCGACGAGATGCTCGTTCGTGCCCCTGGCGCAATCGACCGCGGCACGCCGCGCCTGTGGATCGATCGAGCATTCTCAGCGAAGGGGTCAGGCACCGTGGTGACGGGCACGCTCACCGGTGGCCGGGTGCGAATCGACGACGAGATGATCGTGCTCCCCCAGCGAACCACGGTACGACTTCGCGGCCTGCAGAGCCTTCACGCCGAACGCACCAAGGTTGGACCCGGCAACCGAACCGCGATCAACCTCACGGGGGTCAGCCACGACCAGGTGAGCCGTGGCGATGTGCTCGTCCGACCAGGCCAATGGCACGAGACGACGGTCTTTGACGGCCAGCTGAATGTCCTCGCCTCACTCGATCACGATGTCTCTCGCCGAGGCGCCCACCTCCTCTACTTGGGCGCGGGTGAACACGCCGTTCGAATCCGGATTCTCGGGGACGCCATCTCTCCGGGCGAGACGGGAAATGTCCGCATCTACCTCCCGCACCCTCTCCCACTGCTTCCCGGCGACCGGTTCGTACTGCGAGAATCGGGGCGCGCCGAAACCATCGGCGGCGGCGAGATTCTCGATGTCGATCCGCAGACGAAAGCATCGATCGCTAACCCCGACCGCTCGGTCGATCGTGTCATTGCCGAACGCGGCTGGGTCGACGCCGAGGAGTTACATCTTCTCACCGGCGAGAAGCGAGAACCCGATGTCGGCACATGGGTCGTCGACCCGCCAGCACTTCAACTGGCGATCGACGAGGTGAGGACGAAGGTCGAAGAGGCCGGTGGCCTCGGCCTCGAGACCGCCACGCTGTCCGACCAACAGAAAGCAACACTGTCGCTGTTGACCGATGTCGTCGTTTCCGGAGGGCGGGCCAAACAAGCCGAGGCGATCGATCCCCTGCTCGCTCACCCGTTCGTTCGGGCATTGCTCGACGGAGGCTTCGCTCCACCCGATCCTGATGGCATCGACAAGGCCGAGCTACGAGAGCTCGTCCGACGAGGCGAAGTGATCGTCGAAGACGGTATCTACTTTGCACCCCAAGTAATCGATGATGCGGCCAACCTGCTCGCCGACTTATTGCACGCGCAACCCGAGGGCGTCACCGTTTCCGAAGTGCGCCAAGCCATGGGAAACACTCGCAAACACGCCATGCCCCTCATCAGCCGTCTGGATGCGAGCGGTGTCACGCGTCGCCGTGAGAACCTGCGAATTGCCGGACCTCGACTCCCAACGAGATAGAGGGATCTTCGGCTCCCCCTTGTATTCGGTCTCAACGCGCGCCTAAGTTCGAAGTCACACTACTTCGGACATCGTGTCCAAGGGCGGCCTGCAAAGGCAACAGGGAAGGCACTAGGTAGACGAGCCGAGCGATCGGCGACGGTAGAACCACTACTCAGGGGGGGAATAAGGTTGGCGGTTCAGGACAATTCTGCAGAAGTCGTTGGGGGACTACTTTGGCAAGAACGCGCCGCATGCCGAGGTCCATTGGGCTCGGTCTTCTTTCCCCCGGCCACAACCGAACGAAAGCGCGAGAAACTCGCACGCGAGCAAAAGGCGAAGGACATCTGTTTCGCATGTCCTGTCGTATCGGAGTGCCGCGACTATTCGATTGCGATTCGTGAACCACATGGCGTGTGGGGCGGACTCAGCGAGAAAGAACGTCGCCCGCTCCTCTAGCCTTCTACGAGTCGTAAATTCCCTCGGCCCGATCGAGCGCCGCGTGCTCATCCTCTTGACGGCGACGCTCCCGATAGTCGGCCGCACCACCTTCGAGCGGTTCGATCTCGAGCAGTAGCCCATCGATTTCAACGACGCGAGCTTGATCACCAACAACGATTGGTGTCGCCCGGTTGGTACGGGCACGCCATGGTGCACCACGGAGCATGATCACCCCATCGGGATCGACATCTCGGGTGACCTCACCAATCTCGCCGATCATCCAATCGCGACCGATAGTCGGTGTCGAGAAACGCGTACGGACCATCGCAGGCATGCCCCCGAGCATCGCGCCGAGCATTCCAATAATGCCGACACTCAGAGGTAGCCAACCAATGCTGTGCTCGCCGAGGAGAAAGAGCGATCCAATGATGAGGAACGCCACACCAACTGCAGACCAAAAAGCCTGGATTCCCGATTGCACGTCGATCGCAAAACCAATAAACGCAATGACCAACATCGCAACCGCCCACCACCGTGCGTCCAAGACCGCAAGACCGTAACCACCAGCGAGAAACGAACCAGCGCCGAGCACGCCCGCAACGCCGACGCCTGCGGTGAACAACTCGAAGACCAAGAGCCCAAGGCCGATGACGAAGAGCAAATACGCGACAGGCGGCGACGCAAAGGTATGGAACTGTTGATCGATCAGTGGCAACGTGACGAAGCGGCTTTGGGTGACCGGGATACGTGTGGCGTCGATACCTTCGGGGAGTATCGAGCCGTCAGGAAGTGCGTCACCAGCGTTGAGGACTTCGAACTGGAAGTGATCGAGTTCGAGCAAATGGTTCAGGACGAGCGGGGCATCCTGAATTTCGAGGCTCGGATCCTCGAGCGACAGAGCGATCAGGTCGTCGTATGTAAAGACGCCACCGGAGAATCCACCTTCGAACAACGTGACGAACGGGCTTTCGGCGGCGGTGCCCGTGAGCAGCGATTCACCAAAGTCTCCGAACTCACTCCCCGGTGCAATGCCGATCCGGCTCGACGCGAGGACCAACTGCCCTGCGCCGCCGAGGGCAAGGCCGTTGTTAGCCTGGCCGAGCCATACCGACACCGGAATGCCGAGGTCTGCAATCTGCGAAGCGAGGGCGGTGATCTCTTCTGCGTCGACTGCCGCGCCAGCACTTTCCATCTGCAATACGACACCGTTCGCGCCGGCAGCTTCGGACTCGCTCAGGGATCGAGAGATGAAGTCGACCATGATTGGATCGATCAACCCGTTGACCTCGATGATGTCCACGAACCCTGCTGGACCGTCGGGTTGAGTCGGCACAATCTCCGAATCGTCTTGCGCCAGAACGGCATCCTGTGCAGAAACTGGAATTGCCGACAGAATGAGTGACACCACCACGAGTGCGATCGCAGAGAGCGCGCGAAGAGAAGTGAACGGACGTCGACGTGCAGCGTGATTTTCAGTATCCATTTCCGCTCCTAATCATTGCGGGAAAGGGCGGTGTCGGTAAGACCGTACTGACTGCGGCAATAGGAACCGAAACCGCACGGGCTGGTCTTTCGACACTCTTTGTTGAGCTCGGTGGCCAAGAACAGCTGTTACCGCTGATTTTGAACGGTTCGACGGCGGAAAAGGACCGTCCTGCACCCGACGACGAAGGCATCATTTCCATTGGGGAAAACATGTCTTGGCTCGGGATCTCGCCAGATCGTTTGCTCGCTGGTTGGCTCTCTGGCCGCAGCATGGGTCTCATTGCCGACCGCCTCGAGAGTTCCGGAGCACTTTCGGTGATCGCGACATCGGTACCGGGCATCAAAGACGTGCTGCTCGTTGGGTACCTGCGTCGATTGGTCGACCTCGGCACATTCGACCGGATCATCGTGGATGGGCCAGCCTCGGGGCGAGCCCGAGAACTTCTCCGGGCACCGATGATGGTCGCCCAAGCAGCAACCGAAGGCCCCATCTACGACCAAGCGACACGCGGCCACGAGCTGCTCATCAACGCAGAACAAACCGCGTTGCTACTCGTGACGCTGCCCGAAGAGACACCGGTGAACGAAACGATCGAGACAGCCTTCGATGCCGAAGACCAACCGGGTATACATCTCGCCGGCGTCACGATCAATCGAGTCTTTCCGCACGCCGAACCACCCAAGAGCTTCGATACGCACCCGTTCGGGGAAGCGGTCCGCCGCCGCCACGAGTCAAACGTCGCGCAATGCACGCGACTGACCAACGAACTTCCAGTCCCCCAGTGGACGACACCGGAGAACCCCCATGGGGTGAGTAGCCCCGAACACATCTCCGAACTCATCGAAGGCGAGTTCGAAATCTCGAGAGACGGCGATGACCCAAACGGTGTTGACGCCGTCGAACTCGCCGCGTCGGACTTCGACGGGCTCCACCGGGCGCTCGACGTTCCGATCGTCGTCACCGTCGGGACCGGAGGTGTCGGCAAGACCACGCTTGGAGCGACCCTCGCATGGCGAGAGGCATCCCGGGGGCGATCGGTCGCGCTCATCACGATCGACCCGGCAAAGCGGCTGGCCGATGCTCTTGGACTCGACGTGCTCGACGACGAATTGCGAGACGTCACCGTCCCCGGAGATGGCCGGCTCCAAGCCACCATGCTCGACCCCGGCAAGACCTTCGAACGAGTCGTACGAACAGAAGCATCAGACGCGGCCCACGCCGAACGAATCCTCGCATCTCCCCTTTCCGCGCAGCTCACCGATTCGCTATCTGGCATGACCGAGTACATGGCGGTCGAGCGACTGTGGCAGCTACACACCGACCCGGAGATCGACCTGGTGGTCGTCGACACGCCACCCTCTTCGGATGCGCTCGCCTTTCTCGATGCGCCCATGTTGTTGGCTCGCCTGCTCGACAACCGTGTCTACAAAATCCTCGTTCACGGAAAACGCCGATCGTTCGTGAATCGGGCCATCGGCGGAATCGTTGGTCAGCTCGTCGCAACGGTGGGTGGCGCGGTCGTACGAGACGCTGTCGACTTCTTCAAGAGCTTCGAAGGCATCGAAGATGGTTTCCGGACTCGCGGTGATCACATCCACGATGTTCTTCGCAGCGAGGAGACGAGCGTGATCGTGGTTGCATCACCGACGGGGCGCTCTCTCGAAAACGCCAGGACCTTCATTGCCGACCTTCGAGAAGCCGGCATCGAGCCGTCGATCACGATCGCGAACCGCTGCACCCCAGAAGTTCCTCCCGCCGGGCGTAGCAAGACCGCGGCCACGATCGTCGAACATCTCAAGATCAAGCGGCGTTCGGAAAGCGAAAATCTCCTGAACTACGCGAAGCATTCGAAACTGCCACTCGTTCGCGTCGACGACCTTGCAACCCCGGTGACGACCATCGGTGGAATCGAAGAGCTCGCGACGTTCCTCGGGTAGCGCCTGATTCTCCGTCAGCAGAGATCCGCAGAGCGTTAGCCTTCGGATAGCGCGGTGAGTGCTTCTTCGAGCGACTCGGTAACCGGCACGATGCGATCGAAACCAGTGGTGTGCAGGAGCCGGTTTAGCCCTGCGGTCGTGCTGATGACTGCAACATCGCCTTCAGCTTCGCGCACTCGGCGAATTCCGCCGATGAGCGCACCGAGGCCAGCCGAATCCATGAATGGCACTTCGGACAAATCAACGATCAGCCAGTTGACATTCTCGATACCGGCAAGGGCTTCACGGAACTCGCCGACCGTGTAGGCATCAACCTCTCCTACGAGACGCAGGATGTGATAGCCCGCGCCATCTTCGCTCGCTTCGACAGTGATTTCCAACACGGTGGTACCTCGCTTGCCCCGCTCGCGGGCCGGTTGGCTCGCATTCGTTCATAGCTGGTTCGCACCCGTTGCCGGGACGAATTGCCAAAGGTTAGCCCACGAAACGATGGTCGCAACCCTGAACGAGCCGCCCCGAAACACTCCTGTAATCGGCTCGCAACGCGATCGATCCGAGGCGCTACCCTGTGAGGGTGCCAAATCTTCTGCTTGCAACCGATGCCGATTGGCTGTTCGACGACGTCGCTGCCGCACTCGGCGGTTCCCACGATGTCCACCGCGTTCGCGAGGGATCGCATGTCGACGACGCCATTGGCAAAGTCGAACCTGAACTAGTAATTCTCGATCTGCAGATCGGAAACATGGGCGGCGTCGCGACGTCGCTCCTGATCAAACAAGAAATGCGTGCGGGGCGTCTCCCGGACACCCCGGTCCTGTTGCTTCTCGATCGTGATGCAGACACCTTCCTCGCCGAGCAGTCCGACGCTGATTCATGGCTCGTCAAGCCATTGAATTCTCTCGCACTTCGCCGAGCTGCAAGCTCGTTGATACCAGCATCGTCGTAAGCCAACGACTGGACCTCTTCGCTACTTTTCCCTTCGCTACTTTTCGTAGTGTTCGAGCGGTTGTTGACCGTCTCTCATATCGCTGATGGCTTGTTGAACATCGGCAACAGCGTGTTCGAGTTGTCGAATCAACTCGTCTTTGTCGTTCGTGAATTCGATGGACTCGATAAGCGTTTCGAGACGGCCGTGAGATCGCCACGCGGCAAACTTCGCCCATTCGGCGAACAACACAGCAGGTGGGTCCACGTGGAGCAGGTCGCGTGAACGACTTTGCGAATCGAGGGTCGTGTCGGTCGAGACATATCCGTTGACCATCGAGATTCGCTCGGAGAGCGCGTGCATTTCGCCCGCCCGATGAACGACCATGTTGCCGTGGAGTGCAATGGCGTAGCCGGGCCCAGAAAAATCGGGTGCGACGCGTCGCTCAACAGGTGGGGTCTCGCCATTGGCTGCCAGCGCCTTCGCCTCGTCCTTTGTACCGAGGAAATACTCGAACTTCCCGCCGGCGACTTCGGCCGGGTCGGTCACCGTCATGACGTAATCGAGCGGCAGCGTGTCGTGATGCCATTTGTCGATCGACTTCTCGATGCTCGACGGTTCGTAGTTGATATGAGCGAGGTGCAACGGCATCGCGTGCGGCGCGATGTCGATGCCGTAGATCCTCGACATGTGTGCAGTGACATCGGGACTCAGAGCGAGGTCTCGAAGCCAGCGCGACCGGTAGCATCCGCCGCGAACAACATTCTCGATCCGCTCTCCTGCCGCACTCGCAAACGTGCGCAACCTATGGGCGGTGTCGAGCATGATCTCGGCTCCTTCGGCACTGAGTAGGCGAAAGGGCGACGAACACGCGACCGGCGTGGCGGTGCCCTCGATCTCATCGGCGCTGTACCCGAGGTCGGAGAGCATGATGAGCTCATCGGGCTCTTCGAGCTGGAGGTGACGGGCCGGATCAAAGCGTGGCTCGTCGTCGAGTGGAACGAAGCCGGGTGGTAGTTGAGTCGGAAACGGTACGGCGATCGACATCACCGAACAGTACCGGTCATAGTTCGAGGCCGACGACCTCGATATCTGGCCGAACGCGAAACAACCGAAGCAGCCGGAGGATTGCGAACAGCACTCCGGCGGCGATCGTCGCTACCGGGCCGATGATCACCACTCCTACCAGCTGTGCAAGAAACTGCTCGCCATCGGTGATGCCGATCGCTAGTGAACCCCAAACCCCAGCAGCACCGAACACCGAGATGATCCCAACCGGGTCGTCGACGTTCAACGAGTCGATGTAGTAGCCGACGAGCAACGACAGGCCAGCGCCAACCAACCCGAAGATGGCCGCCTCTTCCAAGCTCACCTCGAGCGGGTTACCCGTCGCCGAAACAACTCCGGCGAGGAGTCCGCGGAGCACGTGAATGACTCGAACATCGCCAGCGATGACCCGCCCGATGGCGATACCTGCGAGCACACCGACCGCACCACCCATGAGCATGACCGACGCTCCATCGACGACCGTGTCGCTCCATGCACCACCGGGACGGGCGAGCACACCGAACAGGGTCGAGTACATAAGGAGCGCGCCGATCATGGCGAGAGGCATCGACTTGCCTTGAATGTCGCGAATGGAGCCATCACTGCCGCTGCGACCGCGGCGCGGGCCGATGATCGTCGCGCCGACCAATGCAACCCACCCGGCGACCGAGAAGATCGACCCAGCGGCGGTATCGATATACCCATGCTCCCCGAATTCGATCGTGGTCAGAAAGCCGTCCACTTGACGTGCCGATGCCGCCAACGGGGCGAGCACTCCCCCAATCAGAAGACCGCCGAGCAAATGGGCGAAGACCGTTGCGCGCTCCGCCATCCCCGCCATGGCAAGCGTCGTGAGAAGCACAGCAGAACTCGCCGCAAGCCAAAGCTGAGTGCTCGGATCGAGAACGCTTCCGACGGTCGAATCGCTTTGGAGCAGGTCGATCTCGAGCAGGGAAATAGCAAACACGCCCGCAACGGCTCCACTCGCTCCGGCGAGATGACGCGCAGAGACGGTCAGCACGCTGCGGCGTCGGGTCAGGCCCTCGAGCATGACGATCGCTCCGACGTTCGAGAGCAGCAAAAATGTGCCAGCGACCAGCGCCCAAAGAGTGTTGATCTCGGTGTCCATCTGGTCATGACTTCACCACGTAGCGTGGCTCTTTGCCCACCCGGACGCCGGTCGGTGAGAATCACGGAAACGTATGCCCTCAAGGCCTATACGCACCCCACTGACTCCGCCGATTGGAGTCAGATGAAAAGAAGGATTGGCCGGGAACATCGCGGGAGCGTCGCGCTCACGCCAAGCCGTATCCTTCGCCGGATTCGGATTGGTCCGAGGCTCCTGCTTTGCATGGCCATCCCATCACTGGCTCTCCTGGCCCTCATCGGACTCCTGGTAGATGCCGACGTGCAATCGCTTCACGAGCTTCGAAGATTCTCCGACACGATCGAACACGTCGATGATCAGGTCGAAGCACGAGCCGCGATCCAGACCGAACGCCATGTCGGCACGACCACGGCACGTCCAACCGGTTTCTCGATGACCCAGTCGGACCTCGATGAAGCCCTTCGAGCGTTGGGTTTTGTGGGTGGCTCCGAATTCACCGACGACCTCGACGTTGCCCGCCAACTCGCCGACAACAACCGTCAAGGCCAAGCCCTATTGCGATACACCGAGCTGATTAGCGAACTCGAAGCGGATATCGAACTGACACTTCGGTCGGCACCCTTGGGTTTCACCGATGACCGAAGCACAGCCTTGCGGGCGCTGCTTTCAGCCGAAGAGTCGCTTCTGCTCGAAGACATCGAGACCCGCGGTTCGGTGGTCGATCCAATCCGACTGACCGAGCTCCACACGTCAGCAACATCGGATCTCAGCGTCTTTAGTGAGAACGCCAGCGCCGACGGAGTCGACAGTCTCGAACTGCTCACGGTGGCCGACTTCTGGCGAGAATTGAACCTCATCCGCATCGGATCGTTCGGCTCGGGCACCACCGACGATGGGTTCGACCGCGACGCATGGAATGCCGCTGCCGAGATACGGAGCGCAGAACTCACCGACCTCGTCGCTGCCGAAATCGACGCCCTCCGCGCAGATACCAACACCGCCGTCGAGAGCGAGTACCGCCGACTCGGACTACTCGCAGCGACAGCCTTCATCGTCCTCGCACTCGCGACGTTCATCACCTTCCGGTTGCGTCGCAGCATCATCGGCCCGTTGTCGACACTGACCAAGAACGCGCGACAACTCGCACGCGGCGAACAAGCGATCGCAGACGATCGAGCTATCGATGAGATCGGCGAAATGAGCCGAGCCTTCGCCTCCATTTCGTCGACGATGGAACATCTCTGGACCGACGTCGACACCGTCGCCTCCGCCCTGACCGAAGGTACCTACGACAAACGAATTGATACCGAGGGACTCCCGGGCGACTGGCTCCGTCTTGCCGAGACCATGAACTCGACACTGGCCACGGGCGAAGAGCACCGTGTCATTGTTCGAGAAGAGCTCGATCGTCGTGGCGCCATGGCCGACATCTCAAACGCGGCTGCGCTCGCAACCACCGCTCCGGAGCTCACCGCTGCGGTACTCAGCCATCTACCCTCGGCGCTCGCTGGATCGCACACGCACCTTCACGTCCATCCGAGTGGGCCACCTACGGTCGATCTCGGCATCCCACTCGAACCGGCCATCTCGGCGCTCGAAGCACCGAACGGCTGCGACGGCGGAGCGCTCGTCAAACTTCGAAAAGGCACGGGCATTGCCAGCCTCGTCGAGTTCCCAGAAGGCCCACCAGCTGTGCTGGTCCTGGCCTTTGGAGATACACAGCCAACCCAGGTCGAGCCCCTCATCTCTCTGGTAGAAACCGCAGCGAAGATCCTCGCTCAGGCACATCGTCGACGAGCCGCCGAATCGCGTGCGTTGCACGATCGCGAGCACGACACGCTCACCGACTTGCCGAACTCGGAGTTCACTCGGCATTGGTTCACCGAGCAGGCGGACCGTTCGACCCCGTGGACGATCATCGGTATTCAACCGCAACGGATGGATGAGCTGGACGGACGCATGGGCCGCGACAGCCGCGACCTCGTCACAAAGTCCATCGCCGACGCATTGATCGCCGTCATCTCAGACGTCGCCCCAAGCCGTGCCGAAGAGATCGTCGTGGCTCGCCTCACCAAGCCCGACTTCGCGATCATTACTCCAACCCCCGTCAGCGCAGACCTCATCACCGCATTCTCCGACCGGTTCGCCGAACCGTTGATCGTCGAGGGCGAAGAGGTAGAGCTGAACGCCACAATCGCGTACGCCGAAGTCTCCGCCCACGACCCAGATCTCACCCAATCGATCACCAACGTGTCGTCGGCAGTCGCCCAAGCCGAAGGCCGCGAAACCGAAGTCATCCGGTTCGAAGCGGGCCACCGAGAGTCGCTCCGCCGCAAAGGCATCATTGGAGACTGGCTCAACCATGCGATCGAAAACGGTGACCTGTCGGTCCACTTTCAACCGATCGTCAACGCGATCACTACCGCGATCGAAGGCTACGAAGTCCTGCTACGCGCCACCATGCATGGACAGCCGCTCTCCCCAGCGGAGTTCGTCCCGATCGCCGAAGACACCGGCGTCATCACCGCGATAGGTGACTTCGCGCTCCGAGAAGCGTGCGCTGCGCTTCCACACCTCCGCGGCAACAACCCGTACGTCGCGGTCAACCTGTCGCCGGTCCAACTGTCTGGAGTTGCCTTGCTCTCCGACATCGAGCGGGTGCTCACCGAGACAAAGACCCCGCGCGAGCGAGTGATCTTCGAGGTCACCGAAGGCGCAACGGCAACACCAGAGGGACTCGCTGTCCTCTCTCAGATCCGAGATCTCGGCGTGAAGATCGCAATCGATGACTTTGGATCCGGCCAGAGCAACCTGGCGTACCTCACGAACCTGCCAGCGGAGATTCTCAAGCTGGATCGGTCGCTCGTGACTCCAATGCCACACGATGAGAGCGCTGTCACGCTCGTCCAAAAGACCGTCGAGATGGCACACGCCCTCGACATGACCGTGATTGGTGAGGGCGTAGAGAATCGTGCAGAACTCGATGCGCTTCGGCGGGTCTTCTGCGATCGAATCCAAGGGTGGTACACCGGTAAACCTGGGCCGCTCAGCGACTTTATGGAGATCTCTCTCGAGCCCATCACCTCCATTCGTATCGCCGTGGAAGATGACCGATGAAGACCGCTCTCCTCTTGGCAATCGTTGCCCTGATCGCATCGGCATGCGGGACTCTTGCTCCGGAGTCCCTCGCATTCGCAGACGGTGAGTCGAACCAGACCACACTCCGAATCGCAACATCGCGCATCGTCGGGTTCGAATCGGCGATCGCGAGCTGGGAACGCGAACACCCGACGGTCGATGTCGAGGTGATCGTCAGTTCACCCGAAGATCAGCGCGAGTGGATTCGAACGGAAGCCGAGACCAACAACCGTGTCGACATCATCGCGTTCGATGGCGAGTACAGCGCAGAAGCGCGGGCTCTTCCTCACTTGTTCGTCGACCTCCGTGAACATGACGTCGATGATCTGGAAGGAGACTTCCTTGCGACCCGCTGGAACGAAGGCATCGGCGTGAACGGCGAGCTCATCGCCCTTCCCGTCGATGTGGATGCCCAAGCACTGCTCGTGCGGAACGACCTCGTCAACGCATCGACCATCAGCTCGCTCAATAGCGCCGAGGGCTGGTGCGATGTACTCCAAGCTGGTAACGACGTTTTCAACGACTCGGGTAAGGCCTTCTTCGCCGACGGAGAAGAGGTGCTTCGGGCGATCCTTTCACAGAGCCGCTCGTCGTGGGTGAGCCCAACGGGTCAGCTCGATGAAGACGGCGAGGACGAACTTGCGCGTGCGTTCAACCTGGCATTGCTCACCGTTGGAGAAACGCCTCTCGGGACAGATCCATGTCCAGGACTCGTGGACGCGGGAGCGATCTCGCGCGACCTCACACCGGGTGAATCGATCTGGCGTGCCGAAATCGCAAGCGATGATTTCACCGCCGTCATCTCGCAATGGTCGGAGCGAGATCGAGTCTCACAATCCCACCCCGAAAGCCTCGGAAATTGGCAAGCGATTCCACTCCCGTCGGATTCGACAGCCCCAGAAGCGGGAACCTCCAGCGAGGGCGGACTCCACTTTGGAATCGCTACCAACAGCGAGCACATCGACGTTGCACTCGACCTTCTTCAAACCATCACGAACCCGGTCGTGCAACGAAACACCTTCTCCAATGGCCAAGGGCCCTTACCGGCAGTGATCTCGGCCTATGAGGACAACACCGTCGCAGACGCGAACGATGGATTCTTCGTGGGACGGCCGACCGTCGGCGCGGTGTGGGCTGACGCCATCGACGGACGCCCAACAGCTGTCGCAACCCCCGAGCGCCACACCGTGATCTCATCATTTGTGGACGCCTTGGCCCGAGTCCAAGCAGGTGTCGAGACTCCACAAGAAGCGTGGGACCGCTCCGTCGAAGACATCGCGAACACCCTCGAGCAAAACTAACCGACCGTTTGGTCAAATCGTCTGCCCACAGTTCTTACCTGCGAGTTACCAGCAAGTAGATTGCTGCTATGAAATCTCGCCTTTCGCCGCAGAAGCTCGTGCTGAGCATCGGCATTGCTGTCGCCATCTTCACCGCACTCTCTGGCGTCGCCTCCCAGATATTCAAATTCGAGACCGATAACCCAGTCCACCGGACGGTCTTCGGCAACATCCCAGACCCGATCAAGCTCGCGTTCTACACGCTATTGCCAATGATGATCGTGTGGGGCGCATGGGTCTTCTCCCAACGCATGAAAAACTGGGAGCGAGGCAAGCCAGACAACCGGGCAACGACCGGAGAGAACGCCAAGCACCGCCTCAAGGACTTCCGCGCCGGCGTCTACATGAAGACCCTCATGCGCGAGCCGGCCGCCGGTCTCATGCACTCGATGATGTACTTCAGCTTTGTGGTCCTGCTCGGCGTAACGACGGTGCTCGAAATCGATCACCAGGCGCCGACCGCCCTCAAATTCCTCCACGGAAACACCTACCGCGCGTACGCGCTGATCGGCGATGCTGCTGGGCTGATCTTCACGATCTCGATCGTGTGGGCGATTCTGCGACGCTACGGACCTCGTTCGATGCGGCCGTATCGCATCCGGGTCAAGTCGAAACCAGAGCATGCGGTGATCCTCGCAACGTTCCTCTCAATCGCGATCACAGGCTTCGGCGCCGAGGCATACCGAATCGCTCTCGACGGGCTGCCTGAATTCGAGCGCTGGAGTTTCATTGGATACCCGTTCGCCACACTCATCGAGGGCTCGGGATCGATCGCCGGCTGGCATCAAGCATGGTGGCTCGCCCACGTCGCGAGCTTCGTCGGCTTCCTGATCCTGTTGCCGATCACGATGCTTCGCCATATCTTCACCTCGCCGTTGAACATGTACCTCAGCCACAAGGACCGCCCAAAGGGCGCCATGAAGCCAATGCCGAACCTGCTCGAGACCGAAGCCGAGTCGTTCGGCGTTTCGAAGATCGAAGAGTTCACATGGAAGCAACTGCTCGACACCGATGCGTGCACCATGTGCGGCCGCTGCACCAGCGTTTGCCCAGCCAACGCCACGGGTAAGCCACTCGATCCTCGAGAGATCGTCCTCAAGACCGGTGAGGTCATGGCCCGTACCGGGTCACCGGAGGTCTCACCACCTATTTCGGTCGATGCCGAGATCGCGGTGCCATCGAACTGGATGTTCGATCGGGTTACCACCGAAGAACTCTGGGCCTGCACCTCGTGCCGTGCATGCGACGAGATCTGCCCGGTCAACATCGAGATCCTCGACAAGATTCTCGACATGCGCCGCTACCTCTCACTCATGGAATCGGACTTCCCAACCGAGCTGGGCACTGCCTACCGCGGCATGGAAAACCAGATGAACCCGTGGGGCCTCAGCCAAAGTGACCGTGCCGACTGGGTTGTCGATGACTCGGTAACCGTCCTCGCAGGTGGAGAGCCACTCGAGTCCGAGTACCTCTATTGGGTCGGTTGCGCTGGTTCGTTCGATGACAAGAACAAGAAGGTCAGCCAGGCGCTTTCCACGCTGATGAACCGTGCGGGCGTGAGCTACTCGATCCTCGGTCCAGCAGAGAACTGCACCGGCGACTCGGCACGACGAACCGGCAACGAATACATCTTCCAGCTACTTGCCATGCAGAACATCGAGACGCTCGATGCCATGGGCGCCAAGAAGATCATCACCCAGTGCCCGCACTGCTTCAACACGCTAGCGAACGAATACCCGCAACTCGGTGGCCACTACGACGTCATTCATCACAGTGAGTTCCTCGAGCAATTGATCGAGGATGGCGATCTCGACATGAGCAACGCGTCGCTCGCTGAGCGCATTGTCTACCACGACGCCTGCTACCTCGGCCGACACAACGACGTCTACCTCGCTCCTCGAAAGGTCATTGGATCTCTCGGCGGCGTGCAGGTCCTCGAAGCCGAGAACAACGGTACCAAGTCGATGTGCTGCGGCGCAGGTGGCGGCCGCTTTTGGATGGAGGAGACCGTCGGCAAGGACGTCAACGTCGAGCGAAGCCAACAACTGCTCGCCACCGGCGCGAACCGTATCGCCACGGCGTGCCCATTCTGTTACGTCATGATCGACGACGGCGTGAAAGGCCAAGGCGTCGAAGAGGACGAAGTCAAGGTTGCAGATATCGCAATCCATATGCTCGAAGCGTTGGAGAATGGTGACGAGGTCGCTCGTCAAGCAGCGCTGTCTCCTCGTTTCGCTTCGGTGGATACTCCCGTGTCCCTCGCCGGTGCGGGGGCAACGGCAACACTGGAAGCTCCGGCGTCGGTGGTCGTCGAGGCGCAAGAGCCAGAACCTGCACCCGTCGTCCACGACGACATCGAAGTGATCGCTGACCCGGACCCAGAGGTCGTTCCTGACCCAGAGCCCGCGGATGAGGCTATGACCGATGACAGCGATGATGCTCCTTGGCGTACCGTCGAGGCCGACGATCTTAAGGTCATCAAGGGCATTGGGCCGAAGCTCGAGTCGCTTCTTCATGAGATCGGTGTTCGTACTTACGAGCAGATCGCAGCGTTCCCGGCGAGCTACATCACCCAGCTCGACGACTTCTTGTCGTTCACGGGCCGCATCGATCGAGATAATTGGGTCGGCCAAGCCGCCGAGCTCGCAAAGAGCCGCCCCGAAAAGACAGCCGTACTGCCGCCGATTCCAGACGACACCCCCGAGAACGCAACGGCCTAAACCCTAAACATGACCTACGGGGTCAGACCCCCGAAGTCATCTTTGGCCAGTTGGATCACCACGAGGGTCTGACCCCAAGGGTGATCTTTAGCGATGCGCGGATTGTTCGGGCACCTTGAGGCCCGGCCGCAAGGGTGGCCGATCTCCAAAAGATGACCTTGAGGGTCTGACCCCACGGGTGATCTTTGAAACCGAAGCAGCGGACAAAGACCCGTGTCGGATCGTCACGACGCAGTGTCTCTCCCACAACTACTTGTCTACGCCCCTTGTAGCGACAAGCGTGGCGACGGCGAAGAAGGCTGCACCGCCGGCTAAGGCGACCGGCACCGAGGTTGCCTCCGCGATCGCACCAAAAAGGAGACCACCGCCGATCTCGCCGATCGAATTGGTCTGCCCAACCATCGAGTGGACGGTCGCGCGCACCTCCGACGGTGCATCACGATTCGCCCACGCTTCCATGATCGGCCACGTGGCCTCGCGCATGCTGTCCTGCAACAACATGCCAAGGCCAATGACCACCACGGCGCTCGTCGCTGCGGCGACCGCGCCGCCGATCATCGCGAAGAAGAACAAGCCCATTCCAACCCGCACAACACCGTGGCCCGAATCCAGTTGTCGCTGCGTCACGAGGCTGACAGCGATACCTCCGACCGCAGCGGCGAAGAAGATGATGCCGATGGCGAGAAGCGATGCCCCGCTCGCATCGAGGTCTCCCACGCCGAGGTTGTCGAGAAAATGAACATAACCAAGACGGTCGAACGCCACCGACCCCATCGCCATCAGCACAACGACCACGACCAATACGCGAAGCCGAGGACGCGAACGAACGACGCGGAAACCCTCGTCCAAGGTTTGACGGAACCCAGCGTTGCGCTCCTTTCCCGGCGTGAAGTGCTCCTCGGTCATCACCGCAGCCATCCAGAACGCCATAGCGGTATAGACCACGCCGAGCACGATGCCCGTACCTCTCACCGACCACCACCAACCCGCAGCGATCGTGATCGGTCCGGTCAACAGCGAGAAGATCATGCCCGAGCGATGCTTCTGCAAGAGAATGCGCTCGACCGTCTCCTCTGCCATATCCGGCCCATCGCCGGAGCGAGCTCGACCCATTGCCTCATCGGTCACCCAGGCGGTGTCGGCTCCTGATCGAAACGTCCAACCGAAACCGACGAGGGCCTGCGCGGGCAGGATCAGCCAGAAGTTTGTGCTCGCGAATGCCCAGATCAAGCTGACGCCCATCAGCGCCTGAGCAATGATGAGCGATCTCCGCCGAGAGTGCAGGTCAGCGACAACCCCGGTTGGAGTCTCCGAAACGAGCGCCGTTACCTCGAGAACGATCGCAAGCAACACGAGCCGCGCCGGCGACAGGTCGAGCTCGACGATCCAAAAGACCGTTAAGGCCAACCACAGCGCCCATTCAAGTCCCTCGACAAAACCAAACCCCCGAACGAAAATCGTTTCCGGAGAGAGTCGACCTTGACGAGACCTAGGGACGGAGGAGGTGATGGCGCCTCACTCGAAGTTCTTCCAGTACTGACTCGGGCGAGGCCCGACCTGTCCCTGGTACTTCGAACCAATAATGCCCGAGCCATACGGGTTGTCCGCAACGGTGGTCATCTGCATGAAGCTCACCTGACCCACCTTCATTCCGGGGTAGAGCGTGATCGGAAGGCTCGCGACATTCGAAAGCTCGAGCGTGATCTGGCCGTCCCATCCAGCATCGACAAAGCCAGCCGTGGAATGAATGAGGAGCCCAAGGCGGCCAAGGCTCGACTTGCCTTCGAGCCGAGCGACGAGGTCGTCCGGTAGTGCGAGCCGCTCAAGTGTCGACCCGAGCACAAACTCGCCGGGATGCAGAATGAACGGGTCGTCATTCGATGCCTCGATGGGCTCGGTGAGATCCGAGAGGTCCTGCTTTACATCGATCAGGCCACGGGTGTGGTTGCGAAAGACGAGGAATCGATGGTCCAGCCGGACATCTACCGAGGACGGCTGGACGGCCGTGTCGTCGATGGGATCGATCGTGATGGTGCCAGCATCGAGGTGCTCGCGGATGGTTCTGTCGCTCAAGATCACGACGTGACGCTAGCGGTTTTCGGTCGATTCAGGCGAATAATCCGGCGTTCACCCGCAGTGAACAAATGCGGAATGGTTCTTCAATGCTTAGTAAGAGACAGTCAAATCCAAACATCGTTGCTTACTATTGCATGATGGCTTCACGAATCTTTGCTGGAATCATTCTCATTTTTGGTGTCGGTATTCTCGCCGTCGTCGGCCTTGGATCCTCCGAGGAGGCTGAAATCGAGGTCGTCGCAAGCGCCGACACCGAAGCTGCCCTCGCTGAGACAGCTCCCGCCGACGCTGCCACCGGTGACGCACCGGAGGTCACGACAACGACCGAAGCTGTCGATGCCTTCCCAGAACCAGAGAACTACGGGCCTCGCCTCGACCTCGTGAACCTCGACGGCTGGCGCAACACCGAAAACGATGAGCTCTCCGACTTCGATGGCCAGGTCCTCATCGTCGAGATGTGGACCTTCGGTTGCTTCAACTGCCAAAACCGCATTCCGCACACCCAAGCGCTGTACGCCGAACTTGCCGACGAGAACTTCGAGATCATCGGGGTCCACGCAGCTGAGTTCGAGTTCGAGAAGGACATCCCGAGCATCGAACGTGCAATGGTCGATCTCGGGGTCACCTGGCCCGTCGCCCTCGACACGGAAAAAGAGAACTTCCGTGCATGGCAAGAGGGCGGGCGCCGCTTCTGGCCACGCACCTACGTCATCGACCAGAACGGTGATATCCGATTCGACCACATTGGTGAGGGTGACTACGAAGAGCTCGGCGATACGGTTCGCTACCTTCTTGCAAACCCACCTGAGGCAAGCACTGCGTCATGATCAACCTCATCTTCGAAGGCACCGAGAGCCTTCGCTTGCCCTGTAGCTGGCTGATCGTCATTCCTGGCACCGCCGTTGCCTTGGGCGGGCGACGTCGCGCTGTTCTCGTCACAACGATCTTTTCGGCTGTGGCCATGCTCGTCGCATGGCTTCGATTCGGTGGCTTCTGGCCGCTCGGCGAAGTCGAAGGCGTCACCCAGGTCGGGCTCGGCGTTGCGCTCATCGCTGCCGCTGGTCTCGCATGGCGCCAGAATCATGCCAGCACCGATGGCCTCGCAGCTGCAGTCGCTGGACTCGCCGGAGCATGGGCATGGATTCCCTGCGTTGGGCCGCACCTCGGAGACGTCATTAACGGCGCACGCAGCGAGCCCTTCAGCCACATCGGCGGAACGGTTGCCTTTCTCGCAGGTCTCTTCCTCCCATTCATCCTCGTCGCTGCAGCTGGCGTTGCGTTCCCTGACTTCCAGATCAAAACCTCGAACCGCTTCGTCGTCGGTGCCGGATTTATGCTCTTTGCGCTCGTCGGCCTGCTCTTCACGGTGACGCTGTACGACGATCTCGCCAACGAACTCGCTCGTCGCAGCACCTTCTAAGCGTCGACATTCCCCAACATCGCGCTGGGCAAAACGGCCCAAATCACACGAAATCTGGCTCCGCGCTCAACCGTGTGGGTGGTTTGTTCGATAAGAAACCATGCGCTTTCTCACTACCTTGCACAAGGCAGGCCGCCTCGAGTACCTCGCCGTCTCGGTCGTATGCGCGATCGCTACGTATGCGTTGGCGATTTATGTCCTCCAGTTCGGCATCGATATTGATACCAGTAGCGCTGGAGCGGCTCAGGACACATTGACCGACGTGACCTTCAGTGCGTCGGCGCTCGGCATCTGGGCGCTTGGCATGGTCTTCATCTACTTCGTGTGGGCAATCAATACCGTCCGTCGTTTGAAGGACCTCAACTTCAGCGCCTGGATGGTACTCGTCCTGTTCGTTCCTCTTATCGGCTTGGTCTTCAACATCTACCTCTTCTTTGCATCTGGCATCTCGGATAAGACCTACACCCCGTATGGCAACGACCCCTACGACCCAAACTCCTGGGTTCCGCCAGAAGAGCCGACCGCCAGCGGCACCGCCGTCTCGTACAACGGCCAAGATGTCTACCTGCCTGGCGAAGAGGCCTGGAACCACGGTGACCAAGCCGCCTAAGACGTTTGTGTCTTACGTGAACCCACAGACATAGGTCGAAGCTGATACAAACAACGACGTGGCTCTGTCTCGTCGTGAACTGCTGATCGGATCCGTCGGCCTCGCCACTGTTGGCTGCACCTCGAGCGAGGACGCTGCCCAGCGTGTCGATCCGAACGGAACCGCGGATGCACAAACGGGTTCACCGGACGCGGCTGTGAGCGATGAGCAGACCGACACATCCAGCACCACCGAGCCCGAACTCCAGCTCGTCGATGCCCCCGAGTACGACGGTGGCTTTCCGTTCCAACTCGGAGTCGCGTCCGGCGACCCCGACAGCGCATCGATGGTCTTGTGGACGCGACTTATCGCCACCCCAGATCCGAGTCTCGATCTCATGGTTGCGGTGGACCTCGCCATCGATGAGAACTTCGACGAACTTGTGTCATCAACGCTGACAACCGCCTCGGCCGCCTATGCCCACAGCGTGCATCAGACCCCAGAAGGGCTCGACTCCGACACGTGGTACCACTACAGGTTTCGCATTGGCGAGCACACCTCACAGACCGGGCGCACCCGCACGCTGCCGGCACCCGGAAACGACGCGCCCACGCTCCGCTTCGGGTTCTCGTCATGCCAGAACTGGGAAAGCGGCGCCTACGCAGCACATCGTCATCTCGCTGCCGAGGACCTCGACCTCTTCGTCTGGTTGGGCGACTACATCTACGAGTACGGACCAGGAAATAGCGGAGATGTCAGCTCCGCTGGTCAACGAGTCCACGACTCGCCCGAGGTCACGACCCTCGATGGCTACCGGCAGCGCTACGCGCTCTACAAGTCGGATCCATTCCTCCAAGCACACCACGCGGCACGACCCTGGGTCGTCACCTGGGATGACCACGAAGTCGACAACAACCATGCGACGAACGCAACCGAGGATGGCCAGGACATGGACGCCTTCATGCTCCGTCGGGAGGCCGCCTATCAAGCGTGGTGGGAGAACATGCCCGTTCGAGTTCCGCCACCGGTGAGCGGTGAAGACTTCATTATCTACCGTTCATTCGAATGGGGTGACCTCGTCCACCTTCATATGCTCGATGGCCGCCAGTTCCGGTCGCCTCAAGTCACCGATGGCGACCCGGTCGCTCTGCCCGGTCTCGGCAATTTGGGTGTGCGTTTGCTCAGCGATGATTCCCGCAACCCCGAACAATCCATGCTCGGCAGCGTTCAACGGCAGTGGCTCGAAGCTCAGGTCCAATCGTCGACCGCCACCTGGAACGTGCTCGGAAACCAGGTCTACATGCACGGACTAAATGCCTTCCCCGGCGAGGTTCCGGCCATCAACACCGACACGTGGGACGGATACTTCGGTGAACGTCAAGGCCTCCTCGAAACCATCGGAGGAACCGACGCAAACCTCGTCGTGCTGTCCGGTGACTTCCATTCGAGCAGCGCCGGCGACGTCCGCAGCGACCCGTTCGATCCCAGCGGTGCCGTTATGGCGACCGAGTTTATGGCCCCTGCGATTAGCTCGACCTTTCCCGAAGCACTGCGCGGCCTCGCCCCGCTGGTGCTCGCCGTGAACCCACAAGTCCGCAACTTCTCACCCGAAAACGGCTTCATGACATGCGAGGTGCAAGCCGAAACGTGGACGACTCGTCTGCACACGCTCACCGATGTCATGGACGAAAACTCACCCATCGCAATCACGGCAACATTCACCGTTGACGCTGGCAGTGCCGGAGTGGCCTCGATCAGCTAGCACGGGAGGCGCCGAGCGCCCTTCGCCCACTAAGCTCAGACCATGCACAATTCCGGTCGCCGCCCAAACATCCTCTGTATGGTTCTCGCCGGAGGCGAAGGCAAACGGTTAATGCCGCTCACCGCCCAGCGAGCGAAACCAGCAGTGCCATTCGGCGGTCGCTACCGGCTCATCGACTTCGCCATTTCGAACTTGGTGAACTCGGGTTACCGCAAGATCGTCGTGCTCACTCAATACAAGTCGCACAGCCTCGATGTTCATATCTCACGAACATGGAGCCTCTCAAGCGAACTCGGCAACTACGTGACGACGGTGCCCGCCCAGATGCGGCGTGGACCTCAGTGGTTCATGGGCTCGCTCGATGCGATCTACCAGAACTTCAACCTCATCGATGACGAGCGCCCGGAGAACATCATCGTCTTCGGTGCTGACCACATCTACCGGATCGATGCTCGCCAGATGCTCGACGCTCATATGTCGACCGGCAGCGCGGCAACCGTTGCCGGCATCAGGGTCCCACGTGCTGAAGCAAACCAGTTCGGCGTGATCACCATCGGGCCAGGATCGAGCAAGATCCTTCGATTCGATGAGAAGCCAGAGAACCCTCAGGGCCTTCCCGATTCACCAGATGAGGTGCTCGCCTCGATGGGCAACTACATCTTCTCGACCGAGATGTTGATGGACCTCGCCGCTGACGACGCTCGCAAAGACAGTTCCGGCCACGACGTCGGCGGCGACCTCATTCCAGCCTTGGTCAACCGCGGTGAAGCCAGTGTGTATGACTTCACCGAGAACATCGTTCCGGGAGACACGGAACGCAATCGTCACTACTGGCGAGATGTTGGAACCCTCGACTCCTACTTCGAGGCCAACATGGATCTCGTTCAACCAGAGCCGATCTTCAACCTCTATAACCCGAGCTGGCCGATCTTCAGCTACAGCCGAAACTTGCCACCAGCGAAGTTCGTCAGCGACTTCCGCACCGGCGATCCTTCGGTGAACAACTCGATCGTCAGCACTGGCGTGATCATCTCTGGCGCTCGAGTCTCGAACTCGGTCGTCGGTGTCGGCGCACACGTTCACTACGGAGCTGATCTCGAGAACGTCGTCCTCCTCGATGACGTCACGATCGGGCCCGACACCGTGCTACGGAACTGCGTCATCGACAAGAACGTCATCATTCCAGCAGGCGTTCAGATCGGTGTCGATCCGAAGGAAGACGCGAAACACTGCACGATTAGCGATGGAGGCGTCGCCGTCGTCGCGAAGAACTCGATCATCTCTCCATAGCTAAACGTCACACTAGGGGCCTGACCTCAAGTGTGACGTTAAGAGAATTCTGCGCGGGTGCTCTAGCGAGCGACGCCTTCGATCGACATGGTGAGCTGCGGTTCACCCTCGGCTGGAACAGCAATGCAGATGACCTCACGGTCGTCGACCTGATTCCAGGTGTCTTCGCTCGGCGTGAAGAACGTGTAGAAGAACTCCGACAGTTGGTAATCGATGCCGACGTATGGCTCGAACGCGTTGAGACAGCCTTCGTCCGCCTGCTCGCGAAGGACGGTATCGCCTGGGAACTCATCGAATCCGGTGATGTCAAAGAGCTCATAGATCTCGCCATCGTGCGGCTCATCGCAAGATGATCCCTCGAAGGCTGCAACTTCGGCCCCAGCCGTCGGCAAACTGATGCAGTCCCCCTCTTGGACGACAAAGACACCAATGTCTCCGCCTTCCACGATCTCACCCGAGTCGTCTCGTGCAGATTCGTCGCTCGTCGCTGCCCCACCTCCACACGATGCGAGCACTAGTGCTCCTGCGGCTGCGATTACAAGGCTTCTCATTGATAGCTCTCCCGTCATTAGCTCCGCCAGATTCTAGGCAGATGCCAGCAGAAATGGCTGTAAATTCCTACAGCGACGGTGGGGCGTCAGCCGACGGGTCATCCAACACCTCAGCGCTCGCGGCCCGCTCTCTATTCAGGAGTGCCTCACCATATGCCGCGAGATGTTGTTGGGTTGGAACATCCCAGCTCCAGTCGACGGCCATCCCTCGCTTTTGGATGCCCGTGCGACGGCGGCGGACATGCCACGCGCGAGTCGCTCGATGTAACGCATCGAGTATCCCGAGCGAATCGATCGTCAGCGCAACAAACCCGGTGCCGTTCTTCTGATCCGTGTCGGCGTCGATCACGGTATCTACAAGACCGCCAACGGGCGTCACAACAGGAATCGTGCCGTATCGCATGGCCTGCATCTGAGCGAGGCCACACGGTTCGAACCGACTCGGCATACAGAACAGGTCGGCGCCAGCAAAAATTTGGTGAGCCACCTCGAGGTCGTAGCCCTCGATGAATGCGAACAGATCGGGATACTCGACGCTCAACTGCCGAGCCCACATCGATAGACGTTCCGAGCCGCTACCCAAAAGCAGAAGCCGGGCCCCCATTTGATCGAGGTATGGCACGAGGCCGAGGACGAGGTCGATGCCCTTTTGTTCGACGAGGCGAGTGACCATTCCGATCATCGGCCCATCACTTCGTTCCCAACCGACCAGGGAGCGAAGGTGCGCCGCGGTCGACTCCTTATTCGACAAGTTCGTTCGACCGTAACGTTCGATGATCGCCGGGTCGGTCAGAGGATTCCACAGCGTGGCGTCGATGCCGTTGCGAATGCCAACGAGATCTTCACCGCGCTCAGCAAGCAGGTTGTGCAGGCCCTCGCCTCGGGTCGGATCGAGGATCTCGCAGGCGTAATTCGGGCTGACGGCAATCACCTTGTCCGCCAGCCGAATCGCTCCGGCGGCAGGGTTGACTTCACCAAACCATTCGAACGCCCACGCACGATCGGGATCGACTAGATCGAGCCAGCCAATGTCGGCGTGTCCCTGGTAACCCAGCGTATGAATCGTGTAGACGGTCGGGGTCTCGGTCACCCACGCAAGCGCCATTGCGGTGTGCCAGTCGTTGAGGTGGAGCACGTCGGGCTTTACATGGTTCGTGATCGCAGCGACCGCCGCCGAGAACCCAAAGAAACGCAGGTCATTGTCCGACCAGCCTTCACCGAACTCGTCCACGTAGGGATGGGGGCGGGTCAAACTTGAGAAGCCCACGAGATGGACACGACCCAACTCGGGAGCGATGCCCGAGCGAAGGGTCGCTTCGCCCACCCAGTCGGGAACGTCGAGCGGCCTGATGGTCTCGTCTTCGAGGACCACATCGCCGTAATCGGGGAGCACGACCATCAGATCGATGTCGGTCGAACTCTGGAGCGACCGAATCAGTCCAGCACCGGCTTCGGCCAGACCACCGACGCGGGCGATTGGCGCGGCTTCAGCGGTAGCAAATACAACGCTGCGGGCCGAAGAAGGAGTGAGAACCATCACCCTTGGACTATCGGACGAACCAGTGTTTGAGCAAGATGACAGAGTAAATATGCGCAGAAAATTTCTCGCGCCTCCTGCGGACCGGAAAGATCGCCCGAAACCGCATAGACTGAGGCCACAACCACACCGGGGAGCTCGGGCGTCGTGCCGGGCTGAGAGGGTGCCACTCGCGTCACCGACCCGTACAACCTGAACTGGGTAATTCCAGCGGAGGAAGATGATGATGACCACAGCTAACCGTTCACTGCGTCTGGGTGCGCTCGTATTTGTGATGGCGCTCGTTGCTGCCGCGTGCGGAAGTTCCGACGATACCGCTTCGGAGACGAGTGAGTGCTTTACCGACCCTGGCCTCGATGTCGTGGAAGCTCCCGAGGACATTTCAAGCCTCGACGGCACGACGATCACACTGGCAACACACGATTCGTTCTTCCTGTCGGAAGGGACGCTGGAGGCGTTCACCGCGGAGACGGGAATCACGGTTGAACAAGTCGCCGTCGGTGACGCGGGCCAGCTGGTGAGCCAAGCGGTTCTGACCGCTGGCACGCCAACAGCGGACGTCCTCTTCGGTATCGATAATAGCTTTCTGTGCCGAGGCCTCGAAGCCGACCTCTTCTCGCCATATGTCGCAGCCGGTCTCGATACCGTCCCAGCCGATCTGCAACTCGACCCGATCAACCGAGTCACGCCGATCGACTTCAGCGACGTGTGTGTGAACTACTGGTCCGACGCGCTTCCCGGTGATGCACCTGCGACCCTCGATGACCTCATCGACCCGGTGAACGCAAACCAGTTCGTGACCGAAAACCCAGAGACCTCGTCACCGGGCTTCGCGTTCCTGCTCGCCACGATCGATCGATTCGGAGAAGACGGCTGGGAGGATTACTGGTCCTCGCTCGTCGAGAACGGAGTGACGATTACCGCTGGCTGGAACGATGCCTACAACGGTGAGTTCATCGCAGGTGGCGGTGAGCGTTCGATCGTGACCTCGTACGCGTCGAGCCCTCCTGCCGAGTTCCTCTTCGCCGATCCTCCCGTCCAGGAGCCACCGACCGCCGTCCTGTTCGATAGCTGCTTCCGCCAGATCGAGTTCGCTGGCATTCTCGCCGGAACCGAACACCCCGAAGCATCCGCCGCATTGATCGACTTCATGCTCGGCTCGACCTTCCAAGAAGACGTGCCGCTCAACATGTTCGTGTATCCGGCCAATAGCGAAGCCGTGTTGCCGGAGGCGTTCGTCAACTTTGGGCCATTGGCCGACGACCCCGTACTCATCGGCCCGGCCGAGATCGAAGCGAACCGCGACGACTGGACCGAACGGTGGAACACCATCGTCCTCGGCTAGGCACGCGCCAGCCGGGAACGCGTGGGCTCGTCTTCTTCCCAGCGCTCTTTCTTGGAGTCTTCTTCGTCCTCCCTGTCAGCCAGCTCCTCATTCGAGGTCTGGGTGACGGAGGCGGAGCCGCGCTCATCGACACACTGAGCTCGACTCCAACTTGGTCAGCTGCGTGGTTCACCTTGTGGCAAGCCGTCGTGTCGACGCTCGTCACTCTTGTGGTGGCGCTGCCCTTGACCGCAGTCCTTGCAAACGTATCGTTCCGAGGTCGGCGGCTCGTGAACGCCCTCGTGACCGTTCCGTTCGTTCTGCCAACGGTGGTCGTCGCTGGCGCGTTCATCGCAACCAGTGATCGAGTCGGCCTGACCTCGGGTCCCTTCGCGCTTAACCGGTCGGTGTTCGCGATCATCGTCGCCCATGTGTTCTTCAACGTCGCCGTGGTCGTGCGCACGGTCGGCACCTATTGGAGTCAGCTCTCTCGAGATGACGAGCATGCGGCCCGGGTCCTCGGTGCGAGCGCGCTGCGGGCCTTCACCCACATCACGCTTCGACGCCTGCGACCATCGCTGCTCGCCGCCTCGTCGCTCATCTTCTTCTTCACGTTCACGTCGTTTGGCGTCGTGTTGATCCTCGGTGGAGCTCGTCAGCGAACGATCGAGACGGAGATCTTTCGGTTCGCGATCAGCCGCACTGACTTCTCTACCGCCGCCGTGCTCTCGATCATTCAGCTGCTCGCAGTGATCGCGCTCGTCGCTATGAACCTGCGGCTACGAGGACGCCTCACGCCTGGAGATCGCCTCGGAACGCGCCGGAGACCCGCTCGCACAACGCTCGGCCGAGTAGCCACGTGGGCCACGATCATCATCACACTCGGACTTCTCGCGATTCCGGTCGCAGTGCTCGTCGAACAGTCGTTGCGAACCGGTGACGGATTCGGGTTCGCGAACTACACCGCGCTCGGAGACCGTCCACCATTTCTTACAGTTACCCCCGGTCGCGCCGTCTTGAACTCGGTCGGTTTCGCGTTCGTCGCAGCCGCCCTCGCCACGATTATGGGAGGGTGGGCGTCCTTCGGCATCGTCTACGGGCCGAAACGCTGGAGTCGACTGCTCGACACGGCCTACCTGCTCCCGCTCGGAACGTCGGCGGTCACGCTGGGTTTCGGTGTGCTCATCACCTTCGACTCGTCGTGGTACGACATTCGTCAGTCGTGGGTCATTATCCCGCTAACGCAGGCGTTGATCGGCGTGCCCTTCGTAACCCGAGCGATCGTGCCGGTGTTGCAGGCAATCGATCCGAAATTGCGCGAAGCGGCGGCGAGCATGGGCGCAAGCCCTGGTCGAGTCCGTCGCGATATCGACCTCCCAATCGCTCGACGGGCACTCGCGATCGGTGCTGGCTTCGCTTTCGCAATCTCGCTTGGCGAATTCGGTGCAACATCGTTCGTTGGCCGTCGACCCGAGTTCATGACCGTGCCGCTCGCAATCAGCCGACTGCTCAGCCAACCCGGCGATGTCATCCAAGGGCAAGCCATGGCGCTCAGCGTCATCTTGATGGTGTTGACGACCACCGTCCTTCTCATCGTCGACAAAGCCGACGGATCGGGCGTGATCTAGCGCCTTGACTGCGCTGCGCCAGAGGCGGGCAGCTTCCTACGGTACTGTCTGCGTATGGAGCCGGTTTCGTGGACACAAATGGCCGATGGCACTCGCGAGGAGTACGAGATGCTCGGTGCGCTGTATACCGAGCACACTCAGGGCGAACTCGTCGACAATATGGTTCGACTGCTCGAAGTGATGAAGGGGCCAAAGCTCGGCTATCAAATCGATCGCTACGAACACTCGCTCCAATCAGCCTCACGCGCACTTCGAAATGACGAACGCCTCGACATGGTCGTTGGATGCCTACTGCACGACATTGCCGACTCGTTCGCTCCGCAAAACCACAGCGCAACGGCAGCAGCGATGCTCGCCCCGTACGTCGATGACGAGGTGCACTGGATCGTCAAACACCACGGCTTATTTCAGGGCTACTACTACTTCCACCACATGGACGGCGACCGCAACGCACGCGACGTCCATGAGGACAACGAACACTACGAGGCGTGTGTTCGGTTCTGTCAGGAGTACGACCAGAACTGCTTCGACCCCGATTACCCGACGCTTCCGATCACCGACTTCATCCCGTTGATGAGTGAGCTGTTCTCACGGGAGTCACGAGTACCGGGAGTTGCACCGATCGGCATGACCGCCGATGTGCACATCAACTAGCCACCAGACGACCTACTGCGCGAGCGCCTGAACCGCTGCCCAAAGATCATCATCGAGTTGAACCGATGCGGGGTCGGGCGTAACTTGCCCGGGCAGACGGGCACCGGGCTGGTCGGCAATGGACTGAGCGAGCGCGGCCAGATGGTCATAGAAGGCCCGATCCGCGTACGCCGACGGGTCGATCACGATGTAGAACTGTCCGAAGTCGTGGGGCGGTCCCTCCGTTGTTTTCAGTGGCGGTGCGTCAACGCTGCGATTCGAGCCGGTGAGCGCTGATCCGAGCAGTTCGACCATCAGGCCAATGCCATACCCCTTGTAGCCACCGGCGGAAACGAGCGATCCTTGGAGGGCAGCCGATGGATCGGTCGTTGGTTCGCCGTTCGCGTCGACCGCCCATCCCAACGGGATCTCTTCACCGGCCTCGGCAGCCATCGTGATCTTTCCGAGGGCCACAGCGCTGGTGCTGAAATCGAACTGGAACGCCACGCCACCCTCGCCGTCCGGCACGGCCATCGCTATCGGATTCGTCCCGAGGAGCGGTCGCAACCCTCCAGGTGGTGCGACCCGCGAGGTTGCGTTCGTGGCACCGATCGCGAGCATCCCGGCCTGTGCGAACTGCTCGGTGAAATATCCGAGCGACGTGCAGGTGTGACTGTGCTCGATACTGAACCCGCAGATGCCGTTCGTTCGGGCCGATTTGAGCGCCGCGTCGAGGCCCGCAGCGAATGCGGTTTGGGCGAAGCCGAACTTCGCATCGACGCGAACAGCTCCAGGACGCTCGACATGCACTTCGGGAACCGCTGTGGCGTCGATGCGTCCACTCTCGAGCTGCCTGCAATAACTATCGAGGTAGTAGAGGCCGCAGATCTTGTTGCCCTTCGACTCGGCGATTCGAACAGCTGCGGCAACCTCGTGAGCAACGCTGTCCCGAGCACCGGCGGCCACTAGTGCGGCATGCGTGGCCTCTTCGATCTCGTCTAACGCAACATCGGCCACAGCGGCACTCCCCCGGTCATCCCACACGTACCAAATAGCATCGGCGACGTTCGTCTTGTTCTATCCAACCGAGAGCGTCGTGCCCCAATCGAACGCTCGATGGCGTACGGACACGTGACACGGGACGGGTAGTGCGAGGCTGACGTGGGTGAGCGCGGATAGGTTGACGCGATGCCGTTTGTCCCGATCACCGGAACCCTTGCCTATTTATGGAATCAAGATGAGGACACGGTGCTGATGGTCCGACGCAATGCCCGACCCGATGACGATCACTTCGGCAAGGTCAACGGACTCGGCGGAAAGCTTGAACCCGATGAAGGGATCGTCGCCGGGGTTCGACGCGAACTCGATGAAGAGACCGGAGTGGTGCTCGACAAGATCATGCTTCGAGGCACGATCACGTGGACAAACTTCGGCCCGAAGCTCGAAGATTGGATGGGATTTATCTTTCTCGTAACCGCCTGGACGGGAACGCCTCCCAAGTCAAACGAAGAGGGAAGCCTCGAGTGGATACCTCGGGAGCGACTGCTCGCTGCCTGCAGCGAGGACGAAGCCGTGCGCGCTGAAGCAGACCTACCGATGTGGGCCGGCGACCGCTACTTCGTTCCGATGGTCTTTGATAACGACCCTCGGGCGTTTCACGGAACGATGCCCTACGACGGTGATACCCCGAAGGACTGGATCTACGAACGTCTATGAGCAACCCCACATTTATTGACGGACACGTTGGCAAGATCGCCATTCATGACCTGGGCGGCGACGGAACCGACACTCTGATCGTTGCTCACGCAACCGGCTTTCTCGGGATGGTCTATCGGGCGCTTGCCGATGAACTTCGCAACGATTTTCGAGTCTTCGCCGTCGATATGCGCGCGCACGGCGACAGCGATGCTCCCACGGACCAGGCAGACTTCAGCTGGAAGGGAATGGCCGACGATCTCGCCCGAGCGATCGAGCACATTGGAGCGGATCGCCTCCATGGATTTGGTCACTCCAAGGGTGGAGCAGCGCTTCTGGAGGTCGAACGCACTCGGCCCGGCACGTTCTCCACGGCGCTGGTCTTCGAGCCCGTCGTCCCGCCCGGCCTCTTCCCCGATGGCTCGCCGCTACAGAAGGCGGCGGCGGGCAGACTCCGTTCGTTCCCAAGCCGTGGCCATGCCCTGATGCGTTATGCCGCGCGCCCACCCCTTGGGCTCTTCCGAGCCGACGTGCTCCACGACTATGTACAACACGGCTTCCGCGACACCGACACCGGTGAGATCATCCTGAAGTGTCTTCCCGAGCACGAGGCGATGACCTTCTCCCAAGCCGGGACTGTCCCGCTTTCTTCGCTCGCCGAGATCGCGCTCGATGTGGTCGTTGCGCGAAGCGGCGATGGCGGCTTTCCTGCCCAGATGGCTCAGTCCGTCGCCGATACGTTGCCCAACGGGCGCATCGCAGACTTCCCGACGATCACTCACTTCGGTCCGCTGCAGGATCCGGTCATCGTCGCGAACGCCGTCCGCGAACTGACCAGCAGCTAACCCGAAACCCTATGGCATCCAGCTCTTGATCTTGGAGATGACTTCGAGGGGATCTTCTCCAACCGGGTTGAGCGACAACGAGGTCACGCCAGCCTCTGCGTACTTGGCGAGCTGTTCTTTGATGAAGCCCTCGGTACCGACCAGGTTGGTTTGCGCAAGGAACTCATCGGGGATGAGCGCTGCGGCCTCATCCTTCTTTCCGTCGAGATACAGGTCTTGGATTTTTTCGGCCTCTTCTTCATAGCCATAACGCTGAAAGAGCGTGTTGTAGAAGTTCTTGGACTTCGCGCCCATGCCCCCGATGTAGAGCGCTGCGGACGCTCGGCCGAAGTTGCGAAGCTGAGCGGCCTTTTCTTCGGTGTCGGTGATCGCTGCGAACCCACCGGCGATAATCTCGAGCTGGCCGAGGCTTTCATCACGTTTGGCCATTCCAGCGTCGAGCGATGCACCCCATGCTGTCCGTGCTTTCTCCGGATGGAAGAAGACCGGGATCCACCCGTTGGCGATCTCGGCGGTCAACTCAACATTTTTCTCACCGATCGATGCGATGTAGATCGGGATGTCCTCGCGGAATGGCGTGTTGATCAGCTTGAGTGGTTTGCCGAGGCCCGTGCCACCTTCGAGCAGCGGCATTTGGTAGTTGCGCCCGTCATGCTCGAGGCGTTCGCGCTTCCAGACCTTGCGACAGATTTCGACGACTTCTCGGGTGCGACCGAGCGGACGGTTATACGGAACACCGTGCCATCCTTCGATGACCTGGGGCCCCGACGCACCGAGACCCAACGAGAACCGACCTTGTGACAGCGAGTCCAGTGTCGCTGCGGTCATGGCGGTCAAGGTTGGCGTGCGGCTATAAATCGGCAGGATTCCCGAGACCAACTCGAGCGTGTTGGTACTCGCTGCGAGGAATCCGAGCGTCGAGACCGCGTCAAAGCTGTACGCCTCGGCTACCCACGCCTGATCGACACCGGCTTTCTCCATGGCCTGCGCATGGGCAACCGCGGCCAGTGGATCGTCGCTGTAGGTGATCGTCATCGAGATTTTCATTCCCGAATGTTACCCATTGGTAGCCCGCCATGTCGGCTCGACGTACACGGCGATGACGAGCAACCCACACCTTGGTCTCTCGGCGTCTGTTTTAGGAGACCGAAGGTGTTGCTCGCGAGTGGCTGTCACACGCAGGCGCAGCCTGCCTTACTAGGGGTCACAAACCTCTACTGCGGGTCACAGACCATCTCGACGCGGTTGCCACCGGGTTCAAAGAACATGAAGTGGACGCGGGGCCCAACTCCGACCGGGTTCTGCTGAGGCGAAAATTCGATTTCTACGCCGGGGTACTCAGACACCCTCGTAAAGACTTCGTCCAGATCTTCGAGCGTTGAAACAACGAAGGCAACGTGATGCAACCCGACGATCATCTCGCGGTCCGCAGCGACGGGTTGATCGGTGAGCGCCTGCCAGAGGGTCAGCACATCGGATCCGTCGCCGATGTACACGGCTGGATATTCAGGGTCTCCACCCACGATGCTCCACCCGAGCGCGTCGGTGAAGAACGTGACCGTTTCGTCGAGGTTGGGGACGGTCAGACCAAGATGACTGATTCCTTGCGTCACGGCGCTCATATCGTCGGCACGATCTGTGCGTACGACGGGTTGCTCGCCGCGAGACGTTCATCGACAATGCTCTGGTATCCGTCGCCATAGAACGCTGCTTTCGCATCCTCGACCGAGTCGAATTGTAGGACGACCGTAGAAGGACCTACGCCGTTGCCCTCGCCGAGATCGATGGTGTCATCGGTGAATACGAGCGGGCGACCGCCTCCGTTGACGACGAGGTGTTCGCCTCCCTTCTTCCGATATGACTCCATTGCTTCGAGATCTGTGGTCTCGTAGTTGATGATGAGCAAAGCTCCCATTGATCAATTCCTCATGGTTGTTCTGAGTGGATAGTTGTTCTGGCTGGTACTTCTGGAGAGTGGCGGCGGGACGTGATGGGCGTCTTACTGCGGCTAAACGTCTGGGGTGTATCGAGATGGCCCAATGTCGACCCAGCGCCCAATAGGGACCCAAGAGACAACCACCTCTTCAACCTTGATCGTCACGGAACGCTCGGGCTCGGGTAGCGCGAGTCCGGTGGCCTTCGTCGTTGCTCGTCCGGTGATGTGGAGGGTTCGGCCGGTTTCGAAATCGACGGTCGTCACCCCGAGCCGGTCATCGAGGCGAAGATTACCCAACGTGTTGAACATTCCGTTGCCGAGGTAGTCGGGTATCTCGAAGGTCGACTCGTCGAGGACACGGACAAACCCGGGAGCCCCACCTCGATGGGTGACATCGGCGCCGTGTTCAGAATGGCTAGCGAAGAAGATGGTGTCGCTGCGGCGGAGGTGTGCCATGTCAGCGTCATCGAGACGCTCACGATGCTCCGGTGAGGTCGACTCGACCTTGGTCGCTGGTGTGTGCTCTCGTTGGAAGATGTACTTCGGGCAGATGCCGAAGAGGCGGGTCATTTCGTAGAGGACCTCTCCGGATTCGGTCAGGGTTCCTCTTCCGATCGACTTTGCTCGCCGCCGGGTAGATGTGTCGAAGAAGAGCACGCTCAGCTCGTTCGTGTCGGCGACGTTCTGTTGGAACGGATCACCCTCGCCGTGTTGACGTGCGATCGTCATCGCAGTGTCGCTGGTAATGGTGAAGAGCTGCTCGGCACCGGCGAGCAACGGAGACGCCCACGGACGACCGGCGACGTCGATCGTTCCTGCGAATGAGAACGTGAGGCCCGAGATGAGGGTGTGTTCCTGGGGGTTGATGACCGGGAGCATCATCTGCTTGGACTGCTGCTCGTATGCCTCGGTGTCGATTCCCCACTCGGCATGGACCGCGACTTCTCCGGCGTGAAAGTGCTCGAACTGCGCCTGCATTGAATAGGTCCTTTCACCGCGACACTAACGAAACCGTTGATCGCTCCTTTGAAGGTTAGAGGATGATCTAACCGTTATCAATCTTTATAACGGTGTAGTATCCTATGAAGATGGCAGAAGTGACCCAGCGCCCTCTTGCCGGGGGCCCGCTCTCCCTCGATCTTGCAAACACCCTGTGGAACAACGCCGGCGAACGCGTCGACTGGCTCGAATTACCGGGGGCAGTACAGCAATTCTGTGGCGACCACGGCGTCGATGTCGCCGCCCTCGATCACGACGAGATCCGAAAGACCCTCATCGATTGTCGGAGCCTCCTGCGACGCCTATTCGAATTCGTATCCGACCCGGAGAACAAGGACAGCGCAGAACTCACGAAGAGCCTTGACGACGCGCTCGCAACCGCACGCGTTCGCGTCACCTTCGATGACGCCGCCGTCCCGAGCATTCGTGCCGTCGAAACTCGAGCCGTCTCCGCGTTGGCTACCGACGCTCTGATCGATGGCCTCGAGCTCGGACACCGCACCCCGGACCGTCTTCGATGCTGCTCCGGCGACGGCTGCATCTTGTGGTTCTGGGACAGCTCGAAAGGTGGACGCCGACGCTGGTGCTCTATGGAGCGTTGCGGAAATCGCGCGAAAGCACAGCGCCACTACAACAAGACACGAAACCGCACAACGGCGCCGACCACGCCCTAAGTCGTGAACAACACCCGCTATTCACACCGCATCAACGTTGTTCGCCTTATCGATCTCCCAGAGCATTTTCTGCGTCTGAAAGGCGAGCAACACAAGTGCGGCCAAATTCAGGACGATTACCAGCGGTAGGCCCCACCAAAAGACGCCCTCTCCCGCAAAGAACACGAACGTGTTTAACGCGATCCAACCAATGCGGATCTCGGTCGGCCCTATCCCATAGTGCGCGATCTGAAACTGATTCGTCGCAGCAAACGAGAGAAACGACACCGCCATACTCGCGCACGTCACGAGCATGAGAACGAGGAACATGAAGGCCGTGCCTTCGGGAGCGAGAAAGTAATACCCGATCACGACGCTTCCCGCGAAGACCAGATCGAGCAAGTGATCCATAAAGAACCCCCACTTGATCAACCCTGCCTTGCGGTACTTTCCCAGCGAACCATCGAGGCTGTCGGTGAGCCACTGCAGAAAGACGAGGGCGCTCATCGCCCAAATCCACCACCGGTTCTCGAGAGACAGGTACGCGAACAGGATCATTGCGAGCGACCAGACGAGCGTGAGCATCGTGAGGTGCCAACCGTTGATTGGTTCGGGGATGCGAGGAACCCACGTGTCGATGAACCGACGCTCGATAGGTCCGAGCAACGACTGACCCTTCTTCGCGTCGCCGGCAAACCCTTTCGTCTTCTCCTCTGAACCCATACTCCATGATCGGTCGTAGCAGATCGTGATGGAGTGATGCAGATGAACGTGGACTATGCGAGTGCGACGTTCACCAGTTCACGAGCGTGAATCTCCGTCGATGCAAAGAACGGAATGAAGACGTCATCCTCACTCACCAACAGCTCGATCTCGGTGCACCCTGCGAGGACGCCCTCTGCGCCCGCAGCTCCAAGCCGATCGATTACATCGAGAAAGTCCTCGTGAGATGACCGATTGAGGACGCCCTGCACCAACTCGTCGTAGATGACCTTGTGGACCATCTGTTGTTCATCGTTCGGCGGAACGAGCACCGACAAGCCAGCACCTTCCAGGCGTTCACGGTAGAAGCCCTCCTCCATGGTGAACTGTGTTCCGAGAAGACCGATCGACGTGAGGCCTTGGTCCTTGACCTCCGAGGCAATGGCATCACAGATATGCACGAACGGAACGTCGACCGCTGCTTCGATCGCCGGAGCGACCCGATGCATCGTGTTCGTGCACAACCCAATCACTTCGGCTCCTGCTGCGACCAACTTCTGCGCATCGGCCGACAAGCGTTCACCAGCAGCGTCCCACTCCCCCGCCGACTGCATTGCCTCGATCTCCGCGAAGTTGTAGCTGCGTATGAGAAGATCGGCTGAGTGAGTCCCTCCGAGTTTCTCACGCACCTCGGTATTGATCAGTTCCTCATACAGAACTGACGATTCCCAACTCATCCCACCTAGCAATCCGATTGTCTTCATCCGTTGAGTTTGCCTGTGCGATACTCCGAAGTAATGGATGTTCTCGTAGAGATGGTTCCGGGCGCTGGCTGGCTCGCTCGTGAAGGCGACCGAATCGTGTTCCTCCCTGCGCCCGAATCTGTTGACACGGCCCACGATGTGATCGAGCCGCTGCTCATTCCACGCGACGTCGATGAGAGCTTTGCGACAATGCAGGGCTGGATTCGCGACGGCCTACCCCTTCCCCAGATGATGCTCCTCAGCTTGGAAACATCGGTTCGTTTCCTCAACCACGGCATCACCGACGTAGAGACGACGCAGTCTCCAAAACATGACGCTGAGCCGGTGGTTGCAAATGAGCCAGAGGTTCTCACCCTCGGCTCGATCACCAACATCATCGCTCACGACCCTGACCAACAGGCATCGGGCATGCTGGTTGAAGGTGTGGTGCGAGCGAGTGGCCTTCGAGTGCACTTCCATCGCGGCTGGGGAACCGATGGCTTGCGCGACACCAATGAGGAGCTGCCAAACAGTTTCCTTGAAATTGAGCTCGACGATCGACGAGTCGCGATCGGCAATGGCCTCGTACTCGGTCGCTGGCCGTACTCTCACCCCGACTTCGACGACACGCTCGAACCGCTGATCATCAACGACCCGGCGGTGTCTCGACTACACGCCCTCATCACTCCAACGGCGAACGGTGTTCTGCTACGAGACCAAGCCTCTCACAACGGCACGTGGGTTGTCCGGCCTACAGGAGTATCACTGAAGGTCGATGCCGACTCGCCCCAGACCCTCGCCTCAGGTGACCAGATTCGGGTAGGCGACACGATGATGCAGGTTCTCTAGGTTCGGCGCTGGGAGCACCTAGTTTCCAAGGTTCTCACCCTCAGCGGCGACTTTCGGCTGCAACCTCACGCGGACCCTCGATGAGGAATTCGAGAAATTGCTTTGGTCGGCACTTCTTTGGCCGATCATTCCATGTAGGAACGCAAGGAGGTGAAGATGACTTCAGAACAAGATCGCGGCGTACAAATTTCAGCTGGTGACGGAATCGTTGCCCACTTTGGCAATCTCACTGCCTACGCCGTGGGAGAGACGAGTCGTCTCAATGAACTGCTGGTGCGTCTAAGCGCGCTGGCTGATTCGAGTTGGCAGAACACTGTTCGGACGATCACCGCCGGAATTGCTGAAGCTGGATACGACGACCATCCGAGCATCGCGTGTGTCTCGATGGAACCAGAGAAGCTCGCAGCGTTCGTCTACGGACCGCTCGAACTCACCGCGAAGATCGGTGGAGGAACGACCGTTCTCGACGGCCGTGACTCAAGCACCTGGATCGACGTTGTCTTGCGCGGCGATGTCGAGCAGGTCCACGCTGGATCTCGGGCAGAAGCATCACTCGTTGGCCTCCTCCGTGATGGCGTTGTGCCCGCTGGTGGTTTCCTCCTCCAGACGACCGGACCAATCCCCTCGACAAGCCAGTGGGATGCAGCGATGGGCGCTATTGCTGACTCCACCGTCGCACAGTCGCTCGCCACGAGTGCCAGCAACACGAACGATGAGGAAGATGTTGCCGCTCCTGTAGACACCGCTTCCAACGATGCGAGCGACGACACCGACGACACTCGCGAAACCACTGACGACGAAACTCCAGACGTGCAGGCGGAAGCGAGCACCTCCGAACAAGACGATGTCGAGGAAGCTGACCAAGACGCAACCGTAAGCGCAGATGAAAAGCCGACCGCCGGTATGTCCGGAATGGCCGGGATGTTCGTCAAGATCGAACAGCTCAGTCGAGAAAAGACTGACGACCTCATGGCTGGCATCGAGCATTCGGCTGACCTCGATGCAACTTCAGACTTTGACCTCGATGATCCTGACTTCGATCCAGAGTTCGACGACCCGGACTTCAACGAGTTCGAGATACAAGCGCTCGACGACACCGATGTTGATGACGACGACTCCGACAGCGATAGCTCGAGCGACGATGTATCGGCAGACGACGACCTGCCCTCGGTCTCCTCAGACTCGTACTCACCGTTCGACGATCATCCAATGCCCTCCAGTAGCTCATCTGGGACGTCGAAGAAGTCGAGTAAGGGATCGACCGCAACGATTCGCAAACCACGCCCTGAGCTCCGTGGCGTGCACTGCCCATCTGGCCATTTCACGCCATTGGAACAGAGCTGTCGCACCTGCGGTGTCGCCCTCGATTCGGGCGTAACGCTCACCGGAGCTCCACGTCCTGTTCTCGGCCACCTCGTATTCGACGATGGTGCAGTTCTAAACATCGACCGACCAGCAGTCGTTGGCTCGAAGGTTCCAAACGACTACAGCATCAACGGCGAGCCCACGACGATCGTCCGGCTCGACGACGGAAACGGCGGAGTCTCACCCGTACAGCTCGAAGTTCGTGCGTCCGGCTGGAACGTCGAGATCGTCGACATGTCATCAGCGAGCGGGACCTACACAATGCTCCGCGAAGAGCGCCACTCCCGCACACGCTTGCGCGCCGGCCAGGCAGTCACGCTTCAAGATGGCATGACCGTCGAGGCGGGAACGCGAACATTCAAGTTCGGTACCGGCCCCCACGCCGACTAACAAGCAGCCGCTGCAACTACTCGGGCCGGCCTGATCAATCCTGCTGTTGTGCCTCGGTGAGGTTGGCGAGACGACCTTCGAGAAGTTCGATTCGTCGTTCGGCACGCTCGACCGCCTTTTCAGCCCGCGCTGCGATCTCGGGATCTTCATTTTGAACTTCGAGTCGCAGCAGGTCGAGGTTGTCCGTGGCCTCGACCAGCTTGGCTTTCGTGTCTTCCAAACTTGCCGCCGTCTCCGCCTTGTCGAACACTCGGGACTCGGCGGTTCGGCGGAAGCGCTTCTTCGAACCGCCGTCATCTTCGGGCAGTAGCGGATCGTTCGACACTTCTCGCCGAGCAACGTAGATCGGCGACATGATCTCGATCTCGGCCTCGTGCAGCTTGTCGAGAATCTTGGAACGAAGCCGTGACCGGGCTGCAAGAAGAGAGCGTGGATCCTCGAGGAAGCCTGCGATCCGGTAGTTGACCGAATAGTCCCCTAGGTCGATGACTTGAACGAACGGCTCGATCAGTCCAGCGAGCTCAGCGGCCTCGACGAAAAGCTCCTCCAACGTGTGGCGCGAGACGTCATAGCCGAGAGAGGCCGTCGCCGAGACGATCGTGCCCGATGCTCGGACCACCCGAACGGGCTGACTCACCATCATGGCGTTCGGCAGCGTGATCAGATCACGGTCTGCGGTTTGGATCTCGGTATGGAACAACCCGCGCTCGGTCACTCGACCCATGCTGTCGGCGACCTCGATGAAGTCACCTGGCTTGAAACTGCTCACGCTGCGGAGCATCAATCCGGCCATTGCGTTGGCGATGATCGACTGCGACGAGATAGCTAAGGCGCCGGTGACGATGAGGCCGACGATCGAGAATGCGAGATCGGAATCGGACTCTTCAGGGAGGAGAAAGACAACCACCAAAAGGCCGAGAAGAACAACGCCAACCGTCGCCAGTTGCGCACGGAATCTGGCCTCGACATCGTCGGCTCTCGACCCCCGATTGACCACCATTCGGATCGCGACGATGGCCAAGATCGTCACGACAACGGCCGCGAGCGCCGGCAGCCAATCGGTTATGACGACCCCGGTTTGGGCGAAGACCACTCGCGTATTCACCTCACTTGTCTAGTCGCCTAGTCACGCGTGAGAGGACGTTGGGCGCCCTGAAATATTGGCTTCTACCGAACGGAGCAGGAGGTGACTCTGAAAATCCCCAGTTTTTCTCCAGATACTGCGACATCTGCCGATTAGGACCAGATGACAGGCGTTTCACTAGATGTCCCAACTCAGGCACGATGGTGTGTTCACGATGGCCCAGCCACGCAACCACCCGTATGCGAACATCTCCAGGTTGCAACAGGAGAATCGCTTCCGTTCCATCGCTGGTACCTCGGCACAGGCATGGATTGTGAACTGCTGTGCCCGAGCTGCACCGAACGCCGTTCGAAGGGCGAGAACATTGCGACCAAGCATCTTTGCGATGTTTGCACAGAAGGCATCATCGATGTCTGGGGTGAAGAGCATCCGCACCTTGGCGCACCTGAGGTTCGCGAGCGTTCGCAGCCCGTTGACGCACGACTCACCGCCACCGAACTCGCCGTCGATTCAATCGCTGACATCGCCATCGCTCGCGACGTACCAAACACGACCTTCGTTCTCACGCCTGATGGACAGATCGTTCGCGTCAACCACGTGGACAACTCAGCGGTTGCACAAGGAGCGGTTTCGCTCGCACCCGCACCAACCCCTGCTGGCACCAAGCGCGCTGTTCGCAAGCCACGCTTGCATGTTTCACCCGACGGCAAGTTCGCTGCCGTCGTAACCGACTTCGGACAGTCCGGCTCGGTCGTGGACCTCGAGCAGCGTCGGGTCACGATGCGACTCGATGGCGACTCGAACCACATCGACTCCGTCCCATTCTCCCTCGCTTTCTCGCAGTACCGCGGTGACACCATCATCGTGCACCGCACATCATGGAACCGTCTCGACGTCTCCAACCCTGCCGACGGCACGCTGCTCACCGAGCGCACGGTGCCACCGTTCGTCGCCGGCGACGAGCAGCACAAAAAGCTCGACTACTTCCACGGCGCGCTCTTCCTAAGCCCCGACGGGAACCAACTCCTCAACGATGGTTGGAACTGGGAACCGGTTGGACGCCCCGTCGTATGGAGCCTTCTCGAATGGGTCCGCGGCAACGTGTGGGAGTCAGAGTCCGGCCGATCACGCCTGACGATCCCGCACCAGAATCACTACTGGAACCAAGGCTTCTGCTGGGTCGACAATCGTCACGTCGCTGTCGAAGGCATTGGCCATCCCGACGACGAAATGATCGCCGGTGTTCGCATCTTTGACATCACGCGCCCGAATCAGGAGACCGAGTTCGCTCGCGAAGTCAACGTCTTTGCCGGGCCATCGGGTCGTCTCTTCGCCGATGGCGATCAACTCTTCTCCGCAGACGATCAGGGTCTCAGCATCTGGAGCATCTCCCAAGGCGCACTCACCGGCCGAATCAGTGGATTCTCACCAACCGCTCACTCGCTCCTCGACCGCACATTGATGGACACAAAGGGCGGCACGGTTCGTCGGTGGGCGTACTAGATCCAACGCGCTGATTCCCCGCCGACTCTGCTCGGTACCATGCACTAGGTATGCAGCTTCCACTTCAGTTGTTGAAGAATGTTGTCTTAGTCGGAGGCGGTCACGCCCACGCATTGGTGCTTCGGGAATGGGCGATGAAGCCCGTAGCCGGTGCCCGGTTGACCGTCATAAACCCGCACCCCACCGCTCCCTACACCGGGATGTTGCCCGGCTTTGTTGCGGGCCATTACACCCGAGACGAACTCGATATCGACATCGTCAAACTCGCCCGATTCGCTGACGCCCGGTTCATCCTCGGCAAAGCAACCGCGATCGATCCGCACGCCAAGACCGTGACCGTTCCCGGGCGCCCTCCCATCCCCTACGACATCTGTTCGATCGACATCGGGATCACCTCGGAAATGCCGACGATGCCCGGATTCACCGAGAATGCAACGCCGGCGAAGCCGCTCGACAACTTTGCAGACGCGTGGACTCGCTTCGTCGAGAAGGCCGCAACCCAACCGACGGCAACCCAACCGACGGTCGCTGTTGTTGGCGGCGGGATTGGAGGCAGTGAGCTCGCTATGGCAGTGCATCACCGCCTGACCCAACTCGGCCACAACCCGATCGTCTCCCTGATCGATAGAGGAACGATTCTCGATGAGGTTGGTGAGAAGGCACAGGTTGGCTTGACCGAGGTGCTTACCGACCGCGGCATTCGCACATACGACCACTCGACCGCGACCGAGATTACCGAAGCCGGGGTCGTCCTAAGCAACGGCTCGACCGTTGAGGCCGACTTCGTGGTCGGTGTCGCCGGAGCCCGACCCTATGACTGGGTGGAGACCATCGGCCTCGAAACGCACGACGGTTTCATCACGATCGATGAGACACTTCGATCGGTGAGCCACCGTTCGGTGTTCGCCGTCGGCGACTGTGCCCACATGGCGTTCGATCCTCGACCAAAGGCCGGCGTCTTCGCGGTTCGCCAAGCGCCAGTTCTCACGAAGAACATCACTGCCTCACTCCGCAAAACAACGCTCACGTCGTTCGACCCTCAGGTCGACTATCTCAAGCTGGTCTCGCTAGGAAAGAAGGCTGCGGGTGCGGACAAGTACAACCGGTTTGTAAGCGGCCCTGGGCTGTGGCGCCTCAAGGACAAGATCGACCGCGAGTTCATGGACAAGCTCAACGACCTGCCAGAGATGGTCGCCGATCCTCCACCGAAGAACTCCGTCCACGGGTTACGTGCACAAATGGAGCAGCATCCGCCGCTGTGCGGAGGCTGTGGAGCCAAGGTCGGCCTCGACGTCCTCGCCGGCCCACTCGGCGAACTACCTCCATCGACGCGTACCGACGTGCGTCGCCTTCCCGGCGATGATGCAGCGCTGTTGCAACTCGGGTCGATCACTCAAGTAATCACCACAGACCAGCTCCGCGCATTCACTACGGATCCGTACCGGATGGCTCGTATCGCCACACTGCACGCGCTCGGCGACGCGTGGGCGATGGGTGCGTCACCGCAGGCGGTTCTCGTCACCGTGACGCTTCCACAACTTGGCCGAGGGCTCCAAGAAGAATGGCTCGGCGAGATCATGGCCGGCACGACCATGGCGCTCGACGGCACCGGAGCCGAGATTGTTGGTGGCCATACATCGATGGGTGCGGAGCTCTCGATCGGCTACACGGTTACCGGCATCGCGAGCGCGCCGATCAGCCTGGCGGGCGCCACCGCTGGGCAGAAGCTCATCCTCAGTCGCCCGTTGGGGTCTGGTGTGCTCTTCGCCGCCGAGATGCAACGCAAGGCTCGAGGCCAGGACATTATGACGCTCCTCGACATTCTCGAACAGCCACAGGGCGCCGTGGCCGAAGCACTCGTCGACCACGGGGTTACGGCGATGACCGACGTGACCGGCTTCGGACTCGCCGGACACCTTTTTGGCATCGTCCGCGAGTCGTCACACCACGCCAGTCCACTCGCCGCCGAGATATCCCTCGATGCCATACCCTTCTACGCCGGAGCGCTGGAGGCCTCCACGGCGGGGGTCCGTTCGCACTTGTACGACAGTAATGTTGCTGCCGTACCGGTCACCGAGGACGTCCGCGATCCTCGAACACCGATGGTCTTCGACCCACAGACCGCTGGTGGCATGCTGGCGACGGTTCCAGCCGATGCGGCCGACGATGCCGTCGCGGCCATCACATCACTGGGCCACACCGGAGCGATCATTGGTTCGATCGTCGCTGGCGAACCAAACATTCGCGTCACGAGCTAACGCCGACCAAGCATCTACCCTCAATTCGTGGAGGAACGATATGCCCGGAAGTAAACCCCCTGCAGATATCCAGATCAGCCACGACCTCATCGACTCTCTGCTGAAAGAGTTCGTCCCTGAGTTGGCTGGTGAACCAATCGAGTTCGTTGCGGCAGGCTGGGACAACGAGATTCATCGCGTCGGACCGGACCATGCCGTTCGGCTTCCGCGTCGCAAAGAAGGCGCGCCGCTGGTCGAACACGAACAACGATGGCTGCCCGAGCTCCACGAAGATCTCCCGCTAGCCGTTCCTTCTCCAACGCACGCCGGACGTCCAGCGTTCGGCTTTCCATGGCATTGGAGCGTCGTCCCATGGATCGAGGGAGTACCTCTCGCTCACGCACCGGCGATCGAAACCAACACGCTGATCGATCAACTCACTGGATTTCTCAAAGCGCTGCACAGGCCTGCTGCTGCCGAAGCACCGGTGAATGCCTTCCGGGGTGTTGCTCTCACCGAGCTCCTCGACACTGTCGCGGCCCGCATCGAAAGACTTATCCCGATCTTCGAAGAGATCGGTGTCGAGGTTGAACCGATTTCCTCGCTGTGGGCAGAGCTCGCAACAACGCCCGGCTGGGCGGACGAACCCGTCTGGCTCCACGGTGACTTTCACCCGATGAATATCCTCGTCTACGGGGGTGAGCTCGCAGGGGTTATCGACTTTGGCGATATCACGTCCGGCGACCCGGCGAACGACCTGATGATCGCTTGGATGGTCCTCGACAACGCCGACGACCGCAACACGTTTCGCCAACGCTCCGCCGTGAACGGTCGCAGCATCGATGTGCACACATGGAAGCGTTCCCGTGCCTGGGCACTGTCCCACGCCGCTGCGGTGCTCGAAAGTTCAGCCGACGATCCATCCATGCGACGGATGGCGACGACGACCCTCAAGAACGTTCTGGGAAAATAGCTCGCTCGAAAACGAGCGATGCGTCGCAGGTGGCTCAACCTACGACGCATCCGCGTTCACGCTGACCGAAGTCGTCAGGTGTGTGATGGGTTATGCCGCGAGCTTTGCTACAGCGTCGTCTGTGTGAACGAAGTTGTAGCCGAGTGCGTCGGCGACGTGCGGTTCGGTGACCTGACCGGCGCTCACGTTCAGTCCGTTGCGTAGATGCGGCATTGCCAACATCGCTGCCTTGGGCCCCATGTCGGCGAGCGCCAACGTGAACGGCAAGGTGGCGTTGTTCAGCGCGTAGGTCGACGTGCGTGGCACCGCACCTGGCATGTTGGCCACGGCGTAGTGCACGACATCGTCGATGATGTACACAGGGTCAGCATGAGTGGTGGCATGCGAAGTCTCGAACGCTCCGCCCTGATCGATCGCAACGTCGACGAGCACCGAGCCAGGCTGCATGCCCGTGACCATCTCGGCGGTAACGAGCTTGGGAGCGGTGTCGCCCTTGACGAGTACTGCACCGACCACAACATCGGCCGCGGCAACTTCTGCTTCGAGTGCGGCGCTCGTCGAGTAGAGCGTCTTGACCGCAGAACCCCAGCGGGCAGCGACATCATCGAGGACGTCGTTGCTGCGATCGAGGATCGTCACGTCTCCGCCGAGGCCGATAGCCATCTCGGCTGCGTGTTGGCCAACGACGCCGCCGCCGATGATGACGATCTTGGCTGGAGCGACGCCGGGTACGCCGCCGATGAGCTTGCCCGAGCCACCGTTTGGCTGCTGGAGGAAGTTGGCTGCCGCTTGAATCGACATGCGACCGGCGACCTTCGACATCGGGGCGAGAAGGGGAAGCCCGCCAGCGTTGTCGGTGACGGTCTCGTATGCGATCGCGGTCGCACCGCTCTTGACGAGGTCAGCGGTCTGGTCTGCATCGGGTGCGAGGTGCAGATAGGTGAACAGCGTGTGGTCCTCACGGAGCATGGAGCGCTCAACAGCCTGCGGCTCCTTGACCTTGACGATCATCTGGCTGTCATCGAACACCGATGCGGCGTCGTCGGCAATCTCCGCTCCGACTGCGATGTAGGCAGCATCATCGGCGCCGATACCGACACCTGCGTTGGTCTCGACGAGCACCGAGTGGCCTCGACGGGTGAGTTCGGAGACGCTGTCCGGGGTAAGCCCGACGCGCTGCTCATGGTTTTTGATTTCCTTCGGTAGTCCAATACGCATGTCCGCACCTTCTTTCGTTCGTGGTGTTGCCTGTCTTCTCAGAGTAGGGAAATCATGACCGAAGATGGTTGCAAAATCATCGACGCTAAGTGTCATAGTCGCTATAGTTCTGCGGAATATTGACGAATTTATCGTAGAATCTTCTAATGATTGACCTCGACGTCATAGATCATTCGATCATCGATGCACTCCAGGAGGACGGCCGTGTGAGCAACGCTGATCTCGCCGAGAAGATCGGTCTCTCCGCCTCGGCGTGTCATCGACGCGTTCGGCGACTTGAAACCGAAGGTGTGATCGAACGCTACGCCGCGATGATCAACCGAGAGCTGGTGGGCCGAGGCGTTTCCGTCTTCGTGGAGATTTCCCTCGAAAGCCAGCGCGAAGAACTTCTGGACGAGTTCGAAGCTGCGGTCCTCGACGTGCCCCATGTGCAGAGCTGTCACCTCATGGCGGGCATGGCCGACTATCTCGTACATGTGACCTGCAAAGACGTTGCCGACTACGAGTCCATCCATCGAGAATCGCTTGCCGTACTCCCCGGAGTGACGAGGGTCCGAAGCAACTTCGCCATCCGCACCGTCGCCGACACCACCGCCCTCGACCTCGATTCCTAATCCTTAAAATCACCTTCGGGGTCAGACCCCAAGCGTTACGTTTACGCTCGCCGGACCACTCCGAGACCCTTTCGACGTCGAACTCGCAAAGTGAACTCCAGGGTCAGACCCCAAGCGTTACGTTTACGCTCGCCGGAATACCCCGGGATCGACTTCGATTGCTTCGCCGCGGCTGAGCATCCGCTCGATGTGGAGCTGCGCAGTTCGAGTTTCGACAGTCTCGACGAACGGCATATCGACGTGCGGACGGTAGACGAATCGCCGCTCAACCATTTCGGCGATCGTACGCGGCTCGGCCAAGTAATCGAGCATCTCGCCATGACGACGACCGATAACACCGTGGAACTTGTCGAGCATCTCGAGGAACAATTCACGGCCCTCAATGATGCCCTTCTGATGGAAGGTCACGTAGAAGTCAGCTTCAACGTCGCGAACAGCAACGAGGCTTTCCTCGAACTGATCGAGGTCGCTCCACACGTCGCCGTAGTACGGACCGAAACCGGTCAAGTCGATATCGGAGAGAAAGAACACTCCACCATCGATATGAAAGCCACTGTGCCCCCGAGTGTGCCCCGGAAGGTGCATTGCCGTCACATTGACGCCACCGAGGTCGAAGACGTGCCCATCTGTGAAGCCCTCGGCGTCAGGACGTGGGCAATAGTGCATCTCCTCTTCGAAGTAGATCCGTTGCTCAGCTTCCATGTGCTCGGGAAACCCGAAGACCTCCATGAGACCATCGAGGCTTTGCGCTGCGGGCAAGTCCTCGGCATGGATATGGACTCGAGACTCTGTGAAAAGGCCGTTGCCGATCAAGTGATCTTCGTGTCCATGTGAGTTAAGGACGGCGTCGACCACGATCGGAGCGCCGCCGCGCTGAAGAACCGTCAACGACGGGTCGATCAGTACGGACTCAGACGCTCCACGGACGAGCACCGAATTGCCACTCGGATACGCTCCGGCGTTTTCCCCCACCAACACGCTGACGTTGTTCGTCAGCGTCCGTTCGGTGTCTCCCCAGTCGACGATCTCAGCGCTCATCGCAACACGGTAGTGGTCAGCCAGCGGTGGCTTCGGCACGGGCCGGTGAGTCGAGAAAGCGCAGGCCGATCAAGCCGAACATCGATGCGAGTGCGCCGACGACGAATGCCCAACGTTCGTTGCCGCTGATGTCGACGACAAGACCGAGGAAGGGTGCGCCAAGAGCGCCTGCGATATCGAAGAAGAAGCCGAAACTCGCAACCGAGTGGCTTCGTTCATGTGCTTCGGTCTTGTCCATTACGAACAGGAACAGCGCCGGATAGTTGAACGCAACGCCGAGGGAAAGAACGAGCACGCCGACGTACACGCCGATCAGCGAGGCCCAGATCGCCATGATCAACAGGCCAGCAGCGATAAATCCGAGCGCAAGTATCGTGCCGTTTCGTGCGCCGAGCCGGTCGGGAGCGCTAGCGAAGAACAAGCGCAACATCACAACCGACAAGGCGTAGATGACGAACACGAGCGCCGAGCTGCTCTCGCCATTGGTGAGCCGGTCGATATAGAGCGCTATGAAGGTGGTGAAGCCGACGACGCCGATCAGCGAAGCGGTAAAGATCACACCCGGGAGGATCGCAGCGGGGTGCAGGAATGCTCGCTTGGTCGGAGCTGCTGGCCGATCGACGACAGGCGCTTTAGCAGGGACCGCGAACGCCAACACCGCGCTAACGACCGAGATTGCGAAGCTTGCCCGAACGACGGCTTCGAACCCGGAGCTCGTGAACAGCCATTCGCCGAGAACGGGTCCGACTCCGAGACCGCCATAGATAGCCAGACTGAAGTAGCTGGCCGCTTCTCCACGTCGATCGTCGGGGGCCATGTCCTGAATCGCCGTGGCCGCACCGACGAACGCTCCGCTTTCACCCAGGCCCGTGATCAGCCGAAGCACGATGAGGATCGGAATGGATGCCCATACGGGATAGAGCAGCGCCATCGCACCGGAGATGAACGCTCCCGAGACCAGCAGAATTCGACGACCGTACACGTCTCCGATGCGACCGAGCAGAGGGCGAACGACCGCCGCCGAGATGCCGAAGGAACCAACGACGAGGCCGATTTCGGTCGACGAACCGTCGAGCACATCTTCGACGTATCGAGGCAACGTCGGCAGCAACATCGCAAACCCTGTGAAATAGAACAGCGCCGACAGTGTGATCATCACGAATTTCGGGGTCACAAGACGTGACGGGGTGCTCTTCACCGTCTGACACTATCGACCAGTCACCGAGTTTGAATGGGCCACATCTAGGCTGACGAGATGTCTCGCCCTCGATTTCACCTCGCCATTCCTGTCATCGATCTCGCTGCTGCGCAATTGTTCTACGGCGAGACGCTCGGTTTCCCCGAAGGTCGCTCTGACACGCACTGGGTCGACTTCAACATGTTTGGACACCAGCTCGTGATCCACGAAGTCGGAACCGGCGGTGGCGTCTCAGGTTCGACTCCTGTCGACGGCGACACTGTGCCCGTCCCGCACTTCGGCGCGCTCCTGGATCCAAACGACTGGTTCGTGCTCCGCGATCGGCTGATCGCCGCAGGCACGACGTTCGTCGTCGAGCCGCACGTCCGCTTCGAGGGAGAAACTGGCGAACAACACACGATGTTTTTCCTCGACCCGAGCGGTAACGCGCTCGAATTCAAGTCATTCGCCGACGACACCCAGGTGTTCGCGACGTAACGACGTCGCCTAAAGATGACCTCGAGGGTCTGACCCCGGATGTGATTTTACGCGTCGGTGGGGAGGAAGTTTGCGAGGTCTGCGCGGATGTCCTCGGGTGTGGTGCGGGTATCCCAGCGGGCCACGGTCTCTCCCTGCGGATCGATGAGGAACTTCTCAAAGTTCCACTTCACGTCGGCAGAGTCACCATCGCCGGGCTGGTCAGCCTTCATCATCGTGTAGAGGGCAGCCTCGGCATCGCCATTGACATCAATCTTGGCAAACATCGGGAAATTGACGTCGTAGTTCGAGCTCGCGAACTCGGCGATCTCTTCGTTGGAGCCGGGTTCTTGACCCCCGAACTGGTTACACGGAAAGCCGAGAACATTCAGGCCATCGATTTCGTTGTGGAGAGCACGCAGACCTGCGTACTGAGGAGTCGCTCCTCATTTACTCGCAACATTGACAGCGAGGACATACTCGCCTTCGAACTGTGAGAAATCGACCTGCTCACCGCTGATCGATTCCATCTGCACATCATGAAATCCCATGTCGGCCACCCTACCCCTGAAGATGCTCGGCGAAGAGCTTCGTGGTCTTGGCCCACGACGTGGTCGCCGCCACTTCGTGGTAATTCGGGGTTTCGGGCCACGTATAGCCGTGGTCGGCACCGTCGAAGATTTCGACCTCCACGTTCGCCAGCGGCGCAACGGCATCGAAGAACCGCTGATGCATCGCAATCGACTGCACCTGATCAGCTGTACCAATGCCGAAGTACACAGGCTGGGTGAGTCCGGCGGCGGTGAGGTGTGGAGAGTCGTCGCCATCGTCGGCCAAGAATGATGGATGCCAAGATGCTCCAACGACGAAGCTCTCCGGGAGGCGCATGAGCGTGCGGTAGATGGCGCGAGCCCCGAGGCAGAAACCGATCGTGCCCATCTTCTCGTCATCAGCAACGCCGACCGCAGCGAGTGCCGCATCCAGGTCGGACTGGATGCCGTCGTCGGTGAGCGATCGGAGCATCTTCGTTGTCTGTGCCCGAGTTTCATCGTTTGCCTCGTCGGGCATGAAACCAATCATGCGACCGTGCCGGTGATAGAGGTCCGGCATCACAATCCGGTATCCCTCGGCGGCGAGTTGCCGGTTGAAGTCATGGTTCGACTTCCGCATACCCGGCGCGTCGTGGAAGACGATGATCGTTGGATGCACCCCATCGTCAGCCGGCTCGGCGATAGCAATCGCCATCTCGCCGTCGGGAGTTTCAGTATCGATGATGGTTTCGTTGACCTCTGCGCTCATGTCGTAAACCTAGGCGATCGTTCGTTGGCAAGTAGGGTCAACGAGTATGGACGCTGCCGCTTTCCAACCCGATAAGGAGGGGCTTCGTTGGTCGGTCGAGGCGCTCTTTGACGACTTCGCCACATTCGATCCCAGCGAGTTGCCAACGGACCTTCCCGAACGCGGTCGAGGACCGTTGTCCGCATTGCAGTCTCTCGCGCCGACGGTCCTCGGTAGTTCACGGAACCTTGGTGCTCCAGGCTTCTTCGCGCACATGGACCCACCCACTCCGTGGGTTAGTTGGGCAGCCACGATGTGGACGGCCAGCCGAAATCAGAACCTGCTCCATCCCGATACTGCACCGCACGCTCGCGAGATGGAAGCGCTGGCGATCTCATGGCTGACCCCGTTCTTTGGGATGTCGGGTGGCCACCTCACCCCTGGCTCGACCGTTGCGAACCTCACCGCACTTTGGGCGGCTCGTGAGGCGGGAGCGACCGAGGTGGTTGCGACACCCGCCGCTCACCTCAGTATTAGGAAGGCCGCGCACATTCTCGGGATGCCGTTTCGGGCCGTCGGTGATTGGAGCAGCGCAGAGGACCTATCGGCGAGCGTTGCAGTTATTACCGCTGGAACGACAAGCACCGGTGAGGTCGAACCGCTCGATCAGGCCAACGGAGCGCGGTGGCGCCATGTCGATGCAGCGTGGGCTGGTCCATTGCGACTGAGCAAGCGCCACCGACACGTTCTCGACGGTGTCGCCTCATTCGACAGTGTCTCGGTGTCGGCCCACAAATGGTTGTTTCAGCCAAAGGAATCAGCCATGGTGCTGTTCGCCGACCATGCGGCCGCTCACGCGTCGATCAGCATCGGAGCCGACTACCTGACCATTCCGAACGTGGGGGTGCTCGGCTCTCACGGAGCAACCGCTGTGCCCCTTCTCGCCACCCTGCTCGCCTACGGCCGCTCAGGAATTGCGGAGATGCTCGACCATTCGATGGCACTCGCCGATCAGCTCCACGAGCTCGTCGATAGCAGCGACGACTTCACTGCACGCTCGACACCTCACACCGGTGTTCTCTGTTGGCGGCACAACACCATCTCACCCGCCGACATCACCGCCAGACTTTCCGACAATGCGTTCATCTCGACGACCACCATCGACGGCGAACAATGGCTGCGATCGGTCGCGGCAAACCCTCTGGCCGACCCCGCACTCGTCTATCACGCTGCCAGGGAAGCTGCCGCTCACTCCGGTTGAGGCACGTCGCACACCAGGTCGGTCGACATCTCAGCGTCGATCGGTTTAGTGGTCCACCAGCCATGCGGTCCGTCGTTGCTGAACGCATAGGCATTGGTCCGATTGGGGTCACCGGCCACGGTGATCAATAACCGCTCTGGCCTGGTCACGACCGGGACTCGGCGATATGGGTCATCAGATGCTGCGAACACTTCGGGCAGCGCCCCCTCCTCGACAAGGTCCATGAGGGTCCGATGCCCTGCCGTTAGGTTGCTCCACTCACCGATCATCGACTCGAAGGTAATCGCCGGAATCCGAGCGTGCTCAAAGAGCAGGTGTTGGACATCGGCCTTCGACATTCCTGCATTGGCGAAGGTACGAGCGAGAATCGGTGAGAGCACGAGTAGCGGAGCGAACTGATCGTGACCAAGCCCGTAGACGTGCGTGAGGTCCCACGCGGCGGTCCGAGCAATCCCGTTGCCGAGATACGGAGCGATCTCGGCTGGAGACGATCCAAAGACACTGCCGATGATGGTGCCGCTGTTCAGTCGAGCAATGGAGATCGCGTCGGCTTCAGGCGTGGCACCGAGGTCCTCGGCGAGCGATGGCCACCCGATCTTCGTGAGCACAGCGTGGTCTTCTGCGAGCACAACCCTCGTCGAGTTGCCGAACGTTGCTTTGTCGAGCCCATCGGAGGTGAAACCAAAGACATTTCGAAGAGTGAGCCGCAGCCAACGACCGACGCTCGTATTCGCATGAGTACCTTCACGAAGGGCGCCTGCACCGTGGTTGAACCTACGCTCGACAGACCCCGGTCCGCTCAACACGATCAGAGCGTCGGCACCGGTGGTGTTGCCGGAGTGCTCCACGCCATATGCCGGATCGAGCAACGCGTTCGTGGCCGCGAGCAGAATCGGCAGAACCTCGGGTGCACAGCCCGCCATCACGGCATTCACCGCCACAGACCATACGGTCACATCCCGCCCTGAAGATGAAGCGACGCCGAGCACCTTCCATGGGTCATGGCCGAGCGGTTCGAGGAACTGCTCGACCCGTTCGATCGTTGGCGGGATGATCGGATGACCATCGCTCCAGCCCCGAGCGAGGAACGCCGCATTGATCTCGTCGATCGACCCGGCGAGCACGACGTCGAGCGCCGATGGTTCAGCCGGCTCTCCACCCGTGGTCTCGGCATCGGGGCCCACGAGTCCGTCGACGATCTGGTCGAGCGTCGTGCCGCGAAAGTTGGCGATCATCTCAGCCGAGCTCTGTGCATCCACATGGCCAACGGTTTGCGCCAGCGCGAGTTGGTCGTAGCCATACCCTCGACCGGTCGCCCGAGCCTGGCCTGCAAAGCCTTCGCAGACGATCGACACCGACGGGATGCCAGCGCGTTCAGCTGCGATCGCGGCCCGCATCACGGCGGGCGTGCAGCTTCCTCAACACCCCATCCCAGAAACCACCGCATCGATGCCACGGCTACGGAGGTCGTCGGGCAGGCGACCGACTCGCTCTTTCTCGTCGGTGCCGTGGAGGTTTCCGAACTCCTCGAAACTCACGATCTCGATTGCATCGAACCGAGCCGTAAGTTCTTCGGACAATACGGGAAAGAGCTCATCGCCACGAAATACGTAGTCCCATAGGAACGCAATCCGGACGCCATCGAGCGAGTCGAGCCGTGCAGCAGTGCGCTGCTGCTGGACACCGAGCGGCGACTTCGGCCAGACCACCTCATACTGCTGCGATTCCATGACCCATAGTGTAAGGTCGGCGAATGAACATTGAGAAGTGGGTAGACCCTATTTGACCGTGGTGTTGGGTGACGGCCCGTTGGGTCGTCGAAGTTGTACAGCCGGAACGTGATCTGTCCGTAACGTGGCAACCGATCAGCTTGTTGTTCAAGAACAACCCGCCCGAGGACTCCGACTATTACAAGCCGGTCGTCTACACCCACAATCTGCTCCGCGTCTTCGAAGCCATCAATGCCAAAGACGGAAACGAAGCAGCTCATCGCTTCTATTGGCAAGCGGGAACGTTCATCCACCACGACGAGAAGCTCTACGCTCCAGTAGAGGAAATCCTTGAGGCGGCAGGCATGGACACCTCGTTTGCTTCAGCATTCGAGGACGAGTCTTGGGATGCGGTCATCCGCGAAAAGATGGATGCCGGCCTCGAACTCGTTGGACAAGACGTCGGCACGCCGATCATCGGTTTCGAGAAAGACACCGGCGAGAAGATCGGAATCTTCGGGCCGGTGATCAGCCGCGCTCCACAAGGTGAGCAAGGCCTCGCCCTTTGGGATGCCATGGTCACCATGTCGACGATGGACGACTTCTGGGAGCTCAAACGCACACGCACGGTCGGCCCAGACTTCGGGGAACGTCCGCAATAACTTGTCGGGGCTCACTCCCACCATCACCGACGCAGCTCAGACAGAAGGAACTTCCGTGCCTACCGGGTGCGGAAGCCTTCGAGCTGTTCGAAAAGCACGGTGCCGTCACGAGTTGAATCCATCACGTGGCCCTCTCCGTCGAAGACGGTCAGCGAGATATCGCCGCCGAGCTCTTCGACGGTCGTCACCGTGTCTTGGGATGGACCAATCCACGGCTCGTCGAGTCCGCCGACGAACATTCGAATCGGCACGTCGGTCAGATCGGCGAACGCTGCCCGATCCGCTGGCGACTGCGGGAACCCGGGGAAGACCACGAGTGATTGAATTCGATCGGTGTTCTCTCCTGCATAGCGAAAGGCGCTGAGCCCGCCGTTGCTGATACCGATCACGTGCGGAGTTCCGCCCTCGGGAGTCACCCAGGTCTCAGCCCAGTCGACGAAACCAGGGAGCAGCACTTCGCTTCCTTGGGTGAACCTCACACCCTCGGGCGCAGCAGGACTAATGACGACCCATCCAAGTCGTAGTGCTTCAGACGCATACGTTCCGCGCACGAGACTCTCGGTGAGCGAGAAGCTCTGGTCACCGGGTGGGAACGCGAGCAGTACTGGTGCGGTATCTCCCGCTTCGAAGCCGCTCGGAACCGCAGTCACGTATTCGATGGGTGAACCGTCGATCGTCACGATTCCATTGGACACCGCGCCCGCTTGGATCGCGGGTTCGGTAGTAGCGGCTTCGGCCACTGCATTCTCCTCGGTAGTGTCGGTTTCGTCTGTGTCGGCGTTCGTTTCGACATCGTCGCTGCCAACGCGGAAACTCTCGAGTTGTTCAAATACGAGCGTGCCGTCAGATGTCGATTCGATTCCGTGTCCCTCACCTGGGAAGATCTCGAGTTCGATATCGCCGCCGATCGCTTCGAGAGATTCCACGGTGGTCTCGGCAGGACCGATCCAACCGGTGTCATCCCCACCCACGTACATACGCACCGGGATGTCGACGAGCCCGTCGAGAGCTGCGCGATCGGCGTCGCCACGAGGGAACCCTGGGAAGGTGATGACCGAGAGCGTCCGGTCAGGGTTCTGCGTCGCATAGCGGAATGCGCTGATCCCACCATTGCTGATCCCCGCCACATGAGGCGCGCCACCCTCGGGTGTCACCCAGGCTTCGATCCAGTCGACGAAACCTGGCAGCGACTCTTCGGCTCCGTCGAAGAAACGGACGCCGTTTGGAGCAGCCGGGCTTACCACGACCCATCCGAGGCGCTGTGCCTCGGCGGCATACACCCGATCGACCGTCGACTCTGTCGTTGAGAGGCTTTGGCCGCCGGGAGGCAGTGCCAGTAGCACCGGAGCGGTATCACCGCGTTCGAAACCTTCCGGTACCGAAACGACGTATTCGATCGTGGTGCCGGCAACGTCGACTGAACCGGTTTCGACCGCTCCGGGGGCGATCTCCAAGTCCGACGTATCGAACTCGAGCGTCTCGACAGCTTCAGCGGCGCCGTCATCAGTGCCTGCGACGGCCTCAGCAGCATCTTCGGCATCGGTATCGGCGACATCATTTGCTGCGGTTTCGCCAGCGCTTCCACACGCCGCAGCGAGCAGCGATACAGAAACCAAAACTGGGGCGAGGATTTTGCGCATCATACGAACGGTAGTTGCACGGTGCCCGCCGCGAAGCTGGAGTGCTCAGCTCTTCACCGAGTCTTAAGCATGGCTCTGCCTAGCCGCGGAAGCTCTCGAGTTGGCTGAAGATGATCTGACCATCCGATGTGGCTTGAATGACATGGTTCTCACCCGGGTATGTCTCGAGACGGACGTTGGTCCCAGCGGCGATCAACGCGGTGAACGTCGCCTCGGATTCGGCGATCCAGCCGGTGTCATTTCCACCGACATGCATACGAACAGGGATACCGGAGAGTTGCGCGAGCGCTTCTCTATCGTCGTCACTTTGGGCAAAGCCAGGGAACACGACGAGCGACTGGAGGCGGTCCGGGTTTTCGGCTGCGAAACGGAAGGCACTGATGCCGCCGTTGCTAATGCCAGCGACGTGCGGTGCGCCACCCTCGGGTGTCACCCACGCCTCGATCCAATCGACGAAACCGGGGAGGACGTCTTCACCGCCATCAAAGAAGAGATCGCCACCGGGCGCAGCTGGACTCACAACGACCCAGCCGAGCCGGATCGCCTCACGGTGATAGACAGCGTTGTGGGCGTTTCGAGTGATCTCTAGGTCTTGTCCGCCCGGAGGAAGAGCGAGCAGCACCGGCGCGGTGTCACCAACAGCGAATCCTTCGGGGATCGTGACCATGTACTCGACAGATCGCCCGCCGATCTCGACCATACCTTGCTCGGTCGCTCCGGCACTGACGAGAAAGTTCGACACATCGAATTCCTGCGTCGCTGCTTCGCTACCGCCGCTGCACGCCGCAGCGATGAGGGCAAAGAGGATGAACAGTGAGAGTTTGAACCGCGCCATACCAGGCGAATCGGCCGAATCTCACCCAATTTGAGATACCCGAGCGCTCAGGTCTACCGAAAGCTCTCGAGTTGTTCGAAGAGGATCGTTCCGTCCCGAGTCGACGACGGCACGTGCCCTTCACCTGGAAAGACGGTCAATTCGACATCGGCACCGAGGGCGGTGAGCGAGGCGAGCGTTTCCTCAGCGTTCTCTACCCACACCGTGTCCGTCTCGCCTGCATAGAGGCGGATGGGAATGTCTGCAATGTCGGCTAGGGCTGCACGGTCGGCATCGCCTCGTGGAAATCCGGGATAAACCTGCACCGATTGCACTCGGTCGGAGTTCTGAACGGCGTAGCGGAACGAGCTGATCCCTCCGTTGCTCGGCCCCACAACGTGCGGAGCACCGCCCTCGGGGCTGACCCACGTCTCAACCCAGTCGAGAAATCCGGGCACGAGTGCTTCGCTCCCGTCGAAGAATCGCTGGCCGTCGGGAGCTGCCGGGCTGACCACGACCCAGCCGAGGCGATCGGCTTCGGGGATGTACGTTTGTCGTGCGACCGAGGTGGTGAGCTGGAGATCTTGCCCTCCGGGCGGAAAGGCGAGCAACAACGGTGCCTCGCCGCCGAGCTCGAAACCGTCTGGCACGCTCACGATGTAGTCGATCCCAGTACCGTCGATTTCGACGCGACCAATCCCAACGCCATCTGACTCGATGGTCGGTTCGGTGTCGGGAATCTCGAAAGCAGGTTCGGCGATGACTTCTTCGGTAACCTCTTCGACCTGGGTCGTGGTAGCGATATCAGCTGTGGACGAACAAGCTGTGGCGATAAGCGCCAAAGCGAGCAGTAGTGATCGACTCTTCACGAGGGACTTCGACATACTGCGAGAGTACCTGCGACACCAGAGTCGACTCGCTCAGGGTCCTGCAGCAATTACGAAAGCCTTACCAACAACGCTAGTGCCGTTCGACCGTCGCTCCAGCCTTTCGAAGCTTCGCAAGGGCGACGCTGGACTCTTCCAACGTGAGTCCGGTGAGAACAAGCGATGGTGTCTCATCGACAAGGTCCTTCGCTTGGCGTAGACCCAGCCCGCCAAGCTCTCGCAATTCCTTGACGACAGCGATCGGCCTCGGACCTGCTGCGAGCAACGTGATTCCGGCGGCTCCGGTGCGTGCCGTTCCATCCTGGACACTGGCGGTTTCGTACGTTTCGTAGGAGAGCAAGTCGCCGGGCTGGCAATCGAGCGCGTGACAGATCGCAATGAGCGTCGTAAACCGGATCGCTTTGGCTTTGCCGGTCTTCAGAATCGACACGTTGGCCTGGGTGATGCCAATGCGTTCTGCCAGTTCGGTCGCAGTCATTCCGCGGTCACGCAGCAACGCGTCGAGGTGCACGACAACCCAGCCATGCGGGTCGGTGGTCGCCACTAGACGATGTCTTCGGTTTCAGCCTGAACCGCGGCACCTTGCTTCGCAACCCAGCCGAGGATCACCGACGCCCAGATCACCGGCGAGGCGATCGGTCCAAACTCACCGGATACGGCGCTGGCATCGACGAGTCCCGCCGCGTCACCAACGGGGCCGGCAAGGAACGTCTGAATAAATTCGGCCGCGACGAAAGTGAGGACGAAGAGTGTCCAGCGGATCGTGAGAAACCCGCGCATCTCCGAGGAGAACAACGGCACTCCTGGAACACGCCGACCGACCTGGCCGAAGGTAAGGAATGCCAATCCCCCTGCGAAGAACTTCAGGGCGACGCTGAACCCCCAGCCGAGTCTCACGCCGATCGACTCGATCTGTGTCGGCACCACGATGGTGTCCTGTTGACCATTGGACTCTACGAGGAAGCCAGGCCCGAATGGCAGCGAATTCGAAAACGCCGACTGACCGAGTGCAACCGCGCCGAAGATGACAATGAGCACGGCCGCAGCTGCGAAGACCCACGGACCAGACAGCCCACCCTTGAACCACGAACCCTCTGTCGAACTATGTGCCGCCGTCTTTTCCATATCGAAAAACAATAACATCGTTTTTCGATATGGTCAATCCGGTTTCTGTCCCTCGTTTGATACCGCATAGGTATCAAACGAGGGACAAATCTTGGTTAGTCCTCGAGCTTTCGATGCTTGGCGATGGCGTTGCCGGCACCCCACTCGTTGGTTTCGAGCACTTTGAGGAAGCCGACGACATTGCGGTCTCGGATGCGTTCGAGTTCGCGGACGTCGTGCATGCCGGACTGGTCGTCGCTCTGACTAACGATCGTGTCGACCAACTCTGGGGTGTACTCAGGAGTGTCCATGAGCTTGCTGTATGGCCATTCCAGGGTGGGCCCGAACTGATCCATAAAGTGCTTGAAGCCACCCGTTCCACCGGCCACGCGGTAGGTCTCGAAGAGGCCCATCTGCGCCCATCGCAACCCGAACCCGTGGGTCATGATGTCGTCGATCTCTTGGGTGGTCGCTACGCCATCGTTCACGAGCCAGAGGGCTTCACGCCACAGCGCCTCGAGCAGGCGATCGCCGATGAACGCGTCGATATCGACACGCACGCGGACCGGCTTCATACCGATTCCGGCATAGATGCTCTGTGCTCGTCGAACGTTCTCGATCGGCGTCTGCTCACCGCCCACTACCTCGACGATCGGTAGGAGGTAGACCGGGTTATACGGATGCCCAACGACGAGCCGCTCTGGGTTCGTCATCGTTGCTTGCATCACGGTCGCACGAATGCCCGATGTTGAAGAGCCGATCATCGTGTCGGTCGGAGCCGAAGCTTCGATCTGCGCGAGCACCGCTTCCTTAACCTCGGGTCGCTCGGGAACGCTCTCCTGGATGAACTCCGCGTCAGCCACCGCATCGGCGATCGACTCGGCCATGCGATACGTGCCGCGGTTCGAGGTCGAGAGACCGAGGTCATCCCACGCAGCGACAGCGTTGGCCATGACGTCGGTCAGGATCTGCTCAGCCTCGGGCGATGGGTCGCTGATCGCGACGTCGACACCGCTGAGCAGCATGCGGCTCGCCCAGGCTGCACCGATCACTCCGCAGCCAACGACCGCGGCCCGTTCGATCGCGACCGGTTCGTATTCGATAGCCTCAGCCTTTTCAGCCATGCTTCACGGCCCGAGCGGCCTGGCCCGAAGGGCCCTGAGCGGGAACGATGGAAGAACGGGACCCGATATTCTCTTTCATCTATCGGCTCCCGTTCTTCGTGAGCTCCAGGTTGTCACGTACCTGGGCGGGCGTAAGAACCGCGTAATTCTGCGCTTCGAGAATCGATACCGCGCGCTCGACGAGTTGACCGTTTGTCGCCAGAACCCCGCGAGACAGGTAGATGT
>CAYVHV010000019.1:0-69895 GCA_964451305.1 uncultured Acidimicrobiales bacterium | reverse complement strand
GTATGGCAGTCCCGAACGCGCAGCAACAAGCTGGAAACCACCTATCGCGTTTCAGGGCACACTCCGCGTGATTTGAGCGGATTGACTGCTACGCGGTTGCGGCTCCGGACACGCCGAGACCACTACGAATCGTTTCGACGAGGGCGTCGACTACTTCGGGCGTATCGCCGGGGACTGTTCGGATGATCTGGCTGACCGTAGGGAGCGGCTCCATCTCGACCGGGGGTGTCCATTCGATGACATCACCACCGAGGTACCGCTCACTCAATGCACCCACCCCAAAGCCCGCCTCAACCGCAGCGCGAACTGAGCTCGACGTCGACGCAGAGAACACCGTCTTGTAGGCAATGCCCGCCCGATCGAACAGGGCGTGAGTGAACTCGTTGTAGTAACAGTGCTCGCCGAAATCGAGAACCGGCACCGGCGATTCGATGAATCGGTCCGAAGCCGACGACATGAACAGAAGACGCTCGGACCACAACACGATGTCACTCGGGCGGAGGCGCTCCTCGGTCACTTGAAACAGCGCAACATCCAAGTCACCCGATTCAACGCGGTCGACGAGCGCTCCCGACGAGTCGAGCGAGAACTCGACATCGGTGCCCGGGTGACGCCGACGAAAGGCGCCGAGCAAGGCTGCGATCTGTTCGATCTCGATCTCGCCGTTGGAACTGACAGTGACGCTTCCTTCGAGCTCCGAACTCGTCAGTCGGGCAGCGGCACGATCGTGGATGTCGATCATCTCGCGCGCATCAGGAAGGAGCGCCCGGCCAGCACGGGTAGGGCGCAGCGTATGACCATCCCGGATCAGCAAGCTCTGACCGACCCGTTCCTCGAGGCGGCTGACCTTACGACTGACGGCGGACTGACCCATGTGCAGTCGCTCGGCAGCCCGCGTCATGCCACCAGCGTCGAGCACGGTCAGGTATACCCGGAGTGATTCAATGTCGAGCTGCATACGTGCAGCGTAGCTGAAGGCACATGACAACGTGTCATGAAAACTATGAAACAATGTCGCTTGTGAATGGATGGTGATGAGTTGACAATGAAGTCATGACTCACTGCATCAGCACCTACCAACCCCACATCGCCGTAACGCCCCGCCAAGAATGTCCACCGGCACCGACGCAAACGAACGCCAGGCGCCCTCCGCTTCGGCCCATGTTCAGAGCGATTGGCCGGTTCCTTCGAGCAGCCCTGACCACTCCCCTAGTCGATGCCCGATTCGAGGTTGAACAGACGTACGGGATTCGGCCACCGACGTACTAATCACTACCGAGGCGCTCGTCGGCGATCCAACACGATCGGCCGCAACGAGTTCGTCCGCACCGTCCCCACCGGCGCACGCGGATGAGTCACCACGACGCGCTGCTCCACAGCAAACCCTTCGAGATCGACGTATTCGATCATCGCCTGAGCTCCAGCGGTCAGCGCATCCATCAGCACATGAGTGTCAACCTCGAGCCGATCGGGCAGGTACGTCTCAGGAGCGGGAAGCACCGCCTCGACCACTACAGGCCGCCCGCCAGCCGCAACCGACGATCCGTTGCCATCGACGATGCAGCGAAGCCCTTCGGTCGACGACCAGAATCGTTCATTCGATCGCTTCACCGCCTCGGTGACAACCGGGCCATGCACCCGCTTCACAACACGCTGCGCCGCACCACGTTCGAGAATGTTGTGCGGTTCGATCTTGCCATCAACATTGAATCCACGGCTTCGAATGACGAGCACGTGCGTCGCGTTGCGTTCGATTGCCGACGACCACGGGACAGCTTCGATCATCCCACCATCGACATAGGGCCGACTGCCGATGAAGCGTGACGGCCCAGCGAACACGGGCAACGTCGCCGTCGCCTTCAGCACCGCTCGAGCGTGCTCGGGCGAACGACCAACTCGGTACAACCGCGACGGATCATCCTCGGTCGCGGGAGTCACCGTCGCCCAGAGCGGAATGTCCGAATCGACCAGATGCTCCCACTCGAGACCATGGGCTGGCATGGCTTCATCAAAGAGGTAGTCCAGGTCCATGACCGCGCCATCACCCACGAGGCGGCGGCGGCTCATGAAACGATCGCTATTGAGCTCGGTGTAGTACAACACCGACCCCGCTGTTCCCTTCGCAGTGACGAAGAACGCCCCAGCGATTGCGCCAGCCGATGTCCCCACCACCTCATCGATGCTGTCTCGCAGACCCAACTGTTCAAGCGCGAGGAGCATTCCCGATGAGATCGCCCCTCGCATTCCGCCGCCTTCGATCGCGAGGACAACCCGATAGTCGTCGTCGCGCTCCCCCGGCCGTGACCCAGCAGCCAGACGATCGAGCAGCACATCACGCACTGCTGGCCCAACGGAACGCTCAGCGGACGTCATGTCGTTCGGACCCGATCTTCAGCTTCACCTTCGTTCGCCGCCCCTCGAAATCGATCGAACACCCAGCGACCGACCTCGATAAGAACTGTAATGCCCACCGCAACACCGAAGGCCAGCCAAATCGCAGTGCCTTGATTCTCCACCGCACCGGCGACAAAGAACCCGAGCAGACCCGCGTACCCAGCCCACACCGTTACCGCAATCAAGTCCCACTTCATAAACCACGGGATAAACGGCTGGCGGGTAAGCCCGCAAGAGAAGGTCATCGCGGTGCGGCCACCAGGGATGAAGCGTGCCGTTACCAACATCAAACCACCACGTTTACGGATCTGTCGCGCCGTCCCGTCAAGCCGCTTCTCACCCTTCTCACCGCGGAAGAACACGCGGGTCAGCAGCTTGTCCGACTTCCCACCGATGAAATACCCGAGAGAATCGCCTGCAAACGCGCCGAGCGCACCGAACAAAATCACAAGAACAATCGACAGAACCCGCTGATCGTCGATCAACGTACCCGCCCCCGCAGCAACACCGCCAGCGATCACACTGAACTCCGACGGCAGGACCGGAAACACCGAATCGAACATGGCGACAAAGAACAGAATCACCAAGAACCATGGGTTCTGCGAAAGCTCCGTCAAGATTTCCTCGACCGACTCGAAGATGCTGAGAAAGAAGTCGACCACACCCCGACGCTACAAGCTCACGACACTCCGGTCAGCACTTCCCACCGCCTGAAACTTCGCCGTGGACAAACAACCTCCACTCACGCGTCCGAACTCGTTCCAGATAAGCGAGACTGGACGCACTACTCGTGGGAGATCACATGGACACAACCATCGCCGCAGCAGGAACGATCAACGCATGCAAGACATACGGATCGGGCGATACCGAAGTACGAGCACTCGACGACGTCACCGTCTCATTTGACCAAGGCCAGTTCACCGCGATCATGGGTCCGTCGGGTTCGGGCAAGTCCACACTCATGCACAGCCTCGCCGGCCTCGACCGCCTCACGAGCGGCCAAGTGTTCGTCGGCGACACGAACCTGAGCGAACTCAACGAGAAACAGCTCACCCTCCTGCGACGCACCAAGATCGGGTTCGTCTTCCAGGCCTTCAACCTCATCCCAACCCTCACCGCACTCGAGAACATCACCCTCCCTCTCGACCTCGGAAAGGCAAAACCCGACCAAGCACTCCTCGATGAAGTCGTGCAAGCCGTCGGCCTCGCCGACCGCCTCTCGCATAAGCCGAACGAACTCTCCGGCGGTCAGCAACAACGCGTCGCTGTCGCCCGAGCGCTCGCCTCTCGACCCGACGTCATCTTCGCCGACGAACCAACCGGAAACCTCGACAGTCAAACCGGTGCCGAGATCCTCGAATTTATGCGCAGGGCAGTCACCGAATTTGGCCAGACCATCGTGATGGTCACCCACGACCCCGTCGCTGCCGCCTACGCCGATCGCGTGCTCTTCCTCGCCGACGGCAAGATCGTCAGCGAGCTCCAAGACCCAACGACCGACTCGATCCTCTCACAGCTCCGAGCAGCAACAGTCAGCGCCTCAAACCCCCAGGACTCCTAGCCATGCTCCGGCTGGCGGTAAAGAACCTCGCCCAAAACAAGGTTCGCCTGCTCCTCACCACATTCGCCATCGTGCTCGGTGTCGGGTTCGTCGTGTCGTCGTTCGTCCTGCGCGACGGGTTGAAGGAGATCTTCGACGACCTTGCTACCGAAGTCGTCTCCGGTCTCGACCTCGCCGTCTCGTCCTCCGATCCAGACAACGATCCCGTCGGCCCGGACGAACTCGATATTGTCCTCGCGCTCGACGGGGTCAGCACCGCCGGGCTCACCATCACCGGCGAAGGTGCCGAAAACCTCATCCAACCGATCAAACCAGACGGCACCACGATCAGCCTCCAAGGTCCACCGCAGCTCGCATTCGGCTGGAGCGAAGAACCGTGGAGCGTGAGCTCGATCGTCGAAGGACGAGCGCCCACCGCTATCAACGAATGGGTCATCGACCCGCTGAGCCTCATCGAGCACGGCTTCATCGTCGGCGACACATACGACATCGTCACCCCGGCGGGCCGGCGCACGGGCGAACTGGTCGGCACCTTCACCTTCGAAGGATTCATCGAAGGACCCACCTATCTTTCTCTCCTCGACGAGACGCTCCAGGACTACCTCCTCTACGACAGCGATCGTTTCGACTCGCTGCCGATCGTGGCCGATGGCTCGGTGCCACTCGACGAACTGAGCACCGCGGTCACGACGGCGATCGGCGCGGACGCGTCAGACTCGGTTCTCATCGTCCAGACCCAAGAAGACCTGGTCGCTGAAACACAGGGTGAATTCAACCAGGTGCTCGACATCATCGGCGGTGTGCTCCTCGGCTTCGCCCTGGTCTCGCTGTTCGTATCGATCTTCATCATCTCGAACACGTTTGCAATCACGACCAGCCAACGCACCCGCGAGCTCGGCCTGCTCCGTGCCATAGGCGCAACCCCTCGACAGATCATGAAGTCGGTCGTTGCCGAATCGGTAGTTATTGGACTGATCGCCTCGATCACCGGAATCGGCGCCGGAGTCGTCATCGCGATCGGACTCCGAGCGATCCTGAATCAAGTCGGCGTGGGCATCCCCGAATTCGGGATCGTCATCGCTCCAGCAACCGTGCTCTACGCATTCATCGTCGGAACCGCCGTGACCGCCCTCGCAGCGATCTTCCCCGCGATCGGCGCTGCACGCACCTCACCAGTTGCGGCCATCACCGGTCAATCCGACGAGAAGAAGAAGTCGACGATCCGCTTCATCATCGCAGCGGTAATCACCGCACTCGGGCTTGCGCTCATGGCGCTCGGCCTCTTCGGAGGAGCCAACGGCGTCACCGAAATCCTCGTGCCGCTCGGCGTGGGCGCAGGGCTCTTGTTTATTGGCGTCACCCTTCTCAGTCCCCTCGTCGCAGGACCGCTCAGTCGCATCATCGGCGCACCGCTGTCCATTCCGTTCGGCACCGCAGGCCACCTCGCCAAAGAGAACTCGGCCCGCAACCCACGCCGCACCGCCACGACGGCCGCCGCGTTGATGATCGGTCTCTCCCTCGTCTCCGGCGCATCGGTGCTCGGCGAGTCATTCAAATCCGAGTTTGAGAACATTCTCAACAGTGCGGTTCAGGGCGACTTTCTCGTCACGAGCAACAACGACGGAGCCGACATCCCAAACGAGGTTGTCGAAGCGATCGAGAACAACGATGCCTTCGGCAATGTCACGGCGGTCAAATACACGAACATCATGCTGGAGCGGGACCTCGCCGCCGAAGTCCCTGTCGGTGAAGACATCAGCAGCCGAGATGTTGCGGCCTTCGACTACGAGAACATCGACGGTCTCTTCAACCTGTCGGTCATCGCAGGTTCCCTCGACGACATCACGACCAATACCGCGGGCATCCGCGACACCGTGGCCGAAGACCTCGGCATCGGTATAGGCGACTCGATCAATGTCGCACTCGATGACGAGACGACGGGGTTCATACCGCTGGAAGTGGTCACCATCTTTGAAGAGGCACAGATCTCCGGCCAGATCTTGCTCAACTTCGAGCGGTTCGAAACGCTCACTCCTCAGCGTGCCAACGACTGGGTCGCCGCAAGCGTTGCTGAAGGCGTCACCGTCGACGCCGCCGATGCCGAGTTCAACGAGCTGCAAGTCGAATACCCGAACCTCATGTTTCAGTCGTCAGCAGAATTCCGCCAGACCTTCTCCGAACAAATCGACTTCATCCTCAACCTGCTCACCGTCCTCCTCGGGCTGACCATCTTCATCGCCCTTCTCGGCATTGCGAACACCCTCGCGCTCTCGGTCTTCGAACGAACCCGCGAGCTCGGCCTGCTTCGAGCGATTGGTATGGTTCGCCGCCAGACGCGCCGGATGATCCGTTGGGAGGCAGTCATCATCTCTGCCGTCGGTGCCGTGCTCGGCACCGTTCTCGGCGTAGCCCTCGGTGCGATCATCGTCACCGCAATCCCCGAAGACTTCCTTAGCGCCTTTGCGATTCCGTGGCCGCGGATCATCATCATGGTGATCTTCGCTTCTCTCGCCGGCATCTTCGCAGCGCTCTTCCCCGCATGGCGAGCATCACGAATGAACGTACTCTCCGCCATCAACAGCGAATAGAACACGGCATGGGGAGACGACACCTCGGTCGAGGAATGTCAAGGGTCGATCGTCCGACCATAAACATGTCGAAATGCCTCTACGGAGGGCGACCTCGCGTGCCGAACAAAGACGTGTGGAACGACTAGATACGAACGTCAAAACCGCCGTACCTCCGAATCGTCTCGGCCAACTCCTGTCCGAAGCACGGCTTCGCACCGGCTCAGACCTCGAGCAACTCGCTCACCGAAGCGAGTTCACTGTCGGCGAACTCAGTGACCTTGAGGCCGGGCATCAACTGCTCGACGATGACCTCATCAAACGGGTCACCGAGCTCTACCAGATCGACTGCGGACCGATCGTCCCGCAGCGCAGCGGACTCGTCATCGACCTCGATGACCAACTGATGACCGCATCGAGCCACGCCCTCCCGCTCGACTCTGACGCTCGAGAACATGTCCTCGACCGCTACCTGTCGCTCGTCTACCTTCTCCGAAACAACACGCCGGGCACGAAGGTCACGCTTCGAGATGAAGACCTCGACATCCTTTCCGCGTCGCTCAAAGAGCGCCGAGAACTCATCGAGGAACAACTGCTCCTCGCCATGGAGCCTGAGAACGAAACGGTCTTCGGCCTTTTCAGCTGGTTTCGCAAGCGAGTGTGGGTTCCGGCTGCGGGAGCCTTGGTCGGAGTGACCTCCGTTGGCGCCCTCGTGATGCTCTCCTCGTCATCGCCGAGCGGTGACTTCGTCGACACCCAACAGCTCTTGGCCGACGCCAACCCAGAACCTGACGCCGATTCGACCATCGCTGGAGTCCAGCTCGCTCCAGGCCCCACGAGCGACCTCCCCGCCTCTGAGAACACCACAGCGGACACGACGATCACCGCGTCGGGCGTGTCTTCGGGCAGCGGGTCGTCAACATCTTCGGCATCTCCCACATCGATCCCCGCCAGCAACGAACCGCAGATCGATCGACCGGCTTCGGTCGTGGCATCTGAATCGCTCACACCAACTACAGAAGCGACCGAGATCGGTCATGCAGCTGAAGCGTTACTCCCGTTCGACTGGGAAGAAGTGTTGCCCGGTTGGGAGATTACCTATCGCGGCCATAACGACAGTTTCCGCGGGCTGACCTACCCCTACGATCAGTCGATTGAGATCTTCGTTCGCGAGAGCGACACACCCGAGCGTTTGGCATCGATCGTCGCTCACGAACTCGGTCACGCAATGGACGTGACCCATATGACCGCCGCCGAACGGAACCAATGGCTGGTAGCTCGCGACATCTCGGATTCCCCGTGGTGGGCCGATGCATTTGCGAGCGATTTTCAGAGTGGCGCCGGCGACTTTGCCGAGGCATTCGCCGTGTGGGCCATCGGCGATTCGAGCTCATCGGAGATCGCCGGGCAGCCAACCGTGGACCAGCTCAACCTGCTCGAGAGCTTCTTCGACAATGTCCTGTAATTTGGCCTTTGATTTCGGCCACGTTTCGGCTGGAAAATTAATTTAGAAACTCCGCGACTTTTGTTTTCGGTGGTGCGTCTGGACTTTGTCCGGCACCGTATTGGTACCCGCCACCGGTGCGGTGTCGGATTCAAATCGCTGGCCTGTCCTCCCTCCTTTCAGGCCACCACCGACTACCCGAGGGTAGGACGGTGAAAATCTCAAGCCCGAGTCGTATCCCGCCACGGCTCGGGCTTGGGTCTTTTTCCGCCCGCATTCGGCTCCTACGAGCCATCTGCGCCGAAGAACTACACTGATTCCACATGAGAGGACCACTTCATTGAGCAAAGCACTCGTCGCCTTCGCAACCGTCGCTGGTGTCTTCGTGCTTTCGCTCGTCCTCGTTTTCGCATTCGTTTCGTTCGGATGGATCGACTTCACCTGGCCGTGGGAGAACGTTGTTCAAGAAGAGACGGTCATCGAGATCGATACCGAAGACGTGGGCCCTGCTCGCATCATTGACATCACCCCCATCGCACTCGACTGTCGAGCTCGAATCGAAGCCGAAGTTCCCGTCGTCGGCACACAGCGAACCTCGGTCGCCGGGGCGACGGTCAGCACCGACACGATCCGCATGAGAGCGATTGGAGATGTCGACACGTGCGTTGCAGCCGATGGCGTCGAGGTCAACGAACGGGCGGATGGAACGATCGGCGTGATCATCGACGCTGAAGCGATCGAATTCGTCCGTCCTCGCGTCGACGCGATTGCGACGATGGATTCGGTGACAACCGACCGAGGCATCGTCAACCAAGTGATCGAAGCCTTGCCGTTCACCAACGAAGACGACGAACTCACCCCGGCGGCGTTTGCTTTTGCCCAGACGGTCATCGGTGGGAGCGATTGCATGCAAGCAGCGTTCGACCAAACGACCATCGCACTCGTTGAGGCGTACCGACAACAGATGGTCGACCAAGGTGCGAACGCCGACGACATCGATGTCATCGTGTCGGGGCTGCCCGACTTCGGCCAAAACGATGATGCGGCCGAACTCGGAGACTTCGAGTTCGTCGAAGACGCCGGCACCGCGTGCGTCGTCGCCACCCCCTAGGGGTCTGACCCCAAATCGAAGGGTTGGGTGGTAGGAGTGTCTTGGGGAGTCGTTCGGACGCCAGCGATCGCAAACCCGGTAATGTCATATGGTGCTTCACCTCTTCGATACCAGTCAGTCGATGGTTGTCCCGTTCGAACCGGGTCCGATCGTTCGCATCTACATCTGCGGCATCACGCCGTATGACTCGACTCACCTCGGGCACGCCAATACCTACCTCACATACGACCTGCTAATTCGGCGGCTCGAAGACCTCGGCCACACCGTCGAGATGGTTCGCAACGTGACCGACGTCGACGACTCGATCCTTCCCAAAGCTCGCGAACTCGGCATCGACTTTCTCGAACTCGCCGCAACCGAGATGAAGCGCTTCCACGGCGATGTCGATGCGCTCAACATGCGTCCGCCCATCGCTGAGCCCCGTGCGACCGAGTCGATCGACGCGATCGTCGACATCGTCAAAAAGCTCGAAGACAAAGGCCACACCTACACCAAAGAAGGCACCACCTGGTTCGACGTCAGCACCGCACCTGAGTTCGGTCGCCTATCGGGCTACGCCGAAGACACCATGCTCGCCCTCGCTGCTGAACGCGGCGGAACCCCAACCGACCTCCGCCAACGCAACCCGCTCGACTTCATCCTGTGGCAGCCCTCCGCAGACGACGAACCCAGCTGGGATTCGCCGTTCGGACCCGGCCGACCCGGCTGGCACATCGAATGCAGCGCAATGAGCTGGGACCAATTCGGCGTCACCCTCGACCTTCACGGCGGCGGTAGCGACCTCATCTTCCCGCACCACGAAGCCGAGCAAGCCCAGTCCGAACACGGCTACGGCGAGAAGTTTGTAAACCACTGGATGCACACCGGCATGGTTGCCTACCAGGGCACAAAAATGTCGAAGTCGCTCGGCAACCTCGTGTTCGTCAGCGAACTCGTGAAGTCCCACCCGCCGCAAGCCGTGCGATTGGCGTTGATGGGCCACCACTACCGCGATGATTGGGAATGGTTCGATGGCGACATCGACGAAGGCGAAGAACGGTTCAACCGAATCGTCGCAGCCGTAGAGGCGGGCACCGGACCCGATCCGGCGCCAGCGCTCGAGAACGTGCGAGCCGCGCTCGATGATGACCTCGACGCCCCAACCGCACGCGACGCAATCGATGCCCTCGCCCGTGCCATTCTCGATGGTGAAGGTACGAATGAGAACGCGGGAGCCGGACTCGCCGCAGCAGCAGCACTCATCGGGGTCAACCTGCCGGAGACGGACGCGTCGTGAAACTTTTCGACACACTCGAAAGCAGCATCGTCGAGTTCGTCCCACGCACTGAAGGCGAAGTCTCGATCTACGCCTGCGGGCCAACGGTCTATGACCACCCACACCTTGGCCATGCACGACAGTCGATGACCTACGACATCATTCGCCGATACCTCGAGTGGACCGGCCTTACCGTCCATCACGTTGCGAACATCACCGACATCGACGACAAGATCATCGGCCGCGCACGGGATGAGGGAAGCACCGAACCCGAACTCGCCACGTACTGGACAGAGGTCTACGACGGCGTCATGGATGACCTCAACATCCTCCGTCCCCAAGACCGCCCGAAGGCGACCGAGTACGTCGCCGAAATGATCGACTTGATCCAAGTCCTCATCGACAACGGCTCGGCCTACGCCAACGACTCAGGCGTCTACCTTCGAGTCCGATCGGTCGAAGACTACGGCGCGCTCGTTCACCGGACCCCCGACGAACTCGCCGAAGGCGCTGGAGCTCGGGTCGAAGTCGATGACACCAAGGAAGATCCGCTCGACTTCGCCCTGTGGAAGGCCGCGAAACCGGGCGAACCCACGTGGGATTCGCCATGGGGGCCTGGTCGCCCTGGATGGCACATCGAATGTGCCGCAATGAGCCTTGGCATTCTCGGCGATGGGTTCGATATTCACGGCGGCGGCAACGACCTCGTCTTCCCGCATCACACCAACGAACGCGCAGAAGCGCTGGCCGCGGGTCGCACCTTTGCCCGCTATTGGGTGCACAACGCGATGATCAACATCGGCGGCGAGAAGATGTCCAAATCGTTGAACAACTTCACGACCGTTCGCGACCTCCTCGACGAAGACCCGCTCAACTCGCGTGCGCTACGTCTCGTTCTCCTGCAAACGCACTACCGCAAGAACCTCGAAATCAATAGCGAGGTGATGAAGGTTGCACGCGAAGCACTCAAGGGCATCGACGCAATGGTTCGCCGCGCGGACAACGCTGGAATCGACCGAGCAGCGACCGAGCGAGACGTCGAAGCAACGCAAAAGTTCACAGCCGCAATGGACCATGACTTCGGCACGCCCGACGCAATGGCGACTGTCTTCGATCTCGTCCGCAAGGCCAACGCTGCCATCGATGCCGATGCTCCTGAGGCTACCGCACTCGCACTCACCGCTATCGAACTCTCCAACGCACTCGGCCTCGCCGTCGGCGCTGACATTGCGGGTGGAGACGACGACGAAGAGATCGAGGGTCTCGTCGCTCAGCGAAGCGCCGCCAAGGCTGCCAAAGACTTCGCGACCGCAGATCAGATTCGAGACGACCTCGCCGCACGTGGGGTCACGGTCGAAGACACCGCAGACGGCGCTATCTGGTATCGAGCCTGATCTGTATGCGCGGCCAGCACCACTGGTGAGAGGTGGCGAAACGCCTCTAGGAAACCGCTACTTGACGAGAGTGCGGAGGAAACGGCAGCTCGAACTCATGGTAGAGACTCGAGGCTTCCTCCTCGGGGTCATCGGAGGTCGACCGTGCTCGTCGACGAGGGCTCAGTTCATCAACCGGTGCCTGCGCAACCGCGGGCAACTCGCCCTGTCTCACACTGTCAGAGGCCGATGGACCCTTGAACGCTCGATGGAGCAACGAACCTTCGCTCGGGTTGTCCAAGAACGAATCGGTCTCCACGTCGAGCGCTTCAGCATGTGATGCGGGCACGAACCATGGATTCTCTCGGTCATGCTCACGATTAGCTTCGGTGATCTCCGCAGCGTCGTCGGTATCGTCAGCTTCGTTGGCCTGCGCAGCGTCGTTGGATTCGCCAGCTTCACTTGTCTCCGAGGCATCGACGGCATCGTCCAATACCGCCGCTACGACAGCCTCAGGTTCGGCCACCACGGCAGGCTCGATCAGCTGTTGTTGCGATACGCCCTCGTCGACGACCACGAGCGACCAACCGTCAGGAACCGAGAATCGGTCGGCATGAACCTGACACAGCGCCATACCGGAACCGGTAGGAGACGCCGACCGCATGACCGAACACGCCTCGCGAGAGACATCGAACCAGCTCACCGCAAGATTCGTACAAGTAGGTTTCGCGCAGCTGCGGCTCATAACCCGAACCCTAGCAACGCAATCGAACAAAGTACATCGGTGTGATTTCCAGTTCGCGAGCAGCAAACCCGAAACACGATCAGGAACTCCGCTGATACGATCGGCGAAATGGCAGCAACAACCGCCCCACGACGACGCAAACTCGATCACGACGAGGTCAGCGCGTATACCCACATCGCCGACGGCCTGTGTGAACGCGTGCAGCTCGTCCGTACCAACCTGCTCCCTCCAGCAGCCGATGGAATGACCGTCGGAAGGTTCGTTTTCCTGCGAGATGACCACATCGAACGCCGAGCCACGACCTTGCTTGCGCACGAACTCGTTCACGTCCGTCAGTTCGCTGAAATGGGGATGCCACGATTCTTCGCCTCTTATTTCGGCTCGTACTTTAAGAACCTGGCCCGCTCACGTAACCACCGCCAGGCCTACCTCGACATCCCACTTGAAATAGAAGCGCGCAAACTCGCTGGCACATGGGCAAAGACCCGCTCCGTTTCTTCGGAGAAAACGCGCCCGAAGACCGAAAAACCCTCGGACTAGCCAGACCAATTGCAGCTCAACTGCTCTCAATTTGTGCCGATTGAGAGGATGTTATGTCCGAATCGACTTTTGACTGCTACCTCTGTGGCACCAGCAACGACGCCGACGCGGACCTCTGCACCAATTGTGGTGGACAGCTCCTGAAGCTTGGCACCTTCGATGACGACATCGACGATGACGAACAGGGCGTTGCCGGAGAAAACGAAGTCGACGAACTCGCCCACATGGCGGACTTCGAAGATCAACCTCCACCAAAGCCCAAGGCAGCCGCCAGGAAGGCGAGCAAGAACCCGATCAAGAACCGTCTCAACCGCTCGATTCACACCTCGATCGAGGACAAGCGCCTCTCCGATGCACTCGGGCTGACAGAAGAAGCCGACGACGACGGACTCGATCAGCTCAACACCGAAGTCACGAGCATCCCGAGGGCTCGAGCAGCGGAGAACATCCCCGTCCTCGGAACCAAAACCGTCAGCGAAGGAACGCGAACCCAATACGTCGACGATGACGAAATCAGCACCGTGGCCTATGTCGCGCTCGCAGCGCTCATCCTCATCACCGCGTGGTTCGGCTACGACACACTGTTCAGAGGGAGCGGATCTGCCGAGCCCGACAACATCGCATTCGTCGACACCACAACAACGCTGCCACCCACGACCACGACCGAAGCGCCCGACCCTGGCTTCACCCCCGACCAGGTCAACTTCATCTTCGGGTCAGCCATCGTCCGTATCGTCCCGTACGCATGCAACGAGGGCTTTGGGTCATCGGTAGGCGACCCAATGCCAGCAATCGCGATCAACGACCGCTCCGTGCTCCTCCCCTCGAACCTCCCGGACGGAACGAACATCGTTCAGATCGTCACCCGCACAGGAAGCACCCGTATTGGTGTTGTCAGCAATGAAGGTGGCGTCCCGGTCGCCACATCGAACGTGCTCACAAGTCGCAACATTGAGATCGCTGAGACGACGAACGACGCAGACTTCTACGTTGGCTACGACCTCGAATCCAATACGGTGACGACCGCCGAGTCGTCGCAACAGAGCGACGCCGAAATTACGGTCTCCAGCCTCGGAGCGCTCAACGAAGTCCGAATTGGAAGCGCCGTCACCTCAGCTGAGCAACTGCGAGATATCGACCGCATGGTCGAGTTCGATTTCGAGCTCGCCGTGCGCCGTCCTGAAACCGTGTGTCAATCCGCTGCGCCGCTGTTCCTCGCAACACCAGCCGTCGAAGAGACAGCCGAAGAAAACGACACCGACGCCGACCTCGAAGAGATCGGCGCCGGGTAGCGATCTATCCCCGCAGGGATGTCAACAGGTCATCGAATGACCACCTGTCTTTAGCTTTCGGTAATCGTCACCGAATTGATCACAACATCTTCGAGCGGACGATCGCCGCGAGCGGTCTTGACGTTCTGAAGCGAGTCGAGCACGTCGAGACCTTCGGTGATCTGACCGAACAGCGAGTACTGCGGTGGAAGGCCCACGCCCGATGCACCGCTCACCAAGAAGAACTGGCTTCCGTTGGTGTTCGGTCCAGCGTTTGCCATAGCAACCGAACCAATCTTGTAGGTGTTCGGAGCCGGAAGCTCATCTTCGAACTTGTAGCCAGGGCCTCCACGACCGCTGCCTTCAGGATCGCCACCTTGGCACATGAAGCCATTGATGATCCGGTGGAAGATGACGCCTTCGTAGTAGCGGTAGCGGGCAAGAACGACGAAGTTGTTGACCGTCTTCGGCGCAGCAGCTGCATCCAATGCGATCGTCATCGAACCCATCGTGGTGTCGAGCACCGCGGTGTAGGTCTTCGAAGGATCGATGCACATTGGCGGTGCTTCGGAGAATTTGGTTTGGCGCTCAGCGGCGCCTTCTGCTGGAGGGCACGGGGTGCTCGACATGTTGAGTCCTGTTCTAAAGGGGGGTCTGCTTCGATCCCATCGTCATCCGCACGGTAGCCGAATTGCTGCATTGTCCGGCGCCATCCACCAACTAGCCCGCGAGCGAGACCTAAGGTCACCCCCATGACAGGCAAGCTCCCCCTCGTACGAAGCCTTCAAAGTCTCGCGAACCGTGAACCAGCCCCTGAGGTTCCAGCGATGATGTCATGTTCAGATTGCGACGTCACGTGGCGCGATCTCCCTGGCGCTCCGTGCTGGTTCTGCGGCGAAGTCGGACAGATCGCGAACCCCAAACGACTCGTGCTCGACTGATCGTCCAGACGCCTACAACTCGACGAGATGGCCGCAGATGCACTTGAGGTGGTGGCGGTCCCCAGGGATGAGATTGTTCCAGCTGAGATAGACGATCTCGTCGAGGTTTGGGCAAAGGGCAATCTTTACCGCCGCGGCATGTTCTTCCGCGTTGGGGTGGATCGCGGCTCGAATGCGATGCATCCGATCACGGGCATCATCGAGAAGAACTCGCGCCCGGCCTAACTCGGAGAACTTCCGTTCTTCCCGACGACGGACATCGTCGTAGTGGCGCCACGCGGTGAGGAGGTCCTCCAATGCGTTCTCGGCGACATAGTGCAAGGCCATGGCAACCAACGGTAGCCCGCGGGTGGCGAGGATTCTCGCGGATGAACGCCCTAGCGGCGGAACAGCCCTCGCCGTTTCGTCGCCTCCAGATCCTCCTCTGGGATTGCGCGTAACGCATCTGCGAACTCGCCCGCAGACTGAAAGCGGTCTTCGGGACGCTTCTCGATCGCCCGGAGAATCACGGACTCGAGCGACTCAGGAAGGGACTTGTTGATCGACCGCGGAGCTGGCGGTTCGTTCTCGACGTGCATACGCAGCAGATCCATACGCTCGCCATAGAAGGGCAACTTGCCGGTCGCCATTCGAAAGAGCGTGATCCCGAGGGCGTAGACGTCTGCTCGGCCGTCGACCATGCCTTCGGCGGCGACTTGTTCTGGTGATGCGGTCATCGGCGTTGCATAGAGTCGGCCAGGTTCGGAGTCCGGATCCGCAGCATCTTGGGCCAAGCCGAAATCGAATAGCACGGGGACTTCGTCGCCGCGCATCAGCACGTTCGACGGCTTCACATCGCGATGCACGACACCTGCATCGTGACAGGCCGCCAGCGCTCCGGCGATCCCGATCGCAATCTCGACCGCAGTGTGTAGGGCCAACGGTTTGCCTATCGGCATCATCTGATCGAGCGTTGGTCCATCGATCCACTCCAACTCAATGAACAGCACATCTGCGATCGTGCCCATCTTTTCAACCGCGATCACGTTGTCGTGCGCAACCTTGTTCAACGCCTCAAACTCGCGGGGAACCGCCGCCCGGAAGTCGGCGTTACCCATGGCGAAGGTCGACAGGACCTTGACCGCAACATCGACTCCATCGGATCGCCGACCAACAAATACCGTCGCCGAGGCGCCCTTCCCAAGAACGTCGCGAATCTCATAGGGCCCAAAGGGTCGGCCAACAGCAATCGCTACCAACGTCTCTCCCCTCCTAGCGCTATCGCTTTAGCCGGAGACCCAGCCTAGGAGATACTCCGTTTCGCTCGCCCCACCGTCCGACATGACTCAGATCGAGAGCAGCACCATTGCGACGATGTCGGCTATTGCTCGATGCCCGTCCTCGTTGGGATGGGCGCAATCGAGGGCCGACACCAAGGCATCGTCGACACCACCGTCGTCAGCGCAGAGAGCTGTGGCCCCTCCGGTGAAATTGTCCACGATTCCTTGAAACGGCCCGAGGCCGTCGCGCAATGCATCGACGCCGAGACCATTCGGTGCTTCAAACACGTCAGCTTCACCATCGAGACGAGCAACGGAGACCCGTCCCTCCCGTTGCCCCGCGACCACGTCGAGCAACATCGCGTTCAGATCGTTCACAATGCGATCGCTCGCAGCAACCATGCAATCACCCGTGCAGCCGTCGACCCCGATCGGCTCGCTCGCAACCGGGTTGAAGGCCGTAGTCAATACGACGTGTGTGCTCGTCGTTCGCATCAAGATGTCCAGCGCGTTTGTGAGATCGGCGCGGATCGTGGAGATCCTTCGATCGAGTTCGACCGCATCGACGGCCGCCGCCGGATCTTGACCGGAGTCAGCACGCAGAAAGTTCTCCAGATCGAACAATCCAACATCGGATGCGCCGACGGTAAGGGTGACGATCGTCGGGTTCAACAGTGTGGCCCGTTCCAACTGTGGAAGCGGATCGCCAACGACGTCACCATCACGATTCGTTGCCGACGTTTCGAGCGTCGCCAGATCGCTCGCTCCGGCCGCCGCGCACGCCACGATGACGAGTTCGGACTGCGCACCGAGCGCGCCGGCTTCGATAAGCGAATCGAAGGCGAGCGCGCTGTAGGTATCGCCTTCGCTTCGGAAACAATCATCGGATCCAGCGAAGTCGCTTCGATCTCGCCCGAACCCGGCCGCGACCGAGTCACCCATCGCAAACAGCATGTCGACGCTGGGTTCGTGATGAGCAACGAGCTGCACCGTGGCGCTTCCGACGAGGCCCCCGGTGTCGGTCGCGGTCATCTCAACTTCCCATTCGCCAGCTTCGGTCGGTTCCCATTCGAAGCCGATTATGCCGCCGCGAACGTTCGTGACCGGGCTGAAGCCGGGAACGCCGTCACCGAACGCACGAATGACGACCTCGTCGTCGTTCGGGTCGGTGACGATCACCGCCTCGGAGACCTGCTGGCCCACAACCGCAAAGGCCATCTCGGGCATCCTCACGTTGGGCGGCTGGGCTGGAATCGTCGTGGTGGTCGTCGTCGATGTCGTTGTTTCGGTCGCCGTTGCCTCACCGGAGGACACTTCGTCACCCGGCTCGGACTGACCCGTCGCATCCGTCGATGTGCAGGCCGCCGCCAGCATGGCAAAAGCGAGCATGATCAGCCAGAGACGGAGCTGAGAATTCATCACCGCTACATCGTTACAGGCTCAGCGCTTCCAACGCGATCGGGCTCAGCGAAAGTTGTCATACGCCTTTATGTATTGGTGAAGAAGCGGTGGCTGCGAAAGCCTCTATCGTGAGCGTTGTGCTCCTTCGGCTGGCTATCAAGAACTTGGTACAACGGCCGCTGCGCTACGTGCTTACGAGCTTGGCGATCACGTTCAGCGTCGCCCTCGTCGCCGCCGTACTGATCTTCACCGGAGGGTTGCGCACCACGTTTAGCGAGCTCGCAGAAAACATCGAGTCTGGCTACGACATTGCCGTGCAGCCCCGCATCGAGTTCGGTGATGGACTGATCGCTCCAACGATCTCCATCGATCACGCCGACCGAATCGAACCAATCGACGGTGTTCTCGCAGTCCAACCTCGTGTCATCAACGTTGGTGTCGTGCCGGTCGATGGTCAGGGCGAACCCACCTTTGCCCCAGCTGGCCCAAACCTCGGCAGTCTGTGGGACGGCGACGCAGCGAACACCAGGTTGTTCCTGCAATCGGGTCGACCACCCGTCGGCCCAGATGAGTTCGGGCTCGACATCGATGCATTTGCCGACGGCGACTATGAACTCGGCGAGCGATATGTGCTGCAGCTGCCGACCGAAACCGAAGAGGGCCGCACCTTCGAACTCACCGGCACCTTCACCTTCGGAAACCCCGAGCGCAACGCCCTCGTCGGCGCGCGCATCGTTGCGTTCGACCAAGACACCGCCGTGACGTTGCTCAACAACGATCGCGGCTTCAGCGACATCACCGTCATCCTCGAGGAAGGCGCCGACCAACTCGCCGTCATGGATGCGATTGCCGAGGTCGTCGACGAGAACATTCTCGTCAGAAGCCAAGAAGAGGTCCTCGAGGAAACGCAAGGTCAGTTCGGCGAGATCCTCGACATCTTCCAGACCGTTCTTCTCGCCTTCGCTGGCATCATCAGTGCCGTCAGTTGGTTCCTGATCTACAACACATTCTCGATCACGCTCGCACAGCGGATCCGAGAGCTCGGGTTGCTCCGTGCCGTCGGCGCGCTCGGGAACCAGATCACCAAGTTGATGTTCGGTGAAGCGTTGGCCCTCGGCGTCTTCTCGACGATCATCGGCATTCCGGGTGGAATTGGGCTCGCGTGGCTGTTGCGAGCAGCGCTCATCGGCCTCGGTTTCCCCGACAGCACCGGACTGCCGCTCACCCCTCTCGTCATCGTCGCTGCGCTCTTCACCGGAATCCCGGTCACGATGTCGGCGTCGTTGTGGCCGGCGATTCAAGCGAGACGAGTATCGCCACTGGCAGCAATGCGAGATGGGGCGGCTCAAACCGATCTCGTGGCCACGAACAATCGGGTACTCGGCGCCATCCTCGTGCTTCTCGCCCTCGTACCCATTCGTTTCTCGCTTGGCAATGACGGCTTCCAGGCACCACTCATCTTGCCGATCTTGGCCTCTGCACTGATCTACTTCGGCGTACGACTCATCTGGCGTCCTGCAGCTCGATACACGGTGCTCCCCGTCGGTATTGCGACGTTGCTGACGAGCCTCTTCGGGACATTCGAGCTCGGAGAAACGTTCGGCCTGATCGGCTCGGGTTCATTCCTCACGCTCGTCGGCGTGTACCTGATCATCCCGATGTTCGCTTCGGCAGTAACACGAATCGCAGGCCAATGGCCGACCATGATCGTCATCGGTGTCGTCGGCGTCGCGTTCGGCCTCGGCGCCATCGCAGCGCTCGGAGGTGCAGGATTCCTCGTCGTCTCCGGTGTTCCCGACGCCGTCATCGATGCGACCGGGCGAGCGATCTCACCAGTTGCCCTCGCAATACCGCTGCTGATCATCAGCATCGTCCTGGCAATCACGAGCTATGGAACGGTCAGGACCGCGATCGGGGCGCGAGGCATGGCAGGGCGGGTGGCCCGAGCAAACGCTGCGCGCAATCCTCAGCGAACCTCGACGACTGCAGCTGCGCTCATGATTGGCCTCACGCTCGTCACTGCGGTGACCGTCGTCGGCGATTCCATCAAGTCGTCGGTTCGCGACGCACTCGATTCATCGATCACCGCAGACTGGCTCATCCAGGGGCCACAGAACGGACCCGGAGGAACACCGTTCTCCGCCGCTGCAGCGGACCGGGTCGCGGCCTTGGACGAGGTCGAATCCGTCGTGCCATTCCGGGTCGCCTTCCCAGCCGCATGGGTCACGAGCGAATCCGGTGAGCTACGGGCCGAAGACTTCATCGAGTTTCTCCCCATCGTCTTGCAACTCATCGACGACGACGCCGACCTCGATCCCGCCGAGTTACTCGAACTCCGCGACCAACTCGGCACCGACGTCGAGGTCAACGACGCAGCCGCAGTCGACTTTGCCAACCTCGGCGACCACGTCGACCCCGACTTCGTCGATCAAGACCCCGAGCTCGCCCAGCTACCGAATGCGGTCTACCTGGTCGACGAATTTGCAGAGGAGAAAGGGCTCTCGGTCGGTGACACATTCTCGGCGCTCTTCGTCGACCTTCAGAGCGAAGACCTCGTCGTTGCCGGAATCTACGAGAACGGCTTCGTGCTCGGAAGTCGAGTGATCACCCTCGACCTGTGGGAGCGCCACTTCCCAACCGGAAGCGACAACTTCCTCACCGTCGTGACCGCATCGGGTGTACCCGAAGAGGAAGCTCGCGCTGCGATCGAAGCCGAACTCGCCGACGACTTCCCAATTCTCGATGTGAGCAACCGCGAGGAGTTTGCCGAGGCGGCAGAGTTGCAGCTCAACCAGACACTCGCAACGGTCAACGTCCTCCTCGGGCTCTCGGGCTTCACGGCAATTCTCGGGATCCTCATCGCCCTCGCCCTTTCGGTCTTTGAACGCACGCGTGAGATCGGCCTCTTCAGAGCCATCGGCACAACCCGAGCTCAGACCCGTTGGATCATCCGATGGGAGGGCGTCATGATTGCAATCTTCGGCGGCTTCTTTGGGCTGATCGTCGGGGTCGGGCTCGGCGTTCTCATCTCGGCCAACCTCCCAGAGGTCATCGCGACGACGATCTCGGTACCGATCCCCACACTGGTGGCCTACCTCGTCTTCGCTGCGCTCACCGGCCTGGCCGCCGCGGTGTATCCGGCGTGGCTTGCCGGGCGCATGAACATCCTCGACTCGATCGCTACCGAGTAAGCCGACACCACCGTCCGGCTATCCGCCGTTCCCGTCTTCGTCGTCGTCTTCCGGTGGATCCTCGGGCTCTTCTGGCGGTTCTTCGTCCTCGACTGCCGGCACCGTGATGTCAACGCGTTCGACATCACGTCCATTGTTATCCGACACGGTCAGCACGATTCGGAAGGTGCCACCGCTATCGCGGAACCGAACGACCGGCGCCTGCTCGTTGTTGTCGAGGATCTCTCGGGCGCCATTGAAGCGCCATTCGATCGCAGCACCGGCTTGGGCATTCGACGTGTTTTGAAAGCGAACGACGCCGGGCTCGATGACGTCCCACGTGAAGCTTGCCGATGTTACGAAGGTATCTACGGTGAACTCGACTGGGTCACGATCATCGCCGAATGCGTTGCTTGCGGTGACCTGCCCGGAGAACGTGCCGTTGCCGGGAACCCGGAAGGTAGGCGTTGGCGTATTGCCGCCATCGACCAGCTCGACACCGTTAATACTCCACTCCCAGTTGGTCGGGTCACGATCGAAGACCGACTCGAGTCGGACGAGGTTTCCATCGATCGACGCAATTCGAACATCGCTAATTCGTGGTTCCTGTCCTCCGAGCACCCTCGGCGCCCGAATCGTGACGCTGTCAGATTCACCCTGGGCGTTCGTGACGGTGAGTCGGACGTTCGGGCGGCCGTTGCTCGCAAACGCAAACGTCGTATTCGCACCTTCAGGATTCGAGTTCACAACTGCACCATCGGCTTCCCAACGGAAGCTGACGGCGCGTTCGGAGCCTTCGCTCGTGCAATTCAGTTGGCGACCGTCCACGCTGCAACTGGCAACAGCAACCGGTGGGTTCGAGATCGTCACCCGCTGCGTTGCTGGCCCGGCGGTCGCGACTTGGTTCGTCGTGGTGAGCGTGACGTCGAAAGAGCCACCAGCGAAGTCATGTGTCGGGTTTTGTTCGTTCGATGTCGAGCCATCGCCAAAGTTCCAGCGCCACTGATCAACATTCTGCGACTGGTCGATGAACCGAACCCGGTTCTCGCTAACCATCTCGAATCGGAACGAGGCGGTTGGAGGGTCGATGACGGTGATCTGCATCTCGCTCGACGATCGCCCCCCTTCATTTACTGCGGTGAGGCGGACGGTGTAGGTGCCGGCACGATCCCAGCGACGGAAGGGGTTTCGTTCGGCTGATGTGCCCGAACCTTCGAACTCCCATATCCATTCGTCGGGGTTGTTCTGAGATGTATCTTCGAAGCGAACATCACTTCCGGTCGCGATCACCGTTGTGTTCACGTTGAACGATGCCACGGGTGGATCGACCGGGTTGTTGACGGTGATCGTGACACCTGTCCGATCGGTGCCGGCTTCGTTCGTTGCGCGAAGTGTGACCCGATACGTGCCAGCGGTATCCCATGAATGGCGCGGGTTTGCTTGGCTCGATGTTTCGCCATCATCGAAGTCCCACGTCAAACGATCTGGGTCATTCAGTGAAAGATCCGTGAAGTTGATCGGCTCGCCGACCAAGACCTCTGTCGCGCTCTGTGTGAATCGGGAGACAGGTTCGACAACACGTGCCTCCACCCGAATGTCTGCGAATGTCCGATCGCTACCTGCGGAGTTCTCCACTCCGAGGACGATCCGGTACTCGCCGGGTTCATCCCATGAGTGGCGGGCGGTTTCGCCCGACGCGTTCGTTCCGTCACCAAAGCCCCACGTCGAGCGCGTGGGGTCGTTCAGCGAGACGCTTTCGAACGTCACGAACTGCCCGGTCGTGACGGTGCTTGGAATGGGCGCGATTGCGGCGACGGGTGGTTCGACACCATCGAGCACCTCGACGGTGACGGCACTCGTTGTCGAGCCCGCTTCGTTCGAGGCTGTCAACACGACCCGGTACGTGCCGGCGGTGTCGAAGGTATGAGCTACCTCTTCGCCAATTCCACTGCGACCATTGCCAAAGTCCCATTCGAGAATGTCAACTTCGCCGGTCGTTCGGCTTACGAAGTTGATGGACTCGCCTTCTTCGATCGTGTCGCTGCTGAACTGGAAGTCGGCGTTGGGTGGCAACAGGACCGACTCGGCCACGATGTTGACCGTCGTTGCGAGGTTCGAGCTCGCGCCGCTCTGATTCGTCACCGTGAGCACGATCTCGTACAGACCTTCCTCGTCCCATACTTTTTCGGCGTCGGGCGTATCGAGGCTCGTCCCATCACCGAATGTCCAGGACCATGCCACTGGCGACCCGAGGCTTGAATCGGTGAAGCGAACAACCTCGCCAACCGTTGCCTCGCCGGTCGATACGACGAAGTTCGCGACGAGGGTCTCGTTGAGTTCGGGAAGTTCGGTCTCAGAGTCGACCTCTGTTTCCACAGCGTCCTCGGACTCGTCCTCCTCGAGTTCTTCTTCGGCCAGCTCATCTTCTTCATCGCCGAGGACTGCGTCGGCCGAGATGCCGAACCCTTGGGGAACCGGTAGCTGGTCGACACCGATTTGATCGAGGACAGGATCGTCGGGGTCAGCGTTTCCTCGGCCCGTTCCATTGCCGTCGGCCGAGCCATTCTCAGCAGTGATGACGGCCGCACCGGTTTCGCCGATGACGCGGAGTCCCTCGTCCTGCGCATTGCCACTGGTGATCGTGGAACCATCGCCTTCTTCGTCGGGGTTTCCGGGCGCCGCCCGCACAGCGGAGAGCTTTGCGATCGGTGTGATCTCGTCCTGTTGCACAACCGCGGCGAACGGACCGAGGCGTTCGTTCGCCCAGACGGTAGATCCGACGATTTCGAGCTCGAAGGGTTCGCCACGAGTTCCGAAAGGAAGGTCGCCGAGGGTCTCACCGGTCTCGAGGTCGATACTGATAATCCGACCCTGATCCCAAAAGGGAATGAAAGCGACACCATTGATCGCAACGGGTGCTCCATACTCACCGTTGGCCACATCGACTTCGAGGTCGTTGCAGTCGCCATCGGCAGTGCTCACCGCAAGGATCGACGCCTGCGCATTCAACGAGAGCACGATCGGTTCTTCGTTCGGGCCAGCCCCACCATGCACCGCGCCGTTGGCAACACTGCGCATGCAGATCCGATCTCCGAGGCCACCTCCAGGAAGCACCTCTGCCATCGACAGGCGAGCCGGATCGAGTGCAAAGACTCGGCCGCCGGTTCGCACGAGCTGGCGTTGGTCCGCGGTAGCCGTGTCATCAGCGTCGAGATCTGCATCGAGGTCCGCATCAACAACTGCGAACGGACTCGCGCCATCGGATGCAATTCGGACCACACTCGATCGGTTGCCATCGACGCCGTAGATCACTCCACTCGAGTCTTGAACGAGCGTAGAGATTGGCGTCGGCAGTGGAGTCGTGAGCACGAGGCCTCGACCAGGATCAACTTCGAGAATCTGGCCCTCGTCGATCACAAAGATCTCATCGTCGAGCGCGTCGCTACCAAACACGGAAACATCTCGGCTTGTTGCATCTTCGGGTACGGAAACGTCGATCGTGCTGCTGACAACAAGTTCGGCCCCGTTCACGAGCGACACGACGCCGCTCGTCGTGTTCAAGACAACCGCTCCATCACCATGGGGAACGGCCACAAAGTCATCGCCGTCTTCGGCGACGTCGATCCGTGAAGCAATCTCGCCGGTCAGGCCGTTGATCTGCAGAAGTTCGCCGTCGATGCCGTGCTCGACCCACGCCACAGGGTTGCCAAGATCGATGGCCGCGGCTGTTTCATCTCCCGGCCGGAAGATGAGCAGAAAGGCAAGTGCGGCGAACACCATGAGCGCAAACGCGCCAAACACACGACTCGCGGGAAGAGCTGTGACGCGTTCCATTATCTCTATTGCAACAGAAAGTGGGCACAGATTGCAAAAGATACCGTTTTAGTGGTCATGAATCTCCCGACGTTTCCATGGATACATGGGCGTTCGATCGTCGGAAATTGCGTTGACCGGGGTCGGCGCGTCTCTCAATGCGTGCAAAACCACGCTCGACGACCGACCCACGACGACCCTAGCTCATCGAGTCTCACCCCGAACCGCGGGCGGAGAGGACACGTTCGGGCGCCACAGCTACTCTGCGTTCGTGGAAGATGTCCCCGATTCCGCCCATGAACTCGCTGCGCTGCTCGCATCGACATCGCCCCCGCTCGACCGTGCGCTCCTTTTGCTGAGCGAGGCGCTACAGCAGCGAACAAACATCGTCTCCCCCGCCTTGCAGGCCTTAGATGACCTTGCAGCCGATCTCGACCCGGCGACCCTCGCCACCTCGAGTGTCGACGCGCTCGTCGAGGGCCTGTTCGGCAATGCAGGATTCGTTGGAGATGTCGACGACTACCACGCCGAAGACAATTCGTTCCTCGACCGGGTACTGGAACGACGGGTCGGTATGCCGATCACCTTGAGCGCCATCGTCGTTGCGGTCGGGGTGAGGATCGACCTCCCGTTAGCCCTGATTGGGCTCCCCGGTCACGTGGTCGTAGGCGTTCCTTCCGAACCGGACACGTTCATCGACGCATTCTCCGGAGCACGGGTCGATCGTCTGGCACTCGAAGCGCGACTCAAATCGATCTTCGGCCATGAGATGGCCATTAGCGATCAGTCGTTGAAGCCAATGAGCACCAGCGCGGTGATCACCCGGGTCTCGAACAACTTGATGCGAACCTGGGCGAGGGAGCATCAAAAGTTCGATCGCCTCCTCGAGGTGCGAGCACTCCTTCCGCTCGATCACAGCGACCAGCGGGCACTGATCGAAATCGCGGAGACTCGCACACGATTCGATATTGCGGCGAGGCTTCGCGAATCCATCGACCCCGACGACCCCGAGATTAAGGCGCTCTGGGGGCGGCTCAACTGAACCGTCCCCAACGAGCCCACGCCGGTGATGCCTCGACGTCCCTAGAATTCGCTTCATGGATCGAGATCTGAAGCGTTGCCTAGGACAGATGATGAAAGGTGTGCAGGTCGTTGCCTCCACCCACGACGGCGTGACCCGCGGGTACTGCTCTCACTGGGTGATGCAGGTGTCGTTCGACGAACCGATCATGCTCGCTTCCATCTCGCCGAAACACGACACGCACGCGTTGATCGAAGCCTCGGGCTGGTTCACTGTCTCGAACCTCGCCGGTGATCAGGTCGATGTCGGCCAGTACTTCTCATATCCGGGCCGCAAGTTCCAGTACATTGCCCCCGAATACCTCACCGAGATCGATGGGTTCCCCGTAATTGCGAACAACATCTCGTGGATCAAGTGCGATGTCATCGAGAAGTTGGATACCGACCTCGACCACGACCTTTTTCTTGCGGAGGTCTCACAGTTTGGCGAAGGGCGACTCGGCGAAGACCCGTTGCTCTACTCGTCTCGCCATGGGTGGCGCGTTGCGGGCGCAAAGGCGCGTGAACCGGGGCGGAGTATCCGAGACGAACTCCTCGCCCGCCTCGAAGCCGAGGGCCTCTCCGACTAGCTCTTCTCTGACACGGTTCGGTTAGCGGCGGTCGGGGATCCAGGTCAGGCCTTTGTAGGCCTTGACGAAGCCGTGAGCGGAGAGCACGTCGGCGAGCGGCGAATCGCTGCTCGGGTTGCCGTCGATCTTGGCGATCTCGAGCGAACGGACCACACCGCGTCGAGCCAGGTCTTTCAACGCGTCAACCCACGCGGTGGTGTCGTGAGCAGCGGGGAATGAAACGATCGTCTTTGCCCCCCGGTCGACATATATCGCGGCCTCGCCGTTGACGATGATGACGTGCGCGCCCGACGCACGGGCGGGACGGCCCACCGACTCCGGCCACGGGAGCGATGCGCCAAATGGCTGGGCTGTGTCCGTCGCTGCCAACGAGATGACGAGATCCTCTTCAAAGTCGGTCGCTGCTGACGTGCGAAGCCGATCGACCGCACCGGGCAATGCAAACTGCGCCGCGCCAAGCCCTTCAACGAAGTAGCCACGACGAAGGTCCCCCCGCTCCTCCAATGCCTTCAGAACCGGGTAGACGCCGGCAAAGCCACCGGTGATCCCCTCTCCGAGCGCTGCTTCCCGAGTCAACACTCCGTACCGCTCGACGAGTTGCAACGCTCGCGCTGTCGCCTGCTGGGTGGGCGATACCGCAGGTGTCAGCACGTTCGAAACAAGGGACCATCGCCCGGCAGCCTGTGGAGGGCCGGACGCCTGAAGCTGACCGACGCGAGGTCGACGACGGCGTTGGGTCGTCGACCCGGACTTCTTCGTACCGAGAAACGATCGAACGGGCCCCAACGAGTCGTTCGTGACCTCGCCCGCCCACACCAAATCCCACAACGCAGCGAGTACCGCCGTATCCCCGTACTGCAGACCCAACTGTTGTGCCGCTCCGACGAGGTCCACCCAAAACGACGCCCCATGGGACGCCAGGTGACTTCGGAGTGCATCGTGGAGCGGCTCGTCCGGAGGATCGTCTTGTGGAGAGAGGAGCAGCGCCGCCTGGTCTCGGAAGGCGAGACGGATTCGGCCGTCTTTCGATCCGATCGCACCAGCACCGACCCAGACAACCTCACCCGACGTCATCAGTGCATCGAGATCGCTCTGGCGATAGGACGCCATTCGCGCCGGGAGGACGGAGCGCTCAAGAACCGATGCCGGGATCGCAGCCCCTTGCAAGACCGCGATCACATCGGCGAGACCGTCCGGGCCGCGTCGTGGGATCCCAACCCCCTGCCACAGCGGCAGGAAGCGAGCGAGGGTGTTCTTCTCAACGGGAGCGACCTCGGCGCGCAGCGCTGCCAACGAGCGACGCCGCAGCTGGCGAAGCACGCCATCGTCGACCCACTCGCGAGTGGTCCCGTCCGGGCGGAACTCACCACGGACGAGACGCCCGGTCTTGGCAAGTAACTCGAGCGCTGCATCGGCTCGATCGTTCGAGATGGCAAAACGTGAGGCGAATTGGTCGGTGACAAAGGGGCCATGGGTCTTCGCGAACCGGAGGGCGAAGTCACCGAGCGGATCATCGACGCTGTCGGTATAAGCCGCTGGCAAGCCGATCGGAAGTGAAACGCCAAACGCATCGCGCAAACGTCCTGCGTCCTCAGAAGCGGCGAACCGTCGCTCGTCACCGATACCGACCTCGATGACCCGAAGGTCTGATGCCAGCTGCGACAGAACATCATCGACGTCGGCGTGGCCGCTAAACCGAGCGTCGATCTCAAAGCGGTTAAGTGGACCGAGAAGGCGAAACAGGTCGTGCAATTCGTCGCCATCGCGAGCCAGACGACCATCGGCCAGCCGCTGAAGCTCAAGCTCGAGGTCGGCCAGCACGCCCGGATCGAGTAGCTCGCGTAGTTCTTCGGCACCGAGCAGGTCACGCAGTAGATCTCGGTCGAGCGACAGCGCGGCGGCGCGACGTTCAGCGAGGGGTGCATCACCCTCGTACATGTAGACAGCGATCCAACCGAACAGCAGCGACTGAGCAAACGGTGACGCCCGGGGTGTCTCCACCGGGACCATACGAATCGATCGGTCGACAAGGCCTTCCAACACCGTCCGAAGCGCAGGAACATCGAACACATCGTTCAAACACTCACGCGTTGCTTCGAGCAAGATAGGAAAGCTCGGATATTTCGCTGCGACCTTCAACAGGTCGGCCGAGCGTTGGCGTTGCTGCCACAGCGGCGTCCGCTGATCGGGACGACGGCGAGGCAACAGAAGCGACCGACCGGCACACTCGCGGAAGCGGCTCGCGAACAACGCACTGCCCGGAAGTTCGGCAACGACTCGTTCATCGATCTCATTCGGGTCGAGCGCAAGGTCGTCGAGGTCTATTTCCTCCGCCGACTCGGGCAAGCGGATGACAATGCCATCATCTGCCCACATCATCTCGACATCCATTCCCCAGCGCTGCGCCAACTGCGCCCGCAACGCCATTCCCCACGGCGCGTGAACCTGCGCACCGAACGAAGACAGGATGCAGACCCGCCAGTCGCCGATCTCATCGCGAAATCGCTCCACGACGATCGTGCGATCGTCGGGCACCACACCGGTCGCTTCACGCTGATCGGAGACGTAGCTCAAGACGTTGGCGGCAGCGAGCTCATCGAGACCGTGCCGGTCGATGAGCCGTTTTTCGGCCGCTGCGCCATCGAGATCCTGAATCTCTCGGATGAACGATCCCACCGCTCGACCGAGTTCGATCGGGCGACCGGGACCATCGCCATGCCAGAACGGCATCTTCCCTGGCTGACCAGGAGCTGGGGTCACGACGACCCGCTCAAAGGTGATGTCCTCGATACGCCACGTCGACGCGCCCAAGAGAAACGTCTCACCCGGGCGCGATTCGTACACCATCTCTTCGTCGAGCTCGCCCACGCGGGTGCCGTCGGGCAGGAAGACTCCGTACAGCCCACGATCTGGGATCGTGCCCGCATTGGTAACGGCGAGTCGTTGCGCGCCTTTTCGACTCCGGATCGTGCCTGCAACCCGGTCCCACACGATCCGAGGGCGAAGCTCAGAGAACTCTTCGGACGGATAGCGACCGGACAAGAGATCGAGAACTCCCTCGAAGACATCGTCGGATAGTTCGGCGAAGTTCGCTGCGCTCCGGACGGTCGCCAGCAACTCGTCGACCTCCCAGTCTTCAAGAGCGGTCATCGCGACGATCTGTTGGGCTAAGACGTCCAGCGGATTCCGTGGATAGTGCGTCTGCTCGATCTCACCGTGTTGCATTCGATCGACAACGACCGCAGTTTCGAGCAGATCCGAGCGGTGCTTCGGAAACACCTTTCCGGTCGAGCGTGCCCCAACTTGGTGGCCAGCGCGACCGACTCGCTGTAGCCCTCGACTCACCGACCCGGGTGACTCGACTTGGATCACCAGGTCGACCGCACCCATGTCGATACCGAGTTCGAGCGAACTCGTTGCGACGATGGCACGAATCGCCCCTCGCTTGAGCTGGTCTTCGATGTCGAGGCGTCGCGTCTTCGACAGGGAACCGTGATGGGCTTGGATCCGTTGGAACTCGACGTCTTCGTTCGGTGATTGCTCACCCGCCAACGCATCTTCTTCGTCCCAGATCTCGTTCAACCTGCCGGCCAAACGCTCCGCGAGCCGACGGGAGTTGACGAACACAATCGACGAGGTGTGCGCTCGAATCTGATCGAGGATCCGAGGATGCACCGACGGCCAGATGCTCGTCCGTTGCGGACCGTCCAACGTCGCGTCCGACGTCGACTCATTGCTGACCTTCCCAAGTTCGGCCATGTCCTCGACCGGAACGATCACCTCGATATCCATATCGGGAGCAGCACCCGCATCGATGATCTCGACGGGCCGCCATCGATGCACTCCATCGACCACCTCTCGTCCACCGAGGAACCGGGCGATCTCATCGAGGGGCCGTTGCGTCGCCGACAGTCCAATCCGCTGAACGGGTCGACCGACGAGCCGCCCGAGGCGTTCGAGCGTCAAGCTCAAATGCGCTCCCCGCTTTGTCCCTGCCACCGAGTGGATCTCATCGATGATCACCGCATCCACGGAACGCAGCGTCTCCTTCGCAGCCGACGTCAACATCAGGTACAAGGACTCGGGTGTCGTGATCAGTAGATCGGGCGGGTTGCGAACGAGCTTGCGCCGCTCATCGGCCGGTGTATCGCCGGTTCGCATGCCGACGGTCGGCACATGAACGTCGTGACCAAGCCGTTCCGCAGCAAGGGTGATGCCACGAAGCGGCGCGCGAAGGTTCTTCTCCACATCGACCGCGAGAGCACGGAGCGGCGAGACATAGAGCAAACGGGTTCGAGCGTCACGTTCGGGGACCGGGCTCGTCATGAGGCGGTCGATGCCAAAGAGGAACGCAGACAAGGTCTTGCCCGAGCCTGTCGGCGACACGATCAGGCCGTTGGAACCACCAGCGATATGGGGCCACCCGAGTGCTTGCGGCGGCGTTGGTTCAGTGAAGGTCGTCTCGAACCATGTCCGAACAGGACGAGAGAAGTGCTCAAGTGGCGAGGAGGACACACCGATAACCGTAGTGTTGGCCGGCGGGAAGACTCAGTTCGAGCGTGTAGAACGACTGAGCAGGACCCATCTTGGACTCTTCCGACGCTCCTCGGTGTTACCAGGACACCGGTGTTTTGGGCGAACGGTTCTTTTTACCTAGAAAGATTCGGATGATTCGCGCCGAAGACACAGCGTGAACTCTTTTGCCGACCTCCGTAACAGGATCCAGCGCCCCGACTCAGAACGTGGCGCAATCCTTATTCTGACAGCCCTCGTGATGCTGCTTTTGCTCTTTATCGCAGCGTTCGCGACCGACCTCGGAGCGTGGTATCGCCAAGGTGAAGAGCAGCAGCGTGCAGCCGACGTCGGTTCGCTCAACGGTGTTGCCGCCTTCGATCGTGAAGCGAGGGCGTTCCTTGGGGACAGAGGCGTCACTGAATGGGTAGCGCTGAGCGCTGCCGATCAAGCCGCTGCCGAGACGCAGGCGTTCCAAGCGACGGTCGAAACCGTCCAAGCACTTCTTGAGACGAGCGGTCTTACGTTCCCGGATCCGCCAGGAATCGTGCTCTCAACCGACCCGAACGGCGAAGACGGCAACTTCCTCGACAACAACAGCACCTCGACGGCAACGTTGGTCGCCGCCGATGGTTCGGTCATCACCATCACTCGTTCGTTCGTCGAAAATGGTGACGACGGAGCTGGCAACCCGGTGTTCACCCGTGTTGTCGATGTAAGCGTCGAGCGCAACGGCGAGCAGTTCTTCTCCGACATCGTTCGTGATGCTCCAACGATCGACCGCTCCGCTCAGGCGTTGCTTTCGAACTGCGGTGCAATTTGCAACCAAGAACTCTCACTCAACCCACCATTTGTCGGGTTCGGCGGCAATGGCAACGGCGACGGATACGCACCGTTGCTCTTCGACAGCAACCCTTCCACCAACGGCTTCGACGAAGTGTGGGCGGTAAACCATCACTCGGACGGCCGGAACAATGGCCAGATCATCTGCCAGATCATCTCCGAAGAGCCAACCCTGAACGGCAACGACTGCGCTGGCGCTCCATACGGTCTTGATTACCAGACCGGAAACCGTCCGGTCGAGTTCATCTCCGATACTGGACAGATCTACTACGCCGCTCGTGACCGCGACACCGACCGAACCGGTCTTGCGTGCTTTGACACCACGACCCGAAGCAACTGCGGAACGCCGTTTATCGGCCTGTTCGATCAGCCTGATAATCCGAGCTTTCCAGGCTGGATCAACGTACACGGGCCGTTCGAGAACGAAGGCCGTCTGTACCTCTTTAGCCAAGACGGCCAAGGCGTGTGCGTGACGTTCACAATGCAGCGTTGCAACAACGGTCCAATCACAACCCTCCCCGGGCTCAACGCCAACGACACCCGACTGCCAGACCTTCAAGATCGCACCTACCACGTGAGCAACGGTGAGCAGTTCGGCGGAGAATTGGTGCTTACGCAGAACACCCGCAATGGCGTCTTCTTCCACTGCCTCGATCTCTCCGCAAACAACGGAACGATCACAAACTGTCAGGGGGTTAGCGCTCCGATTTACAACAACACGCTCGGCAACGGCGGTGACGACAACCTCACCTTCACCCGCTACAACACCTCTGGACAGCCCAACGGCGTCTGCGTGCTCAACATCATTACCGAGAACAACGGTTGTGTGAACATCGGTTCTGGTAGCTCGATCGGCGGAGGCTTTAGCAACGCTGGAGAGCTCCCAGGTCTTCGTGCCGGCCTTTCCGAGCTCGGACGCAACTGGGGTGGAGACACGTTCAGCTGGAGGGGCCTTCGTACCTTCTTCGCCGGCGGCAACTCGAACCTCGTTGGATGCTGGAACTGGCAAACGCAGTCAGCGTGCACCACTGGCGATAACGGCACTGCATACATCGAGACCAACAACGCTCGGACGAATGGACTTGGCAACGCATTTCCGTACGGCTTCGCGCAGGTCGCAGATCGTTGCATCATCGGCCTCGGCCACCAAGCAATCTTCTTCTCCTTCGATCCCGTGGGCTTCGGTCCCTGTGACCAGGCGGCAGTTGCGACACCAATCGGTCCCTGCGATTGCACGGATGGATCTGGCACAACGCGATACGGCCTGATCCGAGTACCACCAAACCTGCTCGCCGTTGCCGATGAGATCTTCGCAACCGTCAACGTTGGTAGTGACTTCGGTCCGGTTCTTACCGACCTGGATGGTGTTCCGATCGAGCGAATCCCTGTTCACTCGAACGGTGGCGTCATCGACCTCACCAACATCGACCAGAGCCTCACCGGCCTCTGGCTGACCCTTGAGGTCAACGCTCGAATCAACCCAGACGGCAGCTCGGCATTCACCGAACGAGTCGATGCGGTGCTCGAGATCGACGTCCAGCCAACGCTTACGCAATAAGCACCGGCTGAAAACTAACGAAGCACGTGAGGAAGCGGGTCGGCATGAACAATGCCGACCCGCTTCGTCGCTCTCGTGAGAGCCACGTACAGCGCACGCATACCTTGGCGTTCTTCTGACACGATGCGCGATGGTTCAACCACCAACACCGCATCGACCTCCAGGCCTTTGACCAGCTGAACGGGAACGATGGCCACTTGGCGATCGAGCCCGGAACGGCTCGCCGTGCCGAAGTCGAGATCGTCGGCTTCGAGGGCCGCGGTCAACGGTTCGACGAGCGACCGCGGAACCACCACCGCCACATTGCCCTGACCAATCTCGGCAAGCTCTCGGCGTATTGCGTCAGGCACCGCACGTTCGAGATCGTCGACCTTGGTAATGATCGGCGCAGTGCCCTCATCACGAATCGCAACAGGAGGCTTCAGACCAGGCGCTGCCTCGGTCAGAACCCGAGCAGCCAACTCCATTGCGGGTGCAGGGATGCGGTAGCCGGTCGTGAGCTCTCGTCGAATCGGTGGGTGCTTCTCGTTCGAAGGCAGTTGTGCAATGACGTCATCCCACGAATCTCGCGCCCACGATCCGGTGGATTGAGCGAGGTCGCCAACGACCGTCAACGAGCCGTTGAGCGAACGTCGCGAGATCATTCGAAGTGCCATCGGCGCCAAATCCTGCGCTTCATCGATCACGATGTGGCCATAGGTGCGGACCTCGTCGACAGCCTTTTTGCCCGGGCGTGCACCGAGGTGGGCTCGGGCTTCGTCGAGCAGCGGCGCGTCATCGAAGGTCCAGACGAGCGAGTTGACGTGTTCGTTCCCGTCGTAGGCCAGCGTCGCCAATTCGGCATCGGAAAAGAGCCCGCGTCCCGCAGCGGCGAGAAGTGCAGGGCTTCGAAACAGGTCGTGCAACAGCTGGGCGGGCGTCAGCACTGGCCACATCCATTCGAGCACCTCACGAACCTGCCACGTGCGGCGAACCCGGTCGCGCAACACACCGGGGTCAACCTCCTCGCGGCCGCTGTTTGCGAGCGTGGCAAAAACCTCGTTCTCGATAAATCGACGAGCCGCGTTGTGGGTCCTGAAGCGACGGCGAGCTTCCTTGACGATCTGCTCACTTTCGAACGCGCTGAGCCGCAGGTTCTGCAAGCCAAAGCCGAGAACAAAATCCTCTCGGAGCGTGCGTTCACGTTGCCGAACCGCACGCCGCACAAGATCGACCATTCGCAGATCACCCTTGACCGCTGCGGCTGCTTCGGTGCCGAGGCGATCGGTCCGCACTCGAGGCGAGACGAGATCACTCAGGACCGCAAGCCGAACCCCCGCTTCACCGAGGGACGGAAGCACCTGTTCGATATACGCAAGGAAGAGGCGGTTCGGCCCGACGACGAGCACGCCCTGGTCTTGCAACGGGAACCGGTGGGAGTAAAGCAAGTACGCCGCACGGTGCAGCGCAACGACGGTCTTGCCCGTCCCTGGTCCACCCTGAACGACCAGCAGACCTTGCAGCCGCGATCGAATGATCTCATCCTGTTCGCCCTGAATCGTCGCGACGATGTCGCCAAGACGCCCGGTTCGAGCCGACTCGAGAGCGGTGATGAGTGCCCCATGACCTTGAATCTTGCGTTCACCCGAATCGGCGCCGGCATCGAGCCGGCTGAGGTCGCCGAACAATTCGTCGTCGATATCGACCAACGTCTTGCCGCGGGTCGCAAAATGCCGGCGGCGTTCGAGACCGAACGAGTCGGCCCCGGTCGCCCGATAGAAGGGTTCGGCTGCGGGTGCGCGCCAGTCGACGACCACCGGGTCTTGGGTCCGATCCCAGACACCCACGCGGCCGATGTAGAGCGTGTCGTCATACTCGCCACCGTGGTCGATCCGCCCGAAGATCAACGACGCATCGCCAATGTCCAACTGCTGCAGGCGATCAACGATGTTCTCGGTGAACGCCTCACGTTCGAAACGCGCCTGATTGGTGCCACCGGCGCCGACTTCGAGCGATGACGACAACTTGCGCGCCATCTCCCTCGACTCATCGAGGCATCCGTGAGCGAAATCTAGGTATTGCTGTTCAGCTTCGAGCTCGGAGTGAATGATGGCCTCTCAGGGACGATGCAACGCCGGACGTGCGTTCAAGCGGGTCCATAATCGTATCTGGCGACCCGAGCGTTCCAGCGGGCGTTCCACCTCGTAGCCTGAGGCCATGACCGCACGACCCGATTCTTGCTTCCTCGCCGCCTGCCGAAACGAACCACACGAGGTCACTCCAGTCTGGTTCATGCGTCAAGCCGGTCGCTCCCTCCCCGAGTACCGAGAAGTACGTGGCCCCGGCAGCATCAACGACGCCATCGCAAACCCCGACCTGGCGACCGAAATCACCCTGCAACCAATTCGCCGCTACGGCGTCGACGCCGCCATTCTCTATTCCGACATCGTGACCCCCGCCCACGCGATCGGATTTGGGCTCGACGTGGTGCCCGGCGTTGGACCCGTCGTCGAAAAGCCCTTCAAGTCCAGTGACGACCTCACCCGCCTTCGCCCGCTCGATGCCGAAGCCGACACGCCGTACGTGCTCGAAACGATCGACAATCTCGTCGCCGAACTCGACATCCCGTTGATCGGATTTGCTGGAGCTCCCTTCACCGTCGCGAGCTACCTCGTCGAAGGGCGCCCGTCGCGTACCTACCACAACACGAAGGTGATGATGAAGGCTCGCCCCGACCTGTGGTTTGCCCTCACCGACCGGTTGGCCGACCTCGCCATTGCATCGCTGCAATCACAGGTCGATCATGGCGCAGAAGCGGTCCAACTCTTCGACTCGTGGGCGGGCTCGCTCAGCGCAGCTGACTACGAGAAGTACGCAATGCCATCGAGTGCGAAGGTCCTCGAGGCAATCGGGGCGACCGGCGTTCCACGAATCCACTTCGGTGTAGGTACCGGAGAACTCCTCGGTTTGATGGCCGATGCTGGAGCCGACGTCGTCGGGGTCGATTGGCGAATTCCGCTGGCTGAAGCCCGCACTCGCGTCCCCGAAGGGACGGCACTGCAAGGCAACCTCGACCCAGCGATCCTCGGAGCGCCATGGGAGGTCGTCGAGGGCGAAGTCGACGCTGTGCTCGAGAGCAACGGTGGTCATCCCGGCCATATCTTCAACTTGGGACATGGGGTGACCCCTGAAACCGAGCCCGAGAAACTGGAGAAAGTCGTCGAACGAGTTCACCAGTTCCGTGCCTGAAGCTCCACCGTTGGGCGAGCGGCCGATCGCGGTCATCGGTGGAGGTCTCACCGGGCTGAGTGCGGCGTTCGAACTCGTGACTCAGGGACGTCGAGTGGTCGTCTTTGAAGCGAGTGCGTCTCTCGGGGGCAAGATTGCGGAGACATCGCTGGACGGCACGATCGTCCCCACCGGCCCCGATGCATTTCTTGCGCGTCGACCAGAGGTCACCGAGCTCGCCACCGAGCTGGGGTTGACCGAGTCTCTCACCAGCCCGGTCGCCCGATCGGCTCGCATCTACCGCGACGGGGTAACTCACCCGCTGCCGCCGAACGTCCTCGGCGTCCCGGCGACCGCTGACCTGACAGCGACCGGCTTGATCTCGCCGGCTGGGGCACGAATCGCCGCCGAAGGTGTAGCCGACTCGCCGCCAACGGATACAGACGAGTCGGTCGGATCGCTCGTCCGCCGCCAACTCGGTGACGAGGTCCTCGAGTTCCTCGTCGATCCCCTTCTCGGAGGAATCAACGCCGGCGACACCGACCGACTGAGCGTCATCTCCGGCGTGCCGCAGTTGGACGCGCTCCGCAAACGTGGTGGACGCCTTCTCGACGCGGCCGCCTCCACAATCGAAGAGGCTGCAGCTCGAGCCGTCGGTCGTACCGAACCAGCACCGGTGTTCCACAGCATCGAGGGAGGTCTTGGCCGTCTCATCGAACGTCTCACCGAGCGGTTGATCGCCAGCGGACGATGCGAACTACGCACCAACACACACGCGGACGTGTCTCGCACCGATGACGGCTGGACCGTCGATGGCACCGACGTCGACCACGTCATAAGCACCATCCCGGCATTTGGGGTGGCAGGACTGCTCGCAGAGATTGCACCCGAGGTCTCGGACCTGCTCTCGTCCATCGACTACAGCTCGGTCGCTCTCGCCGTGATCACCCTGGCTCCAGAAACGATCGACCTCGGTACGGAGATCAGCGGGGTCCTCATTCCTCGCACGCTCGGCCATCACATCACCGCGATCTCGTTCGCTTCGCACAAGTGGCCAACGCTGGCCATCGGCGGACGTCAGGTACTGAGAGTTTCGGTCGGACGACGAACCGACGAACGCTGGATGGAACTCTCGAACGACGAACTCGTCACGGCTATCGAACACGACCTCTCCGAGATCTTCGGCACCGAGGTCAACGCAACGAACTCCGCCGTGACCCGTTGGGTTCGGGCACTCCCCCAATACGACGTGGGCCATCGCGACCGAATCGACGCACTGGATCAACTACTCGACGATCTGCCAGGCCTGCATTTGACCGGAGCATGGCGCGATGGACTTGGGCTCCCCGCCTGCGTCGCTGCGGGCCGCAACTCAGCACAGGCTGCAATCAACGCGTAAATCTCCGAGTGGCGATCTTCAACGTTTTGAGTGATTGCTGAGTATTTGCGCAAAGTTTGTGATTCACTGCGAAATTATGCAATTGGATCAATCGGAAGCGGTTCATCGCGCAAACGATGAGACACCCCACATCACTGACGACCCGATCGAACGCGGATCGGACGATGCGGGACCCGCCCTTGACTGGTTTCAGGCACGCCAGGGCTCCGGGCTCGAATCTCCCGACGAGCTTCCCGACGGTGACACCCACCTAAACATCGATCGCACCTTCGTCTTTGCCGACCTCTCGGGGTTCACGCAGTACACCCGGGAGAACGGACCGCACGAGGCGGTGAAGCTCCTCGGCGAGTTCCGGCGAATCGCCCGCAACGTGGCCGCAAAACGAGGCGTCAGAGTGGCGAAATGGCTCGGTGACGGCGTCATGATCGTCGGCGTCGACCCTCAAGCTGCCATCGCCTTTGGCGCACACCTCATCCACCACTTTGCGCCAACCGCACTCCAGGTGCGTGTGGGCATCGCGAGCGGAATCGCACTGCTCTTCGAAGGCGACGACTACATCGGCGAGCCGGTGAACCTGGCGGCCAAACTCTGTGCCGCAGCGAATCCCGATGAGATTCTCGGCGCCTGTGAACTCGAAGACCTTCCGGACTGGGTCGAAGCCGATCGCGCCGTATCCGTCTCGATCAAGGGTGTTGGGCTGATCGGCGATGTTTATCGTTTGGTCCCCGTCACCCAAACATCAGAAGCTTCTGGCCGATAAGGGAAGTACGCACACACTCAAGGGGTTACGAAATCATGGAACTCTTCGTTACCGAAGACGCCGCCGCGCTGATCAAGAAGAAGGGCGGGGTCGTCGCAATCGACTTCGTCCCTCCCATTGGTTGAGGACGCACCAAATATGACGTGTCGGTCGACATGCATCTCAAAGGAAAGAACCTCGCTCCATACCGGGTGATCCGCCAAGACGGAATGAAGATTCACGTCTCCCCGAAACTGATCGGATACGCGAACAACGTGCAGCTCCACGCTCGTGGCGCGCTTCGCAAGAAGATCGACATCGATATCGAACACCAACACGGACCCGGCTGTAACCACTAATTTCCCGTCGTCCCGTCGTGGGGCGTCCATCCTCAATGCTGGCGTTAGGCCGGAGTCGACGTCAGCGTTTCTCAGCTACGGAGATGGTGGAGCTTGTGTTCCCTCAGCGACTGGATCGGCTGGCGGGTTAGCCGCTGGTGGTGTTGCTTCTGCCGCCGGAGCTGCTGGATCGGTAGCAGCGGCCGGATCTTGAGCAGCGGCATCCACAGCTGGGTCGGTCACAGCTGTGTCGGTAGTGGGTGCATCACCTTCAGCACCAGCTTCGGCCTCTGGGTCAACGTCGGCGTCGTCGCCAGCAGCATCACCTTCGGCATCTTCGCTCTCTTCACCAGGAATGAGCGGTGCTTGGCGACCTTCGAACTCTGCGAGGTCAGCTTCGAACTGAGCGATGGCTGCCTCACGTTCGGACTCGGGCAGATCGTTCACGTACGAATCGAGTACCGGCGCGCCCGGTGCCGTGACGGTGACCGCACATGATCCGGCAGGGACACTGATCTGTAGAACATCGTCGGCGACCGCTCGACCATCGTCATTGACCGACGAGAAGGACGCTTGCGCATCGTTGTCGAGCGGTGCAAAGAACCAGTCGCGTGTCGTACTCGACGGAATGGTGATCGTCAGATCCGAGCCAGCAGGGCCGAAGATCGACGTGCCCGACCACGTATACCCGCCGGTGGAAAGTTCGCGTCCGATCGGCGAGTCGGTACCAAAGACCATCGCGAGGCCAGCTGATGCGCTCGAGTTCGTAAAGGTGACCTGTACGGCGTTACAACCACTCGCTGTCACGCCACCGGTAAGGGCCTGTCCATAGTTGACGCCAGCGATAGGCGAGCGAGCCGCAGGGTTGCCGTCGTTGTCCTGAATCGCTCCGCCGGAAAGCCCCCGAAATGAACGGGCTGGAACCCATCCGAGACGAGCGTTGTTGCCCGGATCGATAATGTCGAGCCAAATGTCGCCGCTCGGAGTCAACGCTGACACGCCGCCGTGCATGGCAATCTCACCCTCGGAGAGAAAGCCCAATGGCGTTCCGCTGCCAGGTACTGCGAAGACACCGAGTGCGTCGTTCTCCACCGCTGAAGCAACTTGGCGGAACTGGCGAGCCGAGCTCGAGTCCTCGGTGAAGATGGACTCTGCGGTTGGAACGAGCGTGTCCGCAGGGACCCACCCAAGGGTGGATCCGTCCGGAACGGTACTTTCAATGCGAACCCACAGCACGTCATTTCGGCTGCGCAAGCTCGACGCCTGCACGACCGTTCCAGCAGTCACTGGAGATGCGTCGGGATCCCCGCCGGCTGAGGTCGATGCCGTGATGTCGCGGTCGAGAGCGAAGAGGCGCCCAACGTCAGCTGAAGAGCTGAACGCAAGCGTGCTCGGTGCGAGAACCGTCGTAGTCGTCGTTGTCGGGACGGGAATCGTCGTCGTCGCAGGGGATGCCTCTTGCACGCTTCGGGTTACTGGCTCTGTCGTCAGCGGGGCTTCGACCGCCTGCTCGCTGACATCCCCACCGGTGCACGCAGTCGCAACCAGTGCCACGGTCAAAGAAATGGTGGAGAGTCGCCGATTCATTTCGGTGTTTCCTTCGTTGCTCAAATTCGCAGTAGAGGCCGTGAATGGCCTATCTCATATTCATTCGGCACATTCTTCGCCGAGGTGTAGGCAGAAAAGTGGTACTTTTGGGCCAGAATGAGCCGGTGAACCTACCGGTCAAGATCCTTCTCGGGGCAGTTGCAGGTTTTTTGATCGCCTTCTCACTTCCTCCATGGGGTTGGTGGCCGCTCACCTTTGTTGGATTGGCTCTGTTCGACTACCTCGCCGGCGACGAATCGAAGAAGGCACGGTTCTTATCCGGGTGGGCGGCGGGCCTTGTCTGGCTCGCTATGGGTGAGCTCTGGTTGTTCGATCTGACCTCCGGTGGGTACGTTGCGGTGTTCCTGATCTTCGGCGCTGGATACGGCTTGATTTCGCTTCTCGCTGGAGGTGGCGACAAAAGGCTCGTGCTGTTGCCTGCTGGTTTTGTGCTCTTCGAGTGGTTCCGCTGGTCATGGCCGTTCGGTGGCGTGCCACTCGCGACCCTGCCAATGACCCAAGTGGCGTCTCCGCTGGCATCGGTGCTGCCCCTCGGTGGAGCGCTGTTGCTCGTCGCTGTTACGGTCGCCACCGGTTCTGCGCTCCGCTTACTCATCGAGCGGCGCTACGACATGGTGGGCATCGTCTTCGGAACGGTCGCTGTTGCGGTCATCGCCGGGTTTGTTGCACCAACAGGGTCTGTCATCGACACCATCGACGTCGCCGTTGTCCAAGGCGGCGGCCCGCAACGAACCCGAGCGAGTGTCTGCGACAATCAAGCGGTGTTCGATCGCCATCGAGAGGCGACGAGCACCATCGACCGCGACGTCGATCTCATTTTGTGGCCGGAGAACGTCGTCAACCCCATTCCCGATGGAACACCGCTCGGTGGCTGCGACGACCTCTTCTTCATGACCGAAGCCGTAGAAGACACCGCCGCCATCGCACGAGAGCAGGGCACGGTCCTCGTTCCGGGCTGGTTCCACATCGCACCCGATGAATTCCCCGACTACAACGTCAACTACTCGACAGCAATCTCCGCCGACGGTGAATTTCTCAGTCGGTACGACAAAGTCCGAACCGTTCCATTCGGTGAGTTCGTGCCGTTGCGCGGCCTCATCGAGACCTTCTCGAACGAAGTACCTGGCCGAGATGCGCTGCCCGGAACGGGACCGGCGGTGCTCGACGCTGAGGTCGCCCAACTCGGCATCAGCATCTCGTGGGAGATCTTCTTCGACAGCCGCGGGCGCGCAGCGATTCGAGACGGCGGCGAGATCTTGATCAATCCAACGAATGGTTCGAGCTTCTGGCTCACCATCTTGCAGTCGCAGCAGATCGCGTCGTCTCGTCTTCGGGCCCAGGAGACCGGCCGATGGGTCCTGCAAGCCGCGCCGACCGGGTTCAGCGGCATTATCGATCCCGGCGGAACCGTCCTCGAGCGAACCAGCATCAGCGAGCAGCGAGTTCTCTACGGCACGATCGAGCGGAAAGATGGGCTGACGCTCGCCACACGGCTCGGCGCTCCGCCGATGCTTATCGTGTCGCTCCTCGCTTTTGTCGTCGTGGCGGCACGGACTCGCCGCGACGACCACGCAGACGTCTAAAGCTCGACCGAGACCGTCACAGGACCGTCGTTGATCAGGCCGACCTGCATGTCGGTTCGGAATCGCCCGGTCTCCACGGTGGCACCGAGCGAACGAAGCGCTTCGACCACAGCGGTGAAGAGCGGCTCAGCATGCTCGGGTCGTGCCGCGTCGATCCACGTCGGCCGACGTCCCTTTCGTGCGTCGCCGTACAGCGTGAACTGACTGACGAGCAGCAGCGACCTGGTCGTGTCCGCCACCGACAGGTTCATGACGCCGTCTTCGTCATCCATGATCCGAAGGTTCCACAGCTTGTCCGCCATCTTGGTCGCTGTCGCTGCATCGTCGGTATGGGTCATGCCGACGAGGACGCACAACCCAGCGTCTATTCGACCCACCTCGACACGATCGGAGGTAACCCACGCTTCGGTACATCGTTGGACGAGCGCTCGCATGGCGGAAACAGTAGTGGCAGCGGGTTGTAGCCACCTGTTTGGGTAGATAGTTACCAACTAGTAACTACGCGAGACAGCAGTAGACTCGAACCCGTATGACCGTTCACAATCGATCCGCATCTGACGGACCTCTGCGGATTGCCTACCTGTCGTATCGGGGCAAGCCGCACGTCGGCGGGCAGGGTGTCTACACACGCCACCTCACCAAGGCACTCGTCGACATGGGCCACACCGTCGAAGTGCTGGGCGGTCCCCCATACCCGCACCTCGACGAGCGGGTACCTCTCACGAAGCTTCCCAGCCTCGAGACGTTCAACGACCAGTTCCCGATGCGCAAACCTCGCATGTTCGAGCTGAAAGACCGCTGGGACTGGATAGAGAACACGTCGTTCAACCTCGGGAACTTCCCGGAGCCAATGGCCTTCTCGTGGAGGGCATGGGACAACCTACGAGCTCGCCACCGCGACTTCGATCTCATCCATGACAATCAGACGCTCGGATGGGGGCTCCTCGGCCTCCAGAAACTGCTACCCGTCCTCGCCACGATCCACCATCCCATCACCGTCGACCGGCGACTCGAGATAGAACACGCTCGCACGCTCACCGAACAGATCGGGAAGCGCCGGTGGTACGCCTTCACCCGCATGCAAACGCAGGTGGCAAAGCGCATGGATCGCGTCATGACGGTGTCAGAAAATTCCAAGGTCGATATCAGCGCCGATCACAAGGTCGACATCGACAAGATCCACGTCGTCCCGGTAGGCGTCGATCCAGAGCTGTTCAAGCCCGTGCCGGGCGTTGACCGAGTTCCTGGTCGGATCATCACCACCGCGAGCGCAGACGTGGCCATGAAGGGACTTGTGTATCTGCTGGAGGCGGCAGCAAAAGTCCGTTCGGAGCGCCACGTCGAAATCGTCATCATTGGAAAGATGAAAGAGGATTCCAAGACCGAACAGACCCTGCGCGACCTCGGTCTCGAAGATGTCGTGCAATTCGTCAGCGGCGTGTCCGACGAACGAATCGTCGAGCTGTACTCCGAAGCCGAACTTGCCTGCGTCCCATCGCTCTACGAAGGGTTCTCTCTCCCAGCTATCGAGGCCATGTCGTGCTCGACGCCGCTCATCGCAACCACCGGTGGAGCGCTTCCCGAGGTCACCGGCAACCATGGTGAGACATGCCTCCAAGTGCCCCCAGGTGACAGCGAAGCGCTCGCCCAGATGATCCGAACAGCGCTCGATGATGCCGAGCTCCGCAACCGGGTCGGTCACGCCGGCCGCCAGCGGGTTATCGACCAGTGGAGCTGGGCGCACACCGCGGTCAAGACCGTCGACCAGTACCGAGCCCTTCTCGCAGAAACCGCGACCCGATATGGGTGATCGAGCAACGAACCAGCAAGCATCACTCTCGATAGGCGCGGGGTTGCCATGTTGACCGTCGACTATGACGTCTTGGACCTACACGCCGGCGACCGACTGCTCGACATTGGCTGTGGGTTTGGTCGGCACAGCTACGAAGCGTTGCGACGCGGCGCCGACGTGGTCAGCAGTGACTTCTCGCTTCCAGAGCTCATCGAGGTCGACGGCACGGTCGGCGCCATGGAAGAAGCGAACGAGCTGCCTACCGGCGTGTCCTCAGCATCGTGCAACGGGGACGTCACCAGTCTGCCGTTTCCAGACAACACCTTCGATCGCGTTATTGCTTCAGAAATTCTCGAACACATCGATGACGACATCGCAGCGCTCGTCGAGTTGGTGCGCGTCCTTCGCCCCGGAGGGACGTTCGCGGCGACCATACCTGCAACCCTGCCAGAGAAGATCTGCTGGAAGATCACCGACGAATACCACGCCCCCAAGGTCGCTGGTGGCCACGTGCGGATCTACGAAAAGGGCGAACTTGCGAGGCGGATGGAAGCAGCCGGACTCGAAATCTTCCACACCCATCGAGCGCATTCGCTTCACACGCCCTACTGGTGGCTGCGGTGTGCTGTTGGACCCCAAGAAGACCCAAATGACCATCCCGTTACAAAGGCGTACAACAAACTTCTCGAATGGGACATCATGAAGCAACCAACCGTGACCAAGGTTGCCGATCGAATCCTCAACCCAGTACTTGGCAAGAGCATGGTCGTCTACGGCGTCAAACCCATCCCGAGCGCCCCATGACCGAAGCTGCCACAACTGGCCCACTCACCCAGATTCAGATCGCTCAGACCGCTGATGCCATTGCCGAGTGGCAGCTCGGTTCGGGCATGATTCCGTGGGTCCCGGGTGGCCATGCCGATCCATGGAATCACGTCGAAGCAGCGATGGCTCTTGCGACCGCTGGCCGACTCGAGAATGCCGAGCGCGCCTATGACTGGCTGGTCGGCCTCCAGCTCGACGACGGCGCGTGGCATCAGTACTACACCGAGGATGGCGTCGAGCAAGACAAGTTCGATGCCAACGTGATCGCGTACATCGCCACGGGGGTCTGGCACCACTACCTCATCACGAACGACACCGGATTCGTCGACACGATGTTCCCCGTTGTCGAACGTGCGCTCGACTGGGTGTTCGAACTTCAGCAGCCGCGGGGCGAGATCTTGTGGGCGCGCCACAACGACGGAACTCCGTGGACATTTGCGCTTCTCACCGGTTCGTCATCGATCTACCACTCCGCCCGATGTGCATACGCACTCTCCACGATTGCGGGGACCGAGCGTGGGGATTGGCTCGATCGTATCGAGCGACTCGGCGACGTGCTGCGCGAACAGCCCGAGGGTGCATTCGCGCCCAAGAACCGCTGGGCAATGGATTGGTATTACCCGGTGCTCAGCGGCGCGGTACGAGGCCAGCCGGCGGTCGATCGCCTCGCGGCCCGACGGTCGACGTTCTCCATGGACGGACTGGGAATTAAGTGCGTCGGCGATCGTCCATGGGTCACAACGGCCGAGACGTCGGAATGTGCGATTGCCCACCTTGCGATCGGCGATCGAGCAACCGCTGAACGGCTATTCGATACGACGTGGCGACTTCGTCACGAGAGCGGCCGATACTGGACCGGCGAGGTACATCCCGAGGAGGTGCACTTCCCCGGTGGCGAGATGTCGACCTACTCGTCGGCCGCTGTGCTCCTTGCAAACGATGCCCTCTCGGGCGCAACACCAGGGTCACGGCTGTTTCTCGACAAACCTGGATCGTAAATCTCTGGCGAGACCGGTTGGCGACGGTCGTGTTATGGCGGTGTTGTCACTGCGGTGCGCGTAGCACCCGCAGGGAGCCCTCAACCGCAAACTCGATAAACCCATCGTCGAGCGCACGGAGGTAGATCTCATAGGGCGGCCGTCCGCCATCGGCCGGGTCTGGGAACACGTCGTGGATCAAGAGCGTGCCGCCAGCGCGGAGCTTCGGAACCCAACCGTCGTAGTCGAGGTGCGCAGGTTCGGCCCCGTGACCCCCATCGATAAACAACAGTGCGAGTGGGGTCTCCCACACCGCTGCGACCCGGGGGGAATCTCCTACGAGCGCAACGACGGTGCCTTCGAGGCCAGCGTCGTAGATCGTCGAGCGAAATGTTGGAAGCGTGTCCATGAGACCAATCGAGTCATCGACGAGATCGGGTTCATGAAACTCCCAACCCGACTGGTTCTCCTCCGATCCTCGGTGATGGTCGAGCGCAAACAGTAGCCGCCCTCTATCTCGGGCCGCTGCCCCCAGATAGATCGCAGACTTTCCGCAGTAGCTTCCGACCTCGAGGAACGATCCGTCGACCGGGCATGTCATCGCGTGGTGGTGCAGGGCCAAACCTTCGTTCGGTGGCATGAAGCCTCGAGCGCGTTCGGCTCGAACTCGGTCGGCTTCAGCGAGCTCAGACACGTTCGGCGACGTGTTCAACATCGTCGCTCCAGAGCACCTTCTCAAGGAAGTAGAACTTGACCAACCAGAGGGACGCAAAGGCGGCAATCTGGGTAACCAGGATGGCGATTGTTGAATCGGTAACCGACCCAACCGCCCACACTGCGAGGGTCGAAACAACAAATCCGAGAAGCGTCATCGTCCAGAACGGACCAACCTCGCGTGATGCACTGTGGTTGCCAGGCTCGCGCTCCCATACATAATGCCGGTTCAAGAAGTACCCAAATGGTGTGCTCGCCAACACCGACACGAGGTTGGATGGAACTTCGGACCAACCAAAGACTTCCAAACCAACGAGTAGGGTGAGCAGGCCCACAACGGTGGTCACCACCGTGACACCGCCGAAGCGCATCAAACGGGATCCGTAGTCAGACCAGAGTCTCTCCGGGTCGTATCGCCGAGCCTCAATCATCCCAATCAGGTTAGGCCATGTTGTCGAAAGTCATCGCTTGGAGCCATTAATAGTGAGTATGCAACTACGCACTGCGATTCTCGCAATTGCTCTCGTCGCGGCTGGCTGTTCTAGCAGCACCGACTCTGCAAGCGAGTTAACGCCACCCCCCACCACATCCGCATCCGAGACCGAGGTCGAAACCGACGCCGAAATCGACACTGAAGTCGAACCCGTTACTGAGACGTTTGAAGACGAATCGGAAGCAGCGGATTCAGCTCCAGCCGATGGCGACACGCTGGCGTTGACCTCCACCATCCCTGAAGGCATCCCGGAGATCATGCACGCCGCGTACGCGGACGACGCCCCTCGGGCCTTCAACGGGCGCGTCATCCCGGTCTCGGTAGACAACGCAGCGGACGCCGCTGAACTCTTCACCGAGGTCGAGCGAGCCCTTCGCGTCGACGGACTGAGCGACGAGGCATACGCCGACCTTGGGCATACCGAACAGCTCGTCGTCCGTACGCTCATTCGCAACGAAGAATGGATCCCAGAGTTTCTCGAGGGCGTTCCCGACGACCTGCGTCCATTCGCCGAGCTTCACATTCTGGCTCGCCAAGAACTCGGAATTCATGTCGGCGACGCTCCCCGTGGTGAGAACGTCCCACCGTGGGAGATCATCGAACCGGCGCCCGCGGAGGACTTAGTTGCCTTCTACCAGAGCGCATCGGAACAAACCGGCATCGATTGGGAAGTACTCGCTGGTGTCAACCTCGTAGAGACGGTGATTGGACGTATCGATGGCATCAGTAGCGCTGGCGCTCAGGGCCCAATGCAGTTCCTGCCGACGACATGGCCAGAGGTCAGCCAAGGCGGTGACGTCCACGATCCTTCCGACGCAATTCATGGCGCAGCCCGATACCTCGTGCAACGCGGCGGCCTCGACGACATCAACGCCGGACTGTGGGGCTACAACAACTCGTTCAACTACGGAAACGCCGTGCTTGCCTACGCCGAGATGATCCGCCTGGACGAACGAGCCTTCCGAGGCATCTACAACTGGGAGGTGTACGTCGGCAGTGTCGAAGGGACACTGTGGCTGCCCGTTGGCTTCCGAACCGAAGAGCGCATCCCCGCTGCCGACTATGTTGCCGAGAACCCGTGGGTGCGCACGCTCGACCAGTAGTCGAGCGGCACAGCCTCACGTGAATTCGGTTTACTCAGACGTCGAGACGCTGAGGTTGTCGATACCCCATGCTTCATCGTTGGTGTTCGAGTGTTGACTATGATTTTGGATCATGTCCGCATTGAGGGAGAGCACGATCGATCCGCTAGCCGGAACGAAGTCACATACCGTAATTGGGACGATGCCGTATCCGGTTGGTGAGCCGTTGAACTGTCCGGACGTGTAGTTCACCGCACCGGTTGTCGTATTTGTTCCACTGCCGTTTCCAATGGCCGTCGCCTGGAAGGTATCAGGCCCCCACCTTGGGTCATTGGAGTTGTCCCACGAACCGATGATGAAGAGATCGAAACTTACGCAGGCTTCATGGCCAGGTGTCAGGTTGTCGAACTGGAAGGTTGTTGGAGACAAGGTGGATGCGTACGGGCCGAGGAATTCTTCGCCGTCAGGTGCGGTGTTGAAGTCCGTCGAGGCATTGACGCCACTGGTGGCTCCAATCACTCCGGCGGGATCGGCGAGGTCGGTCGGATCGTCAAAGTCGATCGTTGGAACCACGGTGCCGCCTGCGAATGGTCCGGGAAGGCCTGTGCCCGATCCCGATGCGATGTTCGTACCGCCGCTGGCGAACGTCGACGAGATGACGTATTCCTGGAAGGTCGGTGAGTCGAATGGGAAGATGCCGGTGAACCACTCGTGCTTGTAGCTGATAGCGACACCAAACTGTGTGTCGCCGCCGATGGTGCGGCTCGATGCACACCAGTTCTCATCGATGGCACCTGAGGCGCAGGTGTAGGCCGTAAAGCGACCGGTCGTAGGATCCGGGGAGCTGCCACCGATGCCCTGGTCGAACCTGGTCTGCTGAAACAGCGCCGCGTCAGGAGTGGTGACAACCTCGTTGATGAAGCTCGCGTCGTAGACGACGCAGCCCGGGAATCCGCCTGGGTCAGCAGCACACGTTTGGAACTTCACATCGGGATCGCCACTGGCTTCGAAGATTCGAATCCACTCGATCCGGTCGACGTTGTCGGCACCGACTTCGCCGATAATCGACTGCAATACGCGAATGTCGGTCTCTGGGCGATCGCCAATGGTCGATGCTCGAAGGACGCCGGTGCGCACTCCCGAGACCGTCGATGACTTCGCTTCCCACCCAAGTCCAGCTTCAGTGGCGCCCAGGATGACGAGCAACAGCATCGGAATCGCAATCGCTGCCTCGACCAAGACGGCGCCTCGGTCGTGCTTGAGACGATGGAGCAGTCGAGAAAAGATGTTCTTCTCAGAGGTTGAATCGTTGTTCATGATTACAGGTCCAGCTCAATAACTTCGATGGTGGTCGACGACAGCGTCAGCGTGTCGAAAAACCCGGTCGCATACTGGTAGTCGTATTCGACGTAGATGCCAATGTTGTCGAAGGCATCCCGCTGTGATGACGGCCAGCCATTCTCTGCGGGACCAGCAGCGACGGCGGAAACGTCTCCGTCCACGACGTTGTACGACTGGCAGATTCCAGAACGTGATGCACCAGCACCGGTGTCCGAATCAATGCAGTTCTGCGGGACACCAGCCTCGAGTGTGTCAGCGTTAAAGATGACAACCCTCGTGACATCGCCCTGGAGAGGCGCAGCACGGTTCGCAATAAACTCAAGAATCCTCATATCGGCGTCGGCGGAATCTCGCTCGACGGATGCGATTCGAGCTGTTGCACGGGTCATGTCTTCGAGAGCGAGGTAGCTACGGAACATCAATCCGATCTCGATACCACCGAAGACGACCGTGAAGAACAGCGGTGCAATGAGGGCGAACTCAATAAGGGCAGCGCCGCGCTCACCCTTCGCGCGGTTGGCTCGTTTTGACGTGGAGCGGCGCGTTCGCCCGAATAGACCCTTTTTGACCATGGTTGAGATTCGGCACACGACGAAGAAACCTGTACTGAAAAGCCAGAAACGGTGCATTGGACCTATTCGCAGTGAGCCATTCGGGAATAGGTGTTTTTCCGTCTCGTTAATGCACGCGACGCGACAGCGAAGCAGAATGTCAACATGCGCATTGCTATTGGAAGTGATCACGCCGGATTCAGGCTGAAAGAGATCGTCATCGAGCACCTACAGGCTCAAGGTCACGACATCACCGATGTTGGAACCGATTCGACCGACCCTGTCGACTATCCGCCCTTCTGTGCGGCAGTTGGTCGGGCGGTTGTTGCTGGATCAGCCGACTGGGGCATCGTTCTCGGTGGCTCGGGACAGGGCGAACAGCTCGCTGCGAACAAGGTCAAGGGCATTCGCGCTGCGCTATGCAACTGTTTGTTCACCGCCCGCCTTGCCCGGCAGCACAACGATGCGAATGTGCTTTCGATGGGCGAACGTGTCGTAGGAGTGGGGCTCGCGTTGGAGATCGTCGACCTCTTTGCGGTCGCCGAGTTTGAAGGTGGACGCCATCAGAGTCGCGTCGATCAGGTTATGGCACTCGAGAACGAGGCCTAAGCCCCCTAGGACTCGATGCGGCGTTGCGGTCGACGGCCGCGGCGGCGACGGGCCTTGTGATGCTCGTTGCTATGACGGTTCTCGTCGGCATCATCTCGGATGTCGATGACCGGCTCGATCGCCCGTGGCCGTGCCAGGTCACGTTTGCCATCTCGCTGACGTAGATCGATGTACACATAGCCGTCGTCGCCAGCACTGATGGCCTTGCGCTCTTCGGCTGCAGCGAGCGCTTCAACGGCCCGCTTTTCACGGTAGTTGCGCGCCTTGACGTACATCGAACGAATGAACAAGAGCAGGAAGAGCAAGATCGCTGCGCTTCCCAAACCAACGAGCTGCTTCTCTCGTGTGGTCATCGTGTCGAAGAACGTCGTCTGCAGGACACCGTCAGGCCCCGCCGCAGCTGACGGCGCTCCGAGTGCGCTGTTGACCGCTGCTCCGGTGATCGAAACTCCCTGTACTGCCACATCGAGTCCGAGTTCGCCCGACTCAGGCTCTACTGCACGCACTCGCAAGGTGAACTCGAGTGTTTCATTTGCAGCGATTCGGCTGCGGCGATCGAGGAGGTTCGTATCCCCGTTTCCGTTGAAGCCGTCGTTCACATCGACGTCGTCGCTCTCGAGGGAGATGACATCGAAGTCGACGTCCCACATCTCGTCGAGATCAGCAAGGACCCGGGACGCAAGGATGTCGATACCGCCGTTGTTCGTCACCGAGATTTGATAGCCGAGCTCGAAGCGACCGGACGGATCGAGCGCGCCGCTCGGCAGGGCAACGACGCCGATCTCAACGGATGGTTCTGGGATCGCTACGACGACCGGGGTTGCAATGTCGTTGTCGCCGGGTTCTTGGTTGCCGTCGGGGTCGGTGTTGGTACCGTCGGTCGAATCATCGAGGACGGTTCCCGAGAACGGGTCGGTCGCAATCGCAAAAGCTGAGCTGCGGTATGGGCCGGGAAGGTCGATCGATGGCGTGACGATGGCGTCATATTGAATCGTGCAGCTCTCACCGGAGAGCAGCCCAAAGCCCGTTGCGAGGACCGGATCGACCGTGCCACCGTCGTAACTGGTGCTGGCGAACCCTGCACACGGTGACCCAGGCTCGATGCGAACCGGCGAGGTTTCGAAGACCGAGCCCACACCGAAGGCTTGGCTGAGCTGATCGTGGACAGCGACGTTGTTGAGTGGGAACGGTCCGGCGTTCTCGACGAGAATTTCGTAGGTGACCGCGATGCTTCCGTCGCCCTGGAGAACCGCATCGCCGACGAGCTGCTTGGCAACGCCGAGTTCGCCCTGAACGCTGAGGCGGGTGAGTGTATTGGCTTCGATCTGCTCATCGCCGCTACCGAGGTCGGTGCCCGATGGCGTTCGTGCCGACACCACGACTCGGGTGCTGTAGACGCCGCGGGTCTCGGGCCTGATGACGAGGTCGAGTTCGACGATTGCCGAGTCACCAGCAGCGAGCGTGTCGCCCCCGCCCAGAAGGCGGGTATCTCCAATGTCGCCTCCAGTAGCTTCGGAGCCATCCTCGGTCGGAGGACGGCCGAGCCCGTTGAAGCCTTGGTTGACGGTCAAAGACTCGGAACGGATATCGCGAACGACGATGCCGCTGCCTGAACCGAGTGCGTTGAGAAGATCTTCACGAACCTGCACGCCTCGAAGCTCAACGTCGCCATCGTTGATTACTTCGATCGCGAAGGTGACTTCAAAGCGGTCTCCGTTCCATACCGGACGGTTCGCCAATCTCTGCTCGACGCGCAGTGCAGGTTGTTCGACAAACTCAATGCTGTCGATCGAGGTTGCGTCAGCACCGACGACGGTGCCGGTTGGCGATGCGGCGAGCGCGCGTACCGATGGGAAGAATGGGCCCAAGATGTTGCCTGGCGTGACGACGACGGTGCTCGTCATTACGGCACTGTCACCCGCAGCGAGGCCGGCAGCCCATTCGATGAGGTTGTCGCTGCGCTGATCATCATCGATGTCAGCGATGGGCAGGCCTTCGCCGTCGATCGATACGAGGCGAACCTGAGTTCCTTCGTAGATGGCGTCAAGATCTTCGGTCAGGCGAACGAACTCGAGAGGGGTCGTTCCGTCATTTTCGATCTCGTAGCTCGACGTGACGGTGTACGAGCCGTCGCGGTTGTTGTCGATCGACTGTGCAAGAACACTGACCGCGACCGACGGCAGGTCGAGCTGAGCTTGAATCACCGAGGTCACCGACGTGCCGGCCGGCGAAGTGCCGGAGCCTCGGAGATCGCCAACGAACGGTCCAACGTTGCTTCCAGGTTCAGCGGAAATGACGAGACTCAGCGACCCCTCTGCTCCAACGACCATGGATTGGCCCGCCGCGAGAAGATTCTCAGATTCGCGAGCGGTGAATGCTTCTTCGATAAGGAAGTCGTTGCTGACCACGCCATCGAGTCGGAATGGAATGCCATCGAAGACCTCGTCGAGGTCGAGCTCGAGAGCAATGTCGTCGAGGATGACATCGCCGGCGTTCACGACTCGAAGGTCCATCACGACTCGGAAGGTGCCGTCTTCGAGGGTTTCGACAGAGGCCACCGTGCTTTCGAGTTCGAGCTCTGGATCTTCGACGAGCGTGACGCTATTCGTCGTCGCTTCGGCCGTCGTTCCTTCACCAGACGCAGATCGTCCGCTCACCTCGGCATCGAGTTCGATAGCCCCCAAACCGGTACCTGGCGAAATCAGATGTGTCTGTTCGATCGTGCACTCGGCACCCGGAAGCAGCGGGTCACTGAACGAAACGATCGTGCACGAATCGGATACGGGGTTGGTGCCGATGAGCGCTTGTCCGTATCCGGCTCCGGCATCTGGGGCAGCGAGTTCGATGATCGGAACGTTGCCGGTGTTGGTAACGACGATTTCGTACTCGGGTGTGTAGGTGCCATCGCCATTGTTGGTTCCGACCGCCAGCGCCGCGTCAGCGCTCAACGCGACTTCTTCAGTGAAGGTAACGCTTTCGAAGAATGAGTCATCGTCGAGGAGCGCTGCCGAAGGGCTAACGGCATCGACTTGGAGGTCGGCGTTCCACGGTCCGAGCGTTTCGAGTGGACGGACGGTCACGGTGTGGGTGCGTTCGCAGGTGGCATCTGGATCGAGAGGATTCGCGAAGCTGACGAGACTGCAGCTATCGGCGCCGATCTCGTCGACGATCAGATTGTCACCAAACGTTGGTGAGATGAAGTCGGCAACGCCTACTCGGTAGAGGGGAACGTCGCCGGTGTTGGAAACCTCTGCGCCGTACTCGATGGTATACGTGCCGTCACCGTTGTTTTCTGCTTCGCCGACCGTCGTGTCGAGTTCGATGTCAGGGTTCTCGACGAAACGAAGCGGAACGGTCGACGCAGCGGCGCTAAGCGAGGTCAGGTCTTCAGGGATGATCAGCGCATCGACAGCGGAATCACTGGCTGCACTGATCGCTACCCCAACCTCATATGGGCCCACATCGGCGGCGGGACGAACAGTGGCGGTTCTCGTGACTTCGCACTCGGCTCCGGATTCAATGGTGGAGGCACACGTCGAAGCAACGGCGACGTCACCGACGAGAATGCCGCCGAACGTATCCTCGAAGCTGGTGAGAACAACGATCGATTCGAGGTCGTTGGCGCCAGCGTTCTCGGCGGTCACCGAATGAGTGATCGAGTACGTGCCGTCGTTGTTGTTCTCTGCTTCGAGTGACCGCGAGGTAATACCGATGATCGGCACGGTGGTCGACCGGCTGGCTGGCCGGGTCAATACGTCGTCTCGTGATGGCGACGTTGCTTCGGTCTCGATCGTGAACTCGAATGGTCCCGGCTGATCACCAGGGCTCGCATGAACCAGAATCCGATAATCGACTTGGTTGCCAGCGGCCAAAGTTTCGGTTCCGGGGAGGAGTTCAACGCTCGAGCTGCCATCGAACTCTTCGCTCGCCGTCAACCCATCGACAGTGAGGAACTGGACGTCGAATCCAACGTCTCCATCCTCGAGTGCAAAGGTCTCGGCAAGATCGATCTCGGCGTGAACCTCTCGAGCTTCGATATCACCAGTGTTTCGGAGCGTGCCGGCAAGGACGAACGCAACGGTGTCTTCGGCGACTCGTTCAACCGACTCGACTCGGATTGCCGTAGCGATGCGGGCATCTTCGGTGAAGGAGATGACGTTCGTCTCAACACTGGTCTCAACCTCGACGGACGATGTCGAGGTGGCGACAGCGTCGAACTCGACGAGATCGCCGTCGAGATCTGCCCCGGGGGCAATGACCGACACCGTCGTCACCGTGCAGGTGTTGGCATCGGGGGAGATCGCTGCGGTTGCGAGCCTGGACTCGTTCGAAACAATCGAGCATGAATCGCCGACGCGCTCATGGGACAACAGTTGCTGCCCAAAGGCTCGTGTCGCGTCGTCGGAGACCGCTACAGATGTCAGCGGCACATCGCCACTGTTCGTGAATGTTGCGACGGTGCGGACGGTGTAATTGCCGTTCGCATTGTTGACGATCGACTCGACGTCGACATCGCTCTCGATCACCGGAGCCTCGGGAAAGGAGATCAGCGAAGTTCCCGACTCGGCAAGTTCAGGCTGAATAGCCGTCAATACCGTCGCGCTTCGTGCGGTGAGTTGCCATCCCTCGAGCGACTGGCCCGGGATCGCAATAAACGAGAAATCCACGCTGCAGGTTTCAGCCGGAGCGATCGTGATGTCGCCGCTGATGAAGGCCGAAGCGAACGCCCCGCCCGGGGCGCCGGCAGCAACACAGCGTTCGTCACCGACATGGGGCGAGAAGAACACCGGTGCTGGTTCGAAGGTTTCGCCGCCGCCGACACCGCGTGCTCCAGCGACCGGCTCAACCTCTAGGTCGTCACCTGCGGTAGTGGGCTGCTGTACATCGAATGAGATCGTTGCTCCAGAGAGGGTGAGAGCACCGTCGTTCTCAAGATCGATCGTGCCCTCGACGAGGTATTGGCCGTCGTTGTTGTTGGTCACTTCGACATCGACGATTTCGATGTCGAGCCCGGCGTCCTGAGCGAGTGGTGCACGAAGTGACTCAACGTCACGAACCACGCGAGCCCCGGATTGAGCAGTGACGGTGACCGGCGCATCGTAGACGGTGCCGTTGAAGCCAGCCTGGATTCCCGGAAGGACCCGCGCGTCGACGGTCACCCGACAACGTCCATCGACGCCGAGGCCGTCGGCATCGAAGATCAACGTCGAAGAACCACCGCCGTCGTAGCCGGTCGAGATCGGAACAACACACGCCTCACGGCCCTGAATGTTGATCGCTTCCACAACACTTCCGGGCCCGAACATCTCGACCAATGGAAGATCGATCGTCAACCCCGTCACGGCGGTTTCACCGTTGTTCACGATCACGAGTTCGTGAGAGAGCACCGCGCGACCATCTTCGTCGAGGCGTGGTTCTTCGAGCTCGTTCAGTTCGAGCACGACACCGGGCGTTGGCGTATCGAGAAGATCGGGCGATATCGACCGGTCGACGTCCGCACCCGCAGCACGCAACACTCCGCTCAATCCAACTTGGACGGAGTCGACGCGGCCGCGCACCGCAATTTCGGGTGCAGGAGCAGCGATGCCCTCGTCCCATGCTGGATCGTTGAAATCTGGTTCGTACGCAACGGAGAAACGGAAGGTCTGCTCGTCTGAATCGGCGAGCCGCAATGGGTTCGCGAGCAGCGCAGTGTCGGTCAACCCATCGAACGCTTCGTTCAGTCGGGAATTGAGCGATCCGATTCCGACGACGTCGACGATCTCGGCCGACGAAAAGCCGGCTGCAGCGAGGTCGAGATCGATCGTAACATCCTCGACGATCGTGCTCGCCACGTTCTGGTCGAGCGACCGCAGCGCCTGCACACGACTGTTTGCGAGTTGATTGTTCAGCGTGACGCTGTGCTCGGAGACGAAGCGCTGCAGATCGGCGTCCCATGCGGGCGCCGAAATCTGCTCGGTGTCCATCGACAGAGCCGGGCAACCAATCGCTGCGATCAATTCGATCGGGGTTTCACCCTCGTTGGTGAACAAGAACTCGGTGGCACCGGAAAACACGTCGACCTCACCGGTGCTCGACGGGCGCTCGACGGCTTCGGCGAGAAGCCCGACCTCGAGCTGGTCCGCGGCGGGCACGAGCGCACCGCGCACCGACGTTGCTTCGACCGGCTGACGGGCGGCCCCGATGAGGACGTCGGTGCGGATCGCATCGCCGGGGCTCACGCTCGAGAACAACCACTGTGTGTGGAACAAGGTTTGGCCGAGATTGACCTGCGCGCGGCTACCGAGCTCGTTGAGTCGCACTGCGGGACCACGAGTACCGACGGTGACTTCGGCGCCCCGGGCGACCGAAACGCCGGGTGCTGCGGTGACGACGCCATCGAGACTTTCGCTCGCGAGTTGGATCACCTCTGGTGAATCGCACCAGGTCGTTGAAAACGGGTGCCCGGCATCAGAGAATGCACGGATGAACCCGACGGATCCAGCGACCGAAAGGGCGGTGAGCAAAATAGTGAGAATTGCGAGGCGTCGCATCGTGATGGGCTTAGGTTCCAGTCCGCCGGGGCCGGTCAGAAACGCTGAGTCTAGACCCAGCGGTTCAGTCCACAAATTAGTATTGAAACTTCTTGGAAGTGGGGATGCCGTCCACGATTTACACATTCCGCGCGCATGACCTTCGCTTACCGCATTCTCATAAAACTCCCGAAATTCTGAGCGATCGAAGCGTGTTTACGCAGCCGTGATCGACTCTGTCAGTATTGGGGCATACCTGCTCGCCTTCGGCGGCGGCCTCATCTCGTTCCTATCTCCGTGTGTGCTGCCCGTTGTCCCGGGTTACCTCTCGGTCATCACCGGCGTCGATATCACCGCGGTGAGCGACCAACAGGGCTCTCGTTGGGAGCGCTTCAAGCCAATCTTCGTGAGCACGGCGCTGTTTATCTTGGGCTTCTCTTTCGTTTTCATTGGACTCGGTGTCTCCGCAAGTGCGCTCGGCCAGTTGCTCTTCGACAACCAGCAGCTCCTCAGCCAGCTCTCCGGCTTCCTGGTCTTTGCGATGGGCATGTTTCTTCTCGGATCGCTCATCACCAAGAACCCACTCTTCTTCTCCGAAGCTCGCTTTCATCCCGAGCTCGGACGTTTCGGCAAAGCCGCCCCCGGCGTCGCTGGAGTTGCATTCGGGTTTGGCTGGACTCCATGCATTGGCCCGGTCTTGGGTTCGATCCTCACGATCGCCGCTGGAGCCGGCGGCACCTTCGCCGGTGGATCACTTCTCGCTGCGTACTCGCTCGGCCTTGGCGTGCCATTCCTACTGACCGGACTGCTGTTCGGTCAGCTCACCGGAGCATTCGACTGGTTTAAGCAGCACCTTCAAGGGATCGTGCTCACTTCCGCCTTCTCTCTCATCGGGTTCGGCGTCCTTCTGATGACGAACCAATTGATCAGAATCACTACCGAATTGCAGAACGTGCTTCGAGCTGTGGGCTTGGAGTGGATCGTGCTCCTCGGCTGACCCCACCTCGCCCCGATCGCGGGCCATACTCAATATCTCTGTGATGCAATCTCTGTGATGCAAAGGAACACCTGACATGGCAAAGAAGAAGTCGAAGAAAGTCCCAAACAACTCGAACGCAGCACGCGCCGCCCGCCCAGACCGGGCCGCTGCGACAGCGAAGAAGAAGGGCATGTCATCGAACGCTCAGTGGGGCATCATCGTGGCGATCGGTGTCCTGATCGTCGGGGCGATCGTCTTCAATGGCGTCCGAGACGCCGCTGACGACGGTGGTGACGGCGTCGTGGCCGCCGAAGCATTCGATCTTCCGAACCTCGAGAACGACGATGACCCGAACGATCGAATCCGTCTCGCTGACTTCGAGGGGACCCCGACCGTGGTGAACTTCTTCGCTTCTTGGTGCACCGCTTGCGATGAAGAGCTCCCCGACTTCCGAGTCACCGCAAACGCGCTCGAGGGCGAGGTCGACTTCATCTTCGTCAACTCGAACGAGACCGGCGATTGGAGCCCGATGGCCGAGCGAAACGAAATCTTTGGATTCCCACTCGCCAAGGACATCCAAGGCATCTCTCGAAACGGCCTGTATCGAGACCTCGGTGGCACCGGCGGTATGCCGATCACGGCGTTCTACGATGCGGACGGCAACCTGGTGCAGACCGCGTTGACCGCATTTAACGAAGCCACCCTCAACGCGCAGCTCGCCGCATTGGGATTCCCGTCGAACTAGCCGATCGTTCCGGTATCGCTATTTCGGCGAGGGGACAAGCCCTGCGGCAACGATCCCCGCAATAACGGCGATCTCGTCGTTGTCAGAGGTATCTCCGCTCGCTCCCACCGCACCGATTCGGTTTCCCTCAGCGTCGAGGACGATCACCCCTCCAGCCACCGGGACCACAGCGCCGTTGAGCGCGCCAACGACTCCAGTCATGAAATGTGGCCGATCTTTGGCGAGCACTTCAAGGGTCCTCGAGTTCACACCAACCGCCAACGCACCAGCGGCTTTGCCGTGTGCGACCTCGAACCGACCGTAGGGAACACCATCTTCGCGTTCGAACGCCACGAGGTGACCTCCGGCATCGAGCACGATGATGGCCAATGGGTTGATCCCGGCGTCGATTCGCTTTGCAAAAGCTGCGCTGAGGATCGTGCGGGCGTTGTCGATCGTGAGTGTCATGGCCGAGACACTAGCCGCCGCTACCATTGACGACTTGTGCTTACGTAGTCGTTAACGTTGGGGCGGCGGAACAAATCGAGCGACTTTTTGCGTTAGTGCTGTTGGCGGATTCTTCCGAAAGGCATGTGTGTCGAACAATTCACTGCGCATCAGCGTCACGATCGACGACTTTCAGGCCATTCGTGACGAAACAGAGGCCCTCGCTGCACCGCTGTCGCCAGAGGATCAGCAGATTCAATCGATGGCCGATGTCAGCCCGACCAAATGGCATCGAGCGCACATCACGTGGTTCTTTGAAACGTTCCTGCTCTTGCCACATCTGCCGGCATATACGGCCTACGACGAGATGTTCCAGTTCCTCTACAACTCGTACTACGTGTCCGCTGGTGAACGCCATGCTCGAGACAAGCGAGGACTGATCTCTCGCCCGAGCAACGATGAAGTCACCAAATATCGCCGACACGTCGACGAGGCAATGAACCGTTTGATCGCAGAAGTAGCGCCCACGAACCAAGAGGTCCACGACCTCATCGTCCTCGGCCTACACCATGAGCAGCAACACCAAGAACTGCTCTTGATGGACATCAAGCACGTTCTCTCGGTAAACCCGATTCACCCGAAGTACCACGAAATCACCTCCGTCGAAGCTGGTGAGACCGCCGAGATCCAGTGGCATGATTTCGACGGAGGCCTCGTCGAAATTGGATACGACGGCGACGAGTTTCACTTCGACAATGAAGGCCCTCGTCACCAGCGCATTCTCGAACCGTTCCGATTAGCGGATCGCCTCGTCACCAATGGCGACTGGCTCGAGTTCATGGCCGCCGACGGTTACCACGAACCTCTCAACTGGCTCTCGGCCGGCTGGGGTGCGGTGACAGAACATGGCTGGGACGCTCCCCTCTACTGGGAAGCGACCGAGAACGGCTGGCACATGCACACCCTTCACGGGTTTGTACCCGTTGCCCACGACGAACCGGTCTGCCACATCAGCTACTTCGAGGCCGACGCTTACGCTCGGTGGGCGGGCGCTCGGCTCCCAACGGAGTGCGAGTGGGAACACGCATCGACCGGGCTCGCCGTCGATGGCAATTTCACCAATGCCGGACGACTCCACCCGGCGCCGAAGGACCCGGCGTCCACCGGTCTCTCGCAAATGTTTGGCGATGTTTGGGAATGGACCTCATCGTCCTATGACGCATACCCCGGGTTCCGCCCGGCGGCGGGTGCTGTTGGTGAGTACAACGGCAAGTTCATGGTGAATCAATACGTTCTACGAGGCGGATGCTGCGCAACGAGCGCAGGCCACACCCGATCCACGTACCGCAACTTCTTCCCTACCCACAGCCGTTGGATGTTCTCCGGCCTGCGGTTGGCAAGCAACCCACAGGCATAACCCGAGCCTCCCTCAATCCACGGAGACACCGACATGACGAACGCGACTTCACGACTTCGAGTCGACAACTATCTCGACGATGACTACTTCGATCGGGCCCTGCGCAGCGATGTGTTCCAAGGCCTGCAACTGTCGCCGAAGAAGCTTCCACCAAAGTGGTTCTACGACGACCGAGGCAGCGAACTGTTCGAACAGATCACCCGCCTCGACGAGTACTACCCCACCGAAGCTGAGCGTGCCATCCTCAACACCTACGCCGCCGACATTGCACGGGCATCGGGAGCGGACACACTTGTCGAACTCGGTTCGGGAGCTGCCGACAAGACCCGAGTACTGCTCAACGGCCTATCCGAAACTGGCCAACTCAAGCATTTCGTCCCGTTCGACGTGAGCGAAGGAATTCTGCGCAGCAGCTCGATGGATCTGCTCGATGACTACCCCGAGCTCACCATCAGCGGCGTCGTCGGTGACTTCGAACATCACCTCAGCAAGATCCCGAACGAGGGCAAGCAACTCACGGCACTTCTCGGTGGCACCGTCGGAAACTTCTATCCAGAACTTCGAGACGTGTTCCTCAAGGAGATCGTGGCGGGCATGAAGCCAGGAGACTCGTTCCTTCTCGGCACCGACCTCGTCAAAAACACGGCGCGCCTAGAACTGGCCTACAACGATCCGCAGGGCATCACCGCAGCGTTCAACATGAACGTGCTCCACGTGCTGAACGACCGCGTGAAGGCAAACTTCAACCCCGACCAGTTCGAGCATTACGCAGTGTTCGATACCGAAAACGAGTGGATCGATATTCGCCTCCGCTCGCTGGCCGATCAAGACGTTCGCGTCGAAGAGCTAGACCTCGACGTTCACTTTGACGAAGGCGAGTTCCTCCACACGGAGATCTCGGCCAAGTTCACCCGTGACAAGGTCGCGAAAGAGGTCGCCGATGCTGGGCTAGAACTCACCGAATGGTGGGTCGACCCCAACGGCGACTACGCAGTCTCATTGTCGGTGCTGCGATAAGGCAGGGCTGCTGACGCGGCACTCACGCTCACTCCGGTTGCCAGCGATACACGTTGGTTTCTCGTTCGACGAAGCCAAGCCGCTGATAGAGACGGTTTGCCGCTTCTCGACTTGGCCGACTGGTGAGGTCCACCGTCGTTGCTCCAGCCTCATTGGCGATCTCGAGCGCGCGCTCGTTGAGCAGCCGACCAACGCCTTTCCCGCGAGCATCTCCGTCGACCACAACATCTTCGATCCACGCACGGCGGCCCGTCGGGATGAGGAACATAGCGAGCGTCATCGACCCAACGATTGCACCGTCGCGCTCATCATCGCGTGCGATCAGCAACGTCGATGCTTCGGACTCCACGATCGCCCGCAGCTCATCGGCACGTGGAGGCGGGTTCGAACGAGACAGCTGAGGGATGAGCAGCTCGAACGCTGCGACCAGTTCGTCATCGACAGTGAGGGCTTCAGAGATCGTAATCACGATGTTTCCTTCGGCTGCTCAGGCAGCGAGGTTGAGGCTGACGAAGATCAATCGTAGATGCGCCCGCGTGTGTTCACCGGCACACACCGCTAGCGTTTTCTGTGTGGTTGATCCAATTCATGATGCTGAATACGTGCGGGTATCCAGCATGCCGGAGCTTCGCTCCCCTGTCTTGATCGTTGCGTTCGAAGGGTGGAACGACGCGGGCGATGCAGCGTCGACGACAGCGCATCATCTCATCGACCGGTTGAACGGCGAAGTCTTTGCCGACATCGACCCTGAAGAGTTCTTCGACTTCACTGCAATGCGACCCACCGTGGAAATCGTCGATGGCACCGAACGCCAGCTCCACTGGCCCGACTCCAGCTTCTACGCATGTCGCCTCGCCGACGCACCATTCGACGTGATCATCATGCTGGGTGTTGAGCCGCAAATGAAGTGGCGTACCTTCACCGAACAGATCCTGCTGACCGCTCGAGCACTCGGCGCCGAGATGATCGTGACGCTCGGCGCGCTTCTCGCCGACGTTCCGCACACCCGACCCGTCCAAGTTCTCGGCACGGCATACGACGAAGCGACAGCGCTCAAGCTCGGGCTCGAGCCGTCCAACTACGAGGGCCCCACCGGCATCGTCGGCGTGCTCCACGCCGGTGCCCGAGACATGGGGTTCACCGCAGCATCGCTGTGGGCCGCTGTGCCCGCCTACGTCCCAGGCGCGACCTCACCAAAGGCATCGCTCGCCCTCGTCGAACGCCTCACCCAAATGCTCGATATTGCGGTCTACACGACCGACCTTGAGATCGCGACCGTCGCCTACGAGCGCCAAATCACCGAGCTCGTCAGTGAAGACTCCGAAACCGCAGAGTTCGTCGTCGAACTCGAGGCTCGCTACGACGAAGAGTCCAAACTCAAAGACGGTGGCGATGATCTGATGGACGAGGTCGAGCAGTTCCTTCGGGATCTCCCCGAAAGCTAAACGGATAGGCCGAGCGCGCCGTTGGCGAAGTGAATGTATGTACTCATGGTGGTCTGCCATGAGTGTTCGTTGAGGATCTCGTGTTCGAGGCCCGGCAACACGTGTCGGGTTGCGACCGCTTGATCGCCGATCGGTGCGGAGAAGTGCTCGGGGACAATGCGGTCCCCGCCTCCGTGAATCACCATCGTTGGAATCGACAACTTCGACAGCCTGGCGTTGGTTTGTTCCATCGCGATGAGCAGTTCACGTCCAAGCCCAGCGGTCGTCCCCGGGATTCGGAGCGGGTCGTCCCGATACATCCTGCCCACGTCGGGGTTCGATGAGAGCATCGAACCGTCGAACTCATTCTTAATAAAGAGCTTCGGAACGATCTTTCCCAGGATTGGAGCGGCGATCGACTGCCACTTCGGCACCTCAGCACCAAGGGCAGGGCCCGATGCCAAGAACACGTCGGGAAGCGGACGACCACTGACGCAGTACGCCGTTGCGATAAGTCCGCCCATCGAGTGCGCCATCAAAATGACCGGGTCACCTGAATCGCGCAACTCGCCGAGATTGTCCTCGACATCGTCGAGAAAGGTCTCGAACGACGGCACATGACCGCGAACGCCACCGCTGCGACCGTGGCCATAGTGGTCGTAGGACAGCACCGAAAAACCCGCATCGCGCAAGGTAGAACCAACGTGTTCGTATCGACCGCTGTGCTCTGCAATTCCGTGGAGCAGCAACACTCGCGCCTTGGGGTTCGCCAGATCCCACATTCGCCGATATTGGGCAGTTCCGCTTCGGCTGATGACCTCCATTCCAACCGACGCACCAGCGAAGTTTGTACTCGGATCGGTGTTCTCAGTCGCTGGCATCTTCAACCTCCCAAGGTGGCACCCGCACTTCATCAAAGTCTACCGACAGCTCTTCACCCCGAATCGCTGCGAATGCACGGGAAACCCAACGATCGGCGCCGATGAGCGGTTCGGGCAGAGCGTCTTCGGCGAAGAAGCCTACATCGCTACATTCGAGAGGGTGCGGATTGAGTTCGCCACCGATCACTCGAAGTTGAAACACCGTGCTGTACATAGGGATTCTCGTAAACCCGAGACGCATTCCGTCGTGGATGCCGAGGAGTCGCACGACTTCGGTCTTGATACCTGTCTCTTCCCAAACTTCCTTCACCGCTACCTCCGCCGGCGAATAGCCGACGTCAGCCCAGCCGGTTGGATACAGCCACAGACCGGAGTCGGCTCGTTCGACGAGGAGCAACTCATTCTTCTCATTGCCAACGATCGCAGCGACGGTGTTCTTCGGTGTCACGTAACCGGGAACGCCATGGCCAATGGTCTTGGTCCACTCGTCGACGAGCGTGTCGATCTCGATCGGTAGCGACGATGATGCTTGGATCTCCGCGGCGACGTGGAGAATCTCTTCAAAACGCTCCCGCTCGTAGAGCGATTCGGTAAAGGCAAGCCCGGTCCGGGCGAGCGCCGACAACATCTCCGACCAGCGAAGGACGTCCTTTTCGGTAATCGACTCGTGGGTTTCCATCTGTTTGGAACCCTACTTCTTCTCGATGGCGAACAAGACGGCGCGCTCGACCTCGACGAGGAACTGTGAATCAAGAATCTTGTCGTTCCCGTAGGTCACGTAGAACGCATCGATGATCGCGTCACCGATGGTCTGGATTCGGGCCGTAGATATCTCGATACCCATCTCCGACATCGCCTGCGCAATGCGATAGAGCAGTCCGACTTGATCTCGACAGTTGACCTCGACGATGGTCGCGTTCTGTGATGACCGATTGTCGAACGAGACCGTCGGTGGAAGGGCCTTTGCCGACGTTCGCTTGATCGACCGAGCGTAGGTGTCTCGGCGTTCGGCCACCCTGGCATCGAGCGCCAAGCGGCCGGCCGTGCCGAGAATCAGCTGTTGCTCCACGCGGGCCACGTCGTACTGATCGTGGTGCACGATGAACTGGCTCAACGCAACACCATCTTCGGTGTGGGCAGCGGCCGAGATGATGTCGAGCCCATTTAAGGTCAGCACGCCCGCGATCCGGCTGAACGCGCTGGGCCGGTCGTCCTGGATAACCGTGATGGCTGTGCCCGAGAGGTCGATGAGGAAACCGTTTTGTTCGTCGACGGCCTTCGCGATGAGCGCCCGCTCTGCCTCACCTGGGAATCCTTCCCCAACAACATCCTCCGGAGTTGCTCCCCCGAGAACGTCATGAACCCGCTGCACGAGCGTCTGCACCAGCTTTGCCTTCGAGCTATTCCACGCCGACGGCCCGGTAGCGATCGAATCGGCTTGGGTGAGCGCACCGAGCAGCGATAGCAACTCGGTGTCGCCGACCGCATCGGCAACGAGAGCGATCGTCCCGTCGTCATCGAGGTCTCGACGGGTCGCCACGTCGGGCAGCAACAAGTGGTGGCGACACATGTCGACGAGCAGCGACCGGTCTCGGTCGGAGTAACCCATGCGCCCGGCGATTGTTTCGATGAGCTCAACGCCGACCTCGGTGTGATCTCCCGGGTACCCCTTGCCAATGTCGTGCAGGAGCGCCCCGAGCACGAGGAGATCATCTCGATCGACCCGGTCGGTGAGCGCTGACGCTTCGGCGGCGGCCTCGAGGAGATGGCGGTCCACGGTAAAGCGGTGATACTCGTTGCGTTGCGGTTTACTTCGGTTCGGCTCCCATTCGGGCATGATGCGGCTCATCAACCCAACCTGATCGAGGGCTTCAAGGGCTTTGACCGCAGTGCGTCCGAGACGGAGCACATCGGTGAACCTGCTCCGCAGGTCATCGGGCCACGGATCGGGAAAACGAGCCGACCCGGCAGCGAGCCGTTCCAACGACGCCTGATCAATGAAGAGTTCACGACTCGCTGCGGCGTGAGCGACATCGAGGATCAGCATTGGGTCGTCGAGCTCGGCATCAGTCGATAGCGACAGCAGACCAGCGTCGACGATGATCCCGTTCGGGAATCGTTCGGTATCTGATGCCCGACGGTGTGACTCACCAGATCGGCCGATCCAGAACCATGCGGCATCGCTCATCCATGCGATGGTGCGGGCTGCTCGAGCAATGTCGGCCATCATGGGATCGGCGTTGCGATAGCCCAGCGCAACGGCAGCATCGTCTTGAATTTCGAGCACGAGTCGATCGCCGGGGCGATTTGTCAGTCGATGCAGTTCGACCCTCGCACGCAGCAACGTTTCGTACGCATCGCTAAGTGACGCCTCGCTCGCCACATCGACGAGCACCCCCGTAGCGCGAGCCCAATCGAGCGCATGGACATCGCGCATGCCGCCACGGCCGCTCTTGAGATCTGGACCGAGACCGAACGCCACTTCGCCATGATCGCGGTGCAACCGATCGACGCGTTCGCTTACCAGCGCAGCATTCTCGGATGGATCTTGTCTCCACTGGTCCGCAGCAGCTACCGCCAGGTCAAGAGCGAGAGATTCGTCGCCAGCGAGATAACGAACCGAGAGCAAGGCAGTGGCGGTATCGAGATCGGATCGGGCGATCTTGAGGAGGCCCTCGATTGTGTCGACGCGGTGGCCGAGCTTCATTCCGGCATCCCAGATCGGATACCAGATCCGCTCAGCGAAGTCGGATATGTCCGCATCGGGGGTGTGCACGAGCGCGATATCGAGGTCACTCTGTGGAGCGAGCTCGCCCCGTCCGTAGCCGCCCATCGCAACGAGCGCCGCTCCCGACGGAACCGGAATCTCCTCGACGATTGCCGAGATCCATTCATCGACTCGCTGAGAATGCGCTGCGGTAAAGGCGCTTCCGAAAAGGGAGGTGTCTGTTAGCAGGTCAGTTCGGTCAAGCTTCACAGGACAAGTAAAGCCGATTCAGAGGCGTCGAGCCTCACCACCACTGGCTTCCAGCGCCGCCCTTAAACGGTCCGACGACAGCCGATGTAATCCAGCCGCCGTAGAAGCGTCCTTCGTTGGCGACAACTTCTTCACCGTCGACGCTGCATGTGAGCTTCTGGGCATAGAACGCGAGATGACCTCGAACCTCGCTGAAGCGCTCGCTCGGGTTCTCGTAGCACCACGCGACTTGTTCGATCGTGGGATGCACGGTTGCGAGGTCGAAGTAGGTTGCCTCGCCCTTCCATTCACAAAAGCTCCGGCCTCGCGACGGCTGGAGGACATCCATGTCGACATCGGCGATCGGCACGTAGAACGCTGGCGGCTGCGACGTCTCAAGAATTCTGAGCGATCGAGTGGTATCGGCGATGACCGAATCGCCATGCGCGACAACGATGTGCGCGGTCGACGGTTCGAGGCGGGGTGGGCGTGGGTAATCCCAGACGGATTCTTGGCCAGGACCTGGTTCAATTCGCTGTGGTCGCATCTCGATAGCTTGAACGTGTACGGCGTTCAAGGACGGACTAATTCGTGACTAATTCAAAAGGCGACGGCTCAGATGATCCGTCCGACGATCAGAAGTACCTCGAATACGGCCAAGCGTTGCGTGCGCGTGTCGACGAAGCCATTCGTCCCTGGCTCACCTCCACGCTGACAGCCCGACACGGCAGCGAATTGCCCGACGAGGTGACGACGGCCATCGATGCTGCCTCGACGGCCGCATGGGAGAACCTGACGGTGCTCATCGAAGCCGACGTCGATCGTCCGCTGAGCGGACCGCTCGAACAAATTCGCCAAGCGGTGTCATCACTTCGCCCAGTGCTCGAAGCCCACGGGTTCGAAACGCTTCCGCGTGATCCGTACGACGAACAGATGCGTCCAGACGACGTCTATGCCCTCGGGCCGATCTCGTTCATGGACCTCGGCGAGGATGTCCAGTCCGCCGGGATTACGTGGGGTGCAGCAAAAGCGCACCTGCACGCTTCCCGACGCCGTTCGCAATAGTTCTCGCGGACAGCGAACCCGCTTTCGGGCTACTGTCGATCATGCGCGAAACAAAGATCTGGACTCGGCTGTTGTCGCTGTTCGTTGTCCTTGGGCTCATCGCGACAGCGTGCGGTTCGGCTTCAGTCGACGAGGCTGCGCCAGCGACCGAAGCTGTTGAAGACGCTGTACGTGTCGACGAAGCGGTGGCCGAAGAGCAAGCGGAATCGGCCGACACCGAGACCGTGGCCGACACGACAGAGGTCGAGCTAGAGGCGCAGGTTGAAGAGCTTCCGGGTGCGAGCGAGGAAGAGAACCAAGCTGCGCTGGCTGCCGAGATCGAGTCGGTGTTTACTGCGTGGCAGCAGGATGCTGGAATCCCGGGCGCATCGTTGTCGGTGCGGCTACCTGGCCAAGAGCCGATCGCCTTTGGTACTGGCGTCACCGACATCATCTCCGGCGAGGCGGTCACGCCCGACGACTACTTCCGGATCGGCAGCATCACCAAACCCATGACCGCGGCACTGGTGCTCCAACTCGTCGACGAGGGCCTGCTGGAACTCGACGAGACGGTCGACACCTATCTCCCCGGCTGGCTCGAGGGGCACGAGTTCGCCTCCGAGATCACCGTCCGTCAGCTCATGAACCACACGAACGGCCTCATCGAATACGCCTTCGACCCCGGCTTCTACACGCTCGTGAGCGATCGCCTCGATCAGCCGCTCGAGTCCGAGGAACTCTTCGACTTTCTCGCCGCGTCCGAGCCGCTGTTCGAACCGGGTACGGCGTATTCCTATGAGACCGGAGGCTTCTTCACGCTCGGCGATGTGATCGAAACGGTAACAGGCAACTCGGCAGCTGAAGAGATGCGAGAGCGCATCTTCGAACCTGCCGGAGCCGACAACATCTACCTCGCACCCCAGGAACAACCGCCAGAGTCGGTCGTCAATGGCTATGGCCGTGAGCTGCTCTACGTGGCTGGTACTGCACTGATCGGGCGAGAAGACGCTGACGGGCTCACCGTCGACAACTCGGTACGGGACGGGGACCCCGTCATCGACACGCTGGGCCAACCCCAAGAGTTCTTGCGGTCGGCCGGTTGGACGGGCGGAGGCGCAGAAGCTCAACTCGAATCGGTCTCGGCAGTTTTCAAAGCGCTATTCGATGGCACCGTGCTCAGCGACGAACAGATCGTCGAGATGACCACGACGGTGTTCGACGCCAACTATGGGTTGGGCCTGTCGGTCGACGAGATCGACGGCGTTCTCGTGTACTCCCACGGTGGTGGCGTGCCTGGCTTCCGCAGCCAAGCGAACTACCTTCCCGACCTCGACATCACCTGGGCGGTGTCGGCCAATCTGATTCCACTTCCCGACGACGCCGATGTCAGCCAGCTCCGCGCCGACCTGTTGCCGCTTCTCGTCGAGACCGCCGGCTGAGCGCCATCGCCTACTGCTCGGAGATGTTAGGACTACGGCTGGCCCTCATGGCCTTTCTGGTGATCGTTGTTTCAGGTTGTGGCGGCGATGATGTGTCTGACTCAATCGAGGACGACGCGATCCTCGTCGGGATTGCCGAAGCACGACCAGATTGGGCAACCGCTCTCAACTCTGAAGCCAGCAGTGATCCCTGCGATTGGGTCGGCATTACATGTGGTGACGGCACGATCATCGGCATTGATCTCGCGGAGAATCAGCTGTCAGGTGAGATCCCAACTGAACTCGCGAACCTCACAGACCTCACATCTCTCAACCTCTCTCAGAATCAGCTGACGGGTGAGATCCCGCCCGAGCTCGGAAACCTCACCAACCTCACAGATCTGTTCCTCG
>CAYVHV010000018.1:41348-70269 GCA_964451305.1 uncultured Acidimicrobiales bacterium | reverse complement strand
TTAACCGGGTAAGGCCCGTGGAAGACCACCACGTTGATAGGCCGGAAGTGTAAGCACAGCAATGTGTTCAGCTGACCGGTACTAATCGGCCGAGGGCTTGGTTACTCTCAAGCAATATCGCGTCGACTTCGGTCGACAATGAGATACCTAGAATCTTTCTGGGTGTTCGTGCTCGCTATGGAATCCTTCGGGATCAATAGGTGAACTATGCGAAACAGTTCACCATCGACCTTTGGTCGATCACTTTGACAATTGAATAACATCAGCAAACAGAGATCGTTCACGACCCGAACAGGGTTTGACCGGAATAGGCCGGTCGCAAGTCCGTTAGGATTTGGTGTCACCTTCTCGGTAGCGATAGCGCTGGGGTCACACCTGTTCCCATTTCGAACACAGAAGTTAAGTCCAGTTGCGCCGATGGTACTTGGTCGGATTCGGCCTGGGAGAGTAGGTCGCCGCCGGTTTCGCAGTTGAGTTGAGGCCTCCCGAAAGGGAGGCCTCCTCACGTTTTGCAGCAATGCTCAGGCTGCGATGTTGGGAGCCGCAGGCGAGCAACTCGGTTAGAGAGCGAAGCAAACAGCGGCGGCTCTCCTCACGTTTTGCGTCGTTGCATCGTGTTTTGTTGCGTTTCAAGAACGAAAGTCTCACCGAAGTTGTAGTCTTGCCGAATGCCTAATTCCTCGGGGTCCTCTTCATCGCGCCGATCGGGCCCATCTCGCGGTGGATCCGGCTCGAACCGCGGCGGGGGCAAGCCATCGGGCGGCCGCAGCAACAGCTCTCGCGGCGGCCCAAAGCGCGGTGGTCCAAAGGGAAACGGCTCTCAAGGGCGCTCCGAACAACGCGGCAGGGGAGGGCGAGACGCAGATCGCCGAGATGCACGCGATGGACGTCGCGACTCGCGCGATAGCCGCAAGGGTTCAGCTCGAGGCAAGGACTCCCGAGGTGGCCCCCGTGGCAACTCCTCAAATAGAGGCTCGCGAGACGGGTATCACGGCCGCAAGCGCGATGAGCGCCCGAAGAAGCCAGCTCGTGCGGAGAGCTCTGGATGGGGAAGTGTGGCCCAACACGGGGCTGCAGGCGCCACTGTGGGTCAACGAATCTTCGAACAAGAAGCCGAAGAGCGGTTTAGCCCAGAAGAGCGACGGAAGTTCGCCGAACGCCAGGGACGGCGCGACAAGATCGCCGCGCGCAACGAAGGCCTGCGAGAACAAGCCCGTCAAGCGATCGACCGTGGCGGATTGCCATCGATCGACGCCCCAAATACCGGTGATCGCGTCACGATCGAGCGGCGGCCGCTCCCAGGTCGCCCGCCAAAGCCAATGGACGTTCAACGCGAGATGACTCGCATCATGGGCAAAGACAAAGGTGCTCGCGGTTGGAGGCTTTTCAAACGCGCCGCGAAGGAGTTCGAGAACGAACAGTTCGGCGATGCCCGTAAGACCATGAAGCCGCTCACCGATAGCTATCCGAACATAGCGGACCTGCACGAGCTACACGGATTGTCGCTGTACCGCCTCGGCAAATGGGAGGATGCAATCGAATCGCTCGAGATGTTCCGGCAACTCTCGGGCACCGCCGAGCAGAACCCTGTGCTCATGGATTGTCACCGCGCGCTCGGCAACTGGGCGGACGTGGACGAACTTTGGACCGAGCTCGGCGAGCTCTCGCCCTCGGGTGAACTGGTCACCGAGGGTCGAATCGTGATGGCTGGAGCTCAGGCAGATCGCGGCCGCATCGATAGCGGCGTGCGTACGCTCGAGAAGGGATGGAAGATCCCGGGCGAGCCAATGGAACACCACCTGCGCCGGGCATATGCGCTCGCTGACCTTCTCGAACGAGATGGGAAAATCCCAAAGAGCCGCAAGCTCTTCTCGTGGATTGCACAGAAGGATCCGACATTTGGCGACGCAGCCGAGCGTGCCGCGTCGTAACTCGTCCTTAACACTTCGACCATATTCGGGGTAGATGGCTGCAACTTAAGTGTGACGGCGGTAACGTCACAAAGGTAATTGCCACCCCCCACATGCATCGATAGTCGATTTGCCTCTGGGTCCTTGGTGGAACAGGAGATAAATCCACATGACCGATACAGCCGAGCCCACCACTCGTGATGTCGACAAGGTGGTTATCCGCTTTGCCGGCGATTCCGGTGACGGAATGCAGCTCACCGGCGACCGTTTCACCAGCGCGAGCGCGCTGTTCGGAAACGACCTGGCAACACTGCCAGAGTTTCCCGCTGAGATCCGCGCTCCGCAGGGAACGCTCGCCGGCGTGTCGGCGTTCCAAGTGCAGATCAGTTCGACCGAGATCTCTACGCCAGGTGATGAGCCAACGGTTCTCGTGGCGATGAACCCCGCAGCGCTCAAATCCGATCTCGGCCGGCTCGCTCAAGGCGGCACGATCATCGCAAATGAAGACGCGTTCGAAGACCGCAACCTCGCAAAGGCCGGCTACTCGGACAACCCGCTCGAGGACGGCTCACTCGACGGATACACCCTGATAAAGGTGCAGATGTCGAAGATCACCCGGAAGGTATGCGAACCACTCGGTGTAAAGGCTCGTGATGCCGAGCGTTCGAAGAACTTCTTCGCTCTCGGTCTTGTCTCGTGGATGTACACGCGCCCCACGGAGCCAACACTCGACTGGATCGGAACAAAGTTCGCTGGTCGAGACCAGGTCATCGCAGCAAACACCGCTGCGTTTAAGGCTGGCCATGCCTACGGCGAAACCGCCGAGCTCGGCAGCCATGTCGTATCTGTTCCCCCTGCGAAGCTCGAGGCCGGAACCTACACGAACATCAACGGAAACACAGCGCTCTCGTGGGGCCTCATCGCTGCCTCGCAACAATCTGGGTTGCCGGCATTCCTTGGCTCCTACCCGATCACCCCTGCATCGGACATTCTCCACGAGCTCGCAAAGCACAAGAACTTTGGCGTCCGGACATTCCAGGCCGAAGATGAGATTGCTGCGGTGAGTTCGGCTATCGGCGCGGCGTACGGCGGGCACTTCGCCATCACGACAACGTCAGGCCCCGGTGTTGCGCTGAAGGGCGAGGCGATTGGCCTTGCGGTGATACTCGAACTGCCACTCGTGATCGTTGACATTCAGCGCGGTGGACCGTCGACCGGGCTTCCGACCAAGACCGAAGCGTCGGACTTGTTGATGGCCATGTACGGCCGCCATGGCGAGTCGCAGATGCCCGTAGTCGCTGCGTACAGCCCAGCACAGTGCTTTGACGCTGCGATCGAAGCATCACGAATCGCACTGAAGTACATGACCCCGGTCTTGCTGCTTTCCGATGGCTACCTTGCGAACGGCTCAGAGCCATGGAAGCTGCCCGACGTCGACAGCTTGCCGACGATCGATGTGAAGTTCCAGACCGAACCAAACATCACCGACGACGAAGGCAACCCAGGCTTCCACCCATACGCACGAAACGAAGACCTCGTTCGTCCATGGGCAATCCCTGGCGCAGATGGTTTGATGCACCGTGTTGGAGGCCTCGAAAAACAAGACGGCACGGGCAACGTGTCGTACGACCCGGCGAACCACGCCCGCATGACCCAGCTGCGCAAGGAACGCATCGACATCATTGCCGAGGACATCCCGCTGACCTCGGTGGAAGGCGATGCCGATGCGGACACCGTCATCGTCGGATGGGGCTCAACCTGGGGTGCAATCTCGGGAGCGATGCGTCGCCTTCGAGGTGCTGGCATCAAGGTCGCTCACGTACACCTCACCCACATTCATCCGTTCCCCAAGGACCTCGGAGAGGTTCTTGCCCGCTTCGACAACGTGATCATCCCAGAGCTGAACATGGGTCAGCTCGTCAAGCTCATCAGAGCAGAGTTCCTGATCGACGCGAAGCCGATCAACAAGGTGATGGGTCAGCCCTTCACCGCTGGAGAACTTGAGCGAGAAATTCTCGCTCTCATCGAGAACGCGAAGGTTTCATGATGGCAAACGCACCTGCAACCACAAAGAAGGACTGGTCGACAGATCAGGAAGTGCGATGGTGTCCTGGATGTGGTGACTACTCCATCTTGACCGCAGTCCAGATGTTGATGCCCGAGCTCGATGTCCGGCGAGAAGACACGGTCTTCATCTCTGGAATCGGCTGCGCCGCACGCTTCCCGTACTACATGAACACCTACGGGATGCACTCCATCCACGGTCGTTCACCAGCATTTGCGACCGGCCTGAAGATGGCACGTCCAGACCTCGACGTTTGGGTCATCGGCGGCGACGGAGACATGCTTTCGATTGGCGGCAACCATTTGATTCATGCCCTCCGTCGCAATGTGAACGTGAACATCCTGTTGTTCAACAACATGATCTACGGATTGACCAAGGGCCAGTACTCGCCCACGTCTCAGGTCGGCAAGGTGACGAAGTCATCGCCGGTTGGTTCGATCGACCAGCCGTTCAACGCGGTCAGCCTGGCGCTCGGCGCCGAGGCCTCGTTCGTTGCACGCACCCACGACATGGATCGCAAGCACATGCAGGAGATGTTCCGCCGTGCTCATGCGCACAACGGCGCCAGCATTGTGGAGGTCTTCCAGAACTGCAACGTCTTCAACGATGGCCAATTCGACAGCATCAACAAGCGAGACGTTCGTGACGCGATGCTCATCAACTTGAACGATGGCGAACCGGTTCGGTTCGGAGTTGATAACGAGCGGGGAGTCATGATCGACAAGAGCGGCAACGCTGTCATCGTCGATGTAGCCGACGTTGGCGAAGACGCGCTTGTCGTCCACGACGAGACCCGCCCTGACCCGGCGGTCGCATTTGCCCTCTCACGACTGTCGGCGAACCCGTACTCGCCTACGCCGGTCGGCGTGTTCCGCTCGGTCGATCGGGTCGAGTACTCCGGGGAAGCAACAAGTCAGCTCGCTGCATCTCAAGAGACCAAGGGCCAAGGCGACCTCGCTGGTCTACTGCGCTCAAACCCAACCTGGGATGTCGAGTAAGCGCAGTTTCGTCGCTGTGCGTTCCATGTCGATCCCGCAACACTCACGTTCCGCGTTCTGACATTTTTCGACGAGCTGAATAGACTGTCATCGTGACCATTTCTGGTGTTCCTCGGTGGGCGAGGATTCTCTTCGTCGCGTTCGTCGCGATCGCGGTTTTCGTCGTTGTCTTCCGTCTCGGTACCCGAGCCTCCGCAGGCGTGACTCTGGGCGACCCAGTCGTATGGGTCGAAGATGGCGCACGTGGCCGAATTCTGCAGATCAACGGCAGCACCCAAGAGATCACCGCCTCGGTTGACGTCACCGAAAGCACCTCCGATGAGCTCGTCGCGCTGCCGAACGGACGCGACGCTGTCTTCTTGAACAAGACGGTCGGCGAGTACGGAGAAATTGGAGCGGTCGACCTCGAACCGACGAACCGCGGTGAGACGAGTGTCGGTTCGCTCGAAGAGGCGCTCTTCCTTGGCGAGACGGACGGCGAGTCCGGCCAACACACATCGTTTGTTGTCAGCCCTCAGAACGTCCTGATTTATAGCGCCGGCTCCAGCGAACCGCTGAACATTCCTGTCTCTGACGGACTTGGTGACGTGGTGACCGCACCATCAGGTCAGCTGATCGCAGTGACCTCCGATGACGCGCAGTTGCTGATTTCTGACGAGACGGGCCTGATCCGCCTCGCTGAACTACCTGAAGCGGCGTCGGCCACCGACGACCCAATTGCGCTGGTGCGTGCAGGTGACTCGGTCTACTTAGTGGATTCCTCGCGGCGAACCGTCCAAGAAGTGGATGTTGCGACTGGCGAATTCGGCGAAGCAACGTCGGTTTGTGGGACTCTTCTCGACGCCAGTATCGGCGGAAACGTTCTGACCGAAAGCGACGGCACGCGTCGGGTTCTGGTCCATGACAGCCAGGGTGGCGTACTGAGCGTGGCGCAGCCAGATGATGGCGATTGCGTTGAAATCTCGCTCGGCGAGAGTGGGGATAGCTTCGGTCCTCCAGTTGCCGTCGACTCGACTGCGTACCTACCGAACTACGAAACCGGCCAGGTGATCGTTGTCGACCTCGATGAACGAGTCGTGAGCAGGACGCACGCGTTTACGCCAGTGCGTGACCGGCCATTCGAACTCGAGGTTTTCGATGGGGTCGTGTGGGCGAATGAACCAACCGGTCTGCGCGCCGCGGTGATTAGCCCAACGACGATCACCCCCATCTCAAAACAAACGAATATTCGAGTCATCGGTGTTGGTGAAGATGGCAATGAAGCGATCGGTGGCGATCAGCCGGCCGAGGACTCAGAAGGTCAGCGTGTCTTTGGTGAAGGTGGAGACATCTTCGAGGGCTTCGCAACAGATCAAGAGAATGCGGTTGCAGGCGAAGCTGGCCCCGCCGTTGGTGGTGAAGAAGCCGAGACGGTCGGCGAAGGCGGCGAAGAACTCGTCGAGGGTGAGCTGCTTGGAGCCGAGGTTGCGGAGCTGGTCAACGCGCCCGTCATCGTAGAGCCGGCCGATATTGCCGGGAGTGAGGAAGCGCTCGTCGCGAACTTCTCATTCTCCGCCGATGTCTTGCTCGCTGGTGAAGAAGTTCGGCTCGCCGATGACTCCACTGGTGAACCAACGCAATGGAACTGGGACTTCGGCGATGGTACGAGCGCGGAAGGACCTGAAGTCGTCAAGGTATGGGACGAGGAAGGCGTTTTCACCGTCACCATGTTCATCACCAACGACGCGGGCGACCAGGCGCTGCAGACACACAACTTCACGGTCGTCGCCCCCGATATTGTGCTGCCGCCGAGCGCCGACTTCACGTTTGTGAGCGACACGATCGAAGTCGGCGAGCCACTCACGTTTACGAGCGTGAGTACCGGCGATCCTGAGACGTTGTTCTGGACCTTCGGTGACGGAACGACCGATGTGGGTACATCTGTAACCAAGGTCTTTGATGAGCCCGGATCGTTCGAAGTCACCTTGACCGCAACAAATGCCGAAGGCTCGGACTCAGATAGTGCCGTCATCACTGTCGTACCCGGTGGTCTTCCGCCGCAAGCGGTTATTGCGAACCTGCCGACCGTCGTCGATGTAGGACAAACGATTGGGCTGGCCAGCGAGTCAACGAACTCGCCGACGTTTACTTCCTGGGACTTTGGCGACGGCGAAACAGATACCGGGTCCGAGGTCTTCCACTCATGGGACGAGCCGGGAGAGTTCCGCATCACCCTGACCGTTTCGAACGCGACCGGTCAAGACAGCACGTTCCGAACGATCTTTGTCGAGCGAGCGATCGATCCGCCCGTCGCTCGATTTAGCGAATCGTCGCTCACCGTGATTGCTGGTGAACAACTGAGCTTCAGCGATCTGTCATTGAACAGCCCCGAGTCGCTTGTATGGGACTTTGGCGACGATACGTCGGCAACGGGATCAAACGTCACGAAGAGCTGGGCCACCGAAGGTCAGTTCACCGTCACCTTGACGGCGAGCAACGAGGCCGGGACCGACAGCACGGCCAAGACCGTGACCGTCTTGCCGATACCCGTCGACCCTCCCGTGGCGAACTTCCGTGTCACGACTGCGACAGTCTCGGTACGAGAATTGGTTCAATTCGTCGATACATCCACAGGGGATCCAACGGAGTGGTCGTGGAACTTCGATGATGGAACGGCGACTTCAACAGCTCAGAGCCCCGCTCACGCATTCACCGAGGCGGGGACCTACGAGGTGGAACTGACCGCGACGAACGACGGCGGCTCATCGACCTTTACGCGAACGATCGTCGTGATCAACCCGCCGATCGCGGACTTCACGAGGCAGATCGAGGATCTGGTGGTCACCCTTACCGATACCTCGACGAACAGCCCAACCTCGTGGACGTGGGATTTCGGCGATGGCACCACACGGTCTGGATCTCGGCCTGCGGACCGATCCCCAGTGAAGCGCTATGACGAACCGGGTACCTATGCAATCACGCTCATCGCGACGAACGATGCCGGAGATTCACCACCATTTACGACCGTCGTCACCGTCGCTGAAACACCGACCGCCAACTTCTCGGTCGTGACACAGGGGCTAACCGCCCAGTTCACCGATCTCAGTACCGAAGGCCCAACCGAATGGTCGTGGGACTTCGGCGATGGCGTGACGGTGGCGAACCCGCTGCAGAACCCCATCTACACGTTCGAACAGCCCGGCACCTACATCGTGCGCCTGACAGCCTCCAACGTTGCCGGCTTCGATGTCGCTGCACGGCGAGTGACCGTAGAGCTCGCTCCGCCCGTTGCTGCGCTGACGTGCTCGCCACCGACGAGTCTCGGCGGTGTCTCATGTAACGCCACGGCTTCGACCGGCGCTGCCTCGTTTGGATGGAACGCCGTCGGTGCGACCGACCCGAGCGGCGGTGGAGCGTCTGCGGGGGCACTCGGCTCCTTCTCGTTTCCCGTTACCGGTACCTACAACATCACGGTGACCGTCACGAACGCTTCGGGCGTGACCGACACTGCGACCGAAACCGTCTCGATCAGCTTGCCGACGCCGGTGATCCAAAGCATTGCTCCGAACAACGGCACAACGAACCAGAACCCGGTCGCCTTCTCGGCAACGGCGACCGAATCGCCGACGAGCTGGGCATGGAATGCAGGCGGAGGAACGATTCTGTCAGGCGCCACGACAGCGAACCCGGTCATTTCGTTCCCATCGACGGGTACCTACACGGTCGAGGCAATAGCGTCGAACTTCAATGGGCCGGGCAATGCGGTCAGCCGGACGATCGTTGTGGAGCTCCAACCATCGGTGACCCAAGTCAGCCAATCGGAATCTCCCGCGGGTACCGTTTCGTTGAGCCCGACGACGAACAACGGCCCAACCTCCATTTTGTGGAACGTTCCAGGCTCGAATGAAGTCACTTCGTCGGCGCAAAACCCGACGTTCACGTTCGGCAACAACGGCACATTTCCATCGTCGGTGACGGTGTCGAATAGCGCGGGCAACATGACGTTCAACTTTGACGTGAACGTCAACAACATCGCTGTCGCCACACCGCCAATGGTGCAGATCACAAACGCAATCGATGCTGGTGGCGGAGTTATCAACGCGAGTGCGACCACGTCGGCAGGAACGATCACCTGGACCATCAGCGGACCTGGCACGGCTTCGCCGCAGACGGCGACCGGGCCAAACGCCACGTTCACGGTGCCCGTCAACGGTGGGTACACGCTGACCGCGTCAGCCACTGATCAAGGTCTGACAGGATCCGCCATGACGACGGTGACGGTCGGTTCTGTGCCACCACCTCCACCACCGCCTCCGACTGGTTCAATCACCGTGACTGCCGGGGCGACCGATCCTTTGGTCGGAACACCGATCACCGCTACGTTTGTGCCAGGCAGCTTTGACGCAGCCAGCGCAACCTTCAGCTGGACGATCGACAATGGTGCCATACCGGCTGCGCTCCCAGGCCAAGGGCCGGTGAACTTCATCGCACCGCCATCGCTGACGCCGGTGACTTACACCGTGACGCTCGTGCTTGCCGATAACGGTGGCACGATCACGCTCACTGATTCGGTGACGATTCCGTAGTAGGTGTTGCTAGTCATCGTCGGCGTCTCGAAGCGCGTTCGCGAGTTCGGCATCGAGCGAGCAGCTCTCGGCGGGGTGGTGGTGTTCACGTGCCCACGTTTCGGTGAACGGATCGCTACCCGCCATCGCCAATAGGTCGGCGCCGATCGACGGGTGTTTGAGGTAGAGCCCGATTCGTCGGGTGACGCCGGTGCTCGTTACCCACAGCTCGGCGGTCTCTCGGCCAGCGATCGCAGCTGACGCTGTCGCTACGACCCGCAGCATGGTGCCGAGCCGAGACTCGATCTTGCCGACGTCGTGCAGCAACGCTGCGGCTACCACCGGACGGGTTGCCCCATCACCGAGGGCATCCTCGACCCGTCGAGCGACCCCGATCGAGTGACGACGATCCTGACTGCTCATGCGCTTCCAGAGTGCAACCTCGCCCTCGACGAGGTGAGATCGCGCCCACTCGTCGTCCTGGCTCGACGGACCGAGCGGCCAAAGCGACGTTACGAAGCGTTTCGTTAAGTGCACTGCTCCACCCATCAACGGTCCCCAGGACGGCCTGTGGCACGCGGGTGAGCGCTCTCGTAGGCTCGCACGAGCAGATCGGTCGAGACCTTCGTATAGAGCTGCGTCGTCGAAATGGAGGCGTGGCCTAAAAGCTCCTGCACAGTACGGATGTCGGCGCCATGGTCCAACATGTGAGTAGCGCAGCTATGGCGCAGCACATGGGGAGAGAGTCGGTCGGCAATTCCGGCGGTCAGACCGTGTTTGCGGACCACTCCCCAGATTCCCTGCCGACTGAGACGGCCGCCGCGATGGTTGAGGAACACCGCCATCTGATCGTCTCGAGATTTCCAGTCCTCAGGAGCCAGCTCCGACCGGCCGCCGGGCTCAAGCCAACGCCGCAACGCAGCATCTGCCAGGCGGCCAACGGGAACGAGGCGCTGTTTGTCGCCCTTACCGGTGACACGAAGGAGGGCGCCATCGAGGTCGAGATCATCGAGGCTCAACCCAACACACTCACTGATTCGCATGCCCGTGCCGTAGAGCAGTTCGAGTAGCGCAGTATCGCGAAGCCCAAATGCATCTTGGGCATCGACCGCGTCGAGCAGGAGCGTGATCTCGTCCTCGCGTAGCGCCTTTGGGAGGCCTTTCGGCAACTTTGCTGGTGCGAGATCAGCAGTGGGATCGTGCGGTGCAACTCCCTCCGCAAACAGATAGCGGTGTAGCCCTCGGACAGCGGTCATGGTGCGGTTGATCGAGGAGCGGGCAAGGCCGCGTTCGTCGAGCAGACTGCGAAAGGCCTGCACGTCGCTCGTCGTGGCGTCACGGACCGATGTTTCACCCAGATGGCTCGTGTACCGGCCCAGGTCGAGGCGATACGCGGACAACGTGTTGGTAGAACGGCCCTTTTCGATCGTCAGATGTGTGAGGAAGTCCTCAACATCGAAAGGGAGACGATCCGGTAGTGCCATGCGCCCAAAACACTAGAGCCTGAGCGCGGCGAGAACTCCGATGATCGTCTTTGCGTCGGTCATTTCGCCCGAGGCAATCATGGCGTGTGCATCGGCGAGTGGGATCTGCAAAATCTCCATCTCGTGTTCCTCGGGGCTATCGGTAATGGCCCGTTCGACCTGGACGAGGTCAGTGCCGATGAAGATATGGATCTGCTCATCGCAAAAGCCAGCACTGTTATGAACAGCGGCGAGCGGAGTGAGCGTGCCGGCGCGCATACCGATCTCTTCAACCAACTCACGTTGAGCAGTTTCTGCGGGAGGCTCTCCGTCGACATCGCGCAACCCCGCCGGAATCTCGAGCAGCAGGTCATCGAGCGCCGAGCGGTATTGGCGCACCAAAATGATTTCGGTGCCGCCGTCCGTTTCGACCAGCGGTACGACTGCAACGGCCCCGGGATGATGCACGACGTCACGTTCGAAGATCGACCCGTCGGGCGCCTCAAAGCGGCCTCGTGCAACCTTCATGATCCACCCGTCGTAGACAACGTCTTCGTCGAGGGCTCGGAATTTCGAATCGGTCATTGCGTCCGGTGACGAATCTCGTCGAAGCGGCTACTGGGCTGCAACGTTGTCATCGACCTGCAACAACGTTGGATTCCGGCCGTTCTTGCGTTCGACGACGGCTTCGATGAAGCTGCGGAACAGGGGAGCAGGCCGGTTCGGTCTGCTCTTGAACTCAGGGTGAGCTTGAGTAGCAACCCAAAACGGATGCGAGCGAAGCTCGATAAACTCGACTAGTTGCCCGTCCGGGGACTCACCGCTCGCCCAGAAGTCGCCATCGTCGAACTTGCTCAGGAACTTTGAATTGAACTCGTAGCGATGACGGTGACGCTCCGAAACTGTTACCTCGCCGTACGACTCTGCAACTTGGGAACCAGGAGCGAGCTTGGCAACGTATGCGCCGAGGCGCATGGTGCCGCCCTTCTCTGAGACGTCGCGCTGATCTTCCATCAAGTTCACGACGGGGTGCTTGGTCTGTGGATCGAATTCGAGGGAGTTCGCGCCGGTCAGGCCGAGCTTGTTTCGTGCGTACTCGATCGTCATGACCTGGAGTCCAAGACAGAGCCCAAGGCATGGAATGTCGTTCTCTCGGGCGTACGTGGCCGCAGCGATCTTGCCTTCGATGCCGCGTTCGCCGAAACCGCCCGGGATGACAATGCCATCGAGGTTGCGGATTCGTTCGGCGAGAAGCCCCTCGACCTCCTCTGCCTGGATCCAATCGATCTCCACGTTGGCGTGGTGATGGATACCAGCGTGATTCAGCGCTTCGACCACCGAGAGGTATGCGTCGATAAGACTGACGTACTTTCCAATGACGCCGACGCGAACCGTTTGGGTAGCGGAGAACACTCGATCGACGAGCGCTTTCCACTCGACGAGGTCAGGGTCTGGCAGATCTTCCAACCGGAAGTGGCTGCACACGAAGTTGTCGAGGCCCTCGTTGTGAACAACGAGCGGGATCTCATAGAGGCTGTCCGCATCGGCTGCGTTGATGACGCCGTCGACGGGAACGTCGCACAGGCGAGAGATCTTTCGTTTCAGCTCGTCGGTGATTGGCTCATCGCTGCGACACACGATGGCATCTGGCTGGATGCCGCGGCTTCGAAGCTCGGTTACCGAGTGCTGGGTTGGCTTTGTCTTCTGCTCGCCCGACGGGCCGATGAACGGCACCAGGGTGACGTGGAGATAAAAGACGTTCTCCGGGCCGACATCCAGTCTGAACTGACGGATTGCCTCGAGAAACGGGAGGATTTCGATATCGCCGACGGTGCCGCCGACTTCGGTGATCACGACGTCGGTGTCATCACCGGTCAGTTGACGGATGCGATGCTTGATCTCATCGGTTATGTGCGGGATGACCTGCACCGTGCGGCCGAGGTAATCACCACGACGTTCCGCTGCGATCACCGACGAATAGATGGAACCGGTCGTGGCGTTGGAGCGCATCGTGAGGTTCTCGTCGATGAAACGCTCGTAATGTCCGAGGTCGAGGTCGGTCTCGCCACCGTCGTCGGTCACGAACACTTCGCCGTGTTCGAACGGGTTCATGGTGCCGGGATCGACGTTCAGGTACGGATCGAGCTTCTGCATCGTGACCCGAAGACCTCGGGCTTTGAGAAGTCGACCGAGGGCTGAAGCGGTCAGACCTTTACCGAGAGAACTGGCTACGCCGCCCGTAACAAAAACATGCTTGGTCACGGGAGTTCACCCTAACTCGGTGACGGTCGGTCCGCGTGGCTGGAGCTCGAAATCGTCAAGATTTGTGACGAAGATAGCCATCATCGTGCGCCTGCTGTTTCCCATGTTGCCGATGTTGTTGCGAGCAGCTCTTGAGCATGTACGTGTGCGACGCTGCTTTCGGGCGAGCCGCTGAGCATCCGGCTGACTTCGATGATACGTTCATCCTTGGACAGCACACGAGCTTGAGACTTTGTGGTTCCTTCGATGCTGGATTTATCGATCACGATGTGTGACCCCGCATAGGAGGCAACCTGCGCCAGGTGGGTGACGACAAAGACCTGGCCGCTGGTTCCGAGCGACGCGAGCGCACGCCCAACCGCACGCGCAGTGCCGCCACCAATGCCGGCATCGACCTCATCGAAGACCTGGATTGGTGGTCCACCTGCGAGGACCAGGCGAAGCGCCAGCATTGTTCGGCTCAGCTCGCCGCCCGACGCTCCCTTGCCGACGGGGACGAGAGGTAGGCCCGGATTTGGCGCGAGCATGATCGCCACGTCGTCGCCGGCACTGCCCTGCACACGGACCTCAACGGTCGCGTTGGCCATGGACAATTTTGCGAGCTCGGCTTCTACCGCTCGCGCCAGAGGTTCCGATGCTCGAGCACGCTGTTCGAGGATCGTCGTAGCGAGGGCGTCGCGTTCGCGAATCGCGACGTCGCGCTGGTCTGCGAGCTGGGTGACGCGGACTTCGTGCGACTCGAGTTCGTCGAGCTGCTGCTGGAGATCTGAGGTGTATGCGATCACGTCGCTGAGGGTCGGTCCATACTTTCGACGAAGTTCCACGAGAAGCGACAGCCGTTGGCGCACATGCTCACGGGCTTCGGGATCGTCGGTGATGCCTTCACCAATATCTCGAAGTTCTCCGGAGAGCCCAGCGAGGTCTTCTTGTAACGCTATCAACCGGCCGAGGGCATCGGCGAACGGCCCAGCGCCGTCGAGAAGGCCAGCGGCTTGCACCAGCGCTTCGGCGGCGGGGCCATCTGCCCCGACGAGTTCGCCCGCTCGCGCGGCGGAGAGTTGATGTTCGAACGCGTTGGCGAGAAGGCTCTCCTCGGCGAGCAACGCCGTGTCTTCGTCTGGGTCCGAGAGGTTGGCAGCGACGAGTTCGTCCAACTGATACCGGAGGAGATCGACGCGACGAGCGCGTTCGGTTTCGTCACCGCCGAGTTCTCCGAGTTCGGCGTCGATCTGAGAGATCTTCGACCGGATGCTGCGGAGCGGCTCGGTATCGACGCCCGCAAAGGCATCGAGAGCGTCGCGTTGCGTGCTCGGCCGCAGGAGTGACTGCTGGGAATGCTGACCGTGGAGATCGACCATCGGCGCAATGCGCTCCTGGAGCTCGGTCGCGGTCGCGAGCGACCCGTCGAGGTAGGCCCGGGATCTGCCGCTGGCGGGAATTACTCGCTTTGCGACGATCTCATCTCCGTCGGCATCGACAAAGCGGCCTTCGATCGTCGCCTGATCTGTCCCGCGGCGGACCATGTCGGGTTCGGCTCGCGCCCCCATCAATAGTTGAATTGCGCTCAACACCATCGTCTTTCCAGCACCGGTCTCCCCGGTCACTGCAATGGACCCAGGTGGGAGCACTAGGGAGATCGAATCGATGACACCAAGGTTCTCGATACGGAGTTCTTCGAGCATGAACAGGCTTCCTCTCTACTGGTCTGCCGTCTACCGGTCCGCAATGCCGAGCTTGGACTTCAAGACCGCGAGGTTGTCGCGGGTATCGAAGATGACCAGACGAGCAGTTCGCTCGGAGCGGCGGCAGGTGATCGTGTCTCCAGGTTCCATCGTCAAGACTGTATTGCCGTCCTGTGACACGACTGCTGGGCGATGGCCCTCGACGGTGAGTTCGATCACCGAATCGGGTCCAAAGACAAGGCTCCGGTCGAACAGCATGTGAGGCGAGACGGGCGTGAGAAGGAGGGCATAGTGTGTGGGAAAGACGATCGGCCCACGAGCCGAGAGGGCATAGGCGGTGCTGCCCGTCGGTGTCGCCACGATGAGGCCGTCCGCTGGGTACGAGGTGAACGGCTTGCCGTCGACGGTGACACCGATGCGGACCGTCGTATCTCCAGGTGCTCGCTCGATCACGACTTCGTTGAGGGCATGGATCGTGTTGCCATCAAAGGTGGCCGAGACGAGCATGCGTTCTTCGATGTCGTGATCTCCCGACAGCGACCGTTCCACGGCTCGGTCGAGTTCGTCGGGGTCGACGACGGTGAGAAAGCCCAGGTCGCCAAAGTTGACGCCGAGCACCTTGACGCCGCTATCGCCGAGGAGCCCAACGGTTCTCAGCATCGTGCCATCACCGCCCAAGCTGATGGCGAGCTCGAGCCCATCGGCGAAGGAGCCTTCATCGACGAGGGTCACGCCGGGAATTGCATCGGCATCGTCGGCGACGGCCACGACCGAGTGCCCTTTATCGTTGAGCGAGGCGGTGAGCCTCGTCGCTTCTTTGAGAGCAGCAGCATCAGCGCTGTGCAGGACCAAACCAATTTTCGCCTTCACACGACAGACCCTACCTCAAGAAGCCAGGAGAGAGGCGAACGACCGTTCGATTCGCTGATTTTGCTCAGCGCTCGACCAAGGCGAGGAACTCGACGTTTCCTTTGCCGCCGGTAATGGGTGAGATCTCGAGGTCGGACACGGTGAGCTCGGCGTCGACCGCAGCGTCGATGAACTCGTGAAGAACGCGAACCCACACGTCGGGATCTCGAATGATCCCTTTGCCGCGGCTGACCTCTTCGCGCCCGGCCTCGAACTGGGGCTTCACAAGGACCATCATCTTTCCGGCGGGGGAGAGCAGCGTCGCGAGGTGGGGCAACATCGCGGTGGTCGAGGTGAACGAAAGGTCGGCGACGAGCAGGGCGAACCCGTCCGAACGATCCGCATCGTGATCGAAATCGCCGAGTGACACGGAACGAATGTTGCGATTCTCCATCACCGTCACGAGGGGGTTTGCGCGAAGGCGTTCATGGAGCTGGTTCGTGCCGACATCGACCGATGTCACCGATGCCGCGCCGTGCTGGAGCAGACAATCCGTGAACCCGCCGGTCGACGACCCGACGTCGATGCAATGCTTGCCGGAGACGTCCAGATCGAACGACTCAATCGCGCCGTTCAACTTCCAACCAGCTCGCCCCACGAACCTCGGTGGCGGTCCAGAGACGAGAATTGCGTCACTCGACTGAACTTGGCGTGCGGCCTTCAGCGCGTGGGCGCCGCCGACGGTCACGCGCTTGTCTTCGATGAGTTCCTGCGCATGGCCCCGTGAATTAGCCAAACCACGGGCGACGAGTTCTGCATCGAGGCGGCGTCGCATGTGATTACCTCATAGGTAGAAGGGCCTAGTAGTGTCAGAGATCTGGAGCACTCGAAGTGACGGGCGCATTTTCGTGAGCCACACTTGATTACTTAAACGTATATGAGCGGAGACCGCCCACGTGACTACTGTGAATGCTGTTGAAGACCTCGACCTCGAGGTACGAAATTATGCAGATCGTTTTCAACAACTCGTAAACAACGTCGAGCGCGTGATCCACGGAAAGACCCGTGAGATCCGTTTGGCATTTCTTTGCATGCTGGCTCAAGGACACCTCTTGATCGAGGACGTGCCCGGAACCGGCAAGACCTCGCTCGCTCGAGCACTCGCCGAGTCCATCGACGGCACGCTGACCCGTATCCAGTTCACGCCAGACCTTCTGCCATCCGACGTCACGGGCGTGCAGATCTTCAACCAGTCCAACAGCGAGTTCGAATTTCATCCCGGCGCCGTATTCGCAAACGTCGTGCTCGCCGATGAGATCAACCGTGCGTCGCCAAAGACCCAGTCGTCGCTGCTCGAGGTGATGGAGGAGTACCAAGTCACCGTCGACGGTGTTCCCCGGCCCGTGCCGAACCCGTTCCTCGTCGTCGCAACGCAGAACCCGGTAGAACACGACGGTACCTACTCGCTTCCCGAGGCCCAGATCGACCGTTTCATGATGCGCGTCGCCATTGGCTATCCAAGCGCTGTTGCAGAGATCGACATCATCGACAGTGCGCCAGCTGGACGTACTCGCGTCGACGTCGAACCGGTGCTGAGCACCGAGGAAGTGCGCCAGATGGCTCGCGTCGCCGACGTCATCTATATCTCACCGGCCGTTCGTCAGTACATCGTGTCGATCGTGCGTGCGACCCGCGAGCTCCCAGAACTCCGCTTGGGTGTAAGTCCTCGTGGTTCCATTGCGCTCGGTCGTACCGCTCGCGCTCTGGCGGCAGCGAACGGTCGTCCGTTCGTCACCGCCGATGACGTCAAAGACCTCACCGAGTCCGTGCTTGCTCACCGCATGATCCTCAAGCCCGAAGCGGAGTTCGAAGGGATCGATTCGGTCGAGCTGCTCCGAGCGGTTCTTCAAGAGATCCCAACGCCCAAAGAACGCATCGAGCAGTAGCGGACAGGTTCCCACCACGTGCTTACCTCCGCAGGACGGTCGTTCCTCACCATTGGAGGTGTCGCCACCATCGCTGGCGTCATCTTTGGATACGACACGCTTCTCGCGCTCGGAATCGCGCTGCTCCTCGCCGTGCTTGTCGGCCGCATCTGGATCGTGCGTCGTCCACGGGTGTCCGCATCGCGTGTTGTTCAGCCAGAGCGAGTGCGGTCGGGGCGCCCGGCACGATCTCAACTCACGGTCGTCAACACCGGTCGCCGGCGTACATCGGGCGGTATTGCGCTCGAACAGTTCGGCGACAGCCAAGTCCCGCTCGAACTTCCGAGCTTGGAGCCGAACGAGTCGGCGACGATCACCACCGAGTTGCCGACCGAGCGTCGTGGTGTGTTTCGGGTTGGTCCGCTCGATGTGACTCGCTCGGACCCATTTGGACTCGTTCGTTCCGGAGAACCTGAAGAGGGCGTCGCCAAGCTGTGGGTGCACCCAATAGTGCATCCGGTCGAGCCGTTTCCGAGCGGTTTCGCTCGAGATCTCGAAGGTCCTGAAAGCGGCGAAGCGCTCGAGGGTGGGGTGACGTTCCATACGCTTCGTGACTACGTTCGCGGCGACGATCTCCGTCAGATTCATTGGCGTTCGTCCGCTCGTGTGAACAAGCTGATGGTGCGCCACAACGTCGATACCCATCAGCCTCGCTCGCTCGTCGTGCTCGACAACCGCGCCGCCTCGTACGAAGGCGCATCGTTCGAGGATGCTGTTCGCGCTGCGGCTTCGGTCGTCGTAGCGTCGATGAGCCGGGGCTTCGAGTTTCGGCTGATCACCACCGACGGCGTCGAACTCGATCAGCGAATGCCATCGGCGAAGGTCATGGACCGTCTCGCTGAGGTTGGCTTGTCGTTCCGGGGTTCGATCGATGATGCCTTTGAGATTGCCCAAGGCGACCTCGGTGGCGTGTCGATGGTTCTGCTCACCGGGGCCGCGTCCAACAAAGACCTCGAACGTGTCAACATGTTCCGAGACCGTTTCGACGTGCTCACCGTTGCACAGTTCAGCCCGACCGGACGAGAACGTTCTCGAGCGGTCCGAGATGCCACCGTCATCTCCGCTGAGACGAGCGAAGACTTTGCCAGGGCGTGGAACCGGATAACGAGGCCCTCATGAAACAACAGGTTCTTCTCGGACAGGCCAGTGCTGCTGGGTTGTTGCTCGTCGTCTCTTCACTGTTCTACAGCCGTGTGTTTGAAGGACCGGGTTGGATTATTCCTATCGTTGCCGGGACGCTCGTTTCGGGTCTGCTCGCGCTCTTGCTCACACGAACGTCGCTCAATCGGGTTGTCCGCGGCGCAGTGCTCCTCGTCCTGGGATTGCTCTTTCTCGGGCTCACGGTGCTGCTCCCAGGCACGAACTTCGGTACCTCAGAGCAGCTCCTCGACGCACTCGTTGGTTCCACACTCGACGGCTGGCGTAATGCGCTTGCGGCGACCCTTCCGATCGAGACTTCCACGCCGGAACCAATCGGGTTTGCCACCACCCTCGCATGGCTTGCCGGCGCAGTGACCGGAAGCGCCCTTGGACGTCCCGAAGGCACCGCAGGGGTCATCGTCCCCGGCGTCACCTTCGCGGCGCTGTCGCTGCCCCTCGCTGCCCCCACTGGTGTGGCGTCGTATGTGTTTATCGCGGGGTTGGTCGCTGCGGCGCTCCTCGTGTCGCTCGTCCGGGCAATTCCACAATCCAAGCTTGGACAATCGAGCGACGAGCGAGTCACCGAGTTCATCGGGGAGCGTTTGTTGAGCGAGCGGTTGGCGGCTGGAGCGCCGGTATTACTCGTGCTCGCCCTCGTCGTCCCGCTCATCGCTACGGTATTTCCATTCGGAAACGAAGAGCCGTTCGATCCTCGTCAGCTGCGTCAAGCCGAAGAGGTGACGTCCACGGCAACGAACCCGCTCGCCATTATGAAAGCTCAGCGCGAAGCGGCCGTTCCCGCCTTTACGCTCGACCTGCCAGCAGCCCCGGCAGCGGAGTTCTTCGACCGGGTCACCCTCGTCGCTCTCGAGAACTACGACGGCGTCACGTGGTCGACCGACGCGACCTACAGTGCAACGTCGGCAGACATTTCGGGAATCGAAACTCCATTCCAGTCGATCGAAGTCCGACAGAACTATGAGTTGCTCGAAGCGGAGTCGCCGTGGCTTCCCGCCGGTGGAAACGTCACGAACCTGCAAGGTGACGACATTTGGTTCGACGAGGTCTCGGGTACGTTCCTCGACCTCAGTGGGGGCGAGGTCGTCAACTACAGCGTCTTGTCGAACGTCATTGCGCCAACGACCGAAGAGCTCGAGGCCGCAACCGTCGACCTTTCAGACCTGCGCTATACGAACACGGGGATCGATATTCCCGGTGATTCGCCGATTACAACACTGACCACGCAGGTCGATGGAGCGAACACGTACCAGCAGTTGCTCTCGCTCGAAGCGTTCCTTCGAGAAGAACGGACGCTCGTGAACGAAGCGGCGTCGGGAACAGCACTCGGTCGGATCAACGAGTTCTTGATCGATGACGAAGGCTACCGAGATCAGTTCGTGACGGCGTTTGCGCTCGCAGCGCGACAACAAGGAATCCCGACTCGAATCGCGGTCGGGTACCGCATTACTCAGGTCAACGAAGACTCGACCGAGGTGTTCCTCGATACCGTCACGACCGAGCAGTACGACGCATGGCCAGAGGTTCGCTTCGAGGGCATTGGATGGGTGCCGTTCGATCCCGTGCCGGTCGTGAGTGGCGAAGCGGGAGCTACCGACGACAACGCGACACAGATTCCTGAAGGCCAGCCTGCGCCGTCGGGACCAACGCCTCAGGAAGCCGATCCCACCGAGGACGACAATCTCGAGGATCCAGAAGAGGCCGTGAGCCCGACGATCCGGGTGCTCATCGTGTCGGGAACGTTCCTCTTGGTCTTCCCAATCCTGCTGATTCTGCTCATCGTGTTGGCGAAGCTGATCCGTCGCAGGCACCGGGAGAACTTGATCGACCCAACCGATCGTGTGCTTGCGGGTTGGCAGGAGTCGAAGGACCGATTGCTCGAGGCCGGCGTGGAGATTCGCCCGGACATGACGGTCAAGGAGATCGTCTCGACATCGCGTCGGGAGCTTGGTGTGCATGCGTCGTCTTCGCTGAGCGCGCTCGCTCCGTATGTAACGACGACTATCTACTCGGATCGTCAGCCCGATGAGGCGACGGCGGACAACGTATGGCGTGAGGTCGATTCGTTCGATCGCCAACTCGGAGACACCAGAAGCTTCGGTCAGAACGTCAAGGCTCGCATCGACCCGCGTCCGCTTCTCGAAAAGGTCTGATCGCTCAGTCTTTGCCCAAGGCGGTCTTATAGGCGTTGAGGACTCGTTCTCTCGCGAAGCGATGTTCGACGATTGGGTGAGGGTAGGTGTCGCCCAGAACCACGCCGTTGGCGGCCAGGTCGAGTGGTGCAGCTTGCCACGGCGCATGGATTATGGCGCTGGGCACGTCGGAGAGCTCGGGCACCCAGTGCTTGATGTAGGCACCTGACGAATCAAACTTCTCGCTTTGTGCAATCGGGTTGAAGACCCGGAAGTACGGCGCTGCATCGGTTCCGGTGCCGGCAACCCACTGCCAGTTCCCGGCATTCTGAGACGGTTCAGCATCGATGAGGAGGTGCCGGAACCATCGCTCGCCTTCACGCCAATCGATAAGGAGGTGTTTGACGAGGAACGATCCGGCGATCATGCGGACTCGGTTGTGCATCCAACCAGTAGCGGCCAACTGGCGCATGCCAGCGTCGACGATTGGATACCCGGTGCGCCCGTGCTGCCAGGCAGCGAGACCTTCGGGATCATCGAGCCATTTCACGGCTTCGTATTGCTCTTTGACCGCACGGTCGATCATGTCGGGGGCCTGGAGCAGCATGTGCGCATACCAATCTCGCCATGCGAGTTGGCGAACGAACCCTTCGCGGCCCGGCGTGCTCGTGCCGACGATGTCGAGCAGCGTGCGGGGCGCAATCGTCCCGAAGCGCAGGTGCCCTGACAGCTGAGATGTGCCCTCGACCGAGGGGATGTCGCGCGTTTCGAGATAGTCGTCGACCGAAGAAAGCCAGCGGTCTAGAGCGTTGTGAGCGCCAGCGGTGCCGGGTTGGATCACCGGGTCGTCGAACTTGGGTAGCTCGTCGCGAATCGTGCTCGGTGCCACGGTCAGATCCGCTGAACCGCCCGTCGGGAGCTCCGGGAGCGCGGCCTTGATCCACTGTTTCCAAAACGGTGTGAAGACCTTGGACAAGGTGCCTTTGCCGGTGAGCACGGTCCCTGGCTCGGTCAGGAGCGTGCCCCAGTGGGTGACGAGCTCGGTCGAGGGCAGCTGTCGGGTGATCGCATTGTCGCGACTGCGCCCGAATTGGCTCGCCGCCCTGTTGAAATGCAATGACTCCGCGCCGGTCAGCGCAATGATCTCGCCGATCTTTTCCTTGGGGTTGCCCACCAGCACGGAGAGTTCACCGCCGAGCGACCGCAGCTCGGCGTCGAGGGCAGCGACGTTCGCGAGGTAGAGGTTTCGTCGGAAATGCCCCACCGAGGACAGCAGCGCAGGGTCGATGCACACGACGGGAATGACGGTATCTGCCGCAGCGGTGGCGGTCGACCACGCTGGATTCATCTCCAAACGAAGATCGTTTCGGAACCAGGCGACCGCTAGTGAAGACACATCGTCGAGACTAGAAGCCCCGGAGATGGAGTATCGGCCTCAGCGGAGATACGATCACCGCCGTGGCATTCGAGGTGGAAACTCAGGTCTATAACGGACCCTTTGATCTTCTCCTGCATCTGATCCTCGCTGAAGAGGTTGAGCTGTATGAGATTTCTTTGGCGACCATCGTCGACGCGTACCTCGCTGAGCTCGAAAAGATGGAGACGCTCGATCTCGAGATCGCTACCGAGTTCCTGCTGATTGCAGCGACGCTCGTCGAACTCAAGGCGAGACGGCTCCTCCCCGACGACGATTCGTTCGACCTCGATGATGAGCTTGCCCTCTTCGAGGAACGAGATCTTTTGCTCGCTCGACTGGTGGAGTGCAAGACCTTCAAAGATGCGTCTCGCGTGCTTCGTCAGCTTCATGATGCCGGACGCCGCACGTATCCGCGTGTCGCTGGAATGGAAGACGAATTTCTTGGGGTCGCGCCCGACATGCTCGAGGGGCTGGACATTCTCGATCTACGGGACGCGGCGATCCGGGGACTCACTCCAAAGCCAGAGCCTGTGCTCGACCTCTATCACGTGAGTGCGGTAACCGCGTCGGTCTCCGATGCAGTGATGGAGTTTCTCGACGAGCTTCCCGGCGCTGGCAGGGTGAGCTTCCGCAGTCTGACCTCTGGACTCGTCGACCGGCTAGAGGTTGTCGTGCGGTTCCTCGCGGTCCTCGAACTCTTCAAACAGGGATTGGTCGACATTCGCCAGGCCGAAGCGTTCGGAAATATTCAACTCGAGTGGATCGGTGGCGATGCCGCCGACGCGCGGAGTGCGCTCGCAATCGACAGATACGACGGATAAGTGGACACAGAACTAGAAGACGAATCGACAACGACGACCACCCATGTCATCTCCGATAGCCCGGAGTTGCCCGAGGAGCTGACCGCTGCGATCGAGGCGGTACTAATGGTGGCCGAACGCCCGATCGAACCTCGGTTGTTGGCCCAGTTGGTCGAAGCGAGTGTCGACGCTGTTGAGGCCACTTGTGCTGCGCTCGATGAGGCGTACCGTGCGCAAGGTCGGGGCTTTATCCTGGCCCGTGTCGCTGGCGGCTACCGCTATCAGAGTCACCCCGCGCAGGCTGCGTATGTGGAGCGTTTCGTGCTCGAAGGCCAAGCCACTCGGCTGTCGGCAGCAGCACTGGAAACCCTCGCGATCGTTGCGTATAAGCAACCGATTTCACGAGCGCAGGTCGCCGCTATTCGCGGTGTGTCGGTCGACGCGGTGATGCGGACCTTGAACCATCGTGGCTACATCGCTGAGGTATCTCGAGATCCTGGGCCTGGCCAGGCCGTGTTGTACGGAACAACATCACTTTTTCTTGAGCGCATGAACATCAACTCGATTCTGGATCTTCCTGAGCTCGGCGACTTTGTGCCCGCTCCTGACGTGGTCGAAGCCCTCGAACATGGCTTGCGTTTCGAAGACCCTGAACCGGCTGCGGTGACAGCGGATGCTGCGATTACAGATGCCGGTGAGCCATTGGAGATCAGCGCAGACGAAGAAGACGCTCAAGACACTGTCGTGCTCGACCTCACCGATGCCGCGATGGCGGCTCGGGACGAGGAGTGACCGAAGTTCAGCGGGCGCAGAAGGCGCTCGCAGCGGCCGGCGTTGCGAGCCGCCGAGTGTGCGAAGAGATGATCGAAGACGGACGCATTTTGATCAATGGCGTCGTCGCGACCCTCGGCGACAAGGTCGATCCGAGTGTCGACGAGCTGCGGGTTGACGGTGCGGTCGTGTCGATCGATCCCACGCGTCGGACGGTGCTGCTGAACAAACCTAAGGATGTCATTTCGAGCGCATCCGATCCCCACGATCGGACGACCGTGGTCGATCTTGTCGATGCCGACGAGCGTCTCTATCCAATCGGTCGGCTCGACGCTGATAGCGAAGGGTTAATCTTGCTGACCAACGACGGTGGGCTGACCCAGCGGCTCACCCACCCGTCGTACGGTGTGGAAAAGGAATACCTCGTCAGCGTCCACGGTGGATCGGTAAGTCGTGGAACGTTGCGGAAGCTGCGCGAAGGGATCGAGCTCGAAGACGGGGTCACGTCACCGGCGAAGGTCTCAGAGCTCTCGCCTGGCCTGCTCAAGATCGTGATTCACGAGGGACGGAATCGACAGGTGCGCCGTATGTGCGCCGCCGTCGGCCACGATGTCACGCGTCTCGTTCGTTCTCGCATTGGTTCTCTGAGCGATCCGTCGTTGAAGCCGGGAGAGTGGCGCGATCTGACGGGCGAAGAAGTCCGTTCGATCGAAGCCGACGTGGCGGCGAGCGCAACCGAATAGGCTTCGAAGAACTATGTCTGATTCGCGCTCCGCAGGCGTTGTTGGTCTCGGCTTGATCGGCGGCAGCGTCGCACACGCCCTCACCCATATGGGCTTTACCGTCGGCGGGGTCGACCGTGACCCGTCGACGGTCGAACGAGCCATTGCCGAAGGGGTCATTGCGCACGCTGGGTTGTCGGCAGATGCGGAGCTGACCGTGATCGCAACGCCGGTAGACGCCATCATCGATGGTGTGGAACACGCCCTGCGGGAGACCTCGGGGTGGGTCACCGATACCGGAAGCGTGAAGGGTCCGATCGCTGAAGCGATCGACGACGCTCGATTCGTCCCGTCGCATCCGATGGCAGGTTCAGAGCAGACCGGTCTCGATGGGGCGCGAGCCGAGCTGTTTCGAGGGGCTGCCTGGGTGGTATGCCCAACGCCGAATACCTCCGATGAGACCTTTGCTGCCATGCATGACTTCGTGACGGCGCTCGGCGCCGATCCACTGACGCTCACTCCGGCGGCCCATGATCGCATGGTCGCTACCGTTTCCCATGTTCCACACCTCACGGCGGCTGCGTTAATGAACGTGGCGGCGACTCGCTCTGACGAACATGCGGCGATGCTTCGCTTGGCCGCTGGTGGGTTTCGCGACATGACTCGAATCGCTGCGGGCTCGCCCGCGATCTGGCCGCCGATCTGTGTTCAGAATGGCGAAGCCATTACCGAAGCGTTAGACGAGGTGATCGCACGGCTCGAAGGGCTTCGTAACGCTGTCGTGGAAGGCGATACCGGGGGAATCGAATCCTCGCTTCAGACGGCGCGAGATGCCCGGATCAACCTTCCTGCGAGTGCCACCTTGCCATCTGGCTTGGCCGAGCTTCGCGTTCGTGTCAAGGACGAAAGCGGCCAACTGGCGGCGATCACCAGCCTGGCTGCTGAGCTCGATGTCAACATCTTCGACATGGAGATTGCCCACAGCGCTGAAGGCCCTACCGGCGTTGTCGTGTTGCTCGTAGGAGTAGACATGGCCGAGGTCCTGAGCGCCGGGCTGCACGAGCATGGATATCGCCCGTCGGTGAGGCCCCTGTCATGAGCATCGTTGCACCGGACGGGTCGAATGTCGTGGTGGTCGAGCCGATCATCGGGACGCTCGACGCCGATATCACCCTTCCCGGGTCGAAGAGCATCACGAACCGGGCCCTTATCACCGCCGCTCTGGCCGCTGGGACGACGACGCTGACCGGCGTTGGTCTTTCCGACGACACCCGAGCAATGATCAGCGCCCTCGAGCTGATCGGCGTCGAAAGCGTGATCGCCGACGACCAGACGACGGTCACTGTTCACGGCCGTGGCGGCGACTTTTGGGCACCCATCGAACCGCTCGATGCAAACATGTCGGGCACCAGTGCGCGTTTCTTGTTGCCGGTCCTTGCGCTGGTCGGGAGCGGCACCCTGACCGGTCACGAACAGATGCGGGCACGCCCGATGGGAACGCTCGCGGATGCGCTTCGCGACCTCGGAGCCGACGTCGATTCCAACACGCTTCCGATCTCGATCAGCTCCCCGGTCACGGAGGACTCGGTGGCCATCGACGCCAGCGTTTCCAGCCAGTTCATCTCCGCGCTCTTGCTCGCCGCGCCACTGTTCCCAAATGGGCTCACGCTCACGCTGACCGGCGCTGCGGTTTCAATGCCCTACATCGAGATGACCATCGCCGTGATGGCCTCTTTTGGCGCATTGGTAACGACTCTGCAGAACGATGCCGGTCATGTCATCAGCGTCGAAGCGACCGGCTATTCGGCGGTTGAGTACCACGTCGAACCCGACGCATCGACAGCGTCGTATCCACTCGCAGCAGCTGCCATCGTCGGCGGGCGAGTGCGTGTCCTCGGGCTGGGATCTACCTCGCTGCAAGGCGACGCACAGTTCGCCGAACGCGTCCTCGCTCCAATGGGGGCAACGGTGTTCGTCGACGAAGAATCGATCGAAGTGCGGGGCAGCGGCATGCTCGACCCGTTGACGGTCGATCTTGGCGACATGAGCGATACGGCTCCTACCTTCGCTGCGCTGGCGGCTAGAGCGTCGGGAACATCATCGGTCACCGGCATTGGTTTCATCCGTTCGACCAAAGAGTCCGACCGGGTACAGGGATCGGTCGATGAGCTCAATCGTGTTGGCGTTTCAGCCGTGGTCGATGCTGACGGGTTCACCGTGACCGGAGGACTGCACGAGAACGCGGTGGTGCAGACCTATGAAGACCACCGAATGGCCATGGCTTTTGCTTTGGTTGGCCTGACAGATGGGCCCATCACGATCGACGACCCGGGATGTGTTGCCAAGACCTTCCCCGGATACTGGACGATGCTCGACACGTTGCGGAGCTCAGCGCGACAACGCCCACGCGTGCTCGCCATCGACGGTCCAGCCGGTAGCGGCAAGTCGACGATTGCGAAGCGCTTAGCAGCCCAGCTCCAAATCCCACACCTCGACACCGGAGCGATGTATCGAGCCGTGACGTTCGCTGTACTGAAGGCCGGGGTCGGCCTCGATGAACTCGACCGGGTCGGCCAGGCCGCACGCGATGCAGAGATCGTCATCGGCCCGACCAAAGTGCTCGTTAACGGCGAGGATGTCACCACTGCGATTCGCGAACCGGAAGTCACCGCTGCAGTATCGGTGGTTGCAGCAAACCCGCAGGTTCGCGTCGTGCTCGTCGAGGCCCAGCGGCATTGGGCGACGGTGCGCGGGGGAGCGGTCATCGAAGGGCGAGATATCGGCACTGCGGTGTTCCCCGATGCTGAGCTGAAGATCTACCTGAATGCCTCGGTGGAGGAGCGGGCGCGCCGTCGCGCCGCGGAAACTGGTGACGACGACATTGCAGCGATGGCCACAGCGATCGCCGAGCGAGACCACCTCGACATGACGCGCGAAACTGACCCGTTAACGGTCGCTGAGGGCGCAACCCAGATCGACTCGACCTCGCTCACTATCGACGAAGTTGTCGACGCGGTGGTGAACATCTGGATCGAGGGAGGATCATGACGGGAAATTCCATACTGCACCGACCTGGAATGACCCAGGCACAACGGCTTGCATGGATGGTCGCTCGCGCCGTCGTCGTGACATTCGCCAAGATCTGGTTCCGCTACGAGGTGCATGGGAGAGAGAACCTGCCGGAAGATGGCGCATTCATCCTCAGCCCAAACCATCGTTCGAACCTCGACACGCCCTTGCTGCCTGTGATTCGGCGCGACCCCATTCGGTTCATGGGCAAGGAGTCGCTGTGGAAGGCGGGCAAACCCGCGGCCTGGTTCCTCGACACGATGGGTGGGTTCCCGGTGGAGCGCGAATCGGCCGACCGTGCAGCGCTGCGTCTCGCCGAGGACATTCTCGCGAACGACGAGCCGCTCGTGATGTTCCCCGAGGGCACCCGTCAGAGCGGGCCGATCGTCGAAGAAGAGAACATGCACAGTGGCCCGAGCTTTCTCGCCGGCCGTCAGCAGGTGCCGATTATCCCGATCGGTGTTGCGGGTTCAGAGGCAGCGATGCCGACCGGATCGAAGTTCGTGTATCCGAGAAAGATCACGTTCGTGATCGGCGAGCCGCTCGCTCCGCCGGAACCGAACGACAAAGGTCGCGTCAGTCGTCGAGCGGTGCAAGAGCACACCGAGTTGTTGCGCGACCGGATCCAAGAGCTGTTCGACGAAGCCAAATCGTTGAACGGGTAGAGGGTTCAATCGTTGTTCAATCTGGGCAGGACCACGTATTGGGGCAGATAGAAGCGCGTATGGTCATTCCCGCTGGCCGAAGAGCGGTTCTTGGTTGGGGCGGGCAACGGGCCGCTGGTTTTCGTGTGGTGGCGGCGTTCGGGGGGCTTTTCGGGGCGGCCCGGCAGCAGGGATTTCTTCGGGTCGGGCCTTGCGGGCCCGCCACACGCCTCGACTGTCGCTAAAGAGTGTCAGCTCGTTGTCGTGGATGTGGTGGTGACAGTCATCGCACAGCAATGCCATACGATCGATGTTCGATTCGCCTTTGAGCCTGGATGTCCACGGGTCGAGGTGGTGGGCGACACAACGCGAATGGTTGGCGTTGCAGCGCACACATCCACCATCTCGAGCAATAAGGGCTAATCGCTGGGCAAATGTCGCTGACCGAAC
>CAYVHV010000018.1:0-41248 GCA_964451305.1 uncultured Acidimicrobiales bacterium | reverse complement strand
ATCCACCATCTCGAGCAATAAGGGCTAATCGCTGGGCAAATGTCGCTGACCGAACTCGCGGTCACCGTCATTGCGATACAACTCGTCGGCAATGTCGCTGACACGAGCTTCAATCGCATCGATATCTTCGGCTGCGCCTTCGATTTGTAACACATCGGTGCCGCGTTCCTCGTTGGTGTAGCGGCTCACGCGACGTGCGCGGCGGGCCCTGGTACAGGCCGAGTCGATGTCATCTTGGGATTGCCGATCACGCACGTACTTGTCGGCCAGCTTCTTGCCTTGCTCGGGCGGCGCAGCCGCGACCTTGTCGATCAGCTCAGTGTCGTGAGCTGCGTCGCCGCCCGTTTGCTCAGAGGCCGTGGCAATGACATCGACCTGCTCATCGGACAGCTCACCGGTTGCCATCTTGTGGCCCAACTCGGGATTCTCTCGAACCGCCGCGCCACGGCGCGCCTTCTTCTTCACCGTGCGTTTAGAAGTTTGGCCGCCGCCGGCGCAATGCACGATGTCTTCGACCTTGCGTGTTGGGGTACCGGCTTCGAGCGCTTCTGCGATTGCTTGGGATTCGATTGTGTCGAGGATGGTTCGGCATTTGCCGATCATCGACAACCGGTCGCGAGCCGCGAGTTTCAACAAAACACCTCGCACTACGCCCATCGCCGCAGCGAGTGCGCGGTCGAGTCGACGCCGCTCTGTTGACCACGTCTCTGGCCCCTCTGCGGAACCAGTGTAAGAACTGGTGTTCGACTCCATGTACGTAACGTAACGGAGGGGTGTGACAGTCCTTTTCGGTTTGGGTTCTCAGGGAGATGTTTCGAGCAGACGCAAGACTTCGCTGGCGCCGAGCTGACGGTCGTCGGTATTGGGGCGAGCGCCACCGGCGGCGCCGACGCTGAGCGCCGCTGCAGCGTCGATCGTGTTGAGAAGATCGCGGAGGTTGCGCGGCGTTGGGAAGTACTCGTCTTCTTCGGTGATCCGGACTTCGGTGACGCCGTTGGCAGGGGCCAAACGGTTGAGGACCGATTCGACCAGCTCCTCGCTCGCCGAAGCTCCCGCGGTGACGCCGACCGTCCCCGACATGTCGGTGGGCAGCTCATCGGCGGTATTGACTCGGAAGACCTGTTCGCAGCCGCTCTCTTCAGCGAGTCGAGCGAGGGCCATCGTGTTCGATGAATTGGCCGAACCAATGACGACCATGGAGTCGCAGTCCGGCGCGATCTTCACGAGCGCTCCCTGGCGGTTTGTGGTCGCGAAGCACAGGTCGCTTCGCGCCGGTGTCCACATATCGGGCCAGCGGTCGATCGCGGCGTCTTGAACCGCTTCCCAATCCCGGTGGCTCAACGTGGTCTGCGCGAGGAGAGCTGTCGCTCCATCGATATCGGGAAGTGCCTCGACCTCCTCGACGGATTCGACACGGTGGATGGCGTCGGGGGCAACGGCCATTGTGCCGACGGCTTCTTCGTGGCCTTCGTGGCCGACATAGACGATCTGATAACCCTTACCGGCCCGAACCTTGACCTCATGGTGGACCTTTGTCACCAGAGGGCACACCGAGTCGACCATGTAGCCACCGGTCTCGACCGCAGCGGTGACGACCTCGGGTGCCGAGCCGTGCGCCGACAACATGATCGGGGCGCCGGCGGGGACCTCGGAGATGTCGTCGACAAAGACGACCCCCATGTCCTCAAAACGTTGAACGACGAGACGATTATGCACAATCTCGTGGTAGCAGTAGACGGGTGGCTCGAACGTACGGACCATAGCGGCGAGTGCCTTGATGGCCATCTCCACACCGGCGCAAAAACCGCGGGGTGCGGCGAGCAGAACGCGATCGACAGGCATGTGTCCAATGTACGCCCCGCTGACCGCTCTCGGCGGCCTAGCCTTGACGGGATGTCCGTAATGCACGCCGACGACACCGCCATGCCGCGGGTCGTCCTTGTCGAACCAGATTCTCCGGCCGAGCGTGCCGGGCTTCTCGTCGGCGACGGCTTGCGCCTAATCAGCGGCGAACAACCGCGAGACATCCTCGAGTACCGGACGCTCGTCGACAGTGACGAGATCTCGTTCGTCGTCGATCGCAACGGGCTCACCCTGGACATCGACGTCGAGAAGACGGTTGCTGAGCCGCTCGGGATCGAAGTGCAGTCGGCGGTGTTCGACGAGGTGCGGACATGTGACAACCACTGTGAGTTCTGCTTTATCTATCAGTTGCCGCCGAACCTCCGAAAGAGCCTGTATCTCAAGGACGACGATTACCGGCTCTCGTTTCTCTATGGGAACTACACGACCCTCACCCGCTTTACCGAGGCCGACCTCGAACGAGTGATCACCGAGAAACTCTCGCCGATCAACGTCAGTATCCACGCCACCGATGCGAAGATCCGCGAAGAACTGCTTCGGAACCGGCGAGGTGCCTCGTCGCTGCGTTGGTTGTCCGCGTTGCTCGACGCCGGCACCGAGATCCACGGTCAGGTCGTCGTGTGTCCGGGGATCAACGATGGCGACATCTTGGACCAGACGCTCGCAGACATCTACGACAAGTACTCGGCGCTCGAAACCGTGGCCGTCGTTCCGCTCGGCGTGTCGAAGTATTCGACCGAGGCCCGTATGCGCGAACACACCGTCGAGGAAGCTCGACGTGTTGTCGAGGTCGTCGAGGGTTGGCAGAAGATATTTACGACGACACTCGGCCGCCCGATGGTTCAGGCATCCGACGAGTACTATTTGATGGCCCAACTCCCGTTTCCGAGCCACGAGAGCTACGGCGACGTACCGATGTACGAAGATGGCATCGGGATGGCGAGTTCGTTCAAAGCCGAGTTCACCGGAACGGTCGAGTCGGGCATCGGAACCCAAGCCGGGTTCTTCGCGTGGGTCGATGCGGCTCCGGCCGAGGGATACCGGGCGCCACGGTCGTGCGGCCCGACCGATGCGAGTGCTGCCGAGACCGGGGGAGCGGCGGTCATGCTTCGGCCTCGCCGAACCGCACCCGTCGGAATCCTCACCGGCACGCTGGGGGCTCAGGTGCTCGAGCCGCTGGTCGCCGACATCGACCGCGACGACGTCCGAGTCATCGGTGTCGACAACGACTTCTTTGGTGGCAATGTCGGCGTAGCTGGGCTGATGGTCGGCGCCGACCTGCAACGAGTTCTGTCGAGCGAACCTGAAGGCCACCGATACCTCCTCCCCGACGTGTGCCTGAACCGCGGCGTCTTCCTCGACGGGCTTTCTCCCGACGATCTTCCCCGACCTGTCGAGATCATCCCGACCGATGGCATCGCCCTTCGAAAAGCCCTGGAGCTGTCATGAGTGTTCTACCTACCGTCGCCATCGTTGGTCGACCAAACGTTGGCAAGAGCACGCTCGTCAACCGGATCCTCGGGCGCCGAGAGGCCATCGTCGAAGAGCGTCCTGGTGTCACCCGCGACCGCAACGAACTCGATGCTGAGTGGCTCGGCCACGAATTCACGCTCATCGATACCGGCGGCTGGATGGCCGACGAAGACGGTGACGAGCTCGATGCAAAGGTCTCCCGCCAAAGTGAGAAGGCGATCGAAGAGGCCGATGTCGTGTTGTTCGTCGTCGATGCTGCGGTTGGTTCGACCGCCGATGATCAGCTGGTCGCCGACCTGGTACGCCGTATCGACAAGCCACGGTTCCTCGTCGCGAACAAGGTCGACAACGAAACCCAACAGCACCTCATCTGGGATCTGTTGAGCCTCGGTGTGGGCGATCCCATGCCGGTCAGTGCCTTGCACGGGGTCGGGACTGCAGATCTCCTCGACGAGATCATCTCGGTGCTTCCAGAACAAGAATTTGAGGAAGAAGAAGAGGATCCAGACCGGATCTTCGGTGTGTCGATCGTCGGGCGCCCCAACGTTGGGAAGTCGACCCTGTTCAACCGTCTCATCGGTGAGGATCGTGCGGTCGTTCACGATCGCCCCGGCACCACTCGTGACTCGATCGACACCGTGATTGAAACCGATGGAGGACCGCTGCGGTTCATCGACACCGCCGGTATGCGCCGCAAGGCAAAGGTCGATGAAGAGACCGAGTACTACTCCCTCGTTCGAGCGCTCCGCGCCGTCGACAAGAGCGATGTTGCGCTCTTGGTGATCGACGCGACGATCGGCGTGACGGCCCAAGATCAGCGCCTCGCAGAGCGTGTCGACGCGTCGGGTTGTCCGATCGTCATCGTGCTCAACAAGTGGGAGCTACTCGACGCCGACGGCAGAGATGCAGCGATGACCGCTGTCGAACGCAAGCTGCATTTCCTGGGCGAGTCGCCGGTCTTGCGGATCAGCGCACTGACGGGACGGAGCGTAAACAAGCTGTGGCCTGCGCTCTCAGAGGCCATCACGGCGTATTCGACTCGAATCCCTACCCGCAAGGTCAACCAAGTGATCCGGGCAGCGCAGGTCGCTCAGGCAGCGCCCGAAGGAGGCCGTGTGCTCTACGCAACGCAGGGAGCGACAGATCCACCGACCTTTACGTTGTTCGCCAATAAAGAGCTCCCTCGTACCTACCTTCGTTACCTTGAGCGGAGCTTGCGAGAAGCCTTTGAAATGGGCAACACCCCAATCAAACTTCGGGTCCGCCGCCGCTAGCAGCGGTAGTGGGCTACCCTTTTACCCATGAAGGACATCATCCTCATAGGCCTCGGTGTAATCAGTGTCGCGGCCGCCTTTGGATGGGCGCGGTCCGCCAGGTACCGTCGCCGCTTCCTCGAGAACATCGGAAGCGATGTCGAACGCACCGAAGACCCGGCGTACGCGCTTGCTCAATCCGCGTTCCGTAAGGAGGTTCACTCGACCCTGCTCTACACGACGGTGGCCATTGCGGCGTTCCTGTCCGCAGCCAGCGATAACCCGAACGTCACGGTGGTTTTTGCCCTCGTTGCGATCCCGGCATTGATCTCGGCGAACTGGTCCCGAGGCGCAGTGCGCGAAGCTCGTTTGAGCCGCCAACGGTTCTTCCTCGAGAAGCGAGCCGAAGAAGCACTCGAACAAGAGGACTTCGCTCCAAAGGCATGGGCTGCACGTCTCGCTCCAGATTCGCTCCCCGATATCACCGGTTTCGATGTCGGACGGGCGTACGAAGCAGGTTCTGGCCTCATGGCGGGCGACTTCTTCGACGTGTACCGGGTTGGCCACAAACGCCTCGCTGCGGTCATCGGCGACGTTCGCGGTCACGGTATCGAGAGTTCCATCACCGCATTTCAGGCCAAGTACCTGCTGCGTGTGTTCTTGCGCCAGTTCCGCGATCCAGCGCAGGCGCTCGAGGAGCTCAACCAGCAGATGTCCGAGCTCGATCGAGGCGAAGAGTTTATCTCCATGATCGTCGTCGTCTTCGATACCGAAGCCGGCACGATCCGTTACGCCTCCGCTGGCCACCCCGCTGGATGGCTCTGGCATGCGCGCGAGTTGCAGCCCCTGCGTGCCACCGGGCCGTTGCTCATGCTCGATCCACAAGCTGCATACTTCAGCAAGGAAGTGCCATTGCAGATGGACGACTTTGTGCTCCTCTACACCGATGGTCTTGCCGAAGCCCGAAGCAGCGACGAGCTCTTCGGCGAAGAGCGTATTGCAATGGCGATCCGGCGCGACCCCGGCGCGCCACCCGAGATCATGACCAAAGCGCTGCTCGAAGAGGCGCGTGACTTCGCCGATGGCCTGATCGACGATGATGTTGCTGTCCTTGCGGTCCGCCGCAGCTAACGCCGTCGCTGAAGCTAGAATTACCGGATGCCGTGGTGTGATCCTTGTTCGTCATATCACGCACCCACCGCACTCGATGATGGTGCGTGCCCAGACTGTGGAGAAGACGTGAACCACGAGGATCAGCATGTGACCGACGCTGAACCGGAGCGCACGGTGGGCCAGTCCGCTCCGTGGCACTTCTGGATCGTGGTCGTGGCACTCATTGCCTACATCGTGTGGCGAATCGTCGACCTGGTGATGCGGATCTTCTAGCCCTGGTTTCGAGATGGTTTGTCGGGTTGGGGAGATTTGAACTCCCGACCTTCGGTCCCCCAGACCGACGCGCTAACCAAGCTGCGCCACAACCCGTTTACGGCAAATAATCGTAAGCCATTCGCTGATTCGTGAGCCAACCGAGTGGCTCTTCGATGTCCTATGGTGGCCTATGGCCGATGTGATTGAGATCTCGGGGCGCGAGGTCGCTGTTTCTAGTCTCGACAAGCCATATTTCCCGAAGGTCGGCCTCACAAAGGGCGATGTCCTCGACTACTTCGTCCGGTTGTGTGACGATTCGCTTGGCGCTCCGATAATGAACGCACTCAAGGATCGACCGGTGCTCCTCCAGCGGTATCCGCGAGGTGCGAGCGGTCCGAACTTCTTCCAGAAGCGGATCCCCGATGGTGCTCCGGATTGGCTTCAAACGACGACGGTGGAGACGGTCAACGGAACGCCATCTCGGGCGCTGGTGCTCGCCGATCCCGCCCACGTCATCTGGGCGGTCAACCTCGGGGCCTTTACGTTGCACCCGTGGCCGTACCGACTCGACGAGCGGCAGCGTGATGAGGAACGTGATGGCGGAGTCCCGGAGCGGTTTGTGGACGAACTTCGGATCGATCTCGACCCCGTCCCAGGTATTGGCTTCGACGAGGTTCGATCGGCAGCGCTGCTCGTTCGCGACTGGTTCTACGAACGTTCGATCTCGAGCTTTGTGAAGAGCAGCGGGAGCAAGGGTCTACACGTCTACGTCCCCCTGGACGGCTCTGTTGCCGGTCCCCGCTACGACAGCTACGACGTTCGCGGCGCTGCGGTGACGGTCGCTCGGAGCCTCGCAGCTGCCCATCCGACGGTGCTCACCGATCGGTGGTGGAAAGAGGAGCGGGGCACACGCGTCTTCATCGACTTCAATCAGAACGCGCCGCACAAGACGGTGTTCGGGGCGTGGTCTGTGCGCGCCCGGGTCGGCGCGCAAGTATCGACACCGCTGTTCTGGGACGAACTCGTCGACGTCGACCCCGATGCCCTACGGGTTATCTCGGTCCCGGATCGTCTGAGCGAGCGCGGCGACCCCTGGGCGGCAATGTATGACGAGCCACAAGACATCTCGGCTCTGGTGAGCGAATTTCGCGAAGGCCTCGAGGATATGGGCGACGCTCCATGGCCTCCCGTATACCCAAAGCAGCCATACGAACCCCCACGTGTTGCTCCGAGTCGGGCCCGACCAGCGAACGATGGGGCCGAAGTGGATTAGCCGAGAGCGAGGGCGGGGTCGGTGCCGAGGCTGAGCTGGGGAAGAAGCGACCGACTGCCGGTGGAGGTGGATCCCGATGAGATCTCACCGGGATCGGTGTCCTGGTCAAGGTTGTTAAGGCCGACGCTTCCGACCGAGGCGCCGGTCAGGGATGGATCGTCGCAATTATCGAAACCACCAGTTCCCGAGCTGCTCGGATCGGTGAATCGCCGGCCCAGTGATGTTCCGGAGTCTTCGGTGAACCACCAGCGGAGGACCCCATCGACAATGGCTTGCGCCTGTGACTCGAGGACGTCGGCGCGTCCGAGCAAGCGGGCCTCCGATGGGTTCGACAGGTACATGTACTCGGTAATCACCGAGTCGACACCAGGAGACAGCCGATGGATACCAAAGAGGTCGGTTCCGCGTTCGTTGAGTCGGACCGATGCGCCTTGGTTGACCGTCGACACCCAATCGGCGTCGTACTGTGCGGCTGATGTATGGAGTTCTTCGTACAAGATAGCGGCGAGACGCTGGGAGTCAGGGCGCGCTTCGGAGTAGAAAATTTCGGTGCCGGGCACGCTCGATCGCCGGAGGGCGCCACCGTTGTGGTGAACGGAGATAAAGACATCGGGAGCGAGAGCCGAAGCAATATCGGCCCGAGTTTGGATTGGCACCCGGTAGTCGCCGGTGCGGGTGATCTGCGCCGAAATGCCGAGCGCCTCGAACTTGTCGATAACGAGCTCGGACACATCGAGGTTGAGGTTCTTCTCTTGAAGTCCTCCGCTAACCGCCCCTGATTCGGAGCCGCCGTGTCCAGGATCGATGACAACCCGTGCGCGATCGATGAACGTGCCGCTCCGGAGCGAGGCGGTGTTGCCACACGGTGTTGTGACGCGCCAGTCATTCGCTGTTCCTCCGACGACGGGGACGACAACGCCGCTCGGGCTCACGACCACGCCTTCAGCAGAATTGGCGAGGCTCGAGTCCGCGCGGTTGGGCGGCGTTGTGGCGACCTGACGGCAGTTGACGGTTCGGCCGGGGTTCGCTCGGTCGGCGAGCCGGAGGCACACCTGATGTACTCCTGGCGAGACATCGACCGAGCTCGTTACCTCGACGGTCTGCCCGAAGGTCGACGGGCGAGCTGAGCGGCCGCTATCGACGACGGTTCCATCGACGAGAATCTCGAAGTCGATTGCTTGGGCCGAGTCCGGGTCTGCCGCGATAGCGGTGAGTTGCAACGAGCTGACGCCCGGTTGCACGTTCGTGAAGTGACCTCGCGGAGCGCCGGCCCATCGAGCAATCGCCGGTGCAAGATCGGGTGCGTCGTCCTCGATTTGCGCAATCGGCGCTGACTGCGCCACCGCTTCAGCACTCAGCGATGCAATAAGGGCAAGGATGACCACAACGGTCAGTGGCAGGGTATGTCGATGCACCGGAGCGAGTATAGGAAGCCACATAACTAATCCATCGGCGGGCGTTGGTGACTTCTGAGAGAGATAGAGGCCCCGCCCGGGACTGGCGGGCTGTGGTGTGAGATCCCGTGGTGTGAGATAACGCTCGCCTGCGACTAGCGTCTCATTAATGAGGCGACGCAAAGGCCCAAAAGCGGCCGACATCGCGAGCCGCAAGGCATCGAGCACGCGAGAGCTCTCGGGCGAATTTCTCGAAGGGACCGAGAGCACGGTCACCGAGATCGAACCAACCGCGGCGACCGGATTCAAAGAGGCCTGGAATGCGAGCGCCGACTCGGCACGGGAACTGTCTTTCGATAGTGCGATCGACGTTGGTCAAGACGATTCGAGCGTTCGGAGCCTCAACCGGAATCGCATCGGCACGTACCTCGGTGTCGCGGTGTTCCTCATCGGCATCGGCGCGATCGCCTTCTTCGGTACACGAGCGTTCGCCACGTCCGCTGGAGAGCTCGGGGCGCGGGCGTCGACAGACCCGGAACGGAACGTGCTGGTCTCGCCGCTCGCCGACCGCGAGTACACCGATGCATCCGGCACGGTGACCGTGGAGACGTTCGCCTCCCTCGAGGACTGGGTCACCATCAGCGGCGCAGACGTCGAGGTCACCGGCGGCACCGATGATCCCGATCGGAACGTATTGCCCGAGAACGTCCACACCGGACCGGTCTTTTGGGCTGGTCGTGCCCACCTGGCCGTCGTGGCCGATGATGAGCTGCTTCCCGATGGCTCATGTCTTGTCATCTCGCTCGTGACGACTGAACTCGAGGTGGTCGACATTGCCGGCACCGGTGATTGCGCTGATGACTTCGCCGCGACCGGAGACCGAGTGGCATGTAGAGACGCGAACGTCATCGTGCTCGAGGTGTGGCCGCTCAACCCCGATGCGGTGAGCGAGCCGAAGACGATCAGCGATGTGCGAGCTCGGATCGAACTTCCACAAGGCCAGGGTCAACGCACTGAAACGCTCTCGCTACGCGGCTCTTTGCTGCTCTCTCCAGCAGCGGGGACGACACCGCTCGTCGCTGCCGCCAGCACGTTGAACGGCGGGCCAGGCGACGGGGTAACGATCGAGATGGGAGACCTGACCGCCCAATGCACGCTTCTCGACCGCAGCACCGTAGACGTGCGTCTGCTTCCCGGCTAGGAACTAAGCTTCGCCTCGTGTGCGGCCGCTTCGCTTCGACAACTCCTCCTGATCAGCTCGCGTCCTACTTTGGGGCAGAAGCACCAGAGTTGCTCGACGATGAGGCGCGGGCGGACTACAACGTTGCCCCCACGCGAGACGTTCCAGTGGTTCGGGTCCGCGAAGGAGACCGGCGCCTCGACCTCCTTCGGTGGGGGCTTGTGCCGCGGTGGGCGAAAGATCTACGCATTGGATCAAAGATGATCAATGCGCGGGCGGAGACGGTCGCAACGAAGAACTCGTTCCGTTCGGCGTTTTCTCGACGACGCTGCATCGTTGCTGCCGACGGTTTCTACGAATGGCAGCGCCTCACAAACGAGGGCGGCAAACCCAAGAAACAGCCGATGTTCATACATCGAGCCGATGGTGACCCGTTGGCATTCGCCGGCCTTCACGAACGTTGGACCGACGCAGAGGGCCTTCGCGAGATACATACGTGCACCATCATCACGACCGAGGCGAACGACATGATGGCAGAAATCCACAATCGGATGCCCGTGCTGCTCGCTCCATCAGATTGGGACGAATGGCTCGACCCCGACAACCACAACGACACTGATCTGCAACGGCTCCTCGTGCCGGCACCTGACTCGCTGCTGAGCGCGTACGCCGTGAGCGATAGCGTCAACAGCGTGAAGAACAACGAGCCATCGCTCCTCGATCGCGTATGACGACGACCACCTCCACTCGCAACGTGACGAGCTTCGCTGACTCGGACCTGATCCGGTCGTTGCGCAACTACGGTCTGCGGTGGCAGGCCAGGCTCGAAGGCAAGGGCCCCGATCGTGCCCTACCGTGGCTCATCGCGATCGTTCTCTTCGTCATCTTTGAAGGGTTGGCGTTGGCGCGGTTCCGGAGCCTCGAGCTGGGATCGGGTCTCGCGGCGTGGATGCAGGGAATCTGGCTGGTCGGGGAGAACGAGGAACCCTTCGTGACCTTGACAGGTCGAAACCTGTTCGAGGGACAGCTGTCGCTCATCATGTGGCCGATTGCAAAGGTGAGCACGATCGTTCCTTCCGGTCCGTTCTTGTTGACCCTTCAGGCGATCGCTCTTTCGATCGCGGTCGTGCCGCTGTGGCGAATTGCTCGTGGCGTTCTCGACCACGGCGTGGAAAGTGCGTTGGTTCTCGCTGCCGCATACGGGCTTCAACCTCAGTTACACAATTTGAACCTGAGCGAATTTCACCCCGAATCCCTTTCGGTGCCGGCATTTCTCTGGGCCTATCTCTACAGCCAAGACAAACACTGGATCCGATATGGGCTGATGGTCGCCTTTGCGCTATCCACACGATCGGACCTCGGTCTCGTCGTCATCGGCCTGGGCGCATTGCTCGCTATCGAAGGGCGCACCAAGGCTGGTCGTATCACCGCAGGGCTCGGCGCTGGCTGGGCAGCGGTTGCGCTCTTGGTCTTCGATGCTGACCTCGCCGGTGGCGAGTTTGCATTCGAGGATGCCTTTGCGACCTACGGCGATGGTCCGGTGGCGATCCTGTGGGGCATGTTGACGAGTCCGATTCAGGTTCTCACAGACTTCTTTGCCGAAGAGAACTTCCGCAAGCTGTTGTTGCTCTTCGCTCCATGGTTGTTCCTACCGGTGATGCGACCGCGATTTCAGCTGCCGTTGGTGCTCTTTGGCGCCTTCAGCTTCCTCGCTGCCATTCCACAGGGGGAGTTCCTGAACGCCCAGCAGGATGTTGCGGCGTTGGCGTTCCTGCCGATCGCCGCTGCGTTCGCGCTCCGGTCGGTCGGCCGTCCCTCGGTGCAACGAGTGTTCGTGAGCCTCCGCTTGCTCGGAGGAGTCCTCGTTGCGAGCTCAGCATTCTTCTTGTTCGCATCTGGGAGCAGCTTCTACAACGAGCCGTGGGATTGGGGTGTTCGCACGACAAACGATGTCGATGTCATCTCGGCTGCTGAGTCCATCGAGCCAGATGATGCGGTCACGGCGATAACACGAGTGCTGCCCTTGCTCGCCGAGCGAACGACCTTGCTCGAGTTCCCACAAGGTCTCGATGTCTATCGGCCGGCGGACGCGATCTTCCGTTCCGATGTCATCATCATCGATGAAGCGGATGAGACGTGGACGCCCACGGGTCGCTTTACCTTCGACGATGTCGTGCTCGCCTCTGGCTTTGTTGTCGAGGAACGCTTTGGGTCGATCTCGGTCTATCGATTCGAAACCGTGGAGTGACCAGCATCGCGTAATGCGGCACGAAGCTGTTCCAACTGGCTGTCGAGTTCGCCCTGATCGGGGTTGCCGTTTGCGAGGGCGAAGTCGAGGTCGCCCATCCCGTTAATTGGTACGACGTGCATGTGCGCGTGTGGTACTTCGAATCCTGCGATCACCAGACCGATTCGGGCTGGGGTGAACACGGTCATCTGCGCCCGTCCGATGGCATGACCGACTTCGGTCAGGTGCCCTGCGAGCTTTGGCCCAAGGTCGGTCCATTGGTCCGTCTCCTGACGAGGAACGACCAATACGTGTCCGGGGGCCAATGGTCGAACATCGAGGAATGCGACACAATCGTCGTCCTCCCAGAGCATTCGGGAAGGGATCTCGCCCTCGATTATTCGCGAAAAGATACTTGGCATATCCGTAATGCTACGGGCATTTGTAGGGCGCTACCATAAGAGGCGATGGCACAGAATCTGGTCGACGGAACAAGTGAGGCAGGTGCGATCGAATGGCGCCCGTTCACCATCCCGAATGCCATCACCTTGGTGCGCCTGCTATGTGTCCCGGTCTTTGTATGGATCTTGTTCGCTCTCGAGAATCGTGCGGGTGCGGCCATCTTGCTTGCGGTCCTCGGCTCGACCGATTGGGTCGATGGTTGGTTCGCGCGGCGATTTGAACAGGTCAGCGAGTTCGGCAAGATCTTCGACCCGGCCGCCGACCGTCTCATGATGCTGACGGCGGTCATCGCGACATGGATCGATGGCTCCGTCCCGTGGTGGTTTGCGCTCCTCACCCTCGTGAGAGAGGGCTTGGTTACGGTTGCAGCCCTTGGCCTGGGCGCCATTGGGGTTGAGCGGTTCGATGTGACCTGGTGGGGAAAGACCGGCACCTTCTTTCTGATGTTTGCGTACCCGCTGCTCCTCGGAGGCGCCTCGGGTATCAGCGGGGCAGAGGTCCTCCGACTTTTGGGCTGGATCGTTGGTGTGCCGGGCCTGTTGATCTCGTGGTATGCCGGGTTTGGGTACGTGCCGATCGCTCGTGCTGCGTTGCGTGCTCGCAGTGGTTCGGTCGCCGCCGATACGTAATTGGGCCGATCTGCTTTAGGCGCTGACACAGATGGTGACTACACTTCGCGATCATGATGCGTATCCATTATTTTCGGGAGCGAGCTAATGGCTGATCGCGTCTGTCCCGCGTGCAACCACAAGAACGACTTCGCCGCGAATTTCTGTTCCTCGTGCGGCGAGCGCATCGGTGGAGGGCCAGATGCGACGACCGAGGCAATCTCGGTCGTTGAGGTCGATAGCGTCGAGCAGTCCGCTGAGGTCGAGGGTGGGGCTCACCTCTCAGACCGGGAGGGGTTCGATGAGAACACCGGGTTGTTGGTCGTCGATGAGGGGCCCAAGAGCGGATCCCGCTATGCGCTCGATGGTGACGTCATCACCGCGGGTCGACACCCCGAGAGCGACATCTTCCTCGACGACGTGACGGTGTCTCGACGCCATGTGGAGATCACCCACGATGGGGGCAGCTACCGGGCGAAAGACGTCGGTTCGCTCAACGGCACCTATCTGAATAAAGAACTCGTTGAAGACTCGCCGTTGTCAGACGGCGATGAACTGCAGATCGGGCGATTTAAGTTGTTGTTCTTCCACGGAACCGGCCAGACCGACCTGTAGGGATCCGGCGACAACGATAAGCTCGCGGGTACCGAAAGCCGTGTGGTGTTCGCGACTGTATTGGAGCTATCGATGAGGGCAATGGAGCTTGTGGGGGTTCGTGTTGAACTCCCGAGCAATACCCCGATTGTGTTGCTGCGAGCCCTCGATGACGACGGCGAGTCCAGCGAAGCTGAGCTCATGTTGCCGATCTTTATCGGTGGTCCTGAGGCGACCGCTATCGCGTTGGCCCACGAGGGCGTTGAACCCCCTCGACCAATGACACATGACCTGTTCGCCGAAGCGCTCGAAGCAATGAATGTCCAGGTCGAGCGAGTGGTCATTACCGAACTTCGTGATCGAACCTTCTTCGCCGATATCCATATGCGCGCACCGGGTGAGGCCAAGGTGATGTCCGCTCGCCCTTCTGATGCAATCGCACTTGCGGTGCGCCTCGGAGTACCCATCTTTGCTGAGGATGAGCTGCTCGCTGAAGTGGGGTACAGCGATACGCCCGAGGTGCCAGAGGAGGAAGCCGAAGTTGTTGAGGACTTCAAAGACTTCCTCGACAACGTCAATCCAGAGGACTTCGCGTAGCCCGACCGACTCGACCTCCGCATGGTGCGTGTTCGCGCGGTGCGCGCGTAGAAGATCGCCGAGGGTGATTGACTCGACCTTGACGGATCTCTAGGGTTACGTCATCGTAATTTCACCGAGGTAGTGACCCGAAGGGCGAGCGAACATGAACAACCGCGTCGATCAACACGTTGGCTATAGCGGAAAGAAGACCGCCGAGATTGTTGGTATCACCTACCGCCAGCTCGACTACTGGGCCCGTACCGACCTGATTCGGCCATCGATGACCGACGCTGCAGGAAGTGGCTCTCGACGTCGGTATAGCTACCGGAACTTGCTCGAGCTGAAAGTCGTGAAGAACCTCCTCGACTCGGGCATTCGTCTCGAGCAAGTCCGAGAGATCTTTGCCTACCTCCAAGATGAGCTCGGCGAAGACATCGCAACCGCGAACCTCGTTGTGAACGGCAGTCAGCCAACGCTCGTTCGTAGCGGCGAAGAGGTCATCGACCTTCTCCAAAGTGGCCAAGGCGTGCTCAACATCTTGCCGCTGAGTGGCGTGATCGATGAGCTCGAAGAAAAGATCGTCGAGCTGTTCCCGCAGGCTCACGTCTCCGCAGACGAAACCAAGACTGCGGTTGCGCAATAGCGTGAGCGCTCGGCGGGTTCGAGCAGAGGCGACTCTTCGTAAACGGACATTGCGCGCAACGGTGGTTGCCTGCGCGGTCTTGTTCGCTGCGTGCGGTTCATCGCCGAGCAATCTTGCGAGCGAGCAAGGTGACGAGCCGTCGACAACCCTCTCGCCAGCGACGACCGAAGTGGCTGCGACCGACGTGACGACGACCGACGTCTCAACGACATCGATCCGCGGGACCACTGCTCCAACCACCACTGCTCCAACCACCACTGCTCCAGCGACCGCTGTTCCAGCGCCGGCGGTCCCGAACAACGACGAGACGGCGCCGCCCCCGAGCACGAGCACGGCGTCAACCCTCGATGTGTCGCCACCCTCCTCAGCACTGGTACCAGCTGCGCCAACAACGGCGGTGACCTCGTCGAGCGCGTCACCGACACCGTCGACTCCAGCAACGGAAACCACAACAACGGAAACGAATACGCCGGCCGCGCCGGCCGTATCGTCGACCCAGGCCACCCCAACGGCGCAGTTCGGGGCGGAGATCTTCACCGTGTCGGGGCCAATCGCTGCACGCCTCGAGCATTCGTGGCGTGAGGGCTGTCCGGTGCCGTTGAGCGATCTGCGGCTCATCACTCTCAACCATTGGGACTTTCAAGGCAACGTTGCCTCAGGGGAACTCATCGTCCACCACGACCATGCCGACGACATGGTGCAGGTATTCTCTCGTCTGTTCGACGCGGAGTTTCCGATCGAGCGCATGGAACTGGTCGACAACTTCCTCGGCGACGATGACCTCTCGATGGCAGCGAACAATACGTCGGCGTTCAACTGCCGAGAAATCGCGTCCCGGCCCGGGACGTGGTCGACCCATGCATTTGGCGCCGCTGTTGACATCAATCCCGTTCAGAATCCGTACGCAACGCTTTCGGGCGACGTCGTGCTGCCACCGGAAGGCGCTCCGTTTGTCGATCGGAGCGTTCGTGTCGTCGGTGGCATCTATTCGGGCGATGCGGTCACGAGCGCGTTCGCCGACGTGGGCTGGGGCTGGGGAGGCGACTGGAATTCAGTAAAGGACTGGCAGCACTTCTCGGCGACCGGGGGATAGGCACGCGCTGGGCCGAACCGAGCGAGATCTCTACTTACAGAATCGAGTGGCGCAGCTGTCGCAGCTCATGGTCGGCGAGTACGAGTGCGGTCATGGCGTCGACCATTGGCACGGCGCGGGGAAGTACACATGGGTCGTGGCGGCCCTTAGCTGCCAGCGTTGTTGCCTCGCCATCGACGGTGACGGTGTCCTGCTCAGACGAGATCGTGGCCGTTGGTTTAAACACCGTCCGGAACGCAAGGGGCTGACCATTGCTGATTCCGCCCTGGACGCCACCGGAGTAGTTCGACGTCGTCGTCGGCGTTCCATCGGGTCCAGGAACGAATGGATCGTTATGTGTCCGACCCGTCATTTCCGCCGCAGCGAATCCGCTTCCGATCTCGAATCCCTTGGTTGCGGGCAGTGACAGCATCGCCCGACCTAGATCGGCCTCGAGTCGATCAAAGACCGGTTCTCCAAGCCCGATGGGCATGTTTCGGACGACCGATCTCACCATTCCGCCGAGTGAATCGCCGTCCTTGCGGGCCTGTTCGATGGCCGTTGTCATTTCAACGGCAGCATCGGGATCCGGACAACGCGTGGGGTCAGCTTCGACATCGTCTTTGGTGACCGAGTCGGCGTCTACGGTGGCGCGAACTCCGTGGACTTGATCGACCCATGAGACGATCTCGGGTCGTGCTCGATCTTGTCGGTCCGCGAGCGCATCGAGGAGCTGCATCGCAATGGCTCCCGCGGCGACCCGGCCGATGGTCTCCCGTGCGCTTGAACGGCCCCCACCTTCGATGGTTCGGTTTCCGTACTTGGCGTCGTAGGTGAAGTCCGCATGCGATGGTCGGTACAAGCGGGTCATGTGTTCGTAGGCCCCCGGGCGTGCATCGGCGTTGCGCACGAGCATCGCGAGCGGAGCTCCCGTGGATGCGCCACCGGCGAGGCCCGACAGGACCTCGACGGCGTCGACTTCATTGCGTTGTGTGGTCAAACGGCTCTGGCCGGGACGACGGCGGTCGAGTTCACGTTGAATGTGCGCCAGATCGACGACGAGCTTCGCTGGTAGGCCGTCGATGACGACACCGACGCCGCCTCCGTGGCTTTCGCCGAAGGTCGTGATCCGAAAAGTATGACCGAAGATGTTGCCCACCTCCTCAGGCTATCCGCCTGAGGAGGTGCAACGGAGTTGCTATGCGGAGCGCTCGGCTGCCAAGGCAGACATTGCTGCGCTTCGCATGTCGTCGGTAACGACGGGTGCTTCGCGTTCTTCTGGCAGATGGTTCGCCGGCGCTGGAGCAGGTTGTGCAGCAGCGGCGGTCGACAGGCTCTGCAGAATATGGCTTAGAAGCTGGACGAGGGTATCCATGGCGACGTCGGAGGTCCGAGCGTCGGTGCGCATGATCGGCACGGTTGCGTCGAGGTCGAGCGCTTCGCGAATGTCTTCAGGGTTATGTTCCGGAGCGCCATCGAACTGGTTGAGTCCAATGATGAATGGAACGTTGCGTGACTCGAAGAAGTCGATCGCGTTGAAGCACTCGTCGAGGCGACGTGTGTCGACAAGGACCAAGGCGCCGAGGGCACCAGCGGTGATGTCGTTCCACATGAAGCCGAAACGGTCCTGACCTGGCGTACCGAAGACATAGAGCACGAGACCTTCGTCAACGGTGATCTTGCCAAAGTCCATGGCGACGGTCGTGCTGGTCTTGGTCTGGACGAGTTGGTTGTCGTCCACGCCAGACGCAGCGCTTGTCATCTTTGCCTCGGTTCGCAGGGGCGCAATCTCGGAGACGGCGCTGACGAACGTAGTCTTGCCGACGCCAAAGCCTCCCGAGATGACGACCTTGGCCGATACCGGACGTGGTTTGCTAGCGATTTCGGATGCCATCGAGCAGTCTCCTTACAATTGCAATGTCGTCAGAGCGTGTGGTTTCGAGAATCTCGAGGGTGCCAGCACCCCAGAGATCCGCGACGAGTACTCGAGCCACGCCCAGGGGCAGCGAGCACTTTGCAGAAATCTCTGCAATGGAGTTTGGTTCAGCGCAAAGCTGGTAGATCTTTGCCAGGTCGATGTCCCTCGGCATTTCACTGCCGTCGGTTGCAGCGACCATGGCTTCGATCGCGATGTCGCCCGCGTCGCTGCGCGTGCGTCCACCGGTGAGCAGGTAGGACCGAACGAACGATCCTCCTCCTTCTTCAGTGTCGACGTGGCTCATGGTCAGGTACTCCGAGACTCAGACCGTGAGGACGTTCTTGAGCTCACCGATGAGTTCTGGCGAGAGTGCCGATCCTGCGCGCTCGGCGAGGAGGGTCATCTCGTATGCGACCTGAGCAATGTCTGCACCGGACTGGCACAATACGGCGAGGGACGCTCCGTAACCCATGGACATGACGAACAGGTTGCCCTGCGTCATCTCGACGACGACCTGGTCGACTTCGCCACAGTCAAGGCACACTGCGGCGCCGTTGGTGAGGCTGGTAAGGCCCGCTGCGATTGCAGCGAACTGGTCGACGCCAGTCGAGTCGATTCCTGCCGAGGAGGCGAGGAGGAGGCCGTCAGCCGAAACGGCGACTGCTTCACGAACGCCTGCGGTGTCCTCGGCGAAGCGAGAGAGCAGCCAGGCAAAGTTCTGGGCTTCTGTTGATACGGTCATGAGGCACTCCCTGGTCGTGCATTGTTGTCTTGGTCTTGCATTTCACCGGTTGGTGTTGCGGAGCCGACGGTGGCTGCAACTGCGGCGGGCATCTCTGCCTCTTCCCCCTGGCTACGGCCACGTGCAACGGCGGCGCGGTATGCCATGAGAGAGTTCTTTACGTGGTCAGCGTCCCGAGTGGGCGCTGGTTCCATCTGTCGATCCACCGTTGGTTGAGGGATCGACGACGAAGTTGTTGATCCGCCTCGCTTCGGGAAGCCTGCGCTCGTCGTTGGCCCGGTTGGGGCTGGAGCTGCTTCTGGAGCTGGGGCGACGGTTGGTTCTGGAGCTGGCGCTGGAGCTGCAGCGGCGATACCGGCGGCTGCGGCGCCACCTGCTGCTGCCTCTGCGGCGGCTTTTGCTTTGGCTTCGGCCTTGGCGGCGTTGACTAGCGCAACAGCTGATGTGTTTGGGTCACGCTTTAGCTGGGGCTTGGCGTTTGCTTCTGCGGGAACCTGTCCCGCAATTGCTGGTGTGCTCGAGACGAACTTGTCTGGGGTGGTCTTGACTTCGGTTGCGCCCTTGGAACGCTTTGGGAAGCCCGCAGTGGTGGTTGCTGGTGCAGCTTCAGCAGCTGGTGCCGGTGCTTCAGCGGCGGGCGCTGGTGCGGCCTGTGCGGCTGGAGCAGCTTCGGCTACTGCTGGTGTATCCGAGACGAACTTGTCTGGGGTGGTCTTGACTTCGGTTGCGCCCTTGGAGCGCTTTGGGAAGCCGGCAGTGGTGGTTGCTGGTGCAGCTTCAGCAGCTGGCGTTGGTGCGGCCTGTGCGGCTGGTGCTGGTGCTGGTGCTTCAGCGGCTGGCGTTGGTGCGGCTTCGCTGGTGCCCTTGGAGCGCTTCGGGAAGCCAGCAGAGGTCGTCTCTGGAGCAGACTCGGCGACCGGCACTGGCGCCTCGGCTGGAGCGGTTGGAGCATCACTCGCCGGAGCTGGCTGACCGGGTGCGTCTTCGGCGAAGACTGCAGCACCAGTACTGGTTTCGGCCTGGGTTGCATCGACCTGGTCAGTACGACGGGCGACGGCTTCAGAGGCCTTCTCGTCGGTCTGGAGCGTGCTTGCAACGTCTTGGCTGAGAAGGGCGTTCGGTAGGTCGATGAAGGCAATGGTTCCACGACGGTGGCCCTCGCCGGTTGGGTCGGCGCTCGCAAGGCGGACGGTCACACCCATTTCTTGGGAGAGACGACCAACCACGAAGAGTCCGAGGTACGCCGATGGGGCGTCGGCGAAGTCGACGGGGTTCTCGAGACGCTCGTTCACCTGAGCGAGTGATTCGTCGTCCATGCCGATGCCTTGATCGACGATGGCCAAGCGGTAGTGAGTGTCGGTCTGTTGTCCGAAGACCTCGATTGGAGTCGTCGGAGGCGAGAAGCTACCGGCGTTCTCCAACAACTCTGCAAAGAGGTGCGAAAGGTCGGTTGCGAGGTTGCCCGAGACGGTCGCCGGATCGATATCGCCGAGGCGGACACGGCGGTAGTCAGCAATCTCTGACGCTGCGGCACGAAGCACGTCACGAACAGCGATTGGCTTGCCCCAACGACGTGGGGTTTGCTCACCGGCGAGAACGAGAAGGTTCTCAGCGTTGCGACGCATACGAGTTGCAAGGTGGTCGAGACGGAAGAGGTTCTCCAACGCATCGGCGTCACGCTCTTGCTGCTCGAGCTCCTCGATGAACTCGAGCTGGCGGTTCAGGAGGTTCTGGTTTCGACGGCCGAGGCTGACGAAGGTACGAGACACGTTTTGGCGACGGAGCTGAGCCTGTCCAGCCGCGAGGTCCACAGCAGCGTTCTGCATGGTGTTCAACGAAGCGGCAAGGATTGCCATCTCGTCGTCACTGTCGACCTTGAACTCGTCGAGTTCAGGAAGCTCATCGGAGGTACGAGCGGCTTCAACAACCGCTGGAATTCCAACGTCTGCCGCCGTCTGCGCCTGCAAGGAGAGTTGCTCCACAGGCTTCGAGATCTGGCGAGCAGCGAAGCGCAGAGCGAAGAATGCGAGGACGACCGAGATCAGCACGATGATGCCGATACCCATCGAGAGCACACGCTGTTGTTCGTTCACGTCTTCAGCAACGTCACGGAAGCTGAGGAGAGAGGTACTGATGGAGTCGAGGGCCTGCGTGGACTGAATGTCCCAGTCGACACCAATGAATGGGAACGACTGTGGGTTGACGTTTTGTAGAACCGAGGAGGTCGACGTGACGCCCTCGGTGCTGTCAAAGAAGCCATCGTCCATTGCCTCAAAGTTGGCTGACGTGTCTTCCATAGCGCCATCGAGGAGTTCATCGGTGACGGGGATGAAGAGTGTCGCTGGGTTGTGGTTCGTCGCAGTATCACCCAGGAGCACACCGGCGCCCGAGTCGATGAGGACGAGATCGAAGTCTTCGCCGTTCGTGACTCGGTCGAGCTGGTTCTGGATGTTCACAAACGGAACTCGAACGCGCAGGATGTTGCCATCGGAGAGCGAGCGAGCGAACTCAAAGGACTGGACGTGCTCTCCGTCGTCGACGAACGAACGGAACTGGTCGTTCTCTCGTGCGAGTGTCAACCACTCAGCGTCGGCATAGGAGTCGAGGGCGGTGTCGGGAGTCGAGTGGCTCAACAGATCACCGTTTGCTGTCGTAAAGACGACCTGCACGTTGGTCTGGGGGAGAATGTTGATGGCGGTTTGGAGGCGTCGTGCAACCAAGGTTGCGTCTTCGCTCGCATCTTCGATGCCGTCGACACGCTCAAACCAGCGGAACAAGAACTCGTCGATTGCGCCGGCGCCGGTGTCCGACGCACTGCCCATTGTTTCGGCGAGGTTTGCGTTGTGCTCGATCAAGATGTCGTCGGTGGTATCGACGGCGTCATTGGTACGTTGGCCCAACACTCCGAGACCCAGAACGGCGAGAAAGCCGAGGAGTAGGATCGGAATGATCATGATCGGAAGGACGTTCGTGAGGAAGCGTCGACGAATCGACTTGAGCTTCACAGCCTGGTCGATCAATGATTCGCCCAGTACAGATTCGCCCGTAACCTCGGACCGAAGGCCGCGGCTCTGATTGACGAGCGCTGCAAAGCGGTCATCGGCGGACATTGGCGTTGCTGCCTCGTCCTGTTGTACATCATTCGGATTGGCCATCGTGGCGGCTCCCGGTTGTTTCGAGTGGCTTGTCCTATGTCACGTCGGCCAACTTTGGGGGTCACCTATAGGTCTTTTGTCCCGTGAAGCCGCGAAAATGAGAAAAATGCGCGAAAAAACCACAGGATTTGGTGAACTTTTGAGACGCGCGCCGGGATGCGCGCTGATTCTGGGTGTTGCGAGCCGCTCGGCCTAGAGGTTCAAGAGCGCTTGCTCGACAACTTCGGTGAGTGCCGGATGGATGTAGATCTGGTCGCGTGCCATTTGGTCGACGGTCGTGCCGAACGCCATGCCTTGGATCAGCTGCTGGATGAGTGTCGAGGCTTGTGGTCCAATGATGTGGGCGCCGAGAAGGAGCCTCGTGTCTGCATCGGCGACGAGCTTGCATGCACTCGTCGTGTCTTCCATCGCCCAGCCGTATGCCGCGCCGCCGAACTCGTGGAGCGTAGTGATGATGTTGTGGCCGGCTTCGATCGCCTGAGGCTCGGTGAGCCCAACCGACGCCACCTGAGGATGTCCAAAGACCGCGTGTGGGGCGCAACTTCGGTCGATCGAGCGCAGGTCGTCGGGATGCACGAGGTTGTGTGCGACCGCTCGCGCATCGATGTTTGCGAGATGCTTGAGCTGCTGCGGGTTGGTGATATCGCCGAGCGCCCAGATATCGGGATGGGCGGTTTGGAGGAACTCATTGGTCACGACATAGCCGCGTTCGTTGAGTTCGACTCCGGTGGCGGTGACGTTGAGTTCGTCGCCGTTTGGAACACGACCGGTCGCGACAAGGAACGCATCTCCGGTAATGACCTCTTCGCCCTCACCCTGGTCGATGGTGATCGAGATCTGGTCGCCGTCTTGGGAGAGGGACACGAGGTTCGTGTTGAGGCGGACATCAAATCGTTTCGAGTAGTCGGCGGTAAACCGGCTGGAGATATCGGGGTCTTCGAAGCGGATGAGACTTCCGCTGCGATTGAGGATGGTGACCTTGCAGCCGAACGAGCCGAATACGTTTCCAAGTTCAGCACCGATATATCCACCGCCGAGGACGATCAGATGCTCTGGGAGCTCGTCGATTCGCATGATGGTGTCGGAGGTGTGGTAGTCGACGCCAGAGTCGGTGATCATCTGGGGAACCGACACCCGGGCGCCGGCGGCGAGGACGATCTTGTCGGCGGTGACGGTCTCAGTGCCGCCGTCATTCATTGCAACCTCGACGGTCTTGTCGCCGGTGAAGCGGGCTGAACCTCGAAAGACGGTGACGTTTTCTTGTTCCTCGGTGCGGTAGCGCTCGCCACCTTCAGCAATGGGGTCAATGCGACCGAAGACGCGATCACGAATCGCTGGCCAGTCGACTCCGTTGAACGTCGTGTCTACTCCCAGACGTGGGCCATCATATTTTGCGTGGTGGGCCATGTCGGCGGCGTACACGAACATCTTCGATGGGATGCAGCCGACGTTCAGGCATGTTCCACCGAACGCACCTCGTTCGATGATGGCGACGTTGCTGCCTTCAATCTCGGGAGTGATGATCGAGTTTCCCGACCCGGTGCCGATGATGAGTAGTTCAAAGTGGTTCGTCATGAGGGGCTCTTTAGTTTTCTCGTGAAATCCTGTGGTGCAGGGTAGTGGTTTAGTGGAGGCGCTTGATGAGCGCGGATGTGTCGCTACGGGCATTGCCAGAGTCGGCGAGTTCTTGGTAGAAGCCAGCGACCTGGGTAGCGATTGGTGTCGGCGCTCCGAGCCGCTCCGCTTCGGTGAGCGCAATGCCGAGATCTTTGATCATCCATTCGATGGCGAAACCGAAATCGAACTGTGAATCGACCATCGTTTGGCCGCGATTACTCATCTGCCAGGATCCAGCAGCGCCATCGGAGATCGTCGCGAGAACCTTCCCCATGTCGAGGCCAGCAGCGACCCCGAGGTTGAGCGCTTCGGAAAGTCCTTGGACCAAGCCCGCAATCGCGATCTGGTTGACCATCTTGGTGCGTTGGCCGCTGCCTGTCGGACCGATCAGCGTCCGTGTCTTGGCATAGGAGTCCAGTATCGGCAGCGCGGCGTCGAACGTCGATTCGTCGCCGCCACACATGATGGTGAGAACTCCATTGACCGCTCCGGCTTCGCCACCAGATACGGGAGCATCGAGGCTGGCGATGCCCACGGCGGTCGCGGCGTCTTGGAGTTCCTCAGCCACGGTGGCAGATGCGGTCGTGTGGTCGATGAGTATGGAACCAGCGGATAGGCCAGCGAGGGCGCCGTCGTCTCCGAATGCAACCGACCGAACGCTGTCGTCGTTGCCGACGATGAGAACACCGACGTCGGCGCCGTTACATGCTTCACGGGGTGAGGAAGCGAGAGTCGCCGTGGGATGTTCCTGACAGAAACGTTCTGCAACCTCGGTCGTCCGATTGAAAACGCGAACGTCGTGGCCGTTTTTGAGAAGATGCGCAGCCATTGGATATCCCATGGCGCCAAGTCCGATAAATCCAACTGTGGTCATCAACTTAACTTAACCCCAGAATCGCCGGTAGCTGTTCCCAACCGCCCTCTTCATTTGCAGGAATTGTCGCATCGGCTAATTCGATGATTTCGGGGGGAGCGTTCTCGGGCACGATTGCGATCTTGGCGGCTTCGAGCATTTCGATGTCATTGTGCCCATCGCCGATGACAGCGAGCCTCGTCGGGTCGACTCCGGTATGTGCGCACCACTCATCGATCCCGACCTGTTTGTGGACGCCGTGGGGTTGAACCATGAGCCCATGTCCGCCCTCGATGAGCGACACGCCGATCACCGCAGCGGCGTATTCGTTGTCGTTGACCGCCGTGCAAATGGGGTCAAGCACGTCGTAGTCATAGCCGAATGCCCCGAAACCAATGACCGTCGAGTTCGACATCGCGGCCTCGAGATCATCGACGCGCGCATACCCCACGGTTGTCGACAGGTATGTTGCGCCAGCTGCACTTTCACTCGCGATGAGCATGTCGTTATCCGGGTCGTCGACGTAGACGACCGGTTCGAGGCCAGCGGTGCGAAATTCGGCCAGCACGTCGAGTGCCGCAGCTCTGTCGATTCCTTTGGCTGCGATCGATTCGCCATCGAGGGCCTCTCGTACGATCGCGCCGTTCATGAGGATCGCCGGTCTGCTCCCAAGCCCATACCGAGCAAGGCCGTGATGTGCCCCCAGCGCACGTCTCCCAGTTGCGATAACGAATGGAATCTCGTGTCGGTCGAGAATCGCCACGGTTTCGAGGCTGCGGGGATGGATCTCCGAAGACGGAGACCAAAAGGTCCCATCGAGATCGGTAATGACGGCATCGACGTGCATATTGCACAACAGTATCGGGCCAACCAGCGAACCGATTGGAGAGCACCATTACATACCGGCTGGAGCAATGACCGGGTGAGCATCGCAACATCATTCGAAGGATTGACGCGACTTTTCCTATGGCTGCGACTATCCAATGGGTATGGATCTTTCTCTCGTGATCATGGCCGCCGGACTCGGAAGCCGTTTCGGCGGAACCAAGCAACTCGTCGAGGTCGGGCCAAATGGTGAAGCCTTCTTGGACTTTGCGATCAAGGACGCCCGTGCAGCGGGTTGTTCGCAGATCGTGCTCATCATCCGGACCGACATCGAAGCGGACGTCAAGAGCCATCTCGAGCGCCAGTACGGCTCTCTCGATGGCTTTGCGTTCGTACGCCAGGATGAGTTCGGTCCCCAACGAGACAAACCATGGGGAACAGCTCACGCCGTACTGTCGACTAAGGATGCGGTCACCGGATCGTTCATCGTGGTCAATGCCGATGACTACTATGGGCCGTCCTCGTTCCAGCTCGCTGCCGATGCGCTCGCCGGCGCTGACGACAAGACCGCTGCGCTCGTCGCGTTTCAGCTCGCAAAGACTCTGCCTGTCGAAGGCGCTGTCTCGCGCGGTGTCTGCGCGGTGACGGACAACCTTCTGGACTCTATCTCCGAGACCCACGGCATCGCTCGAGCAGAGGACGGCGTGATCAAATCCGAGGACCCGGTCGGCGAACTCGCCGACGACACCATGGTGTCGATGAATATGTTCGCGTTCTCCCAATCGTTGTACGGGCACCTGGCGAGTCAGTGGGACGAGTTCTACGGGGAGTTTGGTGACCAACCAAAGACCGAGTATCTCCTGCCCGACGTTGTCGACCGTCTTCGCAACGAAGGCGAGCTGTTAGTCAAGGTGCCAGTCTCTGCCGAGGAGTGGATCGGTGTGACCAACCCGAACGATCTTGACCCTGCACGAGCCAAGCTCGCGCACCGGTAACCGTTATTCGTCGCTCGCTTCGGATCGGTGCCTGTCGATCCGGTCAGATCCGGCATCGACTCCAGGTAGCTGTGGCTGCATGACGCCGAGGCGGTCTGCCGCCATCGTCATGATCATGTCTTCGAGTTCGGCCCAGTTCGAGACCCTCGGTCCGTCGAGATCTCGGTTGTACGGCTGGTCGAACACGATCGCGTTGAATCCAGCGTCGCGCAGCTGAATGATGTTGTGCGGCCCGTCGTCGATGTAGGCATCGGCGCCGACATCGGGCTTGTTTCCAAGAAAACAGATGTCTCGATACGGGATGCGGTGCTCATCGAGCCAACCCACGGTGTCGGCGACCGCCGAGGCATGCCCCCAGTTGACGTAGAGGCGATGGGTGATCACGCGAATATGAATTCCTGCGTCCGAGAGTCGCCACAGCGCGTCGGTGACGCCCTCGATCGGTGGCATTGTGGCAAAGATCCGATCCTCGGAAACAGCGAGGGCATGGAGGCGTTCGAACCCGCCGACACGCTCGAGGTTCCACTCCCGAAAGTCCCACGAACGCTCGAGGGGTAGATCCTCCTCTCGAACTCCCAATTCCCGTGCTGCAACGGTGCGGAACGCTGGCGTATAGTCACCGCAGACACCATCGAGGTCTACTCCAAAAACAAATGGCTCCATTGCGGGAGAACGGTAGCCGCCCTCGCGAGAAAGTTAGGTGAAATCATGGCGAAATCGAAGGTCGTAGATCCCACTGCGCCGCCGAGCATGCTAAAGGACGTCCTCGCGAAGCGAAAGGAGCACCGGCTGACGATCATCGCTGCCGGTGTCGCGTTCTTCGCATTCATTGCGCTCATCCCAGCATTGGCCGCAACGGTCGCCATCACAAGCCTCGTTGCTGATCCAGTGATTCTGGAGACCGAGGCAATGTCCGCGCTCGAGGCTGCGCCGGAGGCAACGGCCAATTTCCTGCTCGATCAACTCGGCGGCATCATCGAAGCGGATGGGGCAGCTGGCATCGCTGCGGTGATCGGCATCGCTTCCGCGGTCTGGAGCGCGTCAGGAGCGCTCGGACACTTCATGGAAGGTCTCAACCTCATCTTTGGTCGGACCGAGACCCGTTCGTTCGTTGTCAAGAAGTTGACCGCCATTGGCCTCATGCTCGGAGCGATCGTGCTTCTCGCCGCGACGGTGTTTGCCATGTCGGTCGTGCCCGCGCTTGTGAGCAGCTTCATCGATAGCTCCGCGGTGAGCACGCTCATCAATATTGCGCGCTTTCCCGTGTTGCTGTTGGTCTTGATCGCTGGAATGTCGACGCTGTTTCGCCTCGGCCCCGCCGAAGATCCGAACCGGACAAACGAGCTCGTTCCTGGTGGCCGCTCGCCGATCATTACCCCCGGCGGTGTCGTCGCTGCGGTGTTGATGTTGCTGATCTCAGCGATTTTGGCGTGGGTGTCATCAAACTTCGGTAGTGCCGGCGAAGCCTATGGCACGCTCGCGAGCATCATCTCGGTTCTGCTGTGGTTGCACTATCTGTCTCAGGGAGTTCTGGTCGGTGCTGAGGTCGATGCCCACCTGCGTCGCAAGAAGGTCTTTGACAGCCGGGTCAACGCTGGTCTGCCCGCGATTCGGCCGGAGTCTGCTACAGCTGCCTAAGCACTGGCGGGCAGTGTCTCCTAGCAGCAGTGTCTCGCAGCAGCGGTGTCTCTTGGCGTGTTATGTGGCTGGGCGTTCAGCGACGAGTATCTCGACTCCGGTAGAGGTAACCGAGAGCAAGTCGACCGCTGGGACGAGAGCAGAGGTCACGACGATCGAAGCATCGCGAACGGGAGCGATCACAAACGGGTCGACGTGGCCGAACTTCGAATGGTCAGCAACGATGATTCGATTCATCGAGACCGAGAGAATCGCTCGGTCTGCACTGGCTTCGACCATCGAACCATTCGTTAGACCTCCGTGCTCGCTAATCCCGTTCACACCGAGGACGGAGTGGTCGGCTCGGTAGCGGCTGATCGTCTCGGCGGTAAGCGTGTTGGCCATCGTGCCTTCCGAGTGCATGACCTGGCCTCCAACGACGAAGAGCTCGATGTGTTCAAGGCCGCTGAGCTGGTGGACGACCGGAAGGGAGTTCGTTATGACACGAACTTCCGTGAGGTTCGCTAAGTGTGGTGCGACGGCGGCGGCGGTTGTGCCAGGCCCGACAAAGACGGTGTCGCCCGAGTAGATAAGGGAGGCTGCGGCTCGGGCGATGGAGGCCTTTTCCTCGGAGTTGATCGTCTCGCGATGCAGCAACGGCGCCGGCATGGCTGTTCGCTCCGCTGCCATTGCTCCACCGTGGGTGCGACGGATGAGGCCCTTTGCGGCCATCTCATCGAGGTCTCGCCGGATGGTTGCTTCACTGACATCGAGCCGGTCGTGAATTTCGCTGACTCGCAGCTGGCCAACGTCATCGATGAGGGTACGGATGCGGGAATGACGGACTTCCTTCATCATCGGTTCATCACATCCATGCCTTCGAAGCGCTTGTTTTTGCAATTTCCCGCAACTTCCAGCAATTACGTGCATCCGCAAACCGCTATTGGGTCGATCTTAGGTCAATTCATGGTTTGTCGGGGACTCCGCCTGCAGAAAGTCCACGCGAGCCGCGCATGGTGACGCTCATCCGTGGCGGGGACGATCGCGTCTTCGGCACGCTGTGTTCATAGTGATGTTGTGTCGACCCACCCATGACCAAAAGGTCGCCCGAGGCGAGCGTGAGCACGTGGCTATCGCCGCCCGTTTTCCTCCGGAGCCGAAAATCGCGAGGCCCTCCCAGGCTGACGATGCCGACGAGTGGGTCTACCTCCGTTCTTCCGATTCGGTCGGCGTGCCATGCAACGCTGTCCTGACCGGTTTCGTAGTAGTTGCAAAACAATCCGCGAAATGTCGTGTCGTACCTCGTCGAGAGTTCTGTTCGGATGGCATCGACCGCTGGCGGTATCGAATGGCCCTCTCGAGCAACGGTTCCGGTCCTGCGCGGTTCGTCATGCCACGTGCCGTACATCAGCCTGCGACCCCGAAACCAGTCCACCCGTTCGTCAAGTTCGAGAAGAAGCTGGTCGGCTCCGTCGAGGAATCTGGGAGCGTGATCGATCCAGCAGCACTCGTCGAGCATCGTCCGCGTTGTCTTCGACGACGCGGACACTGCGGGTTCGAACTGTCCAAAAAGGGTCAGGGGGAGTGCCAGCACCTCATGGAGCGTATCACGAGCTGGCGAACGTGTGTTCGTCTAACTCGAAAGAACCGAAAAGGTCAGCCCGCCATGAGCGACGAGTTGATCAATGAGTGGCTCGCCAAGGCCGGTCGCTGGAGTCCAAAAGCCTCCGGGAGTGTCCGCTGGGTCTCGTTGCAGCAAACAATAGGCGGTTTCGCCGAGGACCTTTGCTGTCGATCCGTAGCCGGGGTCTCTATCGCCGGTCACCTTGGTTACGATTTCGCTTCCGTTGCTCGTGGTTCCATAGAACCGCAGGTCGTAAAAGCCGTTGCGTTGTTGTTCGGGGCTCGGGCCTTCGCCCGGCTTAGGTAGCACCTTGTCCGCAAGGACGCCTCGAATCGGGTCGACGCTCAACGCCGCCACTGCGGTACCCATACCGATCGACGCCACCCCGGCACGAAGAGCACCCTGTGGCCCTTCACCGGTCATGGTCGCTTCGTCGTAGAGGAAGTCGTCGCCCCACGGCCGGCCCATCAGCGCATGGCTGCGATGCACGACCCGTGTGTTGACCGACGCCATGACAAAGGGAGCGACCCAACGCTTTGACGCTTCATCACGCATCGGGGCCGTCACGTTGGGTTGGCGAACTCCAGACCGCATGCCCTCGGGTGCCAGAGCGTAGGGGTTAGTGAGTACTCGTCGAATATCGGGATCGGTCTTTGCTTGTTCGACGGTGGCGAGCATCGAGGCGATCGTGCCGCCGCTCGCTCCGCCCTTGATTGCCTTGACCCGCATGGAAATCTGGTGGCAGTGCTCACCCAGTAGTTCCTGGGCTTTGCGCTGGGTAAACAAGACGCCAAGGTCTGACGGTATGGAGTCGAATCCGCAGGCGTGGATGATGCGGGCACCGGTACCGGTCGCAGTCTTTCCGTGTGCGTCGATCATCTGCTGCATCCACTGGGGCTCGCCGGTGAGGTCGCAGTAGTCGGTGCCAGCGTTGACGCACGCTTCGACGAGTTCTGAGCCGTAGAGCGAGTACGGCCCGACCGTCGAGATAACGACGCGCGCGGATTCGGCGAGGCCGGCGAGGGCGTCGATGTCGTGCGCGTCGGCGACGATGTGATCGACCGATAGATCGAGTTCGGCTGCGAGCTCGTCGAGCTTTTGTGGGTTTCTCCCAGCGATTGCCCACGTCAGCTCTCCCGAGCTCGAGTGGCGGTCGCGCAGGTGTGCGCAGAGAATGCGCCCGACAAAACTCGTGGCGCCAAATACGACGATGTCGTACTGCCGGTCTTCGCCCGTGTGCATGGGTCAAGTCTATGTTACGCAGCGGTTACTTAGTCAGTCCGGTAGCGTTTGCGCAATGAGCCAAGAGCATATGGCAGATCAAATTCTCGACGTCGACCTCCTCGCATTCGAGACGGGTGATGCACGAACGCGACGAGCGGTCGTAGACGGCGTGACACAAAGCCTAAAGAACGGGTTCGTGTACACCGCCCACGACCTCGGAGATGGCTTTCTCGATGAGGCCTACGGGATGCTCGCGGAGTTCTTTGGGTCGTCTCAGGACGAGAAGATGACGTATCGCAGGCCCGAGAGCAACGGTCAGACCGGGTACACGGGTCTACTCGTGGAAACCGCAGCCGATGCCGACGTTGCGGACTGGAAAGAAATGCTGAACTGGCGAGCCCCGTTGCCGGAGGGCCATCCGTTACGTTCGAGCGGCTACTTCGATCCCGTCCTTCCCGAGGCAACGGTTCCGGGCATCGAGGCGGTACTCCTCGAGTTTCACCGGCGGGTGTTCGATATTCAACGCCGATTCCTTCGCATCATCGCTCTTGGGATCGACTGCGGTGAGCACTTCTTCGATGAGATGTTGGACGGCGGGCCGACGCTGACGCGTGCGATTCGGTATCCGCCGATGAGTGAGGCACCCGGTGGCGAACATGTGTGGGCTGGCGCTCACGATGACATCAATCTGATCACTGCGCTACCGCGCGCGACCGCCAAGGGCTTGCAGGTGCTCATCGAGGACCAGTGGGTCGATGCAATTCCGCCTGACGGTCACATGGTGATCAACACCGGGCTCATGCTCGAACGCATCACAAACGGAGTGATCATGCCCGGGCGCCATCGGGTGGTTGGCGATCCAGATTCGCCGGGCGAGCGGCTCAGCGTCGTGCAGTTCTGTCACCCCACGCCGTGGACGATCTTGAATCCGGTGCCGAGCTGTGTGACGCAGGAACATCGGCTCGCCTACTCGAGCGTGAGCGCTCAGAGCGCGCTCGAAAAGGTCCTTTGGGAGATCAACCTCATCAACTAGCGACGTGAGGGCCTGAGGCCCGTCCTAGTTGAGCCAGGGCTGTTCAGGGTAGGCCTGGAGAAATTCTCGCATGTGGCCTTGTCGACCAATGACCCTCGCCCACAGGTGTTGGAAGTTCTGATCCCAGAGGTCCGACGGTTCGCAGCGGGCGAGAATCCATGCACCACTTCGAAGCTCTGATTCGAGTTGCCGGGGGCCCCAGCCTGCGTAGCCGCTGAACGCTCGTGCCCGTTCCAGAGGGCTCGTCGGCGCTTCGTCGGCGAGGTCGAGCAGCCCGATTCCGCCGTGCATGAAGTACATGCCCGGTGATGCTGGATCGACCGGTTCGGCGAGGACGAGTGCGGTGTCTTGTTCGACCGGGCCACCAACGAAGAGGCGTTCGGATCGGGCGACGTTTCCGAGTTGCGGAATAGCGTCACTGACGAGCATGTCGCTCGGACGATTGAGCACGAGTCCCATGGAACTTGACTCATCGTGTTCGAGCAGGAAGATGACGGTGCGGTCGAACGTCACGTCGTGCATGCCTGGCGTGGCGACGAGGAGCATTCCGGACTCGAGCATGCTCCCAGTCTTGCCACAGGATTTTCTTTGCGTCCCATTGGGCGACGCGAAGTTGGTCAGGCTCGGCGCACCGTGACGATGTCCGAGGTCCGGAATGAGGCGACGCGAGTCGACCACGAGTCGATCACGAGCCTTTGGGATTCGACAGCGAAAAAGGTGGTCAGGGGACCCTCCTGTTGGTAGGCATCGACGCCCTGAACCTCTTCGACTCGTTGGTTTGCCAGTTCGATTGAGAATGCGGCCATGGAAGGACTCCTTCGGTGAGATGTGGGTGTTGCTGTGCTGTGAGTGTTGCTGTTGCTCGTGTTGTTCGTGTTCTCAGTGTGCCGAAGGAGGTTTGTGTGGAACAAGTGGACGAAGTTGTGGATTTCTCCCGAACTCCGTTGATTTCATTGTGGAATATGGCGCCGATGCTGTGGATTGCGTGCAGCTTTGGCCGTCACAGCCAACGGGCGCTAGAAATAACGCTGTGGACGGAGGAGATCGGGCGATTGGGCTCGCTGTTGGTGCTGGAGGCCCTACCGGAGGCCCTTTCATCGACGCCGTGCTCGACGTGCTCGCGGAACGAATTGGCTGGGCGCCAGCGTCCGCGACCAGCATCGTTGGAACTTCCGCCGGAGCCTTCGTTGCGTCCCGAGTGGGCCAGCCCGAAGCTGTCGACCCGAGGGCGCTCGAGCAGCTGATCGAGCTGAACAACATCTCCGAATGGAAGGCGTCACTCGCCACCAAGCTGATGCGCGGCGTGCGTGCCGCCGGCGGACGGACCGTTGCACTGCTTGCGCCACACGAGCGAGACCAAGCGCTCTATGACGTTGCACCACCGCCGTATCATCCCGGGGCGCGTGTCGTGACGGTCGAACACACGTGGGGCACCCGCCACGCCCACAACCTCTCGGAGCACGAGGACAGCGCCACTGCGATGGTGCAGGCGTCAGCGGCAATTCCGTACAAGAACGGCCCGATCGAAATCGACGGTCGCCTGCACGCCGACGGCGCAGTGCATTCTGCGAACAACGTCGATCTCCTCGACCCGGCGGTGTGTCCGGTGATCGTGGTGATCAGCCCGATGATTCCCGCGAGCGGCGGCTCCACGGTAAGCAAGTTTCACCGAGCGCAACTCGTTGAGGAGCTTCGCCCGTGGCATGAGACTGGGCGTGCGGCGGTCGTGATCATGCCGAACGAAGACGAACACGCTAACCGGCGCGATCGAGAATTCTTTCGTTCGGCTGGAACGAACGCAGCCGAGCGCCTTTTCTCCTAGCTTCTCCGAGCTTCTCGTGTCTCTTCGCTTCTCGAGTGCTGCTATCCGAGGCGCGAGAGCACCTTGGGGATCAGCGCCGTCATGCGTTTACGGTTCGCTCCGAGGTCGCTATGGCCAACCCGTGAAGCACTCCGAAAGTGAAGCATCTTTGCGTCGTCATCGAGTTCGAAGCTGACGTCGTCTTTGAACTTGAACAAGCCCGTGACAAAGAGCGCTTCGACGGTGGTCTCGGTGGTCGAAACGACGCTTCCACCGTTGCTTGTGACGGTGTCTTCGATCGCAGCGATCACGTCGCCTGCATCACCGGTGTAGGCAACGGCGGACATGTGGTGCTTTGCATCGCTTGGATCGGCTTGGGTTGACACGCAATTCGGAGAGTCAGGGCATGGCTTCAAGGTCATGGTTTGCAACGTAGCGGGATTGACGGGAAGTACTCGGTACCTCGTGGTGTTTCATCATCCATGCGTGCAACAACTCGACGCGCCCGGCTGTGGCGTACTTGTTTTTTTGTGATGATAGGAGCCGTGGCTCTTGCGGCGTGTGGTGCTGATACGACGGTCGATCCAACCGCTTCGACACCGCTAACGGGGGAGAACGACGGGGCTACTCGACCGCTTACACTCACCGCGCCGTCGGACACTCCCGTCGTCGATCGAACCATTGCGTCCGTTGCGCTCGAGGACATTGTGTTCGACACGTTCGACGGTGGGTCGATCACGCTCGCCGAAGCTGACGAGGAGGTCGTCGCAGGCCTCTTCGACGCAATCGCACCGATCGACACCCCAGATTATGAGAGTCCGGCCGATGCCGATTGGTTGACCGGCGACGACGTCGTTCTCGGCTATGTCGACCCGAACGGCGGTGCCTGGGCATTCCCCGTCAAGATCCTCAACAGCCACGAGATCGTCAACGACGAGCTCGGCGGCCAACCGGTGCTGATCAGTTACTGCCCGCTCTGTGGGAGCGGCGTGATCTACGACCGAGTACTGAACGGCCAAGAGCTGAGCTTTTCGAACTCGAGTGCGTTGCTCGACAACGACATGGTGATGGTCGATCGTGAAACGGGCTCCTATTGGTGGCAAGTCGCGGGTTCGGCGGTGGTCGGAGAACTCACCGAGGAGCGCCTCGTTGCTCTTCCTTCGCAGACCACGACGTTGGACAGTTGGCTTACCCAGTTCCCCGACTCGGTGATCATGCAGCGTCCATTCGGCCGCTCGTACGATCGCGATGGTTTCGCAACGTACGACGAGGTCCTCGACGGCGGCCGCACACCATTTCCGCTCCGCACCGACACCCTCACCGACGATCGCCTCAACGCTTCGGCACAGGTCGTCTACGCCACGATCGGAGGCGAAACGGTCGCATGGAACCCAGAACCCGCACGGTCGTTCTCCGACGAGGTCGGTGGGGTCGCGGTCGAGGTCGTCACCGATGGTCTTGGAGCGGTCGTTACCGCGGACAATGAACCCGTGCCGACCCGTAGCTCCTTCTGGTTTGCTGCGATCACAGCGTTCCCCGACATCGAGCTCAGCGCCAACTAGGGTCGCCATCGGCGGATACTTAGGAGGACTACATGTCAGTAGCACGCGTAACCGAGGTCATCTCATCATCGACAGAGAGCTTCGACGATGCAATCAAGTCCGGTGTTTCCCGGGCGAACGAAACACTCGACAACATTACGAGCGCTTGGGTTCAAGACCAGAAGTGCATCGTGAACGACGGCGCCATCGTCGAATATCGCGTCGCCATGAAGATCACCTTCGTACTGAAGGACTAATGCGCTGAAGAACTAGTGCGCTGAAGGATTAGCGAACGCACATCGCCCAGGTCAGGGTTGCTTCTGGCCTGGGCGTGTCTCGTTTTGCGGCCGCGGGATTTGCGGAGATGGTTTGGTCGCTGCGATTCACAAGTTGGAAACACCCATTGACGAAGAATCAACAATTCTCCGATTTCTACACAGGCGTCAACGATTTCCGTACGTTGACTACATGTACCGAACCACACCACTTCACATCGAATCGCTGGCGGCTCGGTCATGAGGCGCCAAGAAGTCTCTACAGAGTTGCCAGGGGGTGTCTGGCTCACGCTCGAGTGCGGGCACGACCGTGGGAGGACCCACCGGGCCAGCCACGGTATCGAATGTCCAGACTGTGACCTTCGTTGGATTCCGCCTGTGGCACGCCCCGCTCGCCGAACGCCAACCTTCACCTCTCAAACGGTCCCAAAGAACCTGCTCGATGCTCATACATCGGCATCATGGGCCAAGCTCGTCGTTACGTCCGGAGACGTGACCGTCGTCGATGAGCAACCCGAGTGGAGAAGAACGGCAGACTGCGGCCGTTCGGTCGTGATCGTTCCCGGACGTTGTCATCACATCGAACCCGCAGCGAACGCGGAGTTCCACGTGGAGTTCTATTCGTTTGATGTGAGCGCCGCCGCGTAACCACTCGCTCGAGGTAGTGCCGATCCAATTAATTCAGGGTCGTGAGCTTCGCCTCGGCCGGCAGTGACGTGTAGACCGCAAACTCTTGGTCGTCGACATCGACGGGACTCAACGTTGCTTGCGCAATCGTCCCAAGTTCGGCGGCGTTCGCTTCGTCGGTGTCGATGTGCATTTCGAGCCGGTAGTTCTCGTGGACGCGAATGGTGACGTCGCCGAGAACGAGGTCGCGGTCGCCTCCAACGATTGCCACAGCGACCTCGTCGCCATCGGAGACTTCGAAGGCGGCAGCATCGCGCGGATGCATGTGAATGTGTCTATGAGCGCAGATCAAGCCCTCGTTCAACTTCACCGATCCCTTCGGACCTCGCAATGTCACCGGCGCCGAACCGCGGACGTTTCCGGACTGGCGAACAGGGGCGTCGATGCCGATGATGAACTCATCGGTGCGCGAGATTTCAACCTGATTGGCCTTTCGCAGTGGACCGAGCAGGCGAACTCCTTCGATCTCGCTGCGAGGGCCCACGACGGTGACGGTTTCTTCGCACGCGTACTGTCCAGGTTGGGACAGGTCGTTCTTGTGGGTTGGTGTTGCATCTTCGCCGAACAACTCGGCGAAGGTCTCCTCGGTGAGATGGCAATGCCGGGCGCTGACCGCGATCGGAATCGCCTGCGGCTGTGGCCGTTCGGCGGTGGCGATGACCCGCTGGGTTTCCCGAGCGATCATGAGCTCTTCGTTGGTCTTGACAACGATCGCGTCCACGCGGGAGTGCGCGGTGGTGATGAACGCATGGTCTCGGTCGTAGTGAACGGTCGCATCTTGGTTTCTGTCTTCGTCGAGAACCGCACCGAGAAACTCGAGGCGCTGAAGGATGCGGCGACGCATGCTGGCGCTGTTCTCGCCGATTCCGCCGGTAAAGACGATGGCGTCAACGCCGCCCATCGCTGCCGCGTACGCGCCGATGTATTTGCGCGCCCGGTGGGCGAAGACATTGATCGCGAGTCGGGCTTTATCGTCGCCTTCGGATGCGGCTTGCTCGATCTCTCGAAGGTCGTTGCTCTCTCCGGCGAGGCCGAGGAGTCCGCTCTTGTTGTTGAGCAGATCATCGAGGTCTTCGACACTGAACTCACCGCTTCGAAGCAGCGATAAGAGCACGCCAGCGTCGACGTCGCCGGAGCGAGTACCCATGACCAGGCCTTCGAGGGGTGTGTTGCCCATGCTGGTTTCGGTCGAGCGACCGAACTCGACCGCGCTGGCGCTCGCGCCGTTGCCGAGGTGGAGGGTGATCAGGCGGAGCTCATTGAGTGGGCGTCCAAGAAAGTCCGCAGCAATGCCGGCGGCATATTCGTGAGAGATGCCATGGAACCCGAAGCGTCGGATGCCGTGGCGCTCGGCGACGTCTTGGTCGATCGCGTAGGTCGTTGCTCGACGGGGCATGCTCGCATGAAAGGCGGTGTCGAAGACCGCGACGTGCGGCACCGATGGAAAGATTGTTTGTGCCGACTCGATCGCGGCCTTGGCGAATGGGTTGTGCATCGGTGCGTCGGGGATGTGCTTCTCGATGACGTCGAGCACCATCTGGTCGACCTGTCGTGATTGGTTGATCTCGCTGCCCCCGTGTACGACGCGATGGCCAACCGCATCGACCCGGTGGTCGCCGACCGCTTCGAAGATCGCAGCAACGGCCTCCTCGTGGGTCTCGGTGTGCTTCTCCGGGTCGTTGCCGAGTCGTTCGCGCTTTCCTTGGATGAGGATCTCTTCGAACTCATCGAACAGGGCGTACTTCGCGCTCGACGAACCGAAATTGATGACCAGAACATTCATGGTTTCAGTGTAGGTGTGCCGGTGCGCAAGGTCGGGACTGATTGAGATTGGCTGTCGATAGGCTCGGAGGAATCAGGGGTTCTGCGCCCCATTGAAGCGGGAGTAACGCAAATGACACTTGCCGAAACAACCACGGGTACGTGGACGATCGACACAGCCAAGACAACGGTGACCGCCACGGCGAGGATGTTGAGCCTTGCCGATGTTCCGGCGACGTTTCAGGTCACCTCCGGTAGCATCTCGATCGTCGATGGTGCGTTGACAGCCGTCGAGGTTGTCGCCGATGCGACGTCTTATACGAGTTCGATCTCGAAACGAAACAAGGACGTGACGACGCAGAAGGGGCTGCTGGACGCGAACACCTACCCGACGATCACATTCACCGCGTCCGGTGGCAGTGAACGGCAAGTCTCTGGCGAGGTAACGATCAAAGGAACGACGGTTCCGTTAACCTTTTCGATCTCGGGGCTGACCATTGCTGACACGACCGCGACCTTTGAAGCAACGACAACGCTCGATCGTTTCTCCGTGGGTGTGAACAAGTCGCCCGCCTTTGTTATCGGCAAGGACATTGAGGTTCGAGTCTCGGCCTCAGCAACCAAGAACTAGAGGGTGCGCAACCAAGAACGAGAGGGCGTCCGCTCAGTGAACGGTGACGACGTCGACGGAGACGTCGTTGCCTGCAGGATCGGTGAAGGTCACCGTGTCGCCACTCTTGGTTCCGGCGAGAGCGGTACCGAGCGGTGACGTAGGCGAGACGTCGACGGTGTCGCCGTGGCGCTCTTCGATCGACCCGAAAAGGTAGGTCTCGGTGTTATCGCTACCGGAGAAGCGGACCTCGACGAGCGAACCCGTGCCGACGCAGCCGTCCGTTGGAGCCTCGACGATCGTTGCGCCGTCGAGGGTGTGCGAGAGGAATTCGATCCGTGCTTCGAGCTGGCTCTGAGCATCCTTCGCAGCGTGGAAGTCGCCGTTTTCATCGGTGTCGACTTCCTCGCGAGCTGCTTCGAGTGCGGTAGCGATCTCGTTGCGACCGCGTGACGTGAGGTCCTCGAGTTCGGCGCTAAGACGGTCGTGGGTTGCTTGGGTGAGTTCGTTGCTCTGAGCCATGTCGCTAGGTTATCGGCCAGGCCACGGACACGAGTCCTTCGGAGGCAGAACCCTGCTCAAAATGGCATCGGGTGCGCTCGATGGGCGGTATCGATCTCGTCGAGGATCTCCTCGTTGAGGACGACATCAGCACCGTTCAAGATGATCTCGAGCTGTGGCATCGTCGTGGCTCCAGCGATGACGACGACGGGGAATGGCCGTTGCCGGCAGAACGCGAGGGCCATGTGGACCGGGTGTAGGTCGTGCTTTCGGGCGATCTCGACGTAGGCCCGTGACGCGTCGAGGACTCGATCTGTCTTTCGTCCTCCCATCGTTGGCCCGATCGACATTCGCGAGCCTTCAGGAACGTCACCGTCGTCGTACTTGCCGGTCAGGTAGCCAGCAGCGAGCGGCGAGTACGCCAGCAACGTCATCTGCTCGTTGTGACTGAGCTCGGCCATGTCGGTGTCGTAGAGGCGGGCGAGGAGCGAGTATTCGTTCTGCATCGTCACCATGGCCGGCGCGCCGATTCGTTCGGAAACGCTCAACCATTGCGCCGTGCCCCATGCGCTCTCATTGGACAGGCCGATGTGTCGGATGCGGCCGGCGTCGACGTGGCGTTGCAGTGCCGCGAGGATGTCCTCCATGTGGGTGATTGTTTCGGCTTTGTTCTGTGTGGACGGGTCGAAGGTCCAGTTGCGGCGGAACATGTAGCCACCACGGTTTGGCCAATGCAGCTGATAGAGGTCGATGTAGTCGGTTTGAAGTCGCTTGAGCGAGGCTTCTACCGCGTCGTCGAGGCTTTCGACGGTGATAGGGGCGCCGTCTCGAACCGGGCTGTCGACGCCGCCGATCTTGGTAGCGAGGACGATGTCGTCGCGGCGCGACGATTTGGCGAGCCACGTGCCGATGATCTCCTCGGTGCGACCGGCGGTTTCGGCGATCATTGGATTAACGGGGTAGACCTCGGCGGTGTCGATGAAGTTGATGCCAGCATCGAGGGCGGCATCGAGCTGGGCATGGCCCTCAGCCTCGGTGGTTTGGCTCCCGTAGGTCATGGTTCCAAGGCAGGTATCGGAGACCTGAATTTCGGTCGTTCCGAGCGGGACGTATTTCATCTGAGAGCTTTCGTGGGATGGAGGTGGCGGTGACGGGTTCACGCTAATGGGCGAGCCGCGGACATGGCCAGCGAGACGCCTCGACGGTGACGAGGTCGTGCCATCACGTACCATGGTCATATGGCATTCCGACGCTGGTTCCTCGCTGTGGCGGCGATCGTGCTCGCTGGTTGCAGTGGTTCAGGTGCCGTTGCGCCCGAGTCTGCAGCGCCGGAACAGGTAGCGCCGGACGCGTCGGAAATCGAACCAGTGGAGGTTCCGGTCGAGGACGATCCCGACGGCTCGGCAGTGGACCCGAACGTGGAACCTTCCGATGGGACCGGTGACGAGAGCGAGAGTTCGGTGGCTCCGCCTCCGCTCGAAGCGCCCGACGAGAACATCACGTTCACCGAACCCGATTCGAGCGACGCGTGGATTTCTCGCCGTTCGATGGAGGCCACCAGCATCGAGGTGGTGTGGTCGGCGCCCGAAGGAGCCGTCGAGTATCAGGTTCACCGGTTGGGCCGAACCGATCTCGCCCGGCCGCAGGCGACGGAACTCACGGAGAGCAACCGCCTACATACCGGCGAAGAAACCGGCACGTTTCTCGACGACACGGTCGTTGCTGGTGAGCTCTACTGGTATGGCATTCGAGGTGTCGACGCTGAGGGGGAGGTGCTGTCGGTGGGCTGGCACGAAGCAGCGGCGGTGACCGACGTGGAGCCGCCCGAGCAAGTCGAACTTTCCGCAGTTCAATCGGACGGCGCGGTATTGCTCGAATGGACCGAACCGGCCGAGAATTTTCAGCTGCATGGATACCGAATCCTGCGCGCGGTCGGAAACGGCGAGCCTGAAGTTGTCGCAACGACGTGGACCTTAGATCAGCGCTCGTTCCTCGATGACGGGGCTCCCGAGGGAGCGGTCTCGTACTCGGTGGTGGCGTTCGACTTCCACTGGAACGACTCGGATCCAACCGAGGTCACGATCGATCGATCGTAAGCTGCTAGGCGGTTTCGTCTAGTTGTGGCGGGCGTCGAGGTCTGATCGGCGTCACGGTGTAGCGGGCGTCTAGGTCTGATCGGGTTTAGGTGTGATGGGCATCAAGGTGTGATGGTTGTCACTGCGATCTGCGCATCTGTGTGGGGTGGCTGTTTCGAAGATTCGAACAACTGCACCCCCACACGAAAGCAGATCAACATGAACATGAAGTCAAAGCGCGTCGCCGCACTCGCCCTTGCACTCGGACTGACCGCAGCCGCATGCGGCAGCGACACCGCGGTGGTCGAGCAAGCCGCCGATGAAAGCGTCCAGGTTGAGGAAGAGACAACCGAGGAGGCCATGGAGGACGAGGAAGCCATGGAAGATGAAGAGGCCATGGAGGAC